>CADFJN010000001.1 GCA_902834555.1 Atopobiaceae bacterium
CGTGAGTCTATGGGGATGGCCGCCTAGGCCGTCCAAGGAATCGTCCGCACCCCCGTTCGTGCAGACGCACGCTCCTCCTGCGTGGAATCAGACGTCAACGCAATCGAGGGAATCCCAAAACGAGAGAACTGCTCGGCCATGAACTTGGCATGAGCCTTGCTCACACAAAAGCCGATGCCATGCATGCGATCTATGTCCGTCGCGTACTTCTCGACAGAGCGGGCTACCAGCTGAGCCCTCTTCTTCGCATTCTCGGTCTCGAACACGTAGACTCGCTCGAGGTCACTCTCGTCATAACCTCCGCGGCTCCATTTGACCGACGTTAGATCAACCGTGTCATCGGTAACGCCAAAGTAGCTAAACGGGCACAGCAGCTTGCGATCGATTGCCTCGGGAAGGCGAATCTCAGCCGCAATGCGATTACCAAACCACGGGAGAATGCTCTTGCCATCGGCTCGCTCTGGGGTGGCCGTCAGGCCGAGCAGCACCTTTGGAGTGAAATGCTCCAGCAGGGCCTGGTAGGACTCGGCAGCACCGTGATGTATCTCGTCGACAATGATGTAGTCATAGTAGTTGGGGGCGATGAGGCCTGTAAGGCTGCGAGAGTTAATCGTCTGTATCGAGACAAACAGGTGCTCGAGGCTATCCGGTCTGCTGTAGTTGCCCACAAACAGATCGCCAAAGTTCTGGTCGTGGAGAATCCCCCTGAAACAGGCAATCGACTGCTCAAGGATCTCCCTTCTGTGCGCCACGAAGAGCAGCCGCGCCGGTCGACCGCCGTTATACCGCTTGCAGTAGTTGCGGTAGTCGAAGGCAGCGATGACCGTCTTTCCGGTACCAGTTGCAGCCACCACGAGGTTGCGCCAGCATCCGCGAACCTCGCGCTCTGCCTCGAGCTTGTCTAGGATTCTCTGCTGGTAGGGATAGGGAGTGATGTCGAACGAGTAACTTACGGCTCCCAATCCCTGCTGCGAGTCACGACCCTTCTCATGCTGGATGGCCGCCACAAGTTTTGCCTGATCGTCGGGCGAATAGTCTTCAAACTCCGGTTGGTTCCAGTACGTCTCAAACGTTGCCTCAACCTTGTTGAGCGTGTCCGGCTGGTCAGCGCGACTGATCTTTACGTTCCACTCCAGCCCACTAGAAATGGCAGGGTTCGAGAGGTTGGAAGATCCTACGTACGCTGTGGTGAAGCCAGTCTCGCGCCTAAAGACATACGCCTTGGCATGCAGTCTGGTTCGTGACGTGTCATAGGAGATTTTCACTTGAGCCCCGGGCAGCTTGGCCAGCTCAGTAACCGCCTTGGGGTCGGTTGCGCCCATATAGCTCGTCGTGATTACCTTGAGCTCTCCCCCACGGCTGGCAAAGGCGCGCAGCTCGTCCATGATGAGACGAAGCCCACTCCACTTGATAAACGAGACGAGCATGAGAATCTGATCCGCCGATTCGATCTCCTTCTTGAGCTCGGTGTAGAGCTGAGGCTCGTGAGCAGATCCCGTAAAGAGCGAGGTTCTGGCGACCGAGGTGTCCGGCCTCACAAAGCTGAGCGCTCGCCCTGTCGCAGGGCCAACGGAGTTCATGCGGTCTTTAACTGAAAGCAGCTGCTTTGCCCGCGAGTCAACCTCGTCGGCGGCAATGGCAGACCCTAGCTCGGGGTCGTCTGGCGAAACGCTCTCCGCCATATTCTTGATGATCGAATTGACGATCTGCACCTGCCGTTGAAGAGCGTCTCTCCCGCTAACCCCATCAAGCGACTGGCGCACGGCCTTCTCGACATATGCCGAGAGGATACGAGATGCCTCGGCGGAATCGATGTCCCCCTCAGAGATATCTTGCACGGAAGACGCCTCGTTGATCTCGCCTCTGAGCGCTTGGCTAATGGTCTGCTCGTATAGCCCTGGCTTCAGCATGTTTGCTCCTAGGGGAGTTGCGGTTATTGCACTACCAATTGCGGGGTGCACATGCATCCAGGATCGGCAAAGGAGGCGAGAAATGCAAGGAACTACGCACGGTAAGGAGCGAGGCGAGAAAAAGCTCAGTTGTCTATGAGGCCAGCACTCGACCGTGCGTAGTTCTCGTTCGGGCGGTTATCCGGCAAGAGAGCTAGTCGTGCTTCACCCAGAAGCTTCCTAGATTGCAGGGTAGCAAGTTCCACAATTGCAAGGTTTGTTGCTCCATAGTTGTAAGGTACGTGGGTCCGACGCTGTGCCAACCAAGGCAGCCACGCAGGCAGTGCTGAGCGCAACGCCGTCTTGGGTCTCTCCCCTACCGTTCCCCGCTGGTGCTGAGTAGGGCGTTCACCAGCTCCACGTCATCGGGATCGGGAGAGCCAAGCGGTAGGCCACATGCCTCGAAGAAGTGACTGCCCGCAAACTGACGCGCGCGGAACGTCTCGTGCGCGTCATCGTCGAGGTAGCGAACGCGCGAGATGCAGTCAGTGGTCGCGCAGTACAGCACACCATGGCATGCCGCGTAGTTGAGGTACGTCTCATTTTTCGACCACAGCGTAACCCCGGCCATGTGCTCGAGCTCATAGGCCACCGCGTACTCTCGCCAGGACAGCCCGCGCAGGCGAACGTAGCGATCAAGCAGAGACGCCATTCTAGTCACACGACGGAGCGTAGCCGTAGCGTCCATCAGGCGCGCATCTGGCCGCGGCGAGAAGAGCGTGCGTTGGGAGAGCGATCGCAGGGCCTGCTCGCGTTCCTCCCCCGTGACCATCACGGCGGGAACCGAGAGCTTCATTGACTCGTTGGGAAAAAGCTCGATTGCCGAATGCGCAACGACCGTCTCGTCTCGCTGAGAAGTTCTAAACACCAGGCTGTCGTGCGCGTGCTGGATGCGGCAGCCAATCCCGTAGCAATCGAAGGCTGCGCGCATTGCAGCGGCACCCTCGTTGATGCTTGCGCGGGAATTGACCTCCTCGGCCTCTGGACCGAGCCTAAAGAGGTAGAGGTCAAAGAGGGCAACGGGGTCTGCCGCGTCATCTGCCATGGGATAGTAGACCGTCCGGCGGCAGAAGCGGCGCACGTCCAGGCGTCGGCTTGTCGCGCGATCGTAGAGATCTACCAGCGCCGTTCCGTCCGCCGGACCAGAGGTCGAGCCCTCGCGTATCTCGACGATACCGTCAGCAACGTATGGCGGGAAATCCCCCTCGTCAATACGCACCAGAATTACGCCGCAATTGTCATCCGATGGGTCCGCTAGGAAGCGAACCTCAAAGTGCGGTGCTGGCGAGACGTGACGGCGGCAGAGCTCGCCTATCACCTGGCTAACGTCTGAGGTGCCCCGGGGCACGGGAACAACCTCTCGAGAGTCATCCGCGATGCCAATCACCAGCCAGCCGCCGCGCGAGTTGGAGAACGACGCAATAATCTTAGGAATCTTCCGGCGCACGCTAGGCCCAAAGGTCTGCTTGAACTCCAGGGCAAAACCCTCCTCAAGATCCGAGAGTTGGGCAAGGTCCTCCCAGGTCACATCGCCAATCGCTTTGGGCCGACCTTGCTCGTCGCGAAACGGGCTAAACATGGTTCCCCCTTCACCAGCGGTTGTGGGGTGACGGCACGGTGATGGTTTGAGTGTAGCGCTCATGCGGTACCAGCCGTAGGGAGGCGCATGACGCCGAGGGGGGGGATTGCGAGCCCACGCCCTCCTGCGGAAACTCGCCCTCCGGCGAGAAAACGGCGCCGGAGAGAGCGCCATCGAAGCAATCACGTACAAAACGGCCCTTCGGGCGGCAAAATCTCGCGCGAAGGGCAATTCTTGCAAGTAAGAAGCGGCGATTCCAGCAGGCGCGCTTCTCGCACGGCTTCGTACCTGGCGCGCCGACACAAAAAGCAAGCAGGCCAGAACCTCTAAAGGCCCTGGCCTGCGATAATGCTGGTGCCCCCGGGCCGATTCGAACGGCCGACACCAGGTTTAGGAAACCTGTGCTCTATCCCCTGAGCTACGAGGGCGTGCGAGAAGACATTCTACCATCGACAAACGGCGTATGCCATGGCACAAGCCTACTTCTTCTTGTTGGCGCGACGCTGCTTTGCCGCTTCCTTCTCGGCCTGGCGCGCCGCCTGCGCAGCGTTCTCGCGACGACGCTCGGCCTCGAAGAGCTCGGCAAGTTTCTTGTCGCTGTACCCGGCGACCTTGCGCTCGGCGGCCTTTCGGACGGGCCGGCGCACGCGCCAGTCGTACACAAAGGCGCCAATGATCAGACCATACGCAAGCACCAGCGACGCCACCGAGGCAATGCCCACGATAGTCTGGTAGTTGGTGCTGTCGGCCGGGAACGCCCATACCAGAATCAGAGAGACAATGGTCATGCCAAAGCCAACGCCAATAAGAATCCACCAGGTACGGTCGGTTCTGCGGTACTCCTCATTAGTGCGAAGGATAAGATCGTAGCCGCGCTGGCGGAAATCCTCCTCCTCGCGCTGCTTGCGCTTCTCCTCCTTGCGGGCCTCCTTTTGCGCAGGCGTGCCGCCTCCACCAAAGAGGCCGCCGCCCATTCCGCCCATGCCTGCGGAGGAGCTGGAAGACGCCGCACGAACCGTCGAGGCGGCCTCACGGCTAGGCTTGGCACCGGCCGCCGAGCTGCGATAGCTCCTGGTGGTCATGGGGTCGCGCTTCTCGGCCTCGTCCTTTCCAGACTTCTCGGCCTTTGCGCCACGCTCGGGCTTCTCGGCCTTGGCGTCGGCGGCTGGCTTAACGTTGCCGGTCAGGCCACCGGCCTCCTGCGCCTCCTTACGGGCGGCGTCGATGGTATCACGCAGAGACATGGGACTCCTTCATGGGCTCGAACTCGTGACCGGTGATAATCTGGAACGCCTCCTGATAACGGCTGGACGTTCCCTCGATGACGTCGTGGGGCAGGTGGGGAGGCTCGCCGGTCATGTCCCAGTTGGCCTTGAGCCAGTCGCGCACGTACTGCTTGTCGTAGCTGGGCTGGACGCGGCCAGGCTGGTAGCCCTCGGCCGGCCAGAAGCGGCTGGAGTCCGGCGTGAGGCACTCGTCGATAAGCGTAAGCTTGTCGTCAATGAAGCCAAACTCGAACTTGGTGTCGGCAATGATGATGCCACGCGTGGCCGCGTACTCGGCAGCCGCCTTGTAAATGGCGAGAGAGGCGTCGCGCAGCTGGGCCGCGGTCTCCTCGCCCACGATCTGGGCGCAGCGCTCAAACGAGATGTTCTCGTCGTGGTCGCCCAGGGCCGCCTTGGTCGACGGGGTAAAGATGGGCTCAGGGAGCTTGGACGCCTCCACCAGGCAACCGGGAAGCTTGATGCCGCAGACGGTACCGTTGGCGTCATAGGTCTTCTTGCCTGAGCCGGTGAGATACCCGCGCACGATGCACTCGATGGGGATGGTCTTTGCCTTCTTGACCAGCATGGAGCGGCCGACAAGGTAGCTTGCGTAGCAGTGGTACTCTGCGGGGTAGTCGGCGACGTCCATCGAGATCAGGTGGTTGGGCATGAGGTCAGCAAAGCGCTCAAACCAGAAGGCCGAGATGCGCGTGAGAATCTCGCCCTTGTAGGGAATCTCATCCGGAAGGATGTAGTCAAACGCACTAATGCGGTCCGACGCAACCATGAGCAGGGCATCCCCGCAATCATAGATGTCGCGGACCTTGCCATGAGAATCCGGGCGAAGCTCAATGTCTGCCACGATAGACCTCGTTTCCTGTTGATGATGCGCCCGCTGGTCAGGCACGCAGTGAGTAGTGTAGCGCACGCCTGCAGAAGTCGAGCACATCAGAGCGCCTCTGTCGCAGTAACCCCTACTTCTCCTGTTGCTTCTCCTGCAACGCCTGCTTGAGATTGCGCCGCCCGCGGTTGAGAGGCACGCGGATGGTGAACGTGGTGCCCTTGCCTAGCTCTGAATCAACCGAAATGGTGCCGTTGTGCCGGTCCACGATCTCCTTGGTGATAGAGAGTCCCACGCCCAGGCCGCCCGAGACGCGCTCGCGGCTCACATCCGAGCGCCAGAAGCGTGAGAAGGTCTGTGGGATGTCCTCTTTGGCAATGCCAATGCCCGTGTCGCGCACCGAGATGATAGCGTCCGAGTGGTCCGAACCAACCGAGACAACAACCCAGCCGTCCTCGTCCGTATAGCGCATGGCGTTGCTCATGAGGTTGACCACAGCCTCGCGTATGAGGTCTGGGTCAACGTCCGCCTGGCACTCGCCGTGGGCCGTATCGTCCTTGAAGCGCAGGTGCAAGCCCTTCTCGTGGAAGAGCTGGTGCTGGGAGCTCACAAGGCTCTTGACCAGGTAGACTACGTCGGTGCGCTCCACCTTGAGCTCGGTTGTGCCATTCTCGAGGCGAGAGAGCTTGAGCATGGCGTCGACAAGGCGAGAGAGGCGTCGCGTCTCGGACGCAAGGGTCTCCAGATGCTCGTCGTCTGCTGGCAGCACACCATCCTGCATGGCCTCGACAGTTGCAAGGATGGCCATGAGCGGCGTGCGCAGCTCGTGTGCAACGTCGCTGGTAAGGCGGTGCTCGAGCTTGAGGTCCTTCTCGAGCGAGGTAGCCATGTCGTCAAAGGTCTCGCCTAGCTGGCCAATCTCGTCCGTGCCGCGCACGCCCGTGCGAGCGGTGAGGTCACCGTTTCTAATCTGCGAGGCAGTGCGTGTAATCCGCTGGATGGGCTTGGTGAGCGAGCGGGAGACAAAATAGCCAATAATCACCGCAAGCACCACGGCAATGGCGGCAGCCGCGGCGATGGCGCCGTAGGAACTCTCGCGGAACTTGGCATCTGAGGAGGTGAGAAGTGCGTCCGAGCCAAAGGCCCACAGCCGCACCGTACCCACCATCTCTCCCTCGGAGTCAACCACGCTGGCCGTCACTACAGACTCCGAAGCCGTGGGCACCGTACTTGTCCCCGTGGTGGTAACGCCGGAATCGCCATGGCGAGACATTCCCAGCGTGTCGTCGTAGATGATGTTGCCGTCCGCGTCGAGTACCTGGAGCCCAACGTCTGGCGAGGAGACCGAGAAGGAGGACGCGTTGGCGATAACCTCTGGCGTCCAGCTTCCGGCCGTGTCATACCCAATGGCAAGCGTATCTGCCGTCGATTGGGCAAGCGACTGCATATTGCTCCTGGTATACGCCTTGAACTGGCTTTCCCATACCACCGCTAGGACCATTACGAAGATGGCTGCTGTCATGACGGCGGTAAGCGCAAACGAGATGGCCAGCTTGGTCGAGTAGGTCCAGCTGTGCTTGGGATCCGGCTTTATCGTGTTAAACGAGCCGCGGCCCGCAGTGGCCCCAGAACCACCACCGGCCGCGCGTTCGTTGCTTGGTCCATGTGAGGCCACGCTGGCCTCCTACTCGGTTTTGGCCTTGGCCGCCTTGGCCTTGTCATCGGCCTGAGGAGCCTCGAAGCGATAGCCCACACCGTGAACGGTGTAGAGCCAGCGCGGGTTGCGCGGATCATCGCCCAGCTTGGCGCGCAGGTTCTTGACGTGGGAGTCGATGGTGCGCTCATAGCCCTCGAAGTCATAGCCGAGGACCTTCTCGACCAGCTCCATGCGGGTGTAGACGCGACCGGGATAGCGAGCCAGCGTGGTGAGGAGCTTGAACTCGGAGGCGGTGAGGTCAACCTCCTTGCCCTCGACCATGACCTTGTGGCCAGAGATGTCGATTACCAGGTCCCCAAAGTCCAGGACCTCGAGCTGAGGCTCGGTCTCGGTGTGGGCGCGACGCAGCAGCGCGCGCACGCGGGCGATGAGCTCACGCGGCGAGAAGGGCTTGATGAGATAGTCGTCAGCACCAAGCTCAAGGCCAATAACGCGGTCCTCGACCTCGCCCTTGGCGGTGAGCATGATGATAGGCACGTTAGAGGTCTCACGGATGGCACGGCATACGCGCTCGCCAGAGAGCTTGGGAAGCATGAGGTCGAGAATCACCAGGTCGAACGAGTGCTTCTCGAACTCCTCGACGGCGCTCTGGCCGTCGCCGACGCCACGCACGATATAGTTCTCGTGATCGAGGTAGGCAGCCACGACGTCGCGGATTGCCTTCTCGTCCTCTACCAGCAGAATCTTCTTCTCGTCCGAAGCCATGCGGCCTCCTTTATGCTTAGATGTACTCGGTGATTAGATAAACCCACCGTTTCCACACTAGTTCCATAGTAGTGTACCCCACTAGGCCCTAAGTCCAACCAAGCTATAGGGGGAAGGTTCTCACAATTACGGAAGCGGGGTAGCCGGTCGTAGCATCCTTGACCGATGAGAATGTCACAAAGGTGTTGCACTCGCCAACGCGCGCCGGGTACTCACCATAGTCCACGCTCCTGTCAACCGAGGAGAGCACGCTGTACGTTTGGTCCGCGGCGTTAACCACAATGTAGGAAGAACGACTCTTGATGAAGTAGACGCCGTTTTTGCCGGCGGCGGCGCACTCGAAAGGCTCGCGAGAGAGATAGAGGAAGTCGCTCCCGTCACTTAACCCAATGTAGGTACCCATGTTGCCGAGAAGACCGCCAGAGCTGTAGTTTGCCTCGACGGAGACAACGAACTTCTCGCCCATGCGGCAGGCACGGAAGGGCTTCACCGAGGCGGGCATTACCAGCTGGTCCACTTTGGTCTGAAGACCGTCACCGATGGTATAGGCAGTAACGCCGTAGTAGGTTCCCTCGCTTGCACGCACGCGGGGCGCAAGAACAACCCAGTCGCCACAGACCGTAGGCGATGTGGCAAAGCGGCCCGGAGACTCCACGACGGCTTGGGCATCGGAGGAGCCCACGGTCCAGAGATAGCAGTAAGAAGTCTCAGCGGTCTTTGAGCCAGAAGCGGAAGGCTGTACCTGCCAGATAACCGAGGTCCCGCTGCAGGCAACGGGAGCGGGGTCCCAGTCGGAGTCTGCCTGCCAGAGGGTCTTGGTCTCTCCCGTAAGGGCGCCGTTCGAGAACGCTGAGGCAAAGAGGCTCCACGCGCGGGAAATCATGTCCAGCTCTACCCATGCGTAAACCGAGTCCGAGCAGGCAACGCTGTAAATCACCGAGGTCGTAGTGCCCGTGACGGGTTTAGGTACAACCTCCTTGAGCTCGCCCGAAGAGGTTGAAAAGGCCGAGGCCACCACCATTGGATTGGCAGAGGCGCCAGCAGTGGTAACGGGAAGCCACACGCCCTCGGCAGGATGGAGGACGTTGCCCAAGGGCAGCGTCCACTCGTTACTCGCAGAGTAGGGCAGATCAACCGAGGTGAAGGTGTCGAGAACGCTTGTGCCCGTGTCCTCAGAGACATTGACGGGCTCGGCCGTGTCATTGGTATCCTGCTCGGTATTGGTGCAGCCCGCAAGAACGCCAACGGTCGCGGCGGCAGACGCAGCCACAGCGCCGGTCTTGAAGAACGAGCGCCGAGAGATGCCAGCATGACGGGATACGCTGTTATGACGGTGTCCCAGCACGTCGAACCTCTAGGCGCGTGCGGCAGCCTGGGCCTCGCGGAGGGCGTGACTCAGCTGATCTGCACAGGACGTACGACGGGGACCACAGGTGTTGCCCTCAAGGGTGTCTGCAATCTGGTCGACAGGCCGGCCCTTGACCAGCTTGCCGATGGCCTTAAGGTTTCCGTTGCAGCCGCCCTCAAAGGTGACGCCCTCGATGGTAGAACCGTCATCGCTCAGATCAACGTGGATGGCCTGCGAGCAGACGCCCCGCGGCCTAAAGTCATAGTGGAACATGGACCTCCTTCTTCTTGCTCATATACAGCGCGCGAGAAAGGCGCTAGCCCAACCGCCTACTCGAACTCGAGCTTCTCCAGGCGATCGAAGACCACGTCCTTGCGTACAAGGAAGCTCTGCGGGTCAAAGATTGCATCGAGCTGCTGCGGGGTGAGCGTGCAGCGGCTGTCCGCGGCCAGCTTGTCCTTGAACGACGTACCCGGCGTGCAGTCCTGCACCTCATGCCAGGTGGCCATGGCGTCGTCCTGCACGATCTTGTAAGCCTCCTCGCGCGTGATGCCAGTCTCTACAAGGGCGAGCAGGACCTTGCTCGAGTAGATGAGGCCACGAGTCTTGTTAAGGTTAGCCAGCATGCGCTGCGGGTAGAGCATCAGCCCGTCCACAATGCGGATGAGGCACTGGAACATGTGATCAAGCGCGATAAAGCTGTCTGCCTGGGCAACGCGCTCGGCCGAGGAGTGCGAGATGTCGCGCTCGTGCCACAGTGCCACGTTGTCAAATGCAACCTGAGCGTTGGCCTTTACCACGCGAGAAAGACCACAGACCTTCTCGGCAGTAATGGGGTTGCGCTTGTGCGGCATTGCCGAGCTGCCCTTTTGACCCTTGCGGAAGGGCTCCTCCACCTCAAGGGTGTCGGTGCGCTGGAGGTTGCGAATCTCTGTAGCAATGCGCTCGCACGTGGCCGCCGTGGTGGCAAGGACGCCAGCGAGGTAGGCATGGTGGTCGCGCGAGATGACCTGCGTGGAGAGCGGATCGTGCACCAGGCCAAGGTGCTCGCAGACATACTCCTCAACAAAGGGATCAATGGAGCTGTACGTGCCCACCGCGCCAGAAATGGCGCCAAAAGCTACGTTTGCACGTGCATCCTTGAGACGGTCGTAGTCGCGCTTGAGCTCCCAGGCCCAGCTGCCAAACTTCATGCCAAAGGTCATGGGCTCGGCGTGAATGCCATGGGTACGCCCAACACAGAGGGTTTCGCGCTCCTCGAAGGCGCGACGCTTGCAGATCTGGCCTAGTTTCTTGCAGTCGTCAAGCAGGATGTCTGTGGCCTGGACAAGCTGGTAGCACAGCGCGGTGTCACCAAGGTCCGAGCTGGTCATGCCAAAGTGAACCCAACGGCTGGGCTTGGGATTGCCCTCGGGAACATCCGCATCGATGTGACGACCCATATCAGTGAGGAAGGCAATGACATCATGGTTTGTGACGGCCTCTATGGCGTCGACCTCGTCCTTGTCGAAGGCCGCGTGATTGCGAATCCAGGCTGCTTCCTCCTTGGTGATGCCGATCTTGCCAAGCTCAGCTTGCGCCTCGCATGCAAGGACCTCAATCTCTTGCCAGATGGCATACTTGTTCTCCAGCGAGAAGATGTGGCCCATCTCGGGACGGGTATAGCGATCGATCATCTGCGTTCCTTTCGCAGCGAGGTCTTTGGTGCCTTGATTCTACCGCGACAGTCTATTTGGGTGTGGAGGCACGATGCTGCTTGACAGCTGCGCGTGTGGCAGAGTCAGCTTTGCGCACAGATGAGCTCGCCGCATTTTGCGCCCTAGATACGTAGCCCGTAAAGTCTGCGCCGGTAAGGAGCTTGATGAGCCAGAAGTAGAGAAGAAGTACGGCAAGGGGTACCAGGCACGATGTCACAATGGTTACAGCCACTGCATCAATCAGCTTGTTGAGCTGCTCGCCCACGGCGTTTGCCGCATCTGCGGCACCGGAAGCAAGCGCGTCAATCCCGCTTGTAATGGCAGATCCAAGCATTTCGAGAATGTTCTGGTCCTGCTCGACATCTTGATTGGCATTCTCCTCGTAGACAGTGGCACTTGTCTCGTCAGCCTCTTGGGCGGTCTCTTCCGCCACGAGAGAAGTCTTGTATTGTTCGTCGATGGCAGTGGTGATGGCGGCGCTCACCGGGACCAGTGTAACCAGCGCAATGCCAACCACCACGAGTTTGAACGCCCATGTAAGCAAAACTTGCCGCGGGCCCCAATCTCTATGTGTCCATAGCCAACCAATTGCAAAGCAAATCCCTATGGGAACAAAAATCCTAAGCCCCACCAACCCAAGCGTAGTAAGGAGAAACTTCTCTAGATAGATGATGGCGAGGACCACTGCAAGCTTTCCCGAGAGGTCTGCTAGCTGGTCGGCGATGGGGGTACCCACATCATCTGGAATGGCAGATACCGCCACAGATGCAGTTGTGGTGGTAGCGACAAGCCCCAAGGCACCAGTCTTCTGTGCGTCGAGCGTTTCATTTACCTTGACATAAGCATCGGGCGAAGAATAGTACATTCCGACCGGGAACTCGCAGATGAGGAAGAGCGCCACCAAGATTGCCGTCTCAATAACCCTAGCAGAGCTTGCCAAATCGAACGGCCACCTCTTGGGAGGCATGGGCGGTTGGTAGCCCGGCCCTGTGAAATCGCTCTGCTCCACAGCAGGCACGACCTTTTGCAAGGCCTCGCTAAGATTGCTCCTTGCCATATGCCCTCCCGTCGATAGAGACAGTGAAACAGAACTTATGTTCTACTTCACTGTACGCCATTTTAGCGTCAATGTTAATCGAAGACCTTGTGAGCCCCTCAGCGGCGCCCCATTAAGACCAGATGGCTCAACAATCGCCGCTTGGTGCAACGACCAAGCTACAAGACGAACCGGATGGCGGCATAGCCGTATCACGGGCGGAGCTCCTTAGTTTGAAATCGCTCCCATTAAACCTTCGGTGCATGATTCCTCTAGAAGGGCCGCTCTATAGAGCATTTTCATGTGGCAAGTTTCAAAACTCCGTTCGATAGGGCATTTTCACGCAGACAGGACACGGGGCAGGTACGCACCAGCGCGTCCGCCCCGTGTCCTGTCTGACTTCCATATGTCTTATCGTTGCTCGTCTGCCGCCAGGCGCTCCTTGGCCTCGGCAAGCTGTGTACGCACGGCAGACTCACCCGTACCACCATAGGTCACGCGGGCGTTTGCAATACCTGCAGGGTCGAGGTCCTGGGCAATGTCATCCCCAAAGAGGGGGCTTGCGGCCTGGAACTCCTCTGCCGTCAGGTCCTCAAGGCCCTTGCCGTGCTTCTCGCAGTAAAGCACCAGCTTGCCCACAACCTCGTGGGCCTCACGGAACGGCATACCCTTTTTGGCCAGATAGTCGGCAACATCCGTGGCGGCGGTAAAGCCCTTGCCCGCCTGCGCAAGCATGACATTGGCGTTCACGGTCATGGTCTCGAGCATCCCCGAGGCAATCGCCATACAGTCGAGCAAGGTCTTAGCCGCATCCGCAGGGCCCTCCTTGCACTCCTGGAGGTCCTTGTTGTAGGCAAGCGGAAGCGACTTCATGGTAGTGAGCAGTGCCATGAGGTCACCGTAGACGCGGCCGGTCTTACCGCGCGTGAGCTCGGCAAAGTCGGGGTTCTTCTTCTGTGGCATGATGGACGAGCCGGTGGAGTAGCTGTCCGAGAGTGTGATGAAGCCAAACTCCGTGCTACTCCACAGGACAATCTCCTCGCACAGTCGCGAGAGGTGCATCATGCTCACGGCACAGGCGTAGTCAAGATCGAGCAGGTAGTCGCGGTCCGAGACGGCGTCCATCGAGTTGGGAATCGCGTGGTCAAAGCCCAGGAGCTGGGTGGTGTAGTCGCGGTCGAGCGGATAGGTGGTGCCGGCAAGCGCAGCCGATCCCAGCGGGTTGGCGTCGGCTGCAGTGCGGGCAGCGACAAGACGCGTGTAGTCGCGCGAGAACATCCAGAAGTACGCCAGCATGTGGTGCGAGAAGAGCACTGGCTGCGCGTGTTGCAGGTGCGTGTACCCCGGCATCACCACGCCAAGGTTCTTCTCGGCAACACTCAATAGAGTGCGACGCAGCTCGACGTTGCCCTCAAGAAGCTCCTCGCAGAGGCGCTTGGCGTAGAGACGGATGTCGGTCGCCACCTGGTCGTTGCGCGAGCGGCCCGTGTGCAGGCGCGCGCCAGGCGTACCGATGTCTGCTGTGAGGGCCTTCTCGACGGCCATGTGGACGTCCTCGTCGTTAACGTCCCAGGCAAAGGTGCCGTTCGCAATCTCCCCCGAGATCTTCTCCAGTCCAGCGTCGATGGCCGCAGCATCGTCGCTGGAGATGATGCCCTGCTTGGCCAGCATCTTGGCGTGCGCGCGCGAGCCCCTGATGTCCTCCTGCGCCATGGCCTTGTCGTCCTCGAGCGATGCGCCAAACTCCTGAGTGAAGGCATCGACGCCCTTCTCGAACCTACCGCCCCACAGTGCCATGCGTGCCCCTCTCGATACCGTGCCAGTGTGCCTGCTAGCTTACCGCAACAGCTCGCGTAAACGAGCTGGTAGAAAAGCCGCCGCCGGGCGCTCCCGACGGCGGCATCGCTTCCCACATGCTTCTAGGGCGGGCCGAGTCTGTCCCACCCGGTAGCGAACCTACTGCAGCTTGGAGCCGGGGCCCTGGACGCGAGACCAGGTCTTGGACTGCAGGCCGTGGATGGTGATGAAGCCCTTGGAGGCCGTGTGGTCAAAGGTGTCGCCCTCGTCGTAGGTGGCCAGGTTGTAGTCGTACAGGCTGTACGGCGAGCGCAGGCCGTCGACGAACAGGCCACCCTTGCAGAGCTTGATACGAACCTCGCCGGTGACGTACTTCTGCGTGTAGGCGTTGTACGCGTCGATGGCCTCACGGTTCTGCGAGTACCAGAGGCCACGGTAAACCGTGGAAGCCCACTCGACGTCGAGCTTGGCCTTCTGCTTCAGGGTCTCGGCGTCGAGGCACAGGGTCTCGAGCGACTGGTGGGCCTGGATGAGCAGCAGAGCGGCGGGGCACTCGTAGCACTCGCGGCTCTTGATACCCACGACGCGGTCCTCGATCATGTCGATGCGGCCAAAGCCGTTGCGACCGGCAATCTCGTTGGCCTTGATGATGCAGTCGAGCAGCGACATCTTCTCGCCGTTGATCGAGACGGGCAGGCCGCCCTCAAAGCCAATGACCACGGTCTCGGGGTCGGCGGGGCAGTCCTCAGGGTTCTTGGTCATCGTCCAGATGTCCGAGGGCGGCTCGTTCCAGGTGTCCTCGAGCACGCCGCACTCGATGGCGCGGCCCCACAGGTTGTCATCGATGGAGTAGGGCTTCTTGTGGGTGGTGGGCACGGGCACGCCGTGGGCCTTGGCCCACTCCATCTCGGAGTCACGCGTGGTGAGATCCCACTCACGCACTGGCGCGATGATCTCGAGGGACGGGTCGAGGGCGCGGATGGAGGTCTCGAAACGCACCTGGTCGTTGCCCTTGCCGGTGCAGCCGTGAGCGATGTACTTGGCACCGTACTCGTGCGCGATGTCCACGAGGTGCTTGGAGATGATGGGGCGAGAAAGCGCGGAGAGCAGCGGGTAGATGCCCTCGTACTTGCCGTTAGCCCAGATGGCCTTGGACACGATGGTCTCAGCGTACTCCTCGCGCATGTCGACTGCCTCGGAAGCGATGGCGCCCATGTCGAGGGCCTTCTGCTTGATCCAGGAGAGGTCCTTCTCGTCCTGGCCTACGTTGCCGCAGATGGCGATGACGTCCATGTTCTTCTCGACCTGCAGCCACTTCACGATGACGGACGTGTCCAGACCACCGGAATACGCGAGGACGACCTTTTCCTTCTCAGCCATGTTGGTGCACCTTTCTGTTGTTGGGCCTTGATACCCCTTGCAGACATGCGAACAAACGAGCGCCGTGGTTGTTTCGCGGCGTCACGAAGAGCCCCCGATCGTGCCGGGCGCTGCTGGGTGCCTTGTCTAGAACTGTTTGTGAAGGGTAGGACGACAAGAACCTATGCCAGCGCGCGCGACATCGCGGGGCTGATTCGTCGGTTCTGGCGTCGAAGGGAGACCGTGCCATGGCTGCGTGCAGTGCAAATCATGCGTTGGTCACCCCTTCAAAAAAGTGGCGCGCGATGCCTCGCGCGGCTGTCGTTGCTATGCGCGACTATAGGCCCGCATGGGGTGGGCTGGCAAGTGCGTATGAGAAAAGAATTCTGCTTGAAACAAACGACAAGGCAATTCTTTGCCTGCAAACGCCGGCACAACGCAAAAGCAGGCCACAGCCACATAGGCCATGACCTGCTGTTTCTCGTGGTGCGCCCTGAGGGGGTCGAACCCTCGACCTTGGGATTAAAAGTCCCCTGCTCTACCAACTGAGCTAAGAGCGCATGCAGTGGCAAAGCCACTATAGCAGCGCAATTCTACCACGTGGCGAACTCAGGGCTAGCCCTACTCCCATGGCCACTGGCCATTGATGAAGACAGGGGTCTCGGTACCGTCGGTAGCGACGCCCCAGATGTTGAGGTCATCGGAACCCACCATAAAGTCCACGTGCGTGTGGCTCTGGTTGACGCCGGCAGCCATGAGCTGCTCCTTGTCCATCGAGAGGCCACCCTTCACGCATTCGGGGAAGCCCATGCCCAGCGCAAGGTGGCAGCTGGCATTCTCGTCATACAGGGTGTCATAGAAGAGGATCCCGCTCTGACGAATGGGCGTGTTCTTGGAGACGAGCGCAACCTCTCCAAGACGCACGGCATTTTCGTCTGTCTCGAGGATGTGCTGCAGGACATCCTTGCCCGCCTTGGCGCCATAGTCCACCACAGCACCACCCTCGAAGCGCAACCAGAAGTCACGCACCGTCTGTCCGTTGTGCACGAGCGGCAGCGCGGAATACACGATGCCATCAACGCGCATGCGGTCAGGCGAGGTAAAGACCTCCTCGGTGGGGATATTGGGGAAGAATACCGTGCCGTCCTGGAGCCTGCCGGCACCGCCCTCCCAGATGTGGCCCTCGGTAAGACCAACGGTAAGATCCGTGCCGTTGGAAGAGGCGTAGCGCAGCGCCGAGAAGTGCTTGCGATTGAGCATGCGCTTGGTCTGCTCGAACGAGGCGTTGTGCGTCTCCCATGCGCTCTCTGGGTCGTCGCCCTCGGCACGAGAGGTCTCGAGAATGGCCACCCACAGGCGGTAGACCGCCTCGGCCGGGGAGAGCTCGGGGAAGACCTCGCGAGCCCACGCGCTTACGGGAACACCGGCAATGCACCAGGCGTTACGCCCAAAATCCATGCCATCGCGGAACGACTTGCACTGCTCGTTGCGAGCGCGCGATGCGGTGGCCGGCTTGGCGGGATCAATGCCCTTAAGCGATGACGGGTCAGCCCCCTCGAGGAACAGAAACGCCGCACCGGCTTCCGCAAGGGAGTTAAGCTGCTCGCGCTGCCAGGAGGGAACCGTCTCGAACCAAGACGTGGGGACGTTCTCGTACGTCATGCGAGTCACTTGGTCATCGTGCCAGATCACCGTCACGTGGCCTGCGCCAATACGGTATGCAGCACGGACAACCCTGCGCGCGAAGTCAGCACGCTCGACGGGGGCCGACAGCACAAGTTCCTGCTCGGGGTGAAGAGCAACGCCCTTCTTTACCAGCAGGTTTGCATAACGATCAAGCTGCTCCGAGATGGCTTCGGTTGCCAGGCGGCATTCTTCGTCCGTCATGGGAATGGCAGTCATGGTGATGGTCCCTTCGGGTTTGGTGCGTGGCGCGCCCATGCTAAGGCGCTTACTCTCATATGGGTTAGTACCCATAAAAAGGGCCCCCGAAGGGGCCCGATGTATCCTGGAGCGGGCAACGGGATTCGAACCCGCGGATGATGGCTTGGGAAGCCATTGCCTTACCACTTGGCGATGCCCGCATGTGTCGTGATTTTATCACAGCAAGCCGACGGAGTGGCCCCACTCCGTAACTTGGTCGATTGTCTACCGCCGCCAGCCACGGTCAGCGCACGCCCAGACCCAAGTAGCTACAGGTAAACGTCTGCTTCCTCGCGGCCAAACTTGTGCAGTAGCTCATGGCATGGCCTGCAGGCCGCACAGTCGCAGAACTTGGCGCCGGCATTCTTGCGCTCCTCGGAGTGGGCCAGCATCTTTGCGGCACCCTCCTCGCCAAAGACCTTCTTGCCGGTGTCAGAGTCCACAAAGCCGATAAGGTCATCGATGGTGGTCTGGTGCGCACTAATGGCGTCGAGCAATGTGTTTGTTGCAGCATCTGCGTCAACGCCCCCAGCAACGGCGTCCTTCCATGCCTGCGCCGCACGCTTGGTCTCTGCTGAGGCCGACGGAGCCGCGAGCATTTCGCCAACCTTCGATGCGGTGTAGTCCAAGAGCTGCTTGTCCATTCTTACCCCTTTCTTGTGAGTCACGATTTCCCGCTGGTAGGTATACCCAAACCATCTTGGATTTGGCGAGCAATACAGTCCTCGAAACCCATTGCCAAGGTCGGTACATATTTCTCGCTACGCATTTTGGTTGAAAAGGACGTCATTGTGACAGACATGTTTTGCAAGCTTACGAGTACTGCTGTAGATAACTCTGCAAGCCGAGTGCAAGTTGCCTGCACGCGCAGTGTCAAAAGAGTGCAAGCTCTTCCCTCTAGCCTTGGTCCCCCTCAACAGGCCCATCGACGCATGGAGGAGGACGCATGAAACCAGAGCGACCAAAAGAAATTAGAGGAGAGGCTAGTCGCAGTCGCGCGAGGAGGGATTTCCCTCACGCACGGCTCATGGGTGGAGACAAGCTGCGGGGCGGACCTCACGTAGGACCAGGACACGCAGGGAGACGATCGATGTGGCGCGGGATTCTGGCCCTCGCAATAGCAGCCGTTCTCGTTGCCGAGCAACTGTTTGGAGGAGGTCTTCCTTTGGGCGGTGCCAGGGTTGCGTTGGCGCAGTCTCCAGCAACAGGCAACACAAGCATTGCCTTCCTGCATAACCCCAATGGCAGCAGGTACATCAGCGATGTGGTAGGTGTGACGCGCCAGCAGGTTGTGGACGAGCTCGCGGCGCACGAGAACGACAGCTACTACCTTGGCACCCCCTACAAGGGCGTCAACGACACCGGAAACAAGCCACGGCCAAACGGGGATCCGGGTGGCTACTCTCCCGGCATGCAGTGCAACGGATTTGTCGCCTACGTCCTCGACAAGGTGGGTGGCACGCCATACCAAACCTTCGTGAATACCGACGGCCACCGCGGGAACTGGGCGGCGTTGGTTAACTGGTTTGCGGTCTGCCAGCACAATGACGTTATCTCCTACACCTTCGATTCAAAGGAGGAGATGCTGGCATCCGGCCTGCTCCAAAAGGGAGACATCATCTGCGCCATACCCTACACGTCCGTGTTCCGGGCAGGAGCAGATGCCTATGGCAACACCGTAGATGACCACGTTGGGTTCTTCTGGGGAAGCACCTCTGACGAGGACCTCTTCTGGCACTCTGCCCACAGGCCAAATGGACTGGGGTCAGCTGACACGCTCGTCAACGGCAACCAGATTTCTGCCATTACGCCCAAATGCTTCCCATCCTGCTGGGTGTTGTTCCCGCTGGGCCCGTCCAATGGTCAGGCCGAGCTGTACAAGCAGTCGGCAAACAAGGCCATCACGCAGGACAACACCAGCTATTCACTTGAGGGGGCGTGCTATGGGCTCTACTCCGACGAGCAGTGCACGCAGCTGGTGCAGTCCGCCACCACAGACTCCGATGGCCATGCCGTGTTTGCGAACATCCCCTCGGGAGACTACTACGTTCGCGAAATCTACCCCTCGCAGGGCTACCTTCTGGACGAAAGTGTCTATAGGGTCACGGTGAGCTCAGGCACAACAACACAGGTGGAGGGAAGCCCCGTCGAGGAGATTCCCGCAAGCGCACCTGCGGGAGCCATTGTCCAGAAGCTAGACTCCCAAACTGGAGGAGCGGCACAAGGTGATGCGTCTTTGGCAGGGGCACAGTTCACCGTCTCCTACTATGGGAACACCGCTGGCAACATCTCGGGCAATGCTCTTCGCACGTGGGTCTTTGCGACGGACGAGAAGGGCGTGGCAGCCTACAGCAGTTCCCAGCTTGTCTCTGGGGACAAGCTGTACGCCAGCTCACAGGGCGAGACGGTCTTTCCGCTAGGCACCTATGGCATCCAGGAAACTCTGGCTCCCAAGGGCTACGAGCTCACTGACGACTCCGTTCATGTGGCCACTGTCACGCTCGAGGACGGCGCAGCCACCTGGAAGGCGCTCGACGGCTGGAACAACAGCAGTGCGGTAAAAGACGTAATGGGACGTGGCATTGATGACCAGGTAATCCTCGGCTCGATCCACGTAAACAAGATTGACCATCAACTCAAAGAAGGCGTATCTCAGGGAGACGCCACGTTGGCTGGAGCGAGGTTCCAAGTACGCAACGCGTCCGACCACGCCGTCTGCGTCAATGGCATCGCCTACGATATAGGGGAGGTTATCGAAGGCGTAGAGCTGGTAACCGACTCCTCTGGCAACGCCACAAGCGAGAGAATGCTGCCGTTTGGAACCTATGAGCTGCGAGAGATTGAGGCTCCTGAGGGCTACCTCCTCAACTCAACTTGGGTGGGCGTCGCTACCGTTTCCGATTCTCAGACTCCCGCCGACGCAGGCACTGTGGACGAGAGTATCGAGAGGATCGAGACCCCTCCTTTAGAAAAGGTAGACATCAACCTTGGTGCCAATGGACCGCAAGGTGACGCCGTCTTCGAAGGTACGGAGGTGAGCATCACCAACGCCTCCCAGGAGTCCGTAGTATATGGTGACAAGACGTTTGCCCCTGGTGAGTTGATACGCACGCTCTCAGCAAACGTTGATGGCAAGTTCCCCGTCATCGAGCTTCCCTATGGTACCTACGTGCTCAAGGAGACAAAGGCTCCTAAGGGATACCTCCTCAATGAGGACTGGACCAAAACGATTGTGCTTCATGAGGGAAACCAAGCTCGGATTGAGCTTCCAAACACTCCGGTCTCCGGAGGCATCAGCGTTGACAAGATCGACCACGAGCTTGAAACCTCAGCTGCACAGGGAGACAGCACGCTCGAGGGCGCACACTTCGAGATCACAAACAACTCCGCACATCCCGTGGTTGTAGCAGGAGAGAGCTTTGCTCCTGGAGAGGTCATCACAAACGTCGGCCTCGTGACAGACGCTCATGGCCACGCGACGACCGGTTCACACCAGCTTCCCTATGGGCGCTACTCCATTCGCGAGGCGTCAGCCCCAGAGGGCTATCTTCTCAACTCGAGCTGGAAGGCCGATGTGACCATCCAAGAGGACGGAATGGTGGTCCCCGCCCAAGCACCCGTCGATGACAAGGTTGTTCGCGGAGGCGTGCGCGTTGGCAAGCTTGACCGCGAGACGCTGACAGACACGCCTCTCGGTTCTGCGACGCTTGCCGGAGCAACGTTTGCCGTGTCGAACGCCTCGGCAAACCCGATCCTTGTTGATGGCGCCACAGTCAACCCTGGCGACATTGCGGTAACGCTGACAACAGATGAGAACGGCATTGCCTCCACCAGCGCAAATGCCCTTCCATATGGCACCTATGAGGTTCGCGAGGTATCTGCGCCAACGGGCTACCTCCTGGACAGCGAGGCCCGCCTCTGGTCGGCAACATTCTGTGTAGTCGATGACGGTACGATTGTCGATCTCACGACGCCTGAGGACGCAGTTCACGATCAGGTAGAGCGCGGCGACATCCGTTTCGTCAAACGCGATGAGAGAACGCAGGAGCCAATGGGGAACGTGGCGTTTCTCATCACCAGCCTCACCACGGGAGAGCACCACGTTGCCGTGACGGACGAGAACGGCATTTTTGACTCCTCCGTCTTTACCTTCCGAGAGCGCACCAATGCAAACGATGCGGCGCTGAAGCCGAACGAATCATCTTCAGGAGAGAGGGAGGTGGACTCCTCGAAGCTGGATTCACACAGCGGCATATGGTTTGGCGGCGCGCTCGAGGAAAACAAAGAACCTATCGAGGGGCTTGCCTCGCTTCCGTACGATCGATACGAAATCCAGGAGCTACGCTGTGAGGCCAACCGTGGACGAGCGCTTGTCTCGTTTGAACTCACCACCGAATTCCCGGAGTCGCGTCACAACGAAGTACTCGACCTCGGCACCATAGACAACCGAGAGGAGCGCGAGCCATCCATTCAGACAACAGCAGCTGACGAGAAGACCGGCAGCCACGAGGGCGTGGCACAAGACACTGCAGGAATTGTCGACGTTGTAGCCTACGCAGGCCTTGTTCCGGGGAGTGACTATGAGCTGAAGGGTGTGCTCATGGATGCCGAGAGTGGCAAGCCACTTCTCGACTCTAATGGCAGTCCCATCGAGGCATCACAATCGTTTGTTCCCACCCAAGCGGACGACAGGGTTGCCGTGTCTTTCGAGACAGATGGCTCCTCCCTAGCGGACAAGAAGGTCGTTGTCTTCGAATCTCTCTACCGAGGCGGACAGGAAGTTGCCAGCCACAAGGATCTAGACTCCATAAGTCAGACCGTCGACTATCGAGAAGACGTACCACCCAGCGAGGCGGGTCGGTCTGGTCAAGGCAGAACGCCCAGGACCGGTGATGAGACGGCACGCGTAGTCATTGGAGCCTGTGGTGCGCTTGGATGTGCTGGCATTATTCTCGCGCTCTGGAGCAGGAAGAAGGAGTGACGTTAGGGCAGTGCCGCGTTGACGCACATGGGGGGCCGGCATCGGCCGACCCCCCTCTCGTTAACGAGCTCTGCATATCCTCAAAGCATGTGACTACGAGCGGCGGATCATCTCCGTGACAAGCTCGGCAACGGAGGCGGCCTGGTCGCCATCAACGTTCTCAGGAACATCCTGCTCGGTGCGAGAAAGTGCAGGAAGCCCATTCTCTCCCATACCCATGACCGTCACCGCACGGACAGAGGTACGCATGGCAACGGAGGCGTCGGTATCAGCCCAGTCATAGGTCTGCGTCTTCAGGTCCACGTGGAGGTCGGACGCCGTCCCGGTGAGAAGCCTCAAGAGCCTCCTGTCTGCACGGCGAGTGGGTTCAAAGCCCTCATGAGTCAGAAGCGAAAGGTCACCAGCGCCAACGCAGTCAAGGTTCACGAGAAATGCGCCGCGGATGGCAGAGCGGTGCTCAGTCAGGAAGGAGCGCATGCCAGCATGGTCGAGGTCCGAGGCGCCAAGGGCAACAAACCAAATATCGTGACAGACAAGCTCGTCGTCACCCATATGGAGCACGGCAGCCCGCAGGTCTTCTTCGGTGGGAACGTCGGCGGGAGCCCCCGTTGTGTCATCGGCGGAAGCGTTACCTGCCCCTTCGGCCTCACTCTGCTCGACATCGTAGGAGTCCTCGGCAAGAGGCGCTTCGTCCGTCGGCGCAGCGGCATTAGAATCATCCGGCGCCTCGGCGGTGGTGTCCTCTACCAGGCGCAGGCCACTCCTTGCGGTAGCACCGCCCTTCCAGGGGTCGGAGTCGGAACTGTCGTCCCAGTTCTCGGGATCATCGCTCAACCAGTTCCCGCCGCGCATGACCTGGCCCCGGGGATGACCATCGGCATTGTCCCTGTTGCGATTGAAGAAGTTGAAGTGATGCTTCTCAGAACGGCGCTCAGGTTCAGGATCCTGCTGCATCCTAAGGTCATCCGCACTAATAACGTCCAAGCCGTCCTGCTGGGCATCAGCCGGCTCCTGAACTGGCGATGGCGCCGCAGGGGCAGGGGTAATCACAGGAACATCGGGGTCAGCCGCGCGGCCGCGTATGCGCTGGGCGTTCCTGGCATCCGCATCGCTCAGGAGGTTCCCCATGCTCCTCCTGGAGTTGGTTGCCGCCGGATGAGAGGGAGCAAGCTGGGTGGCTTCTGGGTCGGATGCCAGGGGATCGGACATCTGCGACGGATCAGGAAGGTCGTAGAGCGCAGCGCGGCGCGCAACGTCAGAAACCTGCGGCTTAAAGTTCGACTTGCCCCAGTTGGGGTCGTCCGGCTTTTCAGGACGCTTGCGGGGCGTTGGCGCCGTTGGATGCGTAGCCCCAAGGTCATCACTGGGCGTCGCGGTGAGGCCAGAGTCATCCTTCTCGCCTACACCATGGCTCTCGAAGCGGTCAAACATGCTTGCAAGCTTTTTCCGGTCAAAGAAGCGGGTCTTCTCAGGAGACGGTGTGGGGACATCGCCAGCGGTGTTCTCAGCGGGCACCGCAGTATCAGCAGAGGCATCAGCAACAGCGGGGGTAGACACCTCTGCCGCAGCGACAACTTTGGCCGTAGAAGTAGCAGGAACCGGTTCCACGCTTGCGTCATTAGTGCGAGAAGAGACGGGCTTGGGAAGACTCTCGGTAGAATCGGCAACGCCAGCATCAATCCGTGCTCCCGTACGAACGGGACTGCCAGGCAGCTCGCTGGTTTCATCAGCGTCATACGACGATGCCCTCATGTTCCTGGAAGAGTCGACGTACTCAATCTCGCAGTCGGCGGGGAGAATCCCAAGGGCGGCAATCACATCCTTGCCGTGCCGAACGCCAACAACATCTTCTGGCTGCTGCTCAGGAGCAGGAGCGGGCTCCGGGACGGCCTCTGCCTGGCTTGCAGCCAGCTCTGCAGCCCGAGCAGCCTCTTGCTCGCGCTGCTCCCTCTCGATGGCGCGCTGCGAAACGGGCTTCTCGTCAGAGGGGTGGACGTTGTCAAGGATACCGAGGAGGGCGGCGACCGAGGACTTGTTGTCGTTGGAGCCAAGCGAACAACGAGAGAACTTCTGGTAGATGCCATCGGCACCAAATGCCGCAAGGGGAATCGAAAGCAGAATGCCAACTACCCAAAGGAGCGAGCGGAGGGCAGCCGGCAGAAAGGAGAACACCTGGAGAAGAGCACAGAAGCCAACCGCAGGAACAAGCCACTTGAGCGCCTTGCGCAGCATGGGAATGTAGCGGGAGAGTGGGCTTCCGTACAGAAAGCTATCATGCGGGGAATCGTAGTGGGCAACCACAACGATGGGCCTGTTGCCCTTGGCGACAAGCTCACCAGTGGCATGGTGCACGCCAACCACGTTCTGACTGCGCGCAGAAGGCCCAAGCTTGGAGAGGAAGCTGCCCCCAATCCCAAGCGTATCAAGCACCAGGAGGGCAGCCGGCACCACGGCAAGAATGATGCCGAGGGCAGAAATGCCCGTACCGGAAAGAATCGCCCCAACAAACATCAGTGCGAGAAGGACGCACCGCACCATGCGCCCAAGGCCCGGAGCATCAAACTCCTCCACGTTAACGTCCACGTCATGCTGACGCATGAGGTCGGCGATGGTCTGGGCGGCCTGGAGCTCTTCCTGGCTGTTTGCAGGAGAGATACCAATCTGATCCTCCAGGTAGTCCATATAATCATGTGTCATGGCCATGCTGTACATCCTCCGCTGGTCACGCGGCCCCCTCGGTCGCGAGAATGCGCATATACTTTGTCGAGTATACGTCTTGGAGGACCTCGATATCACCCCGGTACTCCCTGGACGGTCTTCTGCACGTCAATTCCCCCACAACGAGCGCACATGTTCCACCGTCTGCGACGGCAAGTCTTGTCTTCGAACCAGCTGGCATCCCTGTTGCACCGAGTGCCATCCGTTCTACTATCGTCTAATTCAACTGATGAAAAGCCGCAGCGATGGTGAGAAGAACGCATGAACCACTGCTGCGGTCTAGACGGGAGGGTCAAATTGGGTGCCGTGGACGGCAATGCCGAGGTCTCAAAGAATGATGAGCAAGCGAGGAGAATCGCGTCGCTCGCGCTCGCCTTCATGAGCTCGGACACCATTCGCGACGAGGCCATCTGGCACGCATACTATCCAGAACTCACAAAGGCCGACTCTTATCGCACGGCATTCAGGCGTGACAGGGCTGCCCTTGCCGAGTGCGGAATCACGGTGAACCGTGTCGATGGCCCAGAAACGCTTTGGTGTGTGGACAGTGCGTCATTCGTAGAGAGCACCGAACTCTCGGAGGAAGACGCGATGGCACTCGACATAGCCTGTCTTCCCCTCGTCGATGACAAGAACTTTCCATACGGAGCGGAGCTGCGCATTGCGCTCTCAAAGATTGACGGCACCTTTGACAACCCCACGTCAGTTGCCCTGCCTGCTGAGGAGCGGGTTCCCAGTCGGCAGCTTGCCACTCTGCAGGAGTGCAGTATCTCGGGAACTGCCGCGCGCATCACCTACACCCGCGCCGATGGAGCCACGATCGAGCGTCAAATTGCCCCATACGGCTTCTTTGGAATGCGCGGACATCTGTACCTGGTTGCACCCACCATTGACAACACCGGCTCTGTAGTCCAAGGCTCTTCTCGCACGTACCGCATTGAAAGGGTCCAGCGGGCATCAATAGCCGTGGGCGTGCACTTTGATATTCCGGAAGACTTCGACGTGCGGGATTGGCAGAAACTTCCCTTTCAGCTGGGGCCACTCTCGCATGAGGGGGTGTTCGCCGTACCTGCGAATGAGGTGCGAGAGTTCCTGCAGGATACAAGAGGCAAAGGTACGCTCCGGAAGCCTGCGGATAACCGCAAAGGCCGCGAAGCCACAACATGGCGCGTTGAGGTAAGCAGCATTGAGGACGCGGCATCGTGGGCCATCGCGGAAGGCATCACGCCTCTCTCGCCACCAGAGCTTGTTGCCGCCTGGCGCACTAAGCTCGAGGGGGTTGTTGCACATGGCTAACCGCAAGCAGGGCGCTGGTCGCAAGGGGGGCTTGCAGGAGGCCCGAGAGCTGGTTGCCATCATCTCCTCGCTGGATCACGCCGGCAACAGCATCGACGTAGCCACCATCGCCGCGCGCTTGGGCATAACCGAGCGAGAGGCGCGCCACCGCATGGAGCTCATCCTCTCCGCAAGCAGCGAGGGGGCAGCGGTCCTGCCCCTCTCAGCAGATGGCAACAACAGGCGAATCACCCTTGAGAGGGGCTCGGGCAGCCACGCAAGGAAGCTTCGCCTTACCAAGGGCGAAGCTCTCGCAGTGCAAGCGGCCCTCAACCAAATGGGAATACCCGCAGATGCGCCGCTGCGAGAGATAATCTCATCCTCGCTTTCCCCTGCTGGCATGGGCAATTCGCAGGCCACTCGCTCCATGGGGGATAGCGCCGGCGACACAGATCCCAACAGGTCTAGGGTGGGAGAGGCAATCCTCACGTGTTCGAAAGCAATATCCCAGCTCGGGATGCTCGACTTCACGTACCAAGGCATCGCGGACAACGCTCCCAGGCAACGCCATGTTGACCCGCGGGGACTACGAAACGTAAACGGTGCCTGGTACCTCGACGCCTACGACCCATCATGCCATGGGGAGCGCGTGTTTCGCCTGGACCGCATGACAGACGTGAGCGTTGCCCCAGCAGATGAAGTTGGCTCGCAGCCAGAGGAGAGCGTCGGCACGCGCACCGTGCGCATTGTTTTCCACGACAGACACTACCTAGACCTTCTCGATTGGCCGGGCCTACGCGTAGAACGCGATGACGGCTCTGTGGTCTACACCCGAATTCCCTACTACGGGGGAGACTGGCTTCCCAGGCACATCGCGGCGTGCTCCGGTACCGCATATGCAAGCGACGACGAGGTCAATGCCCTCGCCGTCGCTTATGCACGCAATAAACTTGATGAGCAGTAGCGACTCCGCATCTACCGCTCGTGGGAGGAACGCCACATCTCGATGTATGGACCAACGTTTGCTGTCTCAAGCGTGGTCACACTCTTAGACGGTAGCGACCCTGTGAACGCCCGGCCGTAGCGCTTCTGAACAACGCGCGAATCCGCAAGCACCAGCACGCCCCGATCGCTCGACGTGCGGATAAGGCGTCCCGCAGCCTGCTTTACCGAGATAACCGCCTCGGGCAGCGAGTAGTGCCACCATGCGCGGTCCTCGCGCAGGTCTCGCTCGCGCACGATGGGGTCGTTGGGGCTCGCAAACGGCAGCTTGGGGATGACCACGCACCTCAGCGTGTCACCGGTGGCATCAAAACCCTCCCAGAACGAGCGCAGCGCGAGAAGCGACGTGCGCTTCTCTGCCAGGAACTGCTGGCGGAGGCGACGCGGAGAGGAACCGCGCTCCTGGCACACCAAAGCGAGCCCCACCTTGGTCAGGCGTGGCTCTAGTGCAGAGTACACGCGCTCCATGTCTCGTCTGTTCGTGAACAACGTGAGAACCGAGCCATCCATGGAACGATGCACGTTGTATAGAAGCTCGACAAGAGCATCCAGGTAGTTGCTCTCGTTTGGCGCGGGCATGTCCTTGGTTACAATGACCGACATGCTCTTATCGTAATCAAAGCTTGAATCAAGTCGCACGTCCTTGTGCATGCTTGCGGGCAGTCGGTCGAGACCCACCGCATGGTCAAAGTGAGAGAAGTCGTCCCTCACTGCCATGGTGGCAGAGGTGAACACCACGCTCTTCATCTCGGGCAGCCAGCTCTGGGCAAGGTCTGCCCCCACATCAAGCTTCTCGGCAAGGAGCTTCTCGGCTCCGATGCGCCGCTTGGAGCGGTACAGCTCTGCGGAGTATACGTACGTCTGATCCTCTCCGCTCAGGATGAGGCGCAGACTTTCGAGAAGCTCGGAGACAAAGCGGCCGGACTCGGTAAGGTCCGCGGCAAGCTGCGGCGCGACCTCGGCAAGCTTCTCCTCGGCCTCGCTCAAGTGCTTTGCCGCCTCGTCCAGGTGTGCCATGGCGGCCGTGCCGGACTCGGCAACGGCGCCCCACTGCGACGTTTCGCGGACCTTCTCGTCAATCCAGAGGGTCACCATGTCGTAGCCGCCGTCACCCCTGGCAAGCGATCCAAGCTCGTGCACAGCCATGAAGAGGTCTGCCGTAGACACGGCCGCACGCGAGACGGATGCCGCCGCCTTGGTGAGCAGCCCCTGCACGAGCGTCGCTCCCTCGAGCTTGGAGGCTGAGACGGACGTCATCACCGTGTGCAGCGCACCGCTCTTGGTGCCGTCAAGCAGCTCGAATGCCGCACGCGCAGCGTCGCCGGAAACCTCGTGCGCCCACTGGCGCCGGGCCTCGCCCTCGAAGGAGTGGGCCTCGTCGACTACCCAGTGGCGAATGGGCGGCAGAATCTTTCCCTCGGCGGCAACGTTACGAAGCAGCAACGAGTGGTTGGTCACCACCACGTCACCGCTGGCAGCACGGCGGCGCGCGCCATGGACCAAGCACTCGTTGGGGAAGTACGGGCAACGCGTGCGCAGGCACTCGTTGGGAGTGGTCGTGAGCATCTGTCGCGGCACGTACCGCCAGCGAATTCCCAGCGCGTCCAGATCGCCGTCAGGAGACTGGCAGGCAAACGCATACGTCACGGCAATGGCCGTAAGCATGTCGCCCGCGATGGCGTTGTCCGAGCGACCGTCGTTGCGTGCCAGCTCAAGCGGCAGGTCCTCCACGGCGGCACGGTCGAGCCTATGCAGGCACGGGTAGTGCTCGTAGCCCTTCAGGCTGTGGAAGGTGAGGCCCTTTGGCAGCGCATGGGCAAGTGCCGGCAGCTCGTGGGAGACAAGCTGGTCGGTAAGGGCGTTGGTCTTTGTCGCAATGCCTACGGTCACGTTGTTGCGCTGGGCAAAGAGGACCTCTGGCAGCAGGTAGGCAATGGACTTTCCAACACCCGTACCCGCCTCTATTGTCCGGTGTGTCGAGGTGGCAAGCGCGTCTCGTACCTCAAGCGCCATCGAGACCTGCTCTTGGCGAGCCTCGTAGTTCTCGTACATGCGCCCGACCACGCCGTCCGGCGTGAACTCGTCCCGTATTACCTCGGGAGCAGGCGCGACAAGCGCCTCGTCGCTCTCGGCGGCATCCGTGCAAGGATGTGTCTCCTCGCGGGAGACAAGCCCGTGACGCAGTGCCTTGAGTGAGAAAGGCTCAGGGCCCCTCTCTGCGGCAAGGTGCGCGATGACGGGCCTAAAGGGCCACTCCACCTGGGGATGCATCTCGGAGAGCTTGCCCAGGAGTCCCGCCGGCAGGTCAGAGAGCCCAAGCAGGATGATGCGCCACATGCCACAGAGCGCGTCAACGTCGTCACCGGCGCGGTGCGTGACCGCGTCGCAGCCAAACGCCTCTGCCATATCAGAGAGCCGGTGGGACGAGAGGCGCGGAAGCGCAATGCGCGAGAGCGCAAGCGTGTCAATCCACGTGTCCGAAACCTCCGCGCCTCCGCGCACGCTCTCGATGAAGGTGCGGTCGAAGGTCGCATTGTGTGCCAACACAGGGGAGCCGCCCACAAAGTCCGCCAGGGCACTCACGGCCTCTTCGGGGCTGGGCGCTCCCGCAACGTCTACATCGCGTATGCCCGTAAGGCGCTGGATCTCTGGCGGAATCGGCCTGCCGGGATCGACATAGGTCTCAAAGCGGTCGACCGCCTCGCGGCCAGAGAGCCGCGCGGCGGATATCTCAATAAGCTCGCAGTCTTTGAACGAGAGGCCTGTAGTCTCCGTGTCGAGCACCACGATGTCCTCTTCGAGCAGGTCAAACCCATGGGTTTGCGCCCGCTCGGCAAGGCTTAGGTAGTTGGCACGAATGTCCTCGGGCGTTCCAGGAAGAAGCAGCCGCTCAAGGGCGGCTGCAGCTCGTTCCGTGTTCTTGTCTCGCTCGCCAGCACCGGCAAGTGCCATGCTATGCCTCCGACTTCCCATGGGCCTCAAGCGCATACTCCACGAACTTCTTGCAGAGCTCGGGGAACTCGATGCCACCGTGGCGGGCGGAATCGGGCAGGAGGCTGTTCTCGGTCATGCCAGGAATGGTGTTGGTCTCGAGAATCACTGGAGTGCCGTCCTCGCGCACAATGAAGTCGCTGCGCGAGGCGCCCAGGCAGCCAAGGGCACGGTGGGCACGAACAGCCAGCTCCTGGGCACGGGCATAGACGCCAGCCTCCAGGCGAGCGGGAATCACATGGTGCATTGACGAGGGCTCGTACTTCACCTTGAGGTTATAGAACTCCGCACCGGTCACAATCTCGACAATGGGCAGAGCCTTGGGGTCATCATTGCCAATCACGGGAACGGTAATCTCAGTGCCGGTGACGCACTCCTCGATGAGAGCACGATCTCCGCCGGCCGAGGCCCGCTCGACGGCCTCGCGAAGCTGAGAAGCGCTGGCCACGCGCGTAACGCCGAAGCTCGAGCCGTTGGCTGCCGGCTTCACAAAGAGTGGCAGGCCAAGCTCGTCCACGATGCGGTCGATGTCATCGTCCGTAAGCTCTGTGCCCGCCGCAACGTCGGTTCCGCGCGGCGTGGGGATACCAGCCTGGCGGTAGAGGGTCTTGGCAATCTCCTTCTCGGTACTCACGGCGCTTCCAAGAACGCCCGAGAAGGTGTAGGGCATATGCAGAATCTCGAGAAGACCCTGGATGCATCCATCCTCGCCGTAGTGTCCGTGCATGGCGACAAAGGCCACGTCGTAACCGCCGGCAACAAGCTTAAACACAAACTCGCCGTCTGCAGCATCGAGCAGGTCAACGCCCTTGAAGCCCGCCTCGGTGAGCGCCTTCTGGCACGCGCGCCCAGAGTCCAGGGAAATTTCCTTCTCGTCAGACCAGCCGCCGGCGATAACGACAACCTTGAGGCCCAACACGTCCTGACTTGTCATGTGCTCTCCCTCGCATCTCTCCGCCGTGCGGTAGACTCAACTCACACGGAGACAGTAACCCAAAGAGGATACTCCACCACACCATACGACAAGGGCAAGGGGCCAGAAATGCAGACAGAAGACGTCAACCGAAACAACGAGAAGCTCGACCTAAGGAACTGCACGCACGGCCAGCTTGAGACCCTTCTCGCTGAGCTGGGCCAGCCCAAGTTCCGTGCAAAGCAGATTGAGGACTGGGTGTGGGTCAAGAATGCCTCCTCACTTGACCAGATGACCAACCTCTCCAAGGCGCTTCGCGCCCAACTCGCAGACTATGTCACCCTCGGTGGCGTCGAGGAGGTCGCGCGGCAGGTCTCTCAGGACGGCAGTCGCAAGTACCTGCTTCGCTTCCCAGATGGCGTGGCAGTGGAGTGCGTTGGCATGCCCTCAAAGAACCGGCTTGCCGTGTGCGTCTCTACGCAGGCGGGCTGCGCCATGGGCTGCGCCTTCTGCGCGACCGGCGCTTCGGGCCTTACCCGCTCACTGACGGCAGGCGAGATTTACGAACAGGTCATGCACGTTCGCGATGACTTCAACACCCGTGTCACCAGCGTCGTGATGATGGGGCAGGGCGAGCCCATGATGAACTATGACGCCACGCTCGCGGCACTGCGTCGTCTCAACTCTCCTGAGGGAGCGGGCATCGGTGCGCGCCACCTTACGGTTTCCACGTGTGGCGTCATCCCCATGATCAAGCGGTTTGCCAACGAGCCTGAGCAGTTCACCCTCGCCGTCTCGCTCCACTCTGCCAATCAGAGCACACGCAACATTCTTATGCCTGGCGTCAAGAAGTACTCCCTCATCCACCTCTATGACGTAATGGGTGAGTATGTGGACAAGACCGGCCGCCGTCCTACCTACGAGTACGCGCTCATTCAGGGTGTCAATGACAACGAGGACGAGCTTGGGGCCCTGTGCGACTTCTGTCGCGGCACCCTGGCACACGTCAACATCATCCAACTTAATGAGGTCCCCGGTTCTAAGCTCAAGCCCGCAAGCCCCGAGCGCGCCCAGGAGTTTGTTGCTCGTCTGGCTTCCGTTGGCGTCGAGGCTACCATCAGAAACTCCCGAGGTGCAGACATTGACACTGCATGTGGCCAGCTAAGGCAGCGCATGCAGGAGCTATAAGCTGTTTAGCGCTTTACTTGAAGGGGAGGTGGTCACTCATGGTGATCGCCTCCCCTATATTAGAACAAATGTTCTTAATTTTATCTTCTTACCGCTTCAGCAGATTCCCTAGTATCCAAGGTCTTTCCATTGCTGCATGGTTGTCTGGACGTTAGGTAGAGGTCCATCGTCTGGCATAACGTCACCTCTCACCGAGTTAATAACCTCGTTTATGCGCTCGTAGGAAATCTTAACCGTTTCCACCATCTTCTTAATATTCTGCTTGGCCTCGTCGGAGAGTACCTCTTTGTAGACCACATAGCCAACACCAGCAGCAGTCGCGATGACAACCGCACTGCGAAGGAGCTTCTTCATTCCTACTCCTAGTCCCTCGTGAGAAGGTCAACAAGGTGGGCGAGTGCTTCCTCGTCCTCAAACTCAATCTCCACCTTGTTCCTTCCTCGGACGGTCTTAACCTTCACGTTGGTATCCAGTGCTAGCCTCATCTGTCTTGCCGCACGCTTGAAGGACTGGGGTACAGGCTGGCGATGAACTGGCTCAGCCTGACTGTTGTCAGAAAACAATGGAGCAAGGGTTTCTGTCTGTCGTACCGACAAACCCTGAGTAACGACTTTCTCTGCAAGAAGAATCCGTCCCTCCTCAGAGGGGACAGCGAGGATTGCTCGCGCGTGCCCAGCGGTCAGCTTGCCCTCACTCATAAGCTGCTGGACTTCGTCAGGAAGGTCAAGCAGTCGAAGTGTATTAGTTATCGCAGACCTCGACTTTGAGACGAGACGGGCTACCTCTTCCTGGGTGAGCCCATTATTCTCAAGCAACTGTTTGTATCCCAGTGCCTCCTCAATAGGGTTGAGGTCTGAGCGCTGGAGGTTCTCGATAAGTGCGAGTTTGAATACGTCCTCATCACTAATGTCTCTGATGATGACAGGCACCTCATCTAGACCTGCAAGTTTTGCTGCCTGGTAGCGACGCTCGCCTGCAACTATCTCGTAGGTTGTTCCTTTTTTCCGCACGATAATGGGCTGAAGTATGCCATTCTGCTTGATGGAATCGGCAAGCTCAGCAAGCTCATCAGGATTGAAGTTCTTTCGTGGCTGCCCTTTGTTTGGCTTGATCTTGCTAATTGGCAACGTTGAATCTGCAGCTGGAGCGCCTACTTCTGCATTTGCTTCGCCCATCAGTGATTCTAGTCCCTTGCCCAGTCCTGATTTCTTAGCCACGACGAATCACTTCCTTAGCAAGTTTTGTATAGGCAGACGCGCCCTTGCTCACTCGCGCATACATTGTTACCGGCAAACCATGGCTTGGCGCTTCAGCGATTTTGACATTGCGAGGTATGTAGGTCTTAAAGATTTGTTGCCCAAAATAGTTCTCGCACTCTTCTACCACCTGGTGAGAGAGCGTTGTGCGTGTGTCATACATTGTCATGATGACACCAAATATCGAGAGAGAAGGATTAAGACGACTCTTAACCATTTTCATTGATTCAATGAGCTTTGTGACTCCCTCTAGGGCGTAATACTCGCACTGGATAGGAATCAGCAATTGATCTGATGCAACAAGTGCATTGATTGTAAGCAATCCTAGCGATGGTGGGCAGTCGATAAAGACGTAGTCAAAGTTCTCTTTTATCTTTTCGACAACGTTTTTGAGAATGCTTTCGCGAGCCATTGCTGATACGAGCTCTATTTCTGCACCAGCAAGTTGAATCGTCGCAGGTGCTACAAAGACCCTGTCCTCAACTGTATCGACAATTACATCCTCAATTGGGAAATCTTGGAGCAAGACATCATACATATCGTGCTCAAGATCCTCCTTCTCGATGCCATATCCACTTGTTGTGTTCCCCTGAGGGTCCAAATCGATGACAAGTACCTTCTTCTTAGCCTCTCCAAGCGCTGCAGAAAGGTTTATCGCCGTCGTTGATTTTCCAACGCCGCCCTTTTGGTTGATAATCGCTAAAACTTTCGGTTCTCTATTGGTAAATCCGCGTTTTACGTCTTGAAAGCCCACGAATGACCCCCAATTGCCGAGTATGTTTACGTCTAAACTGTGTTTGCTCACCAATGTGGTGTGTGACAATCATAGGATATTGTTTCACGTGAAACTGCGACAATTTTTATCGAATCTGCTATGTTTTGTATTGTGCTTTTTCGAATTCGCTGTTTCACGTGAAACAGCGAATGACAATTTTGAGGATATCATCGTTTCTACGGTTTCCAGCCGTTTCACGTGAAACACTACAGGCTAATAGTTTTCATTTGAGCCCCTACACAGATTACGAATGTTTAATGCTTGAGATATATGACAAATATCACTAGCATCAAGCTGTTTCACGTGAATCAATCACAATCTGTTACTATCGACGTTGATTCAATCAGACAAGTAGAACATTCAATTATTAATTAGACCTGCCAGGAAGCGGTTTCACGTGAAACGGGCTATATCTCTTTCAGAAGACAATAGCCGCACTAAAGTTTTGGACCGTGAAGTTATGCACCAAATCAAGTGTCGGGTTTCACGTGAAACGACGATGATCTGTCGTGTCATAGACTAGTGGCTCTCATCGAAGCAATTCGATGAGAGCCACAACAGCTACGTCGACGATGCTGAGAAGCAAATAGATACCTACGTGGGTCTTACTGAAGTCCAAGGGGATTCTTCTTTGCCATGCCATTCTGGCGAGGAAGCTTGATACGAGGGTTGCCAGTCTTTGTATATGCAAGAATAGTTCTATGTCCAAGGCCATGAGGGAGCTCATATTCAAATCGGCCTGATGCCTCAAGCCCACAAATCCTAGCGGCACGAGAAGCAGCTTGAATCTCTTCATCACTAGGGTTTCCCTTGCCAACAAGAAGGGTGCCATTCCTCCTCAAGCAAGGCGTAGCATATTCAATGAGAACATTCGTTTGGGCAACAGCTCGAGCAACAACAACATCAAATCGGGAGTGACAAAGTTCAGGAACTTCCTCCGCGCGAGCATGCAGAGACGAAACACGACCAGCGAGCCCCATTGCATCAGTAAACTCTTCCACAGCATTGACCTTCTTACCGACAGAGTCAATGAGCGTACTCTGGCAACCACTCACAATTGTGAGAGGCAGCCCTGGATAGCCAGCTCCAGTACCAACATCTAATAGCTTCTCGTCTGGTCCCAATACTGTGGGCTTATGAGCAATAAACAACAGAGAGTCGATGATATGGAGGACGATAGCCTCATGTTCGTTGGTGATCCTTGTGAGATTTATCCTTTTGTTCTTCTCAACTACGAGCTCTAGATGTTGAATTAGTAGCTCTGCCATTTCCGGGGTCACAGTAATCAACGAAAGGTCAGCATCGGAGGTGAGAAGCTCAAACAGCTCTTCCTTAAGAACCTCATGGGAGTTTTGGTCCATCTTCACTCCTTATAGCAAGACATACGATTCCATAGAGTGTTACATACTGCCAAAAACTCTCGAATCAAAAGATTTTGGCAAGAAAAAAGGGAGGGTGAGCATCTCACCCTCCCAAACTGTAGCGCATGTAGAACCAATGAGAGATGGACTACAGCTTAACCGGCGTAACCACAACATATCTGTCAGGGTCATCGCCCTCAGAGTGCGTAGTGACCTCAGGGTCATCCCTTAGTGCAAGGTGAACCAAGCGACGGTCATACGCGTTCATGGGAGCTAGTTTGACGCTGGAACCATGACTCTTAGCACGTGAAGCAGCATTGAGAGCCATCTGCTCAATCTTCTTCTTAGCACGGCTACGATAACTCTCAATGTCGACGACGATAGGATAGTAGAACTTGAGACGGCTGCTCAAAAGGGTGGAGATAACCGTCTGAAGAGCCTCAAGCGTGCGCCCATGGCGACCAATGAGAACAGCAAGGTCACCACCGCTCACATCAAGGATGAGCTCACCTTCGTCACCATCGTACTCATCAATGGAGGAGTGAGTCTCACCGAAGAGATTGAGAATACCGCGGAGATACTCAACAGCGACGTCGGCAATACGATCGGTCTCGTCATCAGTCAGAGCGACGCCAGCCTCATAGTGCTCGCGAATCTGAGCGAACTCGTCATTAGAGGAGCCCTGCACAGCGGTGTCGCCAGAGACAACCTCCTCAGAATCGACCACCTCGTCGAGGATTCCTTCCTCCATCACAAACCTCCAAAGCAGGTAGGTATATAGCAAATTAAATATAACTAATAATGCATATAGATAGCATTATTAGCATAAATGATGAATGTAGAACCTCAGAAGCTAGTTCTTCTTGTGCGGGCGGGGTTTCTTCTCCTTGCGCACAACATCAACGCTAACAGAGGATTGACCTTGCATGCTCTGCTCGGCCTCGGCCTTGGCCTTCTCCATGACCTTGCGAGTCACAAAGTACTGCTGAAGAATGCCCCACAGCGCAGAGGTGTTGTAGTAGAGGACCACACCGGCCGGGATGCTCCAACCAAACCACGCCATCATCACGGCCATGACGGCGCCCATACCAAGCTGCTGCTTGCGCTGGTCCTCAGAGACCTGACCAGCGTTAATCGCCATCTGAAGGAACGTGAGAACACCAAAGAGGATGACGAAGAAGATGTAGATGGCGGCAGGACCCCATCCGTCGGAGTTAATCATGCCGCCCGCAGAGCCGGCGAGCGAAGGAATGATGCCGTAGAAGCTTGCGTCCGAGGGAATACGGTCGCGAGCAACGGTGAACAGTGCAAAGAAGACCGGCATCTGGAGTAGCACAGGCAGGCAACCCATAACGGGGTTGAAGTGGATGTCAGAGTAGAGCTTCTGCATCTCCTGAGCCTGGCGCTCGGGGTCGTCGGCGTACTTATTCTGCAGCTCCATAATCTTGGGCTGTGCGGCCTGCATGCGAGCCGAAGACTCAACCTGCTTGTTCATCAGCGGCATGATGAGCACGCGGATGATGACGGTGAGGATGATGATCGCGAGGCCCCAGTCCCCGCAGAATCCCTCAATGCCCGCGAGCACGCCGGCGAGAAAGTCAATAATCCAATCCCACATGGTTCCTCCGTGTGTGTCCCCAGACTGTTAGGGAACGGGGTCGTATCCACCGGCGTGGAAGGGATGGCACCGCAGGATGCGCCTCACGGCAAGCCACCCACCCTTCGCCAGACCGTACTTGGCTATGGCCTGTCGAGCGTACTCCGAGCAGGTTGGCGTGTAGATACAGTGCGGCAGGAACAGGGGCGAAATGCGCCGCTGATAGAACCTAATGGCTCTTGCAGCAACACGCGAAAGAGCAGACTCCCCCTTGGCCTCAGCCACACACCACACCGGCCCTCTCGAGCAACCTCTCAAGGGACATCGCCACGCGCTCGGGGGAGCTGTCATGGGTCTTGTCGGTCGAGAAGAGGATTACGTCGTAGCCGCCACGTGGTAGCGAACAAGCGCGTGCTGCCTCTCGCAGGACGCGCTTGCACCTATTTCTGTAGACGGCGTTTCCAAGCCTTTTTGGCGCAACGAAGGCGACCTTCGGCAGGTCGCCTTCGCTCGTTGGCACCACTCGAATGCGCAGTAACGCGTCGTTGTAGCGCTTCCCGCGCGAGAAGACCCTCTCAAATTCGGCACGCGATTTGATGGTCTCCATGATGATATGTTAGACGGTGAGCTGCTTGCGGCCCTTGGCACGACGACGTGCGAGAACCTTGCGGCCGCCCTTGGTGGCCATACGGGCACGGAAACCGTGGGTCTTGGCGCGCTTACGCTTGTTGGGCTGATACGTACGCTTCATGATGTATTCCTCCCATACGGGTCTAATGTCTTGAGCACTAAGCCCAAAGATTGTAAGGGTCTCTCCGCCAAGATGTCAATTTAATGCAGAATAACTGCACGGATTCTCGGCGGGTTGTCTCATGGTAGTGCTCGGCGCCGGCCGCTTCCCTGCAGAAAAGCTTTGCAAGAAATCTTCCATGGAGCGAAAAGACCATACCAACCTGCTGACAACTTTCTTCCTGATGCTATGATTTTCCAGCCGGTATTTCACGTTTAGACCCAGTTATCAACCATGTTTCATCCGTTGTTGAAAACTTTCGTTCAGATAGAAATCCAAGTGAAAGTTTTCATCCAAGGTTCAAACGAGGTTGAAAAGTCAGAGCTGGTGAAAAGAATCAAGAGGTAAAGCGGGATGGACCACGCGTTCTATCCGTTCGTCGACAATACGCCCCAAGATGCGGGCGAGAGGGACGAGAAGTCCCCAGAGAGCTCCCAGGATGGCAGCAGTGACTCCCAGGGTGACCTTGGGGCCGTGCGCTATCCCGCACGTATTGCCATCTACGACGACGCGGCAGCGGCGCCTCGCGTGGTGGTCATCGAGCCCACGGACATCCGCAGCTACCTCGAGGAAATCACGGCAACCGTCAACCGCCTCGCGCACGAGCAGGGAAGTCAGATTCCCTTCACCGTGATTCGCGAGATTGTCGAGAACTTCATCCACGCCTACTTCATCGCGCCCACCATTACGATCCTCGATGAGGGCAACACGCTGCGCTTCTCGGACCAGGGACCAGGAATCCAGGAGAAGGACCTGGCCATGGAGTACGGCACCACCTCTGCAACCGAGGAGATGAAGCACTATATCCGCGGTGTTGGGTCGGGCCTCCCATACGTGCAGCAATACATGACCGACAAGGGCGGCAGCCTCACCATAGAGGACAACATCTCCGGTGGAACGGTGGTAACCATCTCCACCAGGCCCAAGGAGGACGCCGAGAGGTGCGCGGCGCCTGGCAAGCCCGCGGGGATGGTGCCACAGACAGCGCAACCACAGATGCCTCAGGGCTATGGGCAAGTTCCTTACCCCTCCCAGTCAACACCAGGTGGCTATCCACAGCCCTACATGCCGGGGTATCAGCAGTACTATCAGCCAGCTCAGCCACAGGTCCAACAGGGGTTTTACCCTCAGCAGGGCTATCCGCAGCCGACCTACCAGCAGCAGGCGCCCATGCCCGCACCCGCACCAGCTGCAACGCCAGCACCCTCAGCTGCACCCGCGCCAGAGCTGCAGCCTCCCGCGTGGACGGCGGAGCTTGGCCGCATCAACCTCTCGGACCGCTCGCAGACCATTCTCGAGTACCTCTCGGCACACGAGATGGTTGGCCCTACGGAGCTCGTGCGGACCTATGGCAGGTCTGCGCCCACGTGGTCGCGTGAGCTTGCCAACATGGTGCAGATGGGAATCCTCAAGAAGGTCGGCCAGAAGTACTACCTCACACAGCTGGGACAGAACTTCGTATAAGTCGTTCGACCTTCTCGCCAGCCCATACGCATGGTTTTCAACATTTCTCGTAGTTCTCGACGCCCGCAAGGTTCATTAGACAGAGTTTTCAACATTTTCCTTATAATGAGCTCTTGCACGAGACAGGGGGCGCAACATGCGCCTGCAGACGCCGAGAGGGACGCAGACATGGAACCAGAGATTGACTCAGACACCGAGGCGCTGTGGCAGGACATGTTTGACCTGGTAAGCAAGCGCCACCTGCCTGGATCGGTCATGGCCATGCTGCGCAGCTGCGTGCCCGTGTCGCTTGACCCCGGCGTGCTCCACGTAGAGACACACAGCCGCACGGTTAAGAACCGCCTCTCGAAGAACCTCGACGTTATCAACGAGTGCCTCACCGAGGCAGCCTTTGAGCCAACCACGCTCGACATCTCCTTTGTACAGGACCCCGATGCGGCGCCGCTCACAACAAGCTCGGCAGTGACACCCGAGGAGGCTCGCAGGTGGATGGCACCGTCTCCGCAGGCAGCGGCTCCCACGCCGGCGCCGGCGCCCACGCCACAGCCGCGAGTTCCCGAGGACGCGTGGCTCGACGACAACGCTGCAAAGGAGGCTGCCGGCCATGAGCGGCGAGCAGCAAACCCACTGGTAGACGACATCTCGGAGATGGATTCCAAGCTCACCTTCGACCGCTTTGTTGTAGGCGACGAGAACACCTTCGCCTACCAGGCCGCGCTCCAGGTGGCAAACGGCGAGAACCGCACCTACAACCCCCTCTTCATCTACGGCAAGAGCGGCCTGGGAAAGACGCACCTCCTGCGCGCCATCCAGAACTACATCTCGGCGAACGACCCCACGCGCGTCTGCGTGTACAAGGACGGCTCATCCTTCATCACCGACTACACCACGGCCATGTCGCACCGCGAGAGGTCTGCGCCAGACATTCTGCGCGACAACTACTACGACATCGACGTCCTTATCATCGACGACATCCAAAAGCTCGCCGGCAAGGCGGGTACCATCGACTTCTTCTTCGACGCCTTCAACCACCTCACCAGCGCCGGCAAGCAGATCGTGCTGGCAGCGGACCGCTCGCCCTCGCAACTGGGCGCCGAGGCAGCCTTTGACGAGCGTGTGACGAGTCGCCTGGACTCGGGCTTCTCGACCTCTATCCAGGTACCAAACTACGAGCTCAAGCTGCGGCTCATCACCACCTTCTGCGAGCGCATGCACGAGGATGCCGTCGAGGGGCACGTAGGGCTCGCCATCACGGGCACCATCTCGAAGGAGAACATAAGCTACATGGCCGAGCGCGCTGGCACCAACATCCGCGTTATCGAGGGCTTTTGCCAGCGCTGCCTCATCGCCGAGACCCACCGCGAGCGGCGCGGCGAGGAGCTTTCGCGCGAGGACATCAACAGGCTTGCCAAGGAGTCGTGGCCAAACGGGGAGAAGCAGTACAAGATTGAGGAGATCCAGCGCGCGGTGGAGCAGTATTTTGACATCTCGCACACGGACCTCGTGGGCGAGAAGCGCAACAAGGACATCATGAACGCCCGCCACATCGCCGTGTGGCTCTCCAAGGAACTCTGCGACGCCACCTACGCCGAGATTGGCGAGCACTTTGGCGGCAGGAGCCACGCCACGATGCTCAACAGCATCCGGGTGGTGGACAAGAAGCGCAAGGAGGACAAAATCTACCACGACCGCCTGGTACAGATCCGCGACAACATCACCGAGAACACGTAAGTCAAAAAGATGGGAGAAAGGCGTAAGAAAACCCTCGAAAAGTGGGCGCACAATGTAGAGAGAGTTATCGACACGCCTTCGACCGTCGAGAAGCGTAGGCTCAAAGAAGACGAACCAAAAGATTTGTTATGGCATCTACCAGCGAGTTTGCGAGTTCTCAACTTTTAGACAGGCCTTATTACTACTATTGCTTTTATATATAGATAAAGAACTAATAGATAAGAGAGGGCAACCATGAGGTTCACCGTAAGCCAGTCTTCACTTCTCAAGGCACTGTCAGTCGTTGCCAAGGGCATGGGGACAAACTCGACCCTTCCCTTGCTCTCGGGCATCTACATCAAGGCCGAGGAGGGAACCCTCGAGTTCCAAACCAACAACCTCACCATCACGATTCGTCACCGTATCCCCGCAAACGTTGAGGAATCAGGTGAGACGGTCGTCTCGGGCAAAATGCTCACGAGCATCGTAAAGACGCTGGATGACGCAGCGGTGACCTTTGACGGCGGCGAGCGGACTATCTCTATCTCCTGCGAGAAGTCCTCGTTCCGTCTGAACACCCTGAACCCCGCCGATTGGCCGGCCTTCCCCGAGTACTCCCTCGAGGACGCCACGGAGCTGCCGAGCGAGCTGCTCTCAAGCATGGTCGACAAGGTCTACAAGGTGACCTCCAAGGAGACCACGCGTCCCATCCTGCAGGGCATCCTGCTCACGGCAGCCAACAACACCATCCGCCTTGTTGCAACTGACTCCTACCGACTGGCCGTCTGCGACGCCTCCGCCGAGACCGGTGAGGGCGAGTTCCGTACCATCGTGCCCGGCTCAGTCTTTCACGACGTGCTCTCGATGCCCAATCTCGAGGAGCGCATCTCTATTGGCACCACCGACAGCCAGGTGGTGTTCACCTTTGGCAACACGACCTTCATCTCGAGCAAGATAGAGGGGAACTTCCCTGACTATCGCCAGCTCCTGCCTTCGAGCTGCAACACCTCGGTGCACATAGACGTAGAGGCCTTTGCTGCCGCCCTCAAGCGCGTCTCGGTGGTGGCCATTTCCAACGCCTCCGTGCGCTTTGACATCGACGCCGACGGCAAGGTCATGCGTCTCTCGGCATCCTCGCCGGACCAGGGCGAGTCCACCGAGCTTTTGCCCGTGGAGGTCGAGGGGCAGAGCCTCTCCATCGCGCTCAACTACCACTACGTCTTTGACTGCGTGAACGCTATCTCCGACAAGAAGGAGCTGGTCCTGGAGCTGCAGAGCAACATGCAGCCCGGCATCTTCAAGACCAACGGCAAGGTTAACTACCTCTACATGCTAATGCCCGTCCGGATGTAGCGTGGGCCTTCTCGTAGAGAGCCTGGGGCTCGAGCAGTTCAGGAACTTCCGCGAGCGCGAGGTGTCCTTCTCGCCCACGACCACGATTCTTGTGGGGAAAAATGCCGTAGGCAAAACCAACACCGTCGAGGCGCTACAGATGCTTACGGCGGGGGCGTCTTTTAGACACCCCACGCCGTCGCAGCTCATCCTTGCCGGCTGCGAGCGTGCCCGCATACGCGCACGACTTGCGGGAGACGGTCGCGTGGTGGACGTTGCCTGTGACATCACCCCGCAGCGCAGGCAGTTCTCGCGCAATGGCAAGCACTGCCAGGCGGCAGACATGCCCTCCTCGCTCATGAGCGTGCTCTTCTGCCCAGATGACCTCTCGCTTGTGAAGCGTGGGGCGTCCTTCCGCCGTGCGGAGCTGGACGGCTTTGGCTGCCAGGCAGCCGTGGGCTACTCAAAGCTCCTTGCCGCCTACACTCGTGCCATTGAGCAGAGGAATCGCCTGCTCAAGGACGAGAGACCAGACCTTTCGCTACTGAGTGCCTGGGACTCGTCCGTAGCGCTGGGCGGCGCGACTCTGCTGCAGGCCCGCGTGCGCCTCTTTGGGCGTCTGCGCGAGAAGATTCTGGACGTCTATGGCAGCATCGCCGGCGGCGAGGAGCTTACGTGCACGTATGAGAGCACCGTCTGCGACGACCCCCTCTCGCTTTCGCGCGAGGAGCTTGCTGAGCGCTTCCTTGCGCGCCTTGAGGACGCGCGCGCCGATGACCTCCGTCGCCAGCAAACCACGGTGGGACCCCACCGCGACGACGCGGTCTTTGCCATCGACGGCAGAGACGCTCGCAGTTTTGGCTCGCAGGGACAGCAGCGCTCCATCGTGCTGGCGCTTAAGATGGCCGAGGTGCTCGTCTCGGAGGACGTTACCGGCTCGCGGCCGCTGCTGCTCTTGGACGACGTGATGTCTGAGCTGGACGAGACGCGCCGACAGTCCGTGATCGAGTTTGCCCAGAGTGGCATCCAGACGGTGGTCACAACCACCAACCTTGGGTACTTCTCGGACGAGCTGCTCTCTCGCTCGAAGGTGGTGGAGTTTGGTGAGTGAGGACTACGAAGGCATATCGTCACTGCTCAAGGGCATGTTCTCGAGTCCCGAGGCACGACGTTCCATGAGTGCCAATCAGCGCGCCGCCTACGTGTGGCACAACGTGAACGGAGACGTGGAACGTGCCCACACCACGGGCGTCTTCCTCAAAGAACCGCACGTGAAGGGGGCTGCCCCCATACTGGGCGTCTACGTGGACTCGCGCATGCGCGCCGTGGACTTCAGGGCAAACCGCGAGGTCTACAGGGCGCGCCTCTCCATGGGCGGCCTTGAGGTCTCCGAGATCGAGTTCATCGTATCCCAGTACGGCCACGGCGCAGCCCCGCGCAAGGAACGTGCAAGTGTTGCCGCTGCAGGCGAGCCGCCCAAGGCGCCGCTGCCGGAACTTACCGGAAGCGAGCAGGACACTGTCGAGAAGCTTGCGGAATCCGTACCGGAATCTCTCAGAGGGAGCGTCTACAAGGCCATGAGCCTGTCATTTAGGCGCGAAAAGAGCAGAGATACGAACGACGGAACTTCTCGGCCCTAACACGCCTCTCAGTGGCGCTGATGCGCAGGGATTCTGTTTTAGACCCCCCAAATTCTTGCGTGCCGAGAAGGAAAGTGCCCATGGAGTACACTTGACTCTGTATTTTGCTGAGCTCTGAGGGGAGTCACGTGGCAAAGAAGAACGACAACTCGTACGATGCGAGCGAAATTAAGGTCCTCGAGGGCCTTGAGGCCGTGCGCAAGCGTCCTGGCATGTACATTGGTACCACCTCGTCTGCGGGCCTGCACCACCTGGTGTGGGAGATCGTCGACAACTCCGTCGACGAGGCCATGGCGGGCTTCTGCACCAAGATTAAGGTGACGGTCCATCCGGACAACTCCGTGACCGTCGAGGACAATGGTCGCGGCATCCCTGTGGCCAAGCACCCCCAGAAGAAGATCTCGACCCTCGAGGTCGTCCTCACCATCCTGCACGCCGGCGGCAAGTTCGACAACCAGGCCTACAAGGTCTCCGGCGGCCTGCACGGCGTGGGCGTCTCGGTCGTAAATGCCCTCTCCAAGAAGCTGGTGGTCCAGGTCAAGCGCGACGGCGGCATCTACGAGATGCAGTTCGCGCGTGGCAAGACCACCGAGAAGATCAAGGAGGTTGGCAAGACCAAGGCAACCGGCACCACCATTACCTTCTGGCCCGATGACACCATCTTCGAGACGACGGTCTACGACTACGACACCCTGCACGACCGCCTGCAGGAGACGGCATTCCTCAATAAGAACCTCAAGATCATCCTCACTGACGAGCGCGAGCTCACGCCTCGCGTGGATGAGTTCTGCTACTCGGGCGGTATCATCGACTTTGTGAAGTACCTCAACGGCTGGAACGGCCAGAAGTACGAGAAGGAGGTTCTGCCCGGCCTCTCGAAGCCCATCTACATCGAGGGCAAATCAGACCCCGATGCGCCCTTCTCGCAGATGGGCGAGGTCGAGGTGGCCCTGCAGTGGAACACCACCTACTCCGAGCACACCCTCTCCTTTGCGAACGACATCTACACCGAGGAGGGCGGCATGCACCTTGAGGGCTTCAGGACCGCCCTCACCAAGGCCGTGAACGACTACGGCCACCGCCAGAACATCATCAAGGAGAAGGACCCCAACCTCACGGGCGACGACATCCGCGAGGGTCTCACGGCGGTAATCTCGGTCAAGCTCCCCGACCCGCAGTTCGAGGGCCAGACCAAGGCCAAGTTGGGCAGCTCCTACATGCGCACGCTCACCAACCGCATCGTGAGTCAGGGCATGGCCGAGTACCTTGAGGAGCACCCCAACCAGGCAAAGGAGATTCTGAAGAAGGCCTCGCAGGCCGCCAAGGGTCGCCTCGCCGCGCAGAAGGCGCGTCAGGCCACGCGCCGCAAGGGACTTCTCGAGAGCGCGAGCCTGCCCGGCAAGCTTGCCGACTGCTCCGTGCGCGACCCCGAGATGACCGAACTCTTCATCGTCGAGGGTGACTCCGCAGGTGGCTCGGCCAAGATGGCACGCGACCGCTCCATCCAGGCGGTGCTCCCCCTGCGCGGCAAGATCCTCAACGTGGAGCGCGTGCAGGAGCACCGCGCCCTCTCGAGCGATACCATCACCTCGCTCATCACGGCTATTGGCACGGGCGTTGACCAGGAATTTGACATTGGCAAGGCGCGCTACCACAAGATCGTCATCATGACCGATGCCGATGTCGACGGCGCCCACATCCGCATCCTTCTCCTCACGTTCTTCTACCGCTACATGAAGCCCATGATCGAGGCCGGCTACGTCTATGTGGCACAGCCGCCCCTCTACCAGCTCAAGCCCAAGGGCAAGAAGCACGGCAAGTACATCTACACCGACGAGGAGCTTGCCGTCGAGGCCAAGAAGTTCGAGGACTCCACCAAGTACACCGTCCAGCGCTACAAGGGCCTGGGCGAGATGGATCCCGAGCAGCTGTGGTCGACCACCATGGAGCCCAAGAACCGCATCCTTCTGCAGGTGACCATTGATGACGCCATGGCGGCCGAGAGGGCGGTCTCTGACCTCATGGGAACCCAGGTTGAGAAGCGCAAGGACTTTATCCAGACGCACGCCAAGGATGTGCGCTTCCTCGACATCTAAGGCCTCCCCAGGCGCTACAAGCGAGAGATGAGAAAGGCAACTCGTGGCAGACGATAACAACAGGAATCATGGTCCCGTCGACGACGAGGACGACCTCGAGAACGGCGTTGGCCCGGACGAGGGTGACGAGCTCGAGGACGACGAGCTCGACGGCGAGGACTACGACGACGCCGATGATGATGACTCGGACGACGAAGACTCGGACGACGCCGAGGATGTAGGTCATCTCGCCGGCGTGGACCTCGACCATACGATTTCCGACGAGGCGGGCACCCGCCTTGACCTCACCGACATCCACGGCGGCACGCTCAAGCCCACCGACATGGCTACCGAGATGAAGCAGTCCTTCCTCGAGTACTCGATGTCGGTCATCGTGGCGCGTGCCCTGCCGGACGTGCGCGACGGCCTCAAGCCGGTCCACAGGCGCATCCTCTACGCCATGAACGAGGCGGGCATCACGCCGAACAAGCCCCACAAGAAGTCGGCCTGGACGGTCGGCGAGGTCATGGGTAAGTACCACCCCCACGGCGACGCCGCCATCTACGACTCGATGGTCCGCATGGCGCAGGACTTCTCGATGCGCCTGCCCCTCATCGACGGCCACGGCAACTTTGGTTCCATCGACGGTGACCCCCCGGCGGCCATGCGTTACACCGAGAGCCGCCTCACGCGTGCGGCCATGGAGATGCTCGCCGACCTCAACAAGGAGACCGTCGACCTCCAGCCCAACTACGACGAGTCGCTCACCGAGCCCGCCGTCCTCCCGTCGAGGTTCCCCAACCTCCTCGTGAACGGCTCCTCGGGTATTGCCGTTGGCATGGCGACCAACGTGCCGCCCCACAACCTCCGCGAGGCCGCGGCGGCCGTCGACATGCTCATCGACAACCCCGATGCCACCACGGACGAGCTCATGACCGTGCTCCCTGGGCCCGACTTCCCCACGGGCGGCGTCATCATGGGTACCGAGGGCATTCGCGACACGTACGAGACCGGCCGCGGTTGCATTACCGTGCGCGCTAAGGTCCACGTGGAGCAGATCAAGAACGGCCGCCAGCGCCTGGTGGTCACCGAGATTCCCTATGCCGTCAACAAGGGCCTTCTCCAGGAGAAGATCGCCCAGGCGGTCAACGAGAAGAAGATTGAGGGCATCTCGGACATGCGCGACGAGTCCAACCGCAAGGGTATGCGCATTGTCATCGACCTCAAGCAGGGCGCCGTCCCGCAGGTGGTCCTCAACAACCTCTATAAGAAGACGGCGTTGCAGTCCAACTTCAACGCCATCGACATCGCACTGGTAGACGGTGTGCCTCGCACACTTACGCTGCGCGAGATGCTGCAGTACTACATCGACCACCAGATCGACGTGGTGACCAGGCGCACGCAGTTCGACCTCGATAAGGCGCTGAAGGACGTCCACATCAAGGAAGGCCTGCTCATCGCCGTCGACAACATCGACGAGATCGTGCACATCATCCGCTCCTCCGAGACCGAGGCCGAGGCAAAGCACCGCATGAACGAGCGCTTTGGCCTGGACGATCCGCAGTGCGACGCCATTCTCGCCATGCGCCTGCGCAAGCTCACCGGTTTGGCCCGCGAGCAACTCGCCGCCGAGATCGAAGAGCTCCACAAGCTCATCGACTACTACCGTGACCTTCTCGCCCACCGCGAGAAGATCCTGGGCGTCATCAAGGACGAGCTTGGCCAGATTGTTGAGCGCTTTGCCGACAAGCGCCGTACCAGCATCTCCTCCCAGGAGGCGCAGGACCTCGACGTCGAGGACCTCATCGCCGAGGAGGACATGGTGGTCACCGTCACCCACTCCGGCTACATCAAGCGCCTGCCGGTTGCCACCTATCGCTCACAGCGTCGCGGCGGCAAGGGCGTCCAGGGCCTCTCGCTCAAGGACAACGACTTTGTCGAGGACCTCTTTGTGGCGTCGACCCACGACTACGTGATGTTCTTCACCAACTTTGGTCGCGTCTACCGCCTGAAGGTCCACGAGCTGCCCATCGGTAGCCGCCAGGCACGCGGTTCGGCGATTGTGAACGTGCTCTCGCTCTCCGAGGGCGAGCACCCCACGGCCGTAATCACCTGTCGCGACTTCCCCGCCGACGACTATCTCATGTTTGCCACCAAGAATGGCATGGTCAAGAAGACGGCAATGTCCGAGTATGACCGCACCCGTCGTGACGGCCTCATTGCCATCAACCTCAAGTCCGGCGATGAGCTGGTCAACGTGAGGCGCGTGCGCGCTGGCGACAAGGTCATCCTTGTGACCACCGACGGTAAGGCCATCCTCTTTGACGAGTCCGACGTGCGTGCCATGGGCAGGGACACCTCCGGCGTGCGCGGCATCACCCTCAAGGGTGGAGCCTCCATGCTGGGTATGGAGATCACCAACGGCAACGGCGACCTGTTTGTGATCACCGAGAACGGCTACGGCAAGCGTACCCCGGTAGCCGACTATCCCGAGCACAAGCGTGGTGGCCAGGGCGTCTTCACCATTGCCATGACGGCCAAGAAGGGTAACCTCGTGGCCTGCCGCGTGGTGGGGCCGCAGCACGAGCTCATGATCGTCTCGGTCGATGGTGTGGTCATCCGCGTCAAGACCAGCGACATCCCTAAGCTCGGACGCTCCACGCAGGGCGTGAAGGTCATGAACCTCGCCGAGAGCGACCACGTCTCTGCCGTGGCGCGCATGGTGGCTCACAAGAAGAAGGCGCCCAAGCACGACGCCAACCAGGGCATGCTCGACCTTGCGGCGGCCGGTGCCAAGGACGCCGACGAGGATGAGCCCGTCGACATTGGCGGTGATGAGGAAGTCTCGCCCGACCTCCTCGACGAGGACGAGTGAGACAAAGGGACAGTCCCTTTGTCTCATTGAGTAGCAGGGGCTAGCAACGAAAAGGACCCGGCAGTCGTTGAGTTGGCTGCCGGGTCCTTATTCTTGCGGTCCGATGAGATAAAGGGAAGCTCCCTTTGTCTCATTTCTGTGGGGCGTTGTCGCCGCCGTCGGTCACGTTGAAGTCGTCTGGCGAGAGGCCCTCCACAAACTCGTGGAAGTCCTGCATCTCCTGATTGTGCTCCTGGTCCTCAATGGCGCCAAAGTCGGGCATGCCTGCTACGTCGAGCACGGACTGCTCGGCGAAGAGCGGCGCCCCGCAGCGTACGGCTAGCGCGATGGCGTCAGACGGGCGGCAGTCAACAAGAACCTGGCGACCGTCCGCGTTCACGAGGTCGAGCTGGGCATAGAACGTGGTGCCCGAGACGTCGTTGATGATGACGCTGCGCAGGTGCCCGCCAAGGGACTCCATTACGGACTTGAGAAGGTCATGGGTCATGGGACGCGCGCTGTTCTCGGGATTGACGCCCATGCTGATTGCCGTCGCCTCTACCGACCCAATGCGGATGGGAAGGCTGAGCGGTTCCTTCTCGTTTTGCTTTGCTGGCTTGAGAACAATAAGGGAAGAGACTGGCCCCCCGCCAATCACCACCGTTTTGATGTCCATTTCTGTAAGCATGTAGCCACCCCCTGTCGTGCTGTTGCCCGCCTATCCTACCCAAACTGCGGAAACATACAACGGTGGTCACGAAAACTGCTGCGCAGCAAGATGCGGCTAGGACATTTGCAGCACGATATGGGGTGCATAGGGTAACTGCAAATTGAGCCCAACAAGATTCTTCCAAATTTCTGCGATGCGCCTGTTGACCTTGGGTAGGGTGGGGTGTAGTATTCCTTCTTGCGTTGGGCCTGTAGCTCAGTTGGTCAGAGCGTCCGGCTGATAACCGGGAGGTCACAAGTTCGAACCTTGTCAGGCCCACCACCTTTTGACAATAGTCACCCCAGCGTTAGCCGAGTCGCCGCTGGGGTGATTATTTATAAGGGGACATAGCTCAGCTGGGAGAGCGCGGGCTTTGCAAGCCTGAGGTCGTGGGTTCGAACCCCATTGTCTCCACCACACGTTCGAGGACCCTGCGGTTGCTACCGCGGGGTCCTCTTTTTGTTACCAGCCCCGCTTGCCCTTTCCCTCTCCGGCACCTCTCTTTCTTTAGCGGTATCTGAGAAACGAACTTCTCGCCAACTGGGCAAACGTGACCTCTGGTTCTCAAAAACCGCTAAAGAACGGGAGGTATGGTGCAATCAAGAGGATGACGAGGAACTCGGGGTATAGTAAATACACCTGGTTCCAAGGGGCGGGGAGCCCCAAATTCCGAGGAGGTGCCAACCATGAGTGACGGTAGCCATGCTCGAGAAAACGCAAGCTTACTAGGGTTGGTGCCTGCCAAAAGGGGAGACAGGCACCGCCGGTAGCGCAGGTGCAACTCTGTAAAAAATCATGACGTGTTAGCTTCGCTGCCGGTTCCCGCGGGCATGACGCCACGCGTGGCGCACCCGTGTGCATCCCCGGGATCGGAGGTGGCCCATGAGGCTGCTCACCACCGCCAAGCTCACCGCGAGGGGGCTTCTCACCCGTCATGTCACGACGACATCCAAAAGGGATACGCGCAGGACACTCCAGCTCGAATGGCTGCGTGGCATATCTGCGCTCGAAGCCGCCGAGGTCTACAGCGAATTCAACACAAAGCGAGACGGACTCTCGGCCAGCGAGGTCGAGCTTTCCCGCGCATCCTGGGGCACCAACGAGGTGGCCCATATACACCGCGATTCCGCCATCGTGCGGTTCCTCAAGGCGTTTGCGGATCCCTTCACGGGAATCCTGGCGCTTCTCGCCGTGGTATCCCTGGTAACGGATGTGATTCCCGCCGAGCCGGCAGACCGCGACCCCTCGGCCTTCCTCGTCATCTTTGCCATGATCGCCATTTCCGGAGTCCTGCGCTTTGTCCAGGAGGGCAAGAGCGATAACGCAGCCGCAGCGCTGGCCAAGACCATTCAGACCACCTGCAACGTAGAGCGCGAGGACACGGGACGCATCGAGATTCCCCTGGCAGACGTGGTTGTTGGTGACATCGTGCACCTTGCCGCCGGCGACATCGTGCCCGCCGACGCCCGCCTGATCCGGGCTCGTGACCTCTTCCTGGGAATGTCCTCTCTCACCGGCGAGAGTCTTCCTGTGGAGCGTACGGCGGTGCCCTGTGCCAGGCCCGCAAATGACACTCGCACGGCGGGCGACCTTGGAAACATCGTGCTCATGGGCTCTACCGTGGTCTCGGGGAGCGGCGTTGCTGTGGTGGTTGCCACTGGCGCCAACACCATGTTCGGCAGCATGGCCACAAGCCTGGGGGCGTCGCGCGGCAAGACTGCCTACGACGAGGGCATCGCCTCGGTGAGTAAGCTCCTTCTGAGGCTTATGGTGGTCATGGCTCCTCTCGTCTTTGTGATCAATGGCATTACCAAGGGAGACTGGCTCTCGGCCCTGCTCTTTTCGCTCTCGGTTGCCGTTGGCCTCACTCCCGAGATGCTGCCCATGATCGTGACCACGTGTCTGGCAAAGGGTGCCGTGGACCTCTCTCGCGACCGTGTGATCGTGAAGCGCCTTGACGCCATTCAGAACCTCGGGGCAATGGATGTGCTCTGCACCGACAAGACCGGCACCCTAACCGAGGACCATGTGGTGCTTGAGCGCCACCTTGACCTCAAGGGTAACGAGGATCCCCGTGTGCTGCGCTACGCGTTTCTCAACAGCTTCTTTGGGACGGGCATGCGCAACCTCATAGACCCTGCAATCATCTCGCGCGCAAGCGAGGAGACTGCCCAGGGTGTCCGCGGCATCGACGCAGACGAGCTTGCGTCGAGCTGGCACCTTGTTGATGAGGTCCCCTTTGACTTCGAGCGCAGGCGCGTGAGCGTGGTGGTCGAACGCGCCGACGGCCATCGCCGCATGGTCACCAAGGGTGCCATCGAGGAGGTTCTGCAGGTCTGCACCGAGGTCGAGTACGGTGGCTGCGTGGTGCCCCTGAGCGCTGATATGCGCGAGAAGGTCCTTGCCACGGCATACGACCTGGCCGACAAGGGCATGCGCGTACTGGGCGTGGCCTGCAAGGCCAACCCGGCCGAGGCGGGGGTACTCTCTGGCAAGGACGAGCAGGACATGACGCTCATCGGCTACCTGGCGTTTCTCGACCCGCCCAAGAGGAGCGCAACCCAGGCGGTTGCGGCGCTTCGCGAGCATGGTGTGACCACCAAGGTTCTCACCGGTGACTCGCTGCGTGTTGCGTGCACCGTGTGCGAGACCATCGGCCTCCACGTGGAGGGGACGCTTGACGGAGCCGCCGTGGCCCAGCTCTCAGACGAGGAACTTGAGGAGCAGGTGGAGCACGTGTCCGTGTTCGCGAAGCTCTCGCCCGACCAGAAGGTGCGCGTGGTGCGCGCGCTGAGGGCCCGTGGGCACGTGGTTGGCTTCATGGGTGACGGCGTGAACGACGCCGCCGCCATGGGCGCGGGCGACTGTGGTGTCTCGGTTGACTCCGGTGCTGACGTGGCCAAGGAGGCGGCAGACATCATCCTTCTCGAGAAGGACTTGGGCGTGCTGGAGCGCGGGATTGTGGAGGGCCGCCGCACCTTCTTCAACATGAACAAGTACGTGAAGATGACGGCAAGCTCGAACTTTGGCAACATCTTCTCAGTGCTGGTGGCGAGCGTGTTTTTGCCCTTCTTGCCCATGACTGCCGTGCAGCTTCTACTGCTCAATTTCATCTACGACTGCGCCTGCGCGGCAATCCCCTGGGACAACGTCGATGCGCGCGAGCTGCGGGCGCCGCAGACTTGGAGGCCCGGCTCCATCTCGAGCTTTATGTGCTGGGTTGGGCCCACGAGCTCTCTCTTTGACGTGGTGACCTACGTGCTGCTGTTCTTCTGGGTGTGCCCGGCCGTGGCTGGCGGGAGCTGGCCTACCATTGCAGGTGACCCTGCGGCCATGGCGCGCTTTGCGGCCACCTTCCAGGCGTGCTGGTTTGCCGAGTCCATGTGCACGCAGGTGCTCTTCGTACACCTGGTACGCACCGAGCGCGTGCCCTTCGCGCAGAGCATGGCTGACTGGCGCGTGCTGCTGCTTGACGCCGGTGCCATCGTGCTCTCGCTTGTCATTCCGTTCACCGCGGTGGGAGCCGACCTTGGCATGGCACCGCTGCCTACGGCATTTCTCGCCGCGCTGCCGCTGGTGGTAGGTGCCTATGCAGCTCTCGTGCTGGTGGTGAGGAGGGCGTACGTTCAGCGCTTTGGCCGCCTGCTGTAGGGCATGGACCTCTGACCCCTACCGTCTGCCCTCCAATGGTTTCTATCGTCCGGTCTCTCCCGTTATTTAGCGGAAATTGAGAAACGTACTGTCTGCCAACTGGGCAAACGCAGACTCCGTTTCTCAGAAACCGCTAAAGAACGGGAGAGGGTGGAGCATGGAGGAACGGCTACCATGTGGTTGTCAGAAACAACGCAGGCAACAGGGAGGGCCTATGGGTGCTGAGAAGGACGAACAGAGAGTCTCGCCAGAACTGGATGACCTCTCGAGCACCCTTATGGGTCAGGCGTTCGACGTGCTGGCCGAGGGCGTGGAGCTGGATGTGATTCTCGCCGTCGAGGACGCTGCCGGCCACGTTGCCAGTTATACCTTTGCCGATGATGGCCCGGAGGAGTGCCTCGAAGGCGCCCGCAAGAAGGTTCGCGGCCTCGCACGCTCGCACGGTGACGTCGGCGCCAAGCTTGGAGATCCCGTGCGCTATGCCCTTGCCTACGAGGGCGCCGTTGCCGATGAGCGCGGGGCATACCAGGACGCGGTGCTGCTCGAGTTTGGTGAGCGAGGCCGCACGAGCTTCTCGGCTTTCTCGCTTGTGGACGGCAAAGGTGCGGGCGACAACTTTGCATGGACCGACCCTGCCCCTGCGGGCGAGGTGGAGAACCTGCTGGGGTAGACCAAGCAGCGCACTTATCGGCCACTTTGGCGTACCATATAGCAGTTTGCGTGGAACGATGCACTGTGGGGTCTGCTGACCCCCGCGCTGGTATAAAGTTTCCGCGAAATCCATTTGCGTTGGCGTATGTACGCTGGCGAGCTAGACGAGAGGTGCCCATGCTCCAAGAGCAGATCAGAAACATCGCAATCATTGCCCACGTCGACCACGGTAAGACCACGCTGGTCGACCAGATGCTTAAGGCCACTCACGCTTTCCGTGAGAACCAGCAGGTCCAGGAGCGCGTGCTTGACTCCAACGACCAGGAGCGCGAGCGAGGCATCACCATCCTTGCTAAGAACATCTCCATTGAGTACCAGGGCATCAAGATCAACGTCATCGACACCCCGGGTCACGCTGACTTTGGCGGCGAGGTGGAGCGCGTGCTCAAGATGGCGGATGGCGCGCTGCTGCTGGTTGACGCGGCCGAGGGCCCCATGCCCCAGACGCGCTTTGTCCTCTCGCACGCCATTGCCGCGCATTTGGCAATCATGGTTGTCATCAACAAGATCGACCGCGACGGCGCCAACCCCGAGAAGGCCCTGAACGACTGCCTCGACCTCATGATGGACCTGGGCGCCACCGACGAGGAGCTCGAGTTTGCCATGGAGCACGTGGTGTACGCCTCGGCCGTCAACGGCTTTGCGCGCCTCGATCCCAACGATGGCAACATGGACATGTACCCGCTGCTCGACATGATCGTCGACGCCATGCCCGCGCCCGACGTGGACCTCGAGGGGCCGCTGGCCATGCAGTGCGTGACCGTTGACCACTCCGACTACGTGGGTCGCATTGGCATTGGCCGCATCTACTCGGGCGCCATCCACGCCGGCGACAAGATCCTTGTTGTGAAGAACGACGGCAGTCGCGAGATGAGCCAGGTCAAGCAGCTCTTTACCTTTGACTACCTGGGACGCAAGGAGTGCAGCGAGGCCCAGGCGGGTGACATTGCCGCCGTGGTGGGCGTTGACCACACCGACATCGGCGACGTCTATACCGATCCCGAGAACCCCGTGGAGCTTGATCCCATCGAGATCGACCCGCCCACCATGTCCGTTGTGTTTGAGGCGTCCACCTCGCCGCTCGTGGGCCGCGATGGCGACATTGTTGGTGGCCGCCAGCTCAAGGAGCGCCTGATGACGGAGCGCGAGAACAACGTCACCATGTGCATCGAGGAGCTGCCCGACAAGACCGGCGTCGAGGTTGCCGGCCGCGGCATCCTGCACCTCTCGGTCCTCATGGAGCAGATGCGCCGTGAGGGCTTCGAGTTCCAGGTTGGCCGTCCGCGCGTCCTCTTCAAGGACGATGGTCATGGGCACAAGCTCGAGCCCATCGAGGAGGCCGTGGTCGAGTGCCCCGGCGAGTACTCCGGCAAGGTCATCGAGCTCTTTGGTAACTCCGGCGGCAACATGACCAACATGGTCTCGGGCGTGAAGCAGGACCACCTCGAGTTCAAGATCCCCACGCGTGGCGTGATGGGCCTCAAGAACCGCATCCTCAACGTGACCCACGGCGAGGCCGTGTTCTACCACAACTTCCTCGAGTACGGCCCCATGGAAGGCGAGCTGGGCAAGCGCCAGAACGGTGCCATGATCTCTATGTCCACCGAGAAGGCCGTTGCCTATGCCCTGGGCAACCTGCAGGACCGTGGCACGCTCTTCGTGGGCCCCGGCGACGAGTGCTACGAGGGTATGCTCGTGGGCGAGCGTTCTAAGCCCGGCGACATCGTGGTGAACATTGCGCGCACCAAGAGCCTGGGCAACCAGCGCAGCTCCACCGCAGACATCGCGGTGCAGCTCACGCCGCCGCGCACGTTCACGCTGGAAGAGGCGCTCGAGTACATCATGGATGACGAGCTGGTCGAGATTACGCCCAAGAACATCCGCATGCGCAAGCGTATCCTCTCAGAGGTCGAGCGCCGCAAGTGGCGTGTGCGTCACGGCCTGGTGGACAAGTAGGACAACGACCTGCACAACCTGCAAGAACAAAGAGGGCGCCGCGAGAACTCCGCGGCGCCTTTTTGCTGGCTAGCCGTTCCGCCTCCGAGCAGAGCTGCGGTTTCTTCTCGCAGAGCTCTTGGTCCTCGAGACGCGGCGGGTGATCTTGCGAACCCCGCCAGCCACGCGCGGGGCAAGGTTCACGTCGTTGGGCGAGATCACGTTGTAGTGAAGTGACCAGCGCCTGAGGCCCACGGTCACTGCGACGCACAGGAAGGCCGCCCAGGGCTTTCCAAGCCAGAAGACCATGACCGTCACGTAATAGATGGTCGAGCCGGCTAGGGCGCACAGTGCGTAGTAGTTGCTCGGCTTGAAGATGCGGGGGATGTCTCCGAGAAAGACGTCACGCAGCATGCCGCCGCCCACCCCCGTGAGGGTGCCCATGAGAATCGCCGAGAAGGGCAAGAGCCCGTAGACGATGGCCTTGTCGGTTCCCATGAGCGCAAAGAGACCCACAGAGACTATATCGACCCACTCGAGGAGGTCCGAGAACCTATCGAAGAGGCTTGGGAACAGGAAGGCAAAGATTCCCATGCCAGCGGCGGCGGGTATGGCGTAGGGGGACGAGAGCATGTAGACCGAGCCCACCTGCATCGTGATGTCGCGGATAAGCCCGCCGCCTAGGCCACAGAGCATTGCCAGGCCAACAAAGCCCACAAGGTCGAGCTTGCGCTCGCGGGCCACCAGAACGCCGGAAACCGCACCAACCATGAGCGCTGCCAAGTCGAGCCAGGCAGGTAGCGACACGGCCGCCATCTCGGGGCCAAACTTTGAGAAGAGCTCCGGCATCCCGACTCCTTTTTGGGTTGGACGTCTGTTGATTCTCTCGCACATTGGCGCTGTTTGGCGAGAAGAACCGGTGGAGAGAAAAACAACTTCCCATAACCCGTGAACTTACGATATACTAGCCGTCGCAGTTCCTGGAGAGTTGTCCGAGTGGCCGAAGGAGCACGATTGGAAATCGTGTATACGCCTAAAGCGTATCCTGGGTTCAAATCCCAGACTCTCCGCCAGTAAATCCAGCGGCGCCCCACTGGGGGCGCCGCTTTTCACCCCACGGAGGGGTGGCAGAGTGGTTGAATGCGGCGGTCTCGAAAACCGTTTACCCCTTCGGGGGTACGAGGGTTCGAATCCCTCCCCCTCCGCCATTTGAAAGTCAGGGCAGGCGCCATTGGGTGTCTGCCCTTTTTGCTGTCTCAAAAGCCCTCGTGCGTCGTGCGCGGCTCATATATGAAGAAGTTATGGACAAATGGGCACTCCCTACGTGTTTCTGTAGAGCGTGACGAGAACATCTTCCGTCCCCAGGGCAATGCCTGACAGCTATGTGTATGCATGCTGTCCGCGTATCGTCAGATTAGTGTCAGGACGAACTCGTAACCTTTGAGGCGGAGAAGGACACGCGGAAGTGGAGGCAATTGCGCTAGCGGGGCTGAGCGGTTATGGATTTGGGCACACATTCGCAGGTCACAGGTGGTCGTGTTGGCAACTGCTGTGATACGATATCAAATCGCATGCTTCCTGCCCTGGGCGCAAACCTTCACGACCTAGGGCCATCAGCCCAGAGGAGGTGACACCATGAAGGCTTATGAACTGCTGTTCTTTGTCGATCCCACCAGCAACGAGGAGACTCGCGCGGGCGTCATGAAGCGCATCGAGGTCGCTATCACCACTGATGGCGGCTCCGTTGACTCCGTTGAGGATTGGGGCAAGCGCAAGCTCGCCTATGAGATCGACCACCTCACCGAGGGTGACTACACCCTCATCAACTTCCACGCAGATCCTTCCCAGATCGCAGAGCTCGACCGAGTCCTGCGCATCAGCGATGCCGTCAAGCGCCACATGATCGTGGCCCGTACGGACAAGGACTAGTCAGCGGAAGGCGGGCCATGCGCCCGCAGAGAGAGGTAGTGAGCAACGTGAGCATTAACAGGGTGAACATCTCGGGCAACCTCACCAGGGACCCGGAGCTTCGTTCCACCGGCGGCGGCACCCAGGTTCTCTCCTTTGGTGTCGCGGTCAACGACCGTCGTCGCAACCAGCAGACCGGCGAGTGGGAGGACGTGCCCAACTTCGTCGACTGCGTCGTGTTCGGCGCGCGCGCCGAACCGCTCTCGCGCTACCTCAGCAAGGGCTCTAAGGTCGCTATCGAGGGCAAGCTTCGCTATAGCTCCTGGGAGTCCAAGGAAGGTCAGCGCCGCAGCAAGCTCGAGGTCGTTGTGGACGAGGTCGAGTTCCTCTCGTCCAGGAACCAGAACGCAGCACCGCAGCAGGCAGCTCCCGCGCAGCAGTACAACGCGCCGCAGCAGCCCTACGCGGCAGCGCCGCAGCAGGCAACTCCCGCGCAGTACCCCGCGCAGCCGGGCTATTCCGCGCCCGCACCTGCCGCGCCGCCCGTCTCCACGCCCCCCGCGGCAGACGTCTACGACGAAGACATTCCGTTCTAGTAACAGTAAGGCGGCCTAAGGGCCGCCGTTAGAAAGGCAAACCAGACATGGCTCAGCAGCAGAAAAAGCAAGAGTTTCAGCGCCAGCCGCGTCGCAAGTACTGCCAGTTCTGCAAGGAGGAGACCGAGTACATCGACTACAAGGATGTGCAGCTCCTCCGCAAGTTCATGACCGACCGTGGCAAGATCAAGCCTCGTCGCGTCACTGGCGCCTGCACGCAGCACCAGCACGATATCGCGGTTGCCATCAAGCGCGCCCGCGTTATGGCGCTCCTGCCCTACACCGTCTCCGTGGTCTCCAGCCGCGGCGGCCGCAACCGCGGCTAGGTGCGGGGTTCGAGAAAGAACCACTAGGTCATGACGGTGGAGAAGGACACAGACGAGAAGACCAGGGCGCTTGTGCTCTGGAACGCGTCCAACCCTAAGGACGGCTCGGCCAGTCAGGGCGGAATCGTCCCCATGGGAGACGGCGCCCAGGCACCACGCGGCGGCTCGTCGCTCCTTGCCGGGCTTGTCATCTGTGCGCTCGGTGGTGTCATCGCCGGGTACATCCCCATGCTCGGGTGCTTTGCCATTGGGTATGGTGCGGTCATCACCTTGGCTGCGCGCAACCCGCTGCAGGCACTTGCGACGCTCGCTTGCACGTTGGTGCCGGCAGCGGTCGTAGCTCTCGTGGCGCAGGTTGCCACGGTGCCAAGCGTTCTTGTAGCCTGCGTACTTGGCATCGGGACGGCATGGGCTACCTCGCGCAGCAGACTGTCGCTCTCGGTTTCGTTTGCGCTCATTGGGTGCGGGACGCTCGCGCTCATCGGCGTCGATGCCATCCAGCTGCAGTCGATGGACTCCTCCATTGCCGACATGATCACGCAGCTTGTGAACGAGTATGCCAAGAGCATTGGCGTAGCGTCGGTCTCGGCTGTTGCCCAGATCGAGTCGCTTCGTTCGGTGCTCCAGCTTTACTGGCCCAGCGCGTACCTCGTTGTGGCCCTGGTCGAGTACCTCTGCGCGCTTCTCGGCGCCCGTGCGTCGGTGAGGCGAGAAGAGCTTCGCGTCTCCATGCTCTCGCTTGTGGACTACGATGTGCCCGTGTGGCTCGTTGGCGTCCTTGTGGCCAACATTCTTGGCCTCACGGCGGTGAGCTTGGTCCCGCAGGCGTACACCAACATCGTGAACATGGTCTCGGCCAACCTCCTGGTGGCGCTCAGGATTGCCTTTGCGGTCCAGGGCTTTGCCATCATCGCCTGGCTCATCAGGACCAGGCATGTGGGGGCGTTCGCAGGCGCGTGTGCCATCGTTGCCGGGCTCGTTCTCGAAGACCAGTTTTACGTCATGACCATCGTGGGGCTCGTCGATGTGTGGAAGAACTTCCGCCACCTTCCCAGGGGCGTGAAGACCACCATCCAGAGCAACGCGGATCAAGATCAGAAGTCGGTATAGCCGACTGAACGAAGGAGTGTCCCATGAAAGTCATCCTCCTGGGTGAGCTCCGGGGCAAGGGCGGAGAGGGCGACGTCGTCGACGTGGCCCAGGGCTATGCGGAGAACTATCTCTTCCGCAACAAGATCGCCCAGCCTGCCACCCCGGGCAACCTCAAGCAGCTCGAGCAGCGCCGCGATAGCATCGCCAAGCGCGAGGCCGAGCGCATCTCCAACGCCGAGGCCACCAAGGCCGTCCTCGACGAGAAGCTCGTGAAGGTCGACGCAAAGATCGGCGAGGAGGGCCAGCTCTTTGGCTCTGTCACCTCGCAGCAGATCGTTGAGGCCATCAAGGCTCAGCTCGGCGTCGACGTTGACCGCAAGCGCATCGTCCGTGGTGCCACCATCAAGACTGCCGGCCGCCACGCCGTCGAGATTAACCTCTATCGCGACATCAACGCCAAGGTCATCGTCCTCGTGGGCGATGAGCCCGTGGCTGAGGAGCCCGAGGCCGAGAAGGCTGCTGAACCAGAGGTCTCTGAGACCTCTGACGAGGCTGCTGAGACCACCGAGGCTGCCGAGTAGCCTTCGGGGTTTTCGACCAAACCCGCTCTCAACTGGGGATTTCAACAATTCTCGCAGGTCAAGAACGGGGATCCCAAAGATCAGTTGGTAAGCGCATTACCACAAATTTGCCCCGCATGCACGTGTGGCATGCGGGGCAAACGCTCGAAAGATGCATCTTTTGAGCCTATTTAACTGGTAAAACGTCAGGAAATCGGATAACCGCACCAAACTTGCTGGTTCATCCCGCACATAATGAATATTTAAGGCGATTGAGAAATTTGGACTTCCTCGGTGCATCCTCACCGTTCGCCAAATTGTTGAAAACGTTGAAAACTTTCAAAGTCCCCGCTCAGCGAGAGGCGTTTTCAACATCGGGTGTAGAAGACTTTAGCGGCTTCTCCTTTCCCGCAGGTAGAGGACTCACGGATCGCGGACGGCCCGAACGGGCATAGAGGCCGTGCAATGCGGTAGCATCCGGGACAGGCAGACAGCACGTACGCAGGAGGGAGCGCGTCTCGTGGCACAGGACGGCTACGACATCAATCCAACTCAGATGACGGCGACGTCGGACGTTGCGATGCCGCAGGACCCCGAGGCGGAGTCCTCGGTCCTCTCGGCCATGATGATTTCGCAAGACGTGCTGCAGGAGTGCCTTATCGAGCTGGAGCCGGATGACTTCTACATCCCCTCCAACCGCAAGATCTATCTCGCAATGCGCGAGATGTTCGACCGCAACATGGCGGTGGACACCATCTCGCTTGCAGACTTCCTCAAGAGCCAGGGTGAGCTTGAGCGCGTGGGTGGCAGGCCTTACCTGCTGGACCTTGGCAATAACTCACTGGCGCTTGTGGGCTGGCGCCGCCACGTGGAGATGCTGCGCCGCGACTCCACGCTGCGCCGCATGATCTCTGCCGCCGCGCAGATTACCGCCCTTGCCTACGATGCGCCCGAGGATACCAAGGAGGTCGTGGACAGGGCCGAGAAGATGCTGCTCGACGTCACCAACAGGGACGTGCGCTCGAGCTACCAGCCCATTGGCTCCATCATGAGCGACCTCTTCGACCAGCTCTCGGACATGTGCGAGAACCAGACCGCCGAGCTGGGCGTTAAGACGGGCTTTCCTACCATCGATTCAAAGCTCTTGGGGCTGCGCCCTGGCCAGATGATCGTCATCGGCGCGCGACCTGGCGTGGGCAAGACCTCCTTCGCGCTCAACCTGGCCGTGAATGCCGCGTTCAACGGTGCCTCGGTCGCGTTCTTCTCGCTCGAGATGAGCAAGATCGAGATTGCGCAGCGCCTGCTCTCTGCCCAGTCTGGCGTTGGCCTGCAGGAGATTCGCTCGGCCCACATCCAGAACGACCAGTGGCCCGAGCTCATCCGAGGCACAGACGAGCTCTCTGGCCTGGACATCATGATTGACGACACCCCTGGCACCACGGTCACCGAGATTCGCGCCAAGGCCCGCCGCATGCTCCACGGCAAGAAGCTGGGCCTTGTTGTGGTGGACTACCTGCAGCTCCTCTCGCCGCCTGCCGGCATGCGCCGTGCGGACAGCCGTGCCACAGAGGTCTCGGAGATGTCGCGAGGCATCAAGATCATGGCCAAGGACCTCGAGTGTCCCGTCATCGCGCTGTCGCAGCTCTCTCGTCGCGTGACCGAGCGCACCGGCAAGCGCCCCGAGCTCTCGGACCTGCGCGAGTCCGGCGCCATCGAGCAGGACGCCGACATCGTCATCCTTCTCGACCGCTCCATGGACGAGGAGGAGGCCGCCCGAGACGACCGTCCGGACATGGGCGTCACCAACTTCATCATCGCGAAGAACCGCTCCGGCGCGCTTGGCGACGTGCCCCTCACCTTTGTGGGCAACAAGACAAAGTTCCTCGAAGTCACGACGCACTACGACGACTAGCGTGCCGCGTCATTCTCGCCAGCCACGCTCAGTGCTGCTCTGCGCTGTTGCCACACCGAAAAACTTGTTATGGCTGTGGGATGTTTCCGCACGTCTCGGCACAGCTCCCGATAACCGCTGGCCATGCCGTATACTGGCTTGGTTAGGGGCACCGTGCGACAGGCGCCGGCAGCCCGGCTTATCACACTCTTTTTGAGGGGGAGCAATGCCTGCATCAGTTCTCGTGGGTACGCAGTGGGGCGACGAGGGCAAGGGTAAGGTGACAGACCTCATCTCCGGCGACTTTGACGTTGTCTGCCGCTACGCCGGCGGAGCCAACGCGGGCCACACCGTCATTGCCGGTGGCCACAAGCTCGCCCTTCACCAGGTGCCCTCTGGCGTCATGTACAAGGGCGTCTATCCCGTGATTGGCAACGGCTGCATCGTCGACCCCGAGGTTCTTCTTGGTGAGATTGACACGCTGGAGGGCCAGGGTATCTCTTGCAAGGACCTCAAGATCTCTGGCAACGCCCATATCGTGATGCCCTACCACAAGGACCTTGACGGCGCGCACGAGAAGAAGCTTGGCAAGAACCTCATCGGTACCACCAAGCGTGGCGTTGGCCCCTGCTACATGGACAAGATGAACCGCACCGGCCTGCGCATCCAGGACATGCTGGACGAGAAGATCTTCCGCGAGAAGCTTGAGGCCGCGCTGGCCTACACCAACCCCATCCTCGAGAAGGTCTACGAGCTTCCCACCTACACCGTGGACCAGATTTGCGAGACCTACCTGCCCTACGCCGAGCGCATCCGCCCGTACATCGTGGAGAGCTCGCTGTTCTTGAACGAGCAGCTTGAGGCCGGCAAGAACATCCTCTTCGAGGGCGCGCAGGCCACCATGCTCGACATTGACCACGGCACCTACCCCTTTGTGACCTCCTCCAACTGCACCGCCGGCGGTGCAGTGACGGGCTCGGGCGTTGGCCCCACCCGCATCGACCGCGTGCTGGGCGTTGCCAAGGCCTATCTCACGCGCGTTGGCTCGGGCCCCTTCCCCACGGAGCTCTTCGACGAGGTGGGCGACAAGCTGGGCGAGGTTGGCCACGAGTACGGCGTGACCACGGGCCGCAAGCGTCGCTGCGGCTGGTATGACGCCGTGGTCGTGAACTACGCAGCCCGTGTGAACGGCCTCACGGACCTGGCCATCACCAAGCTCGACGTCCTGGGCTGCCTGGACGAGATTAAGGTCTGTGTTGCCTACGAGTGCGATGGCAAGCGCTACACCACCGTCCCTGAGCACCAGTCCGTCTTCTATCACGCCAAGCCCGTCTACGAGACTCTGCCCGGCTGGAAGTGCGATATCTCCGGCGTGCGCAACTTCTACCAGCTCCCACGCGAGGCCAAGGACTACATCGACTTCCTCGAGCAGCTGGCTGGCGTGCGCGTCTCCATCATCACGGTGGGGCCGGACCGCGAGCAGACGATTAACCGTTACTGGGACTAAGTGACGCGCCGACGCGCCTGGGGCATCCGGGCGCGTCATGCTGTTGCGAGAACAAGGGAGGACACGTGGGCGATTCTAAGGTCGATATTCTTCTCCTGGGTGCGGGTGGGCGTGAGCATGCGCTTCTCGCCAAGCTCGCCGAGTCGCCGCGTGCGGGCAAGCTCTGGGTTGCGCCTGGTAACGGCGGCATGGACGCCATTGCCCAGGTTGCCGCAATCGACCAGGAGTCACCCGTAGAAGTGGCCAACTTTGCCCGCGAGAACGCCGTTGACCTCGTGGTTATTGGCCCTGAGGCCCCGCTTGTGGACGGCGTTGCAGACGCCGTGCGCTCGGCTGGCATCGCGTGCTTTGGACCAAATGCCTCCGCAGCGCGCATGGAGGGCTCCAAGAAGTTCGCAAAGCAGGTCATGGCTCGCGCCGGCGTGCCTACTGCGGCCTGGCGCTCCTTCACTGAGCAGGAGCCCTGCGAGGAGTACGTCCGCCGCCTTGATGGTCCCTGCGTGGTGAAGGCCGACACCCTTGCCGCAGGCAAGGGTGTCATCGTTGCCAAGAACGTCGACGAGGCGCTTGCCGGCGTGCGCGAGTGCTTCTCGGGTCGCTTTGGCGACGCCGGTGCAACGGTGATCGTCGAGGAGACCCTCGACGGTCCCGAGTGCTCCCTTCTCGCACTTACCGACGGCACCACGCTCGTGCCTCTGGCTACGGCACAGGACCACAAGCGCGCCCTTGACGGCGACAAGGGTCCCAACACCGGCGGCATGGGCGTCTACTCGCCTGTTCCCATGGTTACGCCGGAGGAGCACGCCGCCATGGTTGCCATTGAGCAGCGCGTGGTCGACGAGCTCCGTGCCGAGGGCATCACGTACTCCGGGTGCCTCTACGGTGGCTTCATGCTCACCAAGGATGGCCCCAAGGTCCTCGAGTTCAACGCACGCTTTGGCGACCCCGAGACCCAGGTGGTCCTGCCGCGCATGCAGGCTGACCTTGTCGACGTCTTTCTCGCCTGCGACAAGGGGACCCTCTCGCCGGACATGATCTCTTGGGATGACGATTGGGCGGTCTCGGTGGTTCTCACCAGTGCGGGATATCCCGGCAGCTACGAGAAGGGCAAGGTCATCTCGGGCATCGAGCGTGCGGAGGCGCTGGATGGCGTCACCGTCTATCACGCCGGAACCGCCATCGACGCCAACGGACAGCTGGTCACCGCTGGCGGGCGCGTGCTCGATGTGACGGCCGTGGCACCTACCTTCGAGGAGGCCCGCCGCCAGGCGTACGCCGCATGCGAGCTTATCGACTTTGAGGGCAAGACCATGCGCCACGACATTGGTGCCAAGGCGGTTCTTCCCCGCAACAACGGGTAGCGCGGGCGCGCTCACGCAACGCGGCAGACGACGTATTTGGAGGCATGGAGCGGTGGCACGGGTGCAGGACACGGACGACGAGATGGACGAGGAGTACTCCTATGAGGGGTCGCCTGCAGACGATTCACAGATTCGTCCGCAGTACGTTGAGGCGGTTCCCACGATGGACGACCTCCGCTCGGCGACTGCGGACATGCGCTCGATGGCCGATGATCTTACCTTTGACGGTGACCGCTCGAGCCAGGACCACGTCTCGGGCGTCCCTCAGGCCCGTGACCTCGTGCTGGGAGAGGACGATCCTCGCGATGCCAGCCTGGAAGAGCATCCTGTCTCTGAGGACGTGGCTTGGACCGGCCGCATCTTTAACGTGAACCGTCTGCGCGTGAAGCTGCCCGACGGCCGCACTGCTGTGCGCGACGTTGTGCGCCACCCCGGCGCCGTTGCGGTTGTCGCGCTTACGGACGAGGGGCGCATTTGCCTGGTGCGCCAATTCCGTACGGCGCTCGACCGCGTGACGGTAGAGATTCCCGCGGGCAAGCTTGACCCCGGTGAGGACCCGCTCGACGCAGCCCACCGCGAACTTGCCGAGGAGACCGGCATGCAAGCCGAGAAGATGGCCTATCTCACCACCATTGCCACGTCCGATGGCTTCTGCGACGAGCTTATTCACCTCTACATGGCGACAGGCCTGAGCTACCACCAGTCGAGCCCCGATGCCGACGAGTTCATCAACGTTGATCTTGTCGACCTGTCCGAGTTGGTCGACGCGGTACTCGACGGTAGGATTGAGGACGCAAAGACCGTGGTGGGCGCCCTTATCTGCGATGCCATAGCACATCGACTTACGCCTGGAGAGGCCGCCGGCCCCGTGAACGACCCTGCGGGTGAGGGAGAGCTCGATGGCTAAGCCCAATAACGAGATGGCCCGCCGCCAGACCAACGCTCTTACCGGTGACGAGGCCGAGAAGCTCTTTGAGACTGTCGACGAGACGGGCCACTCCAACGAGGAGGTTGCCCGCCGCGAGCGTCGGCGTCGCAAGGAGAAGGGCACCGGCGTCGACGTTGACCCGCTTTCCTCGGAGGACCCCTCCGGCTCCAACGTGGGCAAGGTCATTGCGAAGACGGCAGTTGGCTTTGTGCTGGTGTTTCTCGTTATTGTTGTAGCTGCGCAGGTGATCTTTGGCGTGGTGCGCCGCTCCAACACAGCGGACCTCGCTCACGACGTGACGGTTGCCACGGTAGCGTCGGCGCTACGTGGCGGCGTGGAATGGGGCAACGGCTTCACGCAGTTCCCCGAGGACTTCTCGGTGCAGGAGGCAGACGAGAACACTGGTACCGTCGAGGTTACCGTGATCGACACGACCTCCGAGGACGCGCTCGAGTGCTTTGCCGGCTCTCAGGTACAGGCCTCGGCCTTCTCGGTGAACTGCCTGCTCAACCCCAACATCAACACCGTGATCTACCACGTTAACGTGCACATGGACGAGAACGGCAAGTTCAAGACGGCCCAACTCTTTGGGTTCCTCAAGCCTACGGGCGACGTGACCTCGTTCATCACGTTCGTGTGGTCCAAGACGCAGAGTTCCACGGGCGTCAACTTCAACTGCAGCATCACGGGTGTGGATGAGACGCTCGAGGAAGAGCTGCGCGACCAGGTCACCACGTCGTTTACGCCGGTTGCGATCTTGAATGACCTTTCGGGTAGCAGCTCGACCGAGAGCGAAGCCCCGGCGAGCAGCAGCGATTCGGCAGGCAGCGGGTCTGGCACCGGCGCAAAGTAGTGGGTGCGGGGGCACGCCTTGGCGTGAAGAGGCGTTGCTGCTCTGCTCGGCTAGCCGGCTCTAATCGATCGAATTATGCAGTGTAACGACAAAGCTGCAGATTTCGATTGGTTAGCTGACCTTAAACGATCGATTTTGCAGTCGAGAGACCCGTACCGCCAGCAACAGGCGAGACGCCCGCGACCTCGCCGCACCGCACATGCCGCCGCCGCTTCCGCCCGCGCCGTCGTCGTCCCAGGGCGCACTACCCCACAAGCGCGGTGACCTGTCCCAGCAGGCTCTCGAACGAGACCCCGCGAACCTCGTTGTCCGGCTGCAGCCGCGTGACTCTCATAGCGTCTCGCACGAAGTCCGTGGCAAACGCCACCGCGTCGTACACGCTGCGCCCGCACATCACGGCTCCGGTAAGCGTGGAGGCAAACAGGTCCCCCGTCCCGTGCGTCATGAACGGCAACTTCTCGCCCACAACCTCCACCAGGTCGAGCTTCTCGCCAGCCACGTAATTTCTGATGAGCCCATCGCCGCGCACCACGCCCTTCACTACAACGAGATGCGCACCCATGTCCACCAGCTGCGCAACGTAGCGCTCAACCTCTTCCTCAGAAAGGTCCTGCCCGTGGTACGGCATACCGGTGAGCAGGTGCGCCTCGGTGAGGTTGGGGGTGAGAATGTCTGCCCCGGCAACCAGCTCGCGCATCTTCTCGCACAGCTCAACCGTATACGTGGGGTACATCTTCCCGCCATCGCCCATCACCGGGTCAACCACGCGCAAAGCTGCCGGGTGTTCGCGGTACAGCCGCTGAATGGTGCCCACCTGCGCCGCAGATCCCAGAAACCCAGAGTAGATTGCATCAAGCTCGATGCCCTCCTTAGCCCAAGCGTCAAGGTAGTCACCTAGGATTGGTGTCGTATCGTGCATAAAGTATGTAGGAAACTTTGTGTGCGCCGAGAAGAGCGAGGTGGGAACCGGGCACACGTCGCATCCTGCTGCGGAGAGCACGGGGATGGCAATCCCCAACGAGCACTTACCGTATCCGCACAGGTCGTGTACCGCAGCGACGCGCGGAATGTACGCACCTTCTCGTTTGTAAAGAACAAGACTCCTTGCGTCCATGCGGTACCTTTCGGGTCGTAATTGGCTCGCGTCGCCTGCCGTGGCGTCTGCCGCGTCTCTGTTGCTGTTGGTTAATGATAGGCCCTTCGCGTCCCGGTACGCCCGGCTCCATCTATACTGTGATGCGTCTCTGAACCCAAATCCAAAGGGGGTCCTATGGCGGACAAGCCGCTGGTGGGAATCATCATGGGGTCTAAGTCGGACATGCCGGCGATGGAGGCGTGCACCGCTCAGCTGGATGAGCTGGGCGTTCCGTACGAGCTGGTCATTGCCTCGGCGCACCGCGCGCCGCAGAAGGTCCACGACTGGGCATCCACAGCAGCGGACCGTGGCCTCAGGGTGATCATTGCCGCTGCAGGTAAGGCTGCCCACCTGGGCGGCGTTGTTGCAGCCTACACGCCGCTGCCAATCGTGGGCGTTCCCATGAAGACGAGCGATCTGGGCGGCATGGACTCCCTGCTCTCCATGGTGCAGATGCCCTCGGGCGTGCCCGTGGCCTGCGTGGCCATTGGCGGCGCCAAGAACGCGGCCATCTATGCCACCCAGATCCTGGGGGCCACCATGCCGGAGTACCGCGAGAAGATCGTCCAAATGAAGCAGCAGATGGCAGAGGCGTAGGAGCTTGCCGTCTGCACGCGGCCGCGCCCACCTCGCGGCCAGGGAGGAAAGCACCACATGAAGAAGGAAGAGCTGCTCGAGCAGATCAAGCTTGCCATGAAGGCGCACGACAAGGCGCGCGTCTCCATCCTGCGCCAGGTCAATCAGGCCGTAAAGCAGGTTGAGGTCGACGAGCGCCGCGACGCCACAGAGGCGGATATCACCAAGGCGATTAAGAAGCTCCAGAAGGTCACCGCTGAGGAGCTGGACGGTCTGCGCAAGGCTGGTGCCGAGTCCCACGCCGAGCGCATCCAGGAGCTGTCGACTCAGGCGGATGTCCTTTCTCAGCTGCTGCCGCGCCAGCTTGAGGGCGCCGACCTTGAGAAGCTGGCCGATTCTCTCGTCGCCGAGCTGGGGGCTACGTCCAAGCGCGACATGGGCAAGGTCATGGGCGCACTCACCAAGGCAACCAACGGCAACTTCGACAAGCCCGCCGCCGCGGCGTACGTGGGGAGTAAGCTCTCCTAGTTCGCCTCGACCGAGAAAGGCAGTCACGTGTCAAACAGTCAGGGCAAGCATTTTGGCCAGTCGTCTGAGGGTGAGCCTACGCTGCCGCACGGTACCGCTAACGACCAGCGTGCGGCCGGCTTCATTCCCGTGGTCACCGACGATCCGTCGTCCAAGGGCGCGGCAGGCGCAGGCGCTCGTTCCTCTCGCCATGGCCGCCGCATGAAGAGCGACAACTATCGCGAGACCGATCCCTACGATCTCTCCGGCCGCCGCTCGCGCGATCCGCGCAAGCGGCGCAACCGCATCATCTCTACCGTGCTCTTCATTGTGGGCATCGTGCTTATCGTGGCGGCGGCTGGCATGTATGGTTACTCGCAGTGGCAGTACCACGAGCAAGACGTAGAGAACGAGAAACTCGCTGCCTACGCCACGGTGGATGACCAGGGCAACCAGCCGCCCGTGGTGGACTGGGCCGGCCTCAAGGCCGTGAACCCCGAGGTCGTTGGTTGGGTCCAGATTCCCAACACCGTGGTGAGCTTCCCGGTCTACCAGGCGTCGGACAACGACAAGTACCTCCATACCAACGCCGAGGGCAACTATTCGCTGGGCGGCCAGGTGTTCATGGACTACCAAAACCAGGCGCCCGGCATGGTTGACCAGCAGACCATCATCTACGGCCACCACCTGCGCAACGGCGCCATGTTCAAGCCCATTGCCGACATGGACAAGCAAGAGGCCTTCGATTCCGTGAGTACCGTGTGGTACGTCACCGAGGACGCAAACTACGAGCTTGAGCCACTCTTCCTCTACTATACGGACGAGAACGACACCAACGTGCGCGTCTTCGATTGGACCAGCGAGGAGGAGTTCCACTCGTACCTCTCTGGTCTTCTCGCCAAGGCCGTGACCAGCCGGTCTGACGCCGCAGAGCTAATAGGCAAGACGAGCCACGTGCTTACCCTCTGCACCTGCAACTACATTGATGGCTATGGCCGCACCATCCTGGTGTGCGTCCCCAAGAGCGAGGTGGCATCGTGACAATAGCGTCGTGGACGCCAGAGCCCAGTGACGACAAGCTGCACGACGAGTGCGGCGTCTTTGGCGTATGGGCACCCAACCGTGACCCTGCGCGCATGGCGTACTTTGGCCTGCGGGCGCTGCAGCACCGCGGGCAGGAGTCGGCGGGCATTGCGGTGGGAGACGGGCGCACCGTTCTGGTGCGCAAGGACCTTGGCCTGGTCACGCAGGTCTTCTCCGAGGCAGACCTTGCCGCAATGCCGGGCAAGGTGGCTATTGGCCACTGCCGGTACGGAACGGCCGGTGCCAAGGGGTGGGAGTCCGCGCAGCCGCACCTCTCGATGATCAACGACGTAATTATCGCCCTGGCGCACAACGGCACGTTAGTGAACTTTGACGCGCTGCGCGCCGAGCTCATTGAGATGGGCATACCCTTCCGATCCAGCACCGACAGCGAAGTTGCGGCCAAGCTCATCGGCTACTTTACGCAGCGCGGGCACCGCCTGCGTACGGGCATCGCCCACACCATGCGCATGCTCGAGGGCGGCTATGCCATGGTGCTTGCGCGCGAGAACGCCCTCTACGCCTTCCGCGACCCGCACGGCATTCGTCCGCTGGTTCTGGGCAAGCTCGGCGAGGGCGAGTGGGTCGTTGCCTCCGAGACCTGCGCCCTGGACATTGTTGGCGCCACCTACGTGCGCGAGGTCGCACCCGGCGAGATCATCCGCATCTCGGATGACGGCTTTCGCTCCGAGCAGGGCGTGCCGCCGCAGCCCCGTGCAGATTGCATTTTTGAGCACGTGTACTTCTCGCGGCCAGACTCGGTGAAGGATGGTAGCTCGTTCTACCTCATGCGCCACAACATGGGCCGCCGCCTTGCGCGCGAGACCCCCGTTGATGCCGACCTTGTCATCTCGGTGCCAGACTCCGGCACGCCCGCGGCCGAAGGCTATGCCGCCGAGCTGGGGCTGCCGTACGGCACCGGCCTCATCAAGAACCGCTACGTTGCGCGCACCTTCATCCAGCCCACGCAGGCCCTGCGCCAGATGGGCGTGCGGCTCAAGCTCAACCCGCTGCCCGACGTGGTGCGCGGCAAGCGCATCGTGATGGTGGACGACTCCATCGTGCGCGGCACCACGTCCAAGCAGATCGTCCAGATGCTGCGCGACGCCGGCGCCACCGAGGTCCACATGCGCTCGGCCTCGCCCATGGTCACCTGGCCGTGCTTCTATGGCATCGACACCGCCAACCAGGACCAGCTCATTGCCGCCAACATGTCGCTCGAAGAGATGCGCGACTTTATCGGCGCCGATACGCTGGGCTTTCTCTCGCCGCAGGGCCTCATCGACTGCGTGCCCCATGGCGGCTACTGCACGGCCTGCTTTACCGGAGACTACCCGGTTGCCATTCCGCGCTCGTTCTACGAGGAGAAGTTCCTGCCCGGCTACAAGCCGCACAACCTCATGCAGGCGTCGCTCGAGTCGCACATGAGCATCGACCAGATTGCGCGCGAGGTCGAGCAGGACTCGGCGGCGCGGCTTGAGGCCGCTGGTGCCGCGGGCGAGGCAGGCAGAAATGCCGAGAACAACGATGCAACCCCAGCTAGGAAGGATGCCCAAGATGGCAGATAAGCCCCAGCACGTCTCGTACGCAGATGCCGGAGTCGACGTGGACGAGGGTGCCCGCGCCGTCGATGCGATCAAGGCGGCCGTCGCCTCGACCAATCGGCCCGAGGTCATTGGCGGCCTGGGCGGCTTTGGCTCGTGCTTCTCGATGGCCGCGTACAAGGACATGGAGGACCCGGTGTTGGTCTCGGGCACGGATGGCGTGGGCACCAAGCTCGCTATCGCGCAGCTGCTCAACCGGCACGAGACCGTAGGCGAGGACCTTGTGGCCATGTGCGTGGACGACGTGGTGCCCATTGGCGCCGAGCCGCTTTTCTTCTTGGATTACGTTGCCATTGGCAAGCTGCGCGCCGAGCACGTGGCCAAGATTGTGGGTGGCATTGCCGAGGGTTGCCGCAAGTCCGGCTGCGCGCTGGTTGGCGGCGAGATGGCCGAGCATCCCGGCGTCATGAACCCTAACGACTACGACTTGGCCGGCTTTGTGGTGGGCGTGGTCGACCGGCCAAAGATGATTGGCCCGCACCTGGTGCACGAGGGCGACGTGATTCTCGGCCTCCCCAGCTCTGGCATCCACTCCAACGGCTACTCGCTCGTACGCAAGGTTGCCATTGAGGGCAAGACCGTGGAAGAGCTGGAGCGCCCGCTTCCCGAGCTGGGTGGCGAGAGTCTTGCTGACGCTGTGATGCGTCCCACCACTATCTACGCCGGCGGGCTGGTACGCGCGCTCAAGGCCGGCGTGCCCATCCACGCTATGGCACACATCACCGGCGGCGGCATCACCGAGAACCTCAATCGTGCGCTGCCCGCAAACGTTGACGCCGTGGTCGACCGCGGCGGCGAGGATGGCCCCGCATGGGACGTGCCGCCGGTCATCACGTACATGGTGCGCGCTGCGGGCCTCACGCCCGACGAGGCGTACAAGACCTTCAACATGGGCGTTGGCATGAGCATCATCTGTGGTCGCGACGACGTGGACGAGGTCTGCGAGGGGCTTGTTGCCCAGGGGTTCTCGCCGTTCGTGATGGGCGAGTGCGTCGCGGGTGAGGGCAAGGTGACCTATCGATGAGCATTAAGCTGGGAGTGCTCATAAGCGGCTCGGGCACCAACCTGCAGGCGCTTATCGACGCCATTGCCGCAGGTAGGCTTGATGCCAGCATCGAGCTGGTGGTGAGTTCGCGGCCAAGCGCGTTTGGCCTCAAGCGTGCCGAGGCGGCAGGCATCCAGACGCTCACGCTCTCCAAGGAGATCTACGCAGACCCAATGGTTGCCGACGAGGTCATAGCCACCGAGCTGCGCCGCGCTGGTGTGGACTACGTGCTCATGGCCGGCTACATGCGGATGGTGCACGACCCCATTCTTGCCAGCTTTCCCAACCGCGTGGTCAACATTCACCCGGCGCTGCTGCCCAGCTTCAAGGGGGCGCACGCCATTCAGGACGCCTTCGACTACGGCGTCAAGGTCACGGGCGTGACGGTCCACTTTGCCAACAGCGACTACGACTGCGGTCCCATCATCGCGCAGCGGCCGGTGGAGGTAGAGGAGGGCTGGACCGTCGACCAGCTCGAGGCTCGCATCCACGAGATCGAGCACCAGCTCTACCCGCATGTGGCGCAGCTTCTGGCGGAGGGGCGCGTACATGTGCGCGAAGACGGACACGTGGTGATTGACCAGGTTTAGTGGCGGTTATTGGCAGCGCTTGATAGCTGATCTGTGGCCCCTCCGGTTTAGGCTGGAGGGGCTTTTCCGTTTGGCAGCAGTTTTGATTAAAACCCTCATGTGCTACTGCGCGAGAGTTAGCCGGCGTTACTACTTGAGGGGTCGGGAAAAACCGTAGCCCAACTGCAAATTCTTGGCACACCAAGCAGTCTTCCCGCGGACTCGCCCCCACAACCCCGGGGAATAGCTCCTTTTCTTAATCCCGATATCGTCGACCTGGGCAAACGTGATGACCGTTTAAGAAAAAGGAGCTATTCCCCGGGGTTGTGGGCCTTCCGCATTGCGATGCATTTCCTCTCGTCCAGAGCGCGGGGGCGGGCATGAGCCGTGGCCGACTTTGGGTTCGCATGATGCCGCTCCCGCCACCAAAAGTGAACACGAAAACAATTCGCAGGTTCACGCAACGGTCTTTGCCCAGGAAACTGGTAATAACCGGTCGATTTCGTGTTCACTTTTGAGGCGGAGAGGGGCGTTGGCAAGCGAGAAGTCCCTGGGCGATAAGCCCGCAAGCGAGAAGACCTCAATCGAGAAGTCCTTGGGTGAAAAGGCCGCCGGCAACCGCATTTGTGCCGCCGCCATACTTTGGGATGGTCTCAGTCCCCAGAATACCGTCATCATGCTGGGGAGTCCGACATGCGTCCCCATTTGCGTAAGACCCAAATAGGGCTTGAGAATGCCGCCGGATGGCGGTGGACAATCGCCGGCGAACGGTGACGGACTATCAAAAGAGAACTATTCGTTCCGTATCACATCCATTTCATTCCGTTTCACGCAAGAGAGATTTATTGCAACACGTAAATAGCATAAATTATTAGACAAGTTTGATTATTGCTGTCGTTTTTTGTCAGCAGAAGAGGAACGTGTCCGGTCTATTGAATCTCAGGTTGGGGGTCAACTATGAGACGTAGAGGAAGAGTCCTGCTACAGGTGCTGCTCGCATTCTTCGCTGCGCTTATTACGGTTGGGGTGGCACCGGCATTTGCTGTCGAGCCGCCGGCTACCAGCAAGATCCTTACGCCAAACAATGATGGCACGTACACGCTGAGCCTCAGCGTAACGGGTAAGTCGCAGGCGTCCCAGGAGCAGAGCAAGGCTGACGTTATCGTTGTACTGGATACGTCTACCTCGATGGACAACTCTACTGGTACCAGCACCCGTATCGAGGTGGCGAGACAGGCGGTCAACTCGCTTGCCCAACAGCTTCTTGAGAACAATACGACCGAGAACCCAGATGCGGTGACGCTCTCGCTCGTTACGTTCGACAATTACGCAACTACCAAGATTACGAGGACGACGGCGTACAGTACCTTCTCAAACGCAGTCCCATCAAGTGTGCAATACAACCGTGGCACCAACTGGGAGGACGCGCTCAAGACTGCAAACGCAATCCAGACGCGTGACGGTGCCGACGTCTACATCATCTTCGTCTCTGACGGCAACCCAACCTTCCGTGACACGCACGGTGGCCACTCTTGGCAAAACAGCGGAGAATACGCTGAACATACTGCTGGGCGTTGGCCAAATCAGAAGACCTATTATGGCTCCGGCAGTTCTGACAACAATGGACTGAACCTTCAATACGCAAAGAACCAGGCCTCGACAATTGGCGGCGAAGGAAAGACACTGTTTTCTGTAGGCGTCTTCGGCAACGTCTCTAACATGCAGAGCATCGCTCAGGTAGCAGGGCAGAGCAACAACTACTACAGCGCCTCGGACAGCGCCGCTCTCAACGCTGCCTTTGCGAACATCATCAACACCATCACGCACAACCTTACGTACAGTGGCGTGACAATTAACGACGGCCTCACGTCGCTCACTGCCACCTCGCTTGTGAGCGGCTCGGCCAGCGGCTTCACCTACACCAAGACCGCGAATGGCATGACAAGCGACTGGTCCGATGCTCCTGCCGCCAGCTTTGACGGTTCGACAGTAACCTGGAATCTCGGCGCCCTCGAGCATGGCGTTACCTATACGGTGAGCTTCAAGGTGTGGCCGAACCAGGACGCCATAGACAAGGTGGCCCAGCTTCAGAACAGCGGAACCACCACGAACCTCCCCACGGGTATCGTCTACAACACTGACGCCAACACCTACGGCGTTCAGACCAACACCTCGGCGAGCGTTGGCTACACCCAAACCAGCACCACGACCACCAAGGTGCTGCCGAGCGATGCAGTCAATAAGGGCGACGGCACCTGGACCTCCGCATCCACAGGCCTCACCTACACGTACGACACCGTAAACGAGGTGTACGTTGGCACGCGGTCCGAGAGCGGTACGTCTGCGCTCAACCAGCCCGACCCCATGCCTGTGGACACGCCTACCATCACCGTGAGCAAGGAGTGGAACGACTCGCTTGACACCAGCGTGCGCCCCTCTGGCGATATCACGCTGAACGTGCTTCTCGATGGCACCACCTTCACGACGGTGACCCTCAACTCCGCTAACAACTACCAAGCTCAGGTTCACGTGCCCTATGGCATTACGGCAAAGGGCGAAGATCTCACAACCGGTCACAATGTGACCGTCTCCGAGGACAACGTCGATGAACACTACGAACTAAGTGCCGAGACCATCAGGCCCATGCTTGTTGACGGAGTGCTGGCAATGGGAGGCAACGGCGACGCTACCCTCTCCGCCACCAACACCCTCAAGAGCCAGATTAAGATTTCCAAGGGCGTTACCTCTGATGGCGGCTCGTATCCTACGGACGCGAGCTTTGGCTTCAGTGTCACCGTGACCACGCCGGATGGCTCGAGTGCCCCCTACAAGGTCTACGGCTCCGACAACGGCGAGGCCTCGACTGGCACCCTTGCAAGCGGTACGGCATCGACCATCACCCTTAAGGCCGGCCAGTACATCCTTGTCGACGAGGTTCCCGTGGGCACCACATACACGGCCACAGAGACCTCCGCACCTGCAGGCTGGACCCTCTCGTCGCTTGGTTCTGACGGTGGCGCGGACACAGTCGCCGGTGGCACCGTTTCTGGCACCATCGCCGAGGGCAATATCCTGCGCGCGGTGACATATACCAACAAGTTCACCCCGGCCGAGTCTAGCCCCACCGGTGCCGGCAACCTTACCGTTACCAAGAACCTCGCCAATCGCACGCTGCGGGACGGGCAGTTCACCTTTACGCTTACAGCGCTCGACGGCGCACCCGCGCCTGCCCCGGCAACGGCCACCAACGCGGCTGACGGTTCCGTCACCTTTGGCAACATCAAGTTCGACAAGGTTGGCGTCTACAAGTACACGCTTGCCGAGAACAACGACGGTGCCGCCGGCTACACCTACGACACTACCGCGTACACGCTTGTTGCGACGGTTACCGCTAATACCAGCACCAACGTGCTCGAGGTGGCGTGGTCCATCGACGGTAGTGACGCCACTGCGATCACGTTCGAGAACACGTACGCGGCCTCCGGCTCGGCCACCATAAACGCTACCAAGGCCCTCTCTGGCCGCGACATGGCTGCGGGCGAGTTCACCTTTAAGGTGACCAACTCAAAGGGTGCCGTGGTTGCCCAGACCACGAACCCAGCTGCTAACGATGGCGCGCCGGCAACCCTGAGCTTTGGCGCCTTCATGTACACCGTCGCCCAAGTGCACGCGGACGTGGAGTCTGGCCTTGCCCAGGAGTACCCCACTGCCAATGGCGGAGTGGGCGCTGCTTACCACTACACGGTTTCCGAGGAGACAAGTAGTCTTGCCGAGACGGGCGTGACGCCCACCGTCAACACGTTTGGCATTGACGTGATCGTGACCGACAACGGCAATGGCACCCTTAACGTCGCGGTCAACTACCCAGAGGGCTCCAATGGCACCCTCGCCTTCCAGAACGAGTACAAGACCGGCAGCACAGACCTTGTGATTTCCGGTAGCAAGAAACTTGTCGTGCCTGATGGCCTTGTTGGCCCTGGCGACATCGATGGCAAGTACACCTTCAGCCTGCTGGATAATGACGGCAAGGTGGTGGCAACCACTACCAACAAGACCGGTGGCACCGTTGCCTTCCCCGCCATCACCTTCACCGACGACGGTACCTACGCCTATTCGGTTGTCGAGTCTGGCACCATTGACGGCGTGACCAACGACGCGGACGCCGTCAAGACCGTCACGGTCAAGGTGACCGACGACGGTAAGGGACACCTTTCTGCGCAAACGGTTGATGCCAACAGCAACCCCGTCGATGGCGATGACTTTACCTTCACCAATACGTACGGCGTGGAGAGCGTGACCTCCTCGAGCCTGGTCCAGGTTGCCAAGGAGCTCGTCGTGCCCGAAGGCCTCACCGGCCCCGGTGACATTGCTGGCAAGTACACCTTCACGCTTGAGGCCGTGACGGAGGGCGCCCCCATGCCCGCAACCACCACGGCGGCCAATGCGGACGGCGTGGGCACTGCCACCAGCTTTGGCGAGATTGCCTACACCAAGCCGGGTACCTATGTGTACCGCATCACCGAAACCGGCAGTGTTGACGGCGTGTCCAACGACGCCGAGGCCAGCACTGGCAAGGCCGTTGCCGTTGTCGTTACCGACAACGGCAACGGCACGATGTCCGCCGAGGCGAGCGGCGAGGTCACCTTCACGAACACCTACGCAGCCGACCCCGTTACCCTTGAGGGCGACACCGCGTTGCGCGTGACCAAGAAGGTCGAGGGCCACGACGCTTCGACTGGCTTCACCTTCACACTGGCTCAGTCTGCCGATGACGCCAACCAGGCAAGCATCACGACGGGCGGCGCCTCTGCCACCACCGATATCCTTGCGGACGGCGAGCAGCAGACCGTTAAGTTTGACAGCGTGACCTTCTCGGCTCCTGGTACCTATCACTTCACCATCACCGAGGAGGGACAGGACGGGAACGGCTGGACCTGCGACAACCGCGTCAGCAGCGTGACAGTCACGGTGACCGACAACGGTGACGGCAAGCTTGTTGCCACCGTCGAGGGCAACGACCCCATCGTCACCAACAGCTACACCGCGCAGCCCGTCACCCTCACCGGAAGCACCGCCATCCAGGTAACCAAGGCGGTTGCTGGTCACAGCACGAGCGAGGCGTTCGAGTTCACGCTGACCCCGGACTTTGACCTCACCGATTCCGGCGTGACCATTGCTAACGACAAGGCCACCACCTCCGGCGCCATTGCGGATGGCAGCTCCCAGACCGTCTCGTTTGGTGACGTCACGTTCACCAAGGAGGGCGTCTATCGCTTCCATGCAAACGAGACCCCTGGCGCTGCGGGCGGCTGGTCCTACTCGACCGCTCAGCCTGACATCGTGGTAACCGTGACCGACAACAACGCAGGCCAGCTTGAGGCAACCGTTAAGGGTAACAACCCCACGTTTGAGAACTACTACGCTGCCACAGGCTCTGCGACTGTCCTGGCCACCAAGACCCTTACCGGTCGCGCCATGAGCGCCAACGAGTTCACTTTCAACATCAAGGATGCCAAAGGCAACATTGTTGCTACGGCGCAGAACCCCGCCGCCAACGATGGCGAGGCTGCGCCCCTGAGCTTCCGTTCGCTTGCGTACAGCTCTGACCGGCTTGCGACCGATGCGGCCGACGGCCTTGCTACCGCAAACAACGGCGGCACCTACACCTATTCGTACACGGCCGCGGAGGACGCCGCTGCACTTCCTGGCGGCGTGAAGGCCGGAGCCAAGAGCTTCACCTTCACCGTGACGGTCTCCGACAACGGCGACGGTACGCTTACCGCTACCGTCAACTATCCCGATGGTGCCACGGAGCTGGCATTCACGAACAGCTACGAGGCCAAGACCGCCACGCCAGTCATACTCAACGCCACCAAGACCCTCACCGGCCGCGACATGACCGAGGGCGAATTCTCCTTCACAGTTGCCGACACCAAGGGCAACGTCGTGGCCACCGCCACGAACGCTGCGGCAACCGATGGCACCGCCGCCAGCCTCGCGTTCACCTATGGTGACGGCAGCGCCAGTGGCCTTACCTATACGCTCGACCAGGTCGAAAGCGACATCAAGGCCGGTATTGCCGAGGACGGTCCGGCGGATCCGGACAAGCCTGGCAGAACTGCCATCTATCGTTACAACGTGTACGAGAACACCGCCAACCTTCCTGCCGGTGTGAGCGCCGTGAAGGATACCTTCTCGATCAACGTCCTTGTGGTCGACAATGGCGACGGCACCCTGAGCGCTACGGTGAACTACCCCGATGACGGGCTTGCGTTTGAGAACTCCTACGACGCAACCGACGCCGAGCTCTACATCAACGGCGCCAAGAGGCTTATGGTTGGCGATGAGCTTGCTGGTCCTGGATACATTACCGGCAAGTACCACTTCACCATTACGGGTGGAGACGGCGCGCCCATGCCCGGTGAGACTACCGTTGCCAACCAGGCGGGCGGAACCGTGGAGTTTGGTCCCATCTCGTATGACAAGGCGGGCACCTACACCTACACCATCACCGAGTCCGGCCACGTCGACGGCGTGACCAACGACGCAGATACCACCAAGACCGTGACGGTCAAAGTGACCGATGGGGGCGGCTACCTTGTAGCCAAGAAGGTCGACTCCACCGGCGCTGCGGTTCAGGGTCCGGACTTCATCTTTACCAACACGTATGGCGTGGAGGACAAGACCCTCTCCGGCGATGACGCCCTGCGCGCCACCAAGATGCTCGAGGGCCGCGACCTCAAGGCCGGCGAGTTTACCTTCTCGCTGAAGTCTGACGAGGCCGACGCCCCCATGCCCGCCAGTGCGACAACCACCAACGACGCCGATGGAAACGTGGTCTTTGGCGACATCAACCTCAAGCAGGCAAACGTGGGCAAGACCTACCACTACTACATCTCCGAGGTTGCAGGCGACGAGGCCGGTGTCACCTACGACACCGCTGTCCACGCAGTGACGGTTGAGGTTGTCGACAACGGCGACGGCACCATGTCGTTCAACGTCACTGGCAACAACCCCACGTTCACCAACACCTACACGACCAACGAGGCAACCATTGACCTTGGCGCCCACAAGACGCTCACCGGCGCCGCTCTCCAGGACCAGCAGTTCGAGTTCCAGATTTCCTCGGATGGGGCGACGGTCTACAGGGGCAACGATGCCAACGGCAACGTGAGCTTCTACACCGCAACCTACACGCTGGGCGACCTTGCAGGTGTCACGCCTGCAGCCGACGGCACCCGTACCAAGACCTACACCTACACGGTCAAGGAGATCGTCCCCTCCGACGCCATTGACGGCGTGAAGGACGGCATTGCCTACGACCAGAGCACGTGGACCATTGCCGTCACGGTTGTGGATGACGGCCAGGGCCACCTGAGCGCCACCCAGACCTCTACCAAGACGAACGATGACGGCACCACCATTACCACCCCCAATGGCAACCCGGTCTTCGAGAACGTCTACACCGCCCAGCCCGTCACCCTTGAGAATGACACGGCTCTCCAGGTGACCAAGCACGTGACCGGCTACGACAGCTCCGAGGCGTTCTCCTTCGGGCTTGCGCTGACCTCCGGCGACGCCTCTGCCGTCAAGTTTGCAGACGGCGCTGCCACGGCGACCACGTCCTCCTCAATCAAGGATGGAGCCACCGAGACGGCCTCCTTTGGTGCGGTGACCTTCTCCAAGGTTGGTACCTATACCTTCAACGTCACCGAGAACCAGGGCACGAAGGCCGGCTGGGAGTACGACAGGAGCGCTCACGTCATCACGGTCAACGTGGCAGACAACGGCAAGGGCCAGCTTGTGGCCACCGTCACGGGCAACAACCCCACGTTCGAGAACGCCTATAAGGCTGCCGAGTCCAATGGCGTTGTGGTTATCGCCAAGAAGGTGCTCACCGGTTCCCCGCTCATGGCTGGCGAGTTCTCGTTCCAGCTGATCGATGCGGACGGCAAGGTGGTCCGCGAGACGACCAACGCCGCTGACGGTTCCATCGCCTTCGACCCCATCACCTACGCCGAGCCGGGTGCCTACACCTACACGCTCAAGGAGGTCGCCGGCACCAACGCTGGCATGACGTACGACTCCACTGTCCATACGGTGACCGTTGTGGCCACCGATGACGGCACGGGCCAGATTCACGCCTCTGTCACCAGCCTCACCCCCACGTTCACCAACAGCTATGCGTCTGGCGTGGACGATCCGGTGGTGCTTACCGCCGAGAAGGTCCTCGAGGGCCGCAGGCTCGAGGCGGGGCAGTTCTCGTTCCGGCTCTTTGACGAAGCCGGCAAGCCCGTGGGTGAGCAGGTGACCAACGATGCCTCCGGCTCCATCCAGTTCTCTGCGCTACGGTACTCGCAGGACGACTTCGATGGCATTACGCCAGACGAGAACGGCGCTCGCACAAAGACCGTTACCTACACCGCGCGCGAGGTTGCGGGCAACGCCGGCGGCTACACGTACTCCGAGAACGTCGCCACCTACACCCTTGAGCTTGTCGACTCCCATGACGGCAAGATCACGGCAACGCTGAAGGAGGCCGTGAACACCACGTTTACGAACAACTACGAGGCACAGCCCGTAACCGCTCAGTCCTTCTCGGCTACCAAGGTCCTTGACGGTTGCAGCCTGGCCGAGGGCGAGTTTGAGTTCCAGCTCGTCGCAGCCGAGGGCACGCCTATGCCCGAGACCACGACGGTTACCAACGCCGCCAACGGCTCCGTGACCTTCTCGCCCATCACGTATCACCTGGGCGACCTTGCCGGCGAGACATCCAAGACCTTCACGTACACCATCTCCGAGGTGGCCAACGGCAAGGCGGGCGTTACCTACGACCAGGCCAAGCACAGCGCCTCTGTCACGGTGACCGACAACGGCGACGGTACGCTGACCGTCTCCGACCCGGTCTACGACGGCGCTTCGGCCACGGCACCCACGTTTACCAACACCTACAAGGCTGCCGCTGTGACCACCGCGCTGCCCATGGTGACCAAGGTTGTCTCTGGTGATGAGCCGGACACGTACCCCACGTTCAGCTTCACGCTTGAGCCGCTTGACGGCGCACCCGCACCTGATGGCGCTGACGAGAACGGTGTAACCACTGCGACAACCAACGGTGCCGGCACTGTAGCGCTTGGCTCGGTTACCTTCGACAAGGTTGGCACGTACTCCTACCAGGTGTACGAGGTTGCTGGTAACGCTGAGGGCTGGACATACGATGACGCAGTCTACACCGTGACCTACGCCGTGACTGACGACGGCTCTGGCGTGCTTGCAGCTACCGAGGCCATCGGCACGGCCGATGGTGCCGCTGACGCGGTGACCTTCGAGAACGTCTACACGACGCCCAAGCCCGAGGAGCCCGTCGAGCCCGAGGAGCCCGCAAAGCCGGAGGAGCCCGTCAAGCCGGAGGAGCCCGTCAAGCCCGAGCCCAAGAAGCCGACCATCCCCAACACCGGTGACGCCACGCAGCCCGCCCTGCCCGTTGGTCTCGCGGTTGCCGCAGCGGCAGTGATCGCAGCTGCCGTGGTGGTGAGGAGGAGGGGTCGCCGCAGCAAGTAGCGGCACTCTCGGCACGCAGTAGAACGGTACCAAACGGCGCCCGCTCCCAGACCCCCAGGGACGGGCGCCGCGCTGTATGGCGCCAGCTGTTCTTGAGACAAAGGGACAGTCCCTTTGTCTCATCTTCGCATGAGCGTTGCGACGCACTCTACGTGCTTGGTGTGCGGGAACATGTCCACTGGCTGCACGCGCTCAAGACGGTAGCCGCCCTCGCGCAGCAGTTCGACGTCGCGCGCCTGTGTGAGCACGTTGCACGAGACGTACGACACGCGCTCGGGCCCAAGTGCGCACACCGCCGAGAGGAACTCGGGCGTCGAGCCAGCCCGCGGTGGATCCATGATCAGCGCGTCAAAGCGCTCGGCACGTCCGTTGCGCGCGGCGGTCACCAGGTACTCCGTGGCGTCCGCCCGCACAAAGCGGCAGCGCTTGTCCAGTCCGTTGGCAATGCCGTTGCGCCGCGCCGCCGCGACCGCGCCGCCAACCTGCTCCACGCCCACGACCTCTACGTCCGGGCACTCGTGCGCGGCGCAGATGCCAATGGTTCCCGTGCCGCAGTACGCGTCAAGCAGCCGCATCCCGGGCACGATGCCCGCCCCGGCAATGGCAAGCCGGTAGAGAACCTCGGTCTGCGCGGGGTTTGTTTGGTAGAAGCTCGTGGGCCCAATCTCAAACGAGCAGCCCAGCAGCTGGTCGTGCATGACGCCAGGGCCATAGAGCGTGATGCACTGACGGCCGAGAATCGCATTGGTCCGGCGTTCGTTGATGTTCTGGACAATGCTTGTGACCTGCGGTTGGTTGCGACGGATGTCGCTTACGAACTTCTCGGCACGCGGAAGCCTTGGGCCATTGGTAAACACGGTGAGCAGGCACTCCTTGGTGGCGTAGCCCATGCGCACCACGGCATGGCGAAGCACGCCGCACCCGCGGTCCTCCTGGTAGGCTGGGATGCCGCAGCGCTCGGCCGCGCGCGCCACTGCGTTGAGCACGTCTCGTGCGCCGGGGGCCTCTACCAGGCATGACGAGCAGGGTACAATGCGATGCGACCCGGCGGCATAGAAACCGCAGCGCACGCGCCCGCGCGAGCCAGGCGCAAACGGCGTTGCGGCCTTGTGTCGGTAGCCGCGCGGCTCGTCCATGCCGCAGATCTTCTCGAGTGTGGCGTGATCCTTGCGCACCGCCTGCCCCAAGACCTCCTCGACCAGCGCCTGCTTGCGCTCAAGCTGGATGGGGTAGGGCACCGCGAGCCACTCGCAGCCACCGCAGGACTTTGCGATGGGGCAGGTGTAGGTGCGATATCCCATGGGTCTCCAGTCAACGAGGGCGGTCTGCGTTATGCGTGACTCTCAGCATACACGCACCAAACGCGTTGGGCGCCCGCGCCTCGCCAACTACGTAATCCCAGCGCAGGGGCCAAAATTTCCTTGTATGTTTGCCGCGCCGGGCGTATAGTTCTCTCAGATTTAAACGCAGGTCAAAAATCTGCGTACAGGAAGGCGCATTAGCAAGGGAGCACGTAATGCAGTCAAAGATTGCTCACGCGGCAGAGCGCAAGGCGTTCAGCGTCGCGCTCGACCAGATCATTAAGGCCGCCTCTGGCGATGATCGCGAGAAGAACCTCGACAAGCTCATCAACATGGCCGGCAACCTGCTCAAGGACACCGCCCCCGGCGTCACTCGCGGCCTGAAGGCAGGCCTCTACCCGGGCTCCAAGTGGGAGCAGTTCCTCTGGAGCGTCATCGACGAGACCGACCCGCACGTGCTCAAGACCGTCGTGCTCAACGGCGGCTATGAGGCTGCCTTCCGCGGCCTGCGCAACACCACGGCCAACGCCGACAAGTACCAGTGCAACGTGCCCTGGATTATCATCTTTGACCCCACCAGCGCGTGCAACAAGCACTGCATTGGCTGCTGGTCTGCGGACTACGAGAAGTGGCAGAACCTCACGTACGAGGAGTGCGACAAGATCCTCACGCAGGGCTCCGAGCTTGGCTGCCACCTCTACATGATGACCGGCGGCGAGCCCCTGGTGCGCAAGAAGGACGTCCTGCGCCTTGCCGAGGAGCACAACGACTGCCTCTTCAACATCTTCACCAACGCGTCCCTCATCGACCAGCCGTTCTGCGACGAGGTCAAGCGTCTGGGCAACATCGTGTTCTCCATCTCGCTCGAGGGCTACGAGAACACCAACGACGCGCGCCGCGGCGACGGCTCCTATGACGAGGTCATGCGCGCCATGGACCTGCTCCACAAGAACGGCTTGCTCTTTGGTACCTCCACGGCCTACACCCGCGCCAACACCGAGACCGTCACGTCCGACGAGTACCTCGACCTCATCATCAGCAAGGGTGCCCGTTGGGCCTGGTACTTCCACTACATGCCCGTGGGCGAGGGCGCCAACGCCGACCTCATGCCCACCGTCGAGCAGCGTGAGTACATGCTGCACCGCATCCGCGAGGTGCGCGGCATCACCGGCGGCAAGCCCATCTTTGCGATGGACTTCCAGAACGACGGCGAGTATGTTGGCGGCTGCATCGCCGGCGGCCGCGTGTTCTGCCACATTAACGCCAAGGGCGACGTGGAGCCGTGCGTCTTCATCCACTACTCCAACGCCAACATCAAGGACCAGGACCTTCTCGACTGCCTGCGCCAGCCCGTCTTCCAGGCCTATCGCGAGAACTACCCCTGGAACGACAACATGCTGCGCCCCTGCCCCATGCTCGAGAACCCCGAGATGCTGCCCAAGATCGTGCACGCGGCAGACGCCAAGTCCACGGAGTACATCTCGCCGGAGGACGTCGACCACCTTTGCGCGCGCACCACGCCCTACGCCGAGAAGTGGGCGCCCGAGGCCGAGCGCCTGTGGCTTGAGGAGCACCCCACCGGCAAGAAGATCTACGCAGACAAGATGTCCAACGAGAAGATTTCCCTCAAGGCAAAGCTCATCGCCGAGGAGGACGCCAAGGCCGAGGAGGCCGTCAAGCAGGACTAGCTGCGGCTGGTTTGCTTCTCACGCATTGTGATCGCTGGCCCCGGGCTTCGTGCCCGGGGCTTCTTTTTTGCTGCGGCGCGGCAGCTGAGGCCGCGCAGGCGCGGTTCTTCTCGCCTGCGGCATCGCGCCTGCGGCGCATGCGCCCACGCTGCCCGATGCGTGCGAATCCGTCGCAGCTCGCGCGGGTAAGGTGAATCCAACGCGCGGCAGATGCCGCGCAGTGACAAAGGCACGGTGGCTTCGCCGTTGCGCTTCTCCTCGGCGATGCCGCCCTGGCATGCGGCTCGAGGAGGAACCATGGCTACAAAGGGCACTGAGAAGGTCAAGAACGTGGTCCTTGTGGGCCAAGGCGGCGTGGGCAAGACCATGCTGGCCGAGGCCATGCTGCACCTGACGGGCAAGACGACCCGTCTGGGCGGTCACGCCGGCACCAAGCCCACGCTTGATTACGACGCGGAGGAGGGCGAGCGCGGCTTCTCGATCTCCACCACCATTGCCCCCGTCGTCTGGGGGGACACCCGGATCAACGTGCTTGATGCGCCCTGCTACCCGGACTTTGTCGGTGACGCCTATGCGGCCATGAGCGCGTGCGAGACGGCGCTCTTTGTGGTTGACGCGGCGGGCGGCCTTGGCACCGTGACCACGCGCTTGTGGTATGCGGCCGAGAACCTCTCGCTTGCGCGCGCCATCTTCGTGAACCGCTGCGACAGGCCGGACGCAGACTACGACGTGACGCTTGAGGCGCTGCGCGAGCACTACGGCAACAACCTGGGCGCCGTCACCATTCCCGTGGGCACAGGTGACGCGTTTGGCGGCGTCATCGACGTGGTCCACATGAAGGCACGCCACCTCGAGGGTGGCAAGCCTGTGGTGACCGACGTTCCGACCGAGTACAAGGACGCCGCCGACGAGGCTCGCGCCAGCCTCACCGAGCTCGTGGTCGAAGCTGACGATGAGCTCATGATGCGCTACCTCGAGGGCGGCGAGATTACCCAGGCCGAGCTCGACGGGCTTCTCGGCAAGGCCATGGCCGAGCGCGTCTTTGTCCCTGTCTTTGCCGGTTCCTGCGTGCGCGAGGAGGGCCTCTTCTCGCTTATGGACGCCATTGTTGGCTGGTTCCCCACGATGGCGGACTTTGGTCGCATCCCGCTGGTCAATGGCGAGCAGCTCGATATCTCGCCGGACGACGACCGCCCCGTTGCCTTTGCCTTCAAGAGCCTCAACGACCCGCAGAACGGGCGCCTCTCCTTCCTCAAGGTGCTGGCTGGCACCCTCACGCCGGGCATCGAGCTCACCAACGCGCGCACGCGCAAGACCGAGCGTCTAGGACACCTCTACCTCATGTGCGGTCGCGAGACCGAAGAGGTTCCTTCTGCGGCGGCAGGCGACATCGTGGTGGTGCCCAAGCTCGAGGCCATGACGGGTGACACGCTTTCCGTGACCGGCAAGGTCGAGGCTGCGGCGTTCCGCTTCCCCAACTCGCTTTACCGTATTGCCATCGAGCCCGACAAGCGCGGTACCGAGGGCAAGCTGTACGCGTTTCTCGAGAAGGCCGCCGACGCTGACCCCACGCTCAAGGTCGAGCGCGACGAGGACACCGGTCAGACGGTCATCTCGGCTATTGGAGAGGCGCAGGTGAGCGTGCTGCTCGACCGCCTCGAGGATCGCGCGGGCGTGACGGCACACACCGTGGCTCTGCGGATTCCGTATCGCGAGACCATTCGACGCGTTGCTTCTGCCCAGGGTCGCCACAAGAAGCAGACCGGCGGCGCTGGCCAGTACGGTGACTGCTGGCTGCGCATCGAGCCCAATCCCGGTAACGGCTACGAGTTTGTGGACGAGGTCGTGGGCGGGCACATTCCGCGCGGCTTTATCCCGGCCATCGACAAGGGCGTGCAGGAGACCATGCGCGAAGGCGTGCTGGCTGGATACCCCATGATTGACGTCAAGGTTGCCGTGTACGATGGCTCGTATCACCCCGTGGACTCCAACGAGATGGCGTTCAAGACTGCCGCGCGTATCGGCTTCCAGAAGGCCGTTGCCCAGGCCGAGCCAGTGCTTCTCGAGCCCATGGCACACCTGCGCATCACCGTGCCGGACAGCTACGCCGGCTCCGTGATGGGCGACGTCTCTGCCTCGCGCGGGCGTGTCGAGGGCATGTCCGCTGGTACCGGTGTTGCCGCGGGAGAGACCACGATTGAGGCAACCATCCCGTATGCCGAGGTCACGGACTACGCCACGCGCCTGCGCTCGCTCTCGCGCGGCACGGGCGAGTTCGAGATGGAGCTCTCGGGTTACGAGCAGGTCCCGCACGACATTCAGGCAAAGCTCGCTGCCGAGTACGCCGAGAAGCGCGCCGCCGGTGAGAAGTAGTAGGCTCGTACGCTTACAATATTTGAACTCAGTGCCGGCCAGCAATTTGCTGGCCGGCTGTTTTGTGTGCATGCGAGGGGGTGTCACTCGTTAACGATAGACGCCGAAAGGTGGAATTCCTCCCGTGAGCTGGGCATGAAGCTCGGCGTTCTTTCGTTGCCACAACGGGTCATCCATGAATGAGGTATCTTCTCCGAGGAGCCTCCCGAGCTCTCGTCCAATCTTCTGGAATCTATGGACATCATGAATGTCTGCGCAGGTCACGTGCAGTACGGTCCAGTCATCCGGGCCTTCGTACGGCTTTGATGCGGGATCGTCCACTATTTCCAACGCGACCCTTGCTTCCGGCCAATAGAGCGCCATGGTAATTCCTCCTTACTCTTGGCTTTACGATGGTCCAAGCATAGTGGATGGCACTTGCATCTTACTGACTGTGCACATACCACTTTCTGACATATAGCTGTCACGCAGTAGCATCTACCTTGTATTTTCCAAAATATTGCTTAACGAGAGATGGCGATAAGAAAATTACTTGATGTAATTAGTGATACATTTCTCCCAAGGGAATGCCGAGGAATATCGCTAGGGGAGGGCAACATGGACAGCAAGGCAATCTGTGTGGGGTCGAGTTCGGCGCTTCGCTTCTGGCGGTCAGCACGTTCCGTGGGCGGTACCGTGCGCGAGGATGAAATCGCTTCGGCTTTTGGGTCGCGAGCTTTTGATGTCACACGACAAGTCGCTCGCGCCCGCGACCTATGTCTGTGCGAGGAAAATCAGCCCCTAGATCTTGTATTTGGCGGTCCCTTTGGCCGATGCTTCGTTGCAAATGTACACATTCATAAATGGCGAGCACCTCTTGGATCCAAACAGCTCATTGAAGCGGGGGATGGCATCTATATATGCCGAGCCCCTGTGGTGATTGCTCAGCTCGGCCTTACCTTCGATACGGTATCTCTGGCGCAAGTTGCCTGTGAGCTTATGGGGACATACGGCTTGGTTCCGTGGACAGATGAGGGCGTTGTTTGGGATGTTGACCCACTTGTAAGCTACGCTGAGTGTCGAGAATACATATCGGCTGCCCGTGCGCTCCGAGTTCGCGGGGCAACGGGAGCAAGTGACGCACTGCAAATTGCTGTCCCCGATTCAAATTCTCCTCGCGAAACCGACATCGCAATCTACTTCCAGTTGGGAAGGCCAAGCGGCGGCGCAGGCCTTGGCGGGTTTGAGATGAATCGGAAATTACTCGTGCCTCAGGAGTACTGGCCCCTCGCAGGCCGGCGTTCCATTAAGCCAGACTTCTGTTGGAAGAATGCTAGAGTCGCCTGCGAATATGACAGCGATGACAACCACCTCAATTCAAGCCAAAAGACGAAAGACGAGCGTCGTCGTGTGACTCTGGAGGCCATGGGTTATAAGGTAATGACTCTCACAAATGGCATTCTTAAGAACGGGGAAGCGCTCAATGCATTTACTGCTGAGATCGAGCAACAACTTGGTATTCGTCGCAACCCCATGAACGCGAACATGCTCGCCCGGCGCCGAGATTTGTGCGAAAGGCTGTTCGGCACCACGATGTAAGCCTGGTGGTTGGTGGGCTAATGCTGGGGCCTTCCATACGTGCTGCGTGTGGTTCTTGCACAAAAACGCCCTATCGGACGGTCAAATCGATGCCGTTGCATAAAAAGCCTCTATCGGACGGCCGCCTTGGGGCCGAAACATCAAGCATCTAAATAAACTTACATGGTTCTGGATATAATCGTCTAAAATTGCAAAAGTTTGAAAATGTAGTTAATAGTTTGATTTCGAGCGAACGTTGCTGCCGTCCGATAGAGGCTTTTTATGCGGGGACAGCAAGAATTCCGTCCGATAGAGGCTTTTTATGTAACGGAGCCGAGTTCGATGCAAACCCCTCCCGCGCGTTGTGTGGGAGGGGGCGAGGCGCCATAGGCGCCCCGCCCTAGGACGCCTCGAGAATCCCGATTAGCGCTCGGTGATCCGCTCCGCTGACGGCCACTGCCTCAAGGTCGCTCACAACAATGCCCGAGGATTTCGAGTAGACAAAGTGATCAATTTCGATAAGTGGCGGAACTTTGCTGTTTGACGGATATGTCATGTGGAATCCCTCGCCGCTCTGCTCGCCGGCATCCACAAAGGTGCTGCCAAGAAGCTCTCGGAAGCGCGCGTGGTCCCATGTAGAGTTGAAGTCTCCGCATAGCAGATAGGCATGACTGTATCCCGAAAGCGACTGGATGACGGAAAGCCCCTCGCTCCACTCGCTTTGAGCGCCGCGCACCGGCGAGTTGGGGTGCACCGCTACGATGCGCACAGTTGTCCCACCCACAACGATATCTGCGGCAGGCATTGAGCTGGTGTTGATAGGCAGCAGATCGGTAGACACATTCGACATAGACGCAGCCGTCCAAATGCCGTTGCGCCCTCCGTTGTTGATTTGCGATGCAGCGTCAGAAATCACGTGGTACGGCAGCAACTCATCAAGCCCCGCTTCGCTCAGGGACTGAATCTCGGCATCTGAAAGCTCCTCGAGGCAAAGCACCTCAACGTTGCGGCTCTTTACCAGGCTTACGATCTCTGCTGCCGAAGCGTTTCCATTGCACGTGTTGAGCGTCATGATGCGCGCGGCGTTGTCGCTGGTAGTTGCCGAAGTCTGCACGCTGGTCACCGCCGTCGAGCTTACGCGCGAAGTTGGCACGAAGTAACCTATGTGCCAAGCCACAATCACAGCAAGGGCGGTAGCGCTCACGACGAGCAGTACACGCTGCCGCCACAACGCAGCGAAAATCAGGCAGAGGAGTAAAGGTGCGAGTAACACTGGCACGAACGACACCAACTCCGGAACCGCGCGCCCGTCAGAATACGATGCCGGCAGACATCTGATCGCCATGAGTCCCAGGCAGGCGAGCGTCACGATCCACAAGAGGAGGCTCAAAAAGCCATGTTTCGCCTGTCTGACAGTGCGCTTCGACCTCTGCTCATGCCCGCCACCCCCATTGCTTGCTGCACGTTTTCTCGTGTCAGCCAAATTGTCTCCTCCGCTCGGTTGCTGTTTGAAGAGGCAGATGGTATCAGCTGGATATGGCGCTCTCGCGAGCTAACGGTCCTCAGGGCGAGGCAAGGCGAACGAATGGGTTACGACTCATGCGAAGTACCGCGCCCAATGGGTATTTCCTATAGAATTAAGAATAGTTGCGGCCGTCGCCATCTTGCCTTGCGGCCGCACCCGCGTCGTCCAAGGAGGTTGCGCACTCGCGCATGGACATAGCCTTATCGATTCTCGTCACGTTTCTGCTCACCCTTGTGAACGGGTACTTCTCGATGTCGGAGATGGCACTTTCCACCGCAAGGAAGGTGCTACTAGACCATGACGCTGAGGAGGGTGACGCTAGGGCAGCCACCGCAGCAGACATGATCGAGGACCCCACGCAGTTCCTTGCCGCCATCCAGGTTGCCATCACGCTTGTTGGCTTCTTCTCGTCCGCATTCGCCGCAACCAGCCTCTCCGAGCCGCTTGGGATGTGGCTCTCCGGCTTTGGCATGGACTTCGGCATCGCAAACGGCCTGGCCACGGTACTCATCACCCTCATCGTGTCGTACTTCTCCATCGTGGTGGGCGAGCTCGTGCCCAAGCGCATCGCCATGGCCGACGCCGAGGGCGTCTCCAAGCGCGTCGCTGGCTTCCTGCGCGGGTTCTCGCATGCCGTCAAGCCGCTGATCTGGCTCACTTCCGCAAGCGCCAACGGCATCGCGCGTCTGCTGCACGTGAAGTCCACCGAGGATCGCCAGGAGGTCTCGGAGGACGAGATCAAGTACATGGTCACCGACTCCGACGAGCTCTCCGACGAGGAGAAGTCGATGATCCACGAGGTCATCGACCTGGGCGACACCATCGCCCGCGAGGTCATGGTGCCACGCGTTGACATGTGCGCCATGCGCGAGGACGCTACGCTCAACGAGGTGCTCTCCGTCATGCGTCGCACCGGCTTCAGCCGCATCCCCATCTACCGCGGCAACGTCGACCGCATCGTGGGCATCGCCCACATCAAGGACCTCATCTCGCCCATCATCGATGATGGCCGCGGCACCGAGAAAATCTCGCGCCACATGCGCACGCCGGACTTCGTGCCCGATACCAAGGACATCATCCCGCTGCTCTCCGAGATGCAGTCGAGCCACGACCAGATGGTCATCGTGGTGGACGAGTACGGCGGCACGGCCGGCGTCATCACGATCGAGGATATCGTCGAGGAGATCGTGGGCGAGATTGAGGACGAGTTTGACCCAGACAACAAGTACCTCACCAAGCTCTCGGACCGCGAGTGGCTTGTCGACGGCCGCTTCTCGCTGGACGACGCCATCGACCTGGGCTGGCCCGTGGAGGACAACGAGGAGTACGAGACCATCGCCGGCTTCATCACCGACATGGCCGACAAGCTCCCGCACCCCGGTGACGTCATCACCAAGGACGGCTACACCTTCCGCGTGCAGTCCATGCGCGGCCGTCGCGTGGCCATGCTGCGCGTGACGGCACCCGAGCCCACGGAAGAGGAGGAGCCCGCGCCTGACGAGCAGGCCAACGCGTCCGAGGATAACGGTGAATCCGAGAAGGACGCCGCCGCTGCGCCCGCCGAGAAGCCCGCACCGCCCTCACTACACCAGTCCCACGTCACCAAATTGCGTGAAAAGTCGCAACATAAGGCCGACTCGGGCGAATCGCGCGGCGAAGAAGGGGAACAAGGCGCCTAAGGGCAGATTTTGGTGCGTCTTGACCGGGCTATGCCTTGCACTGCCGCTCGGCATGCGCCGCCCGGCCCCGCGCCAACGGCTCTGTCTGGGTTTTAACTACAATGGAACCTAGACTTGACCACCTGTCCGCACTTGCGGGCGCAAAAGAAGGGGAGCTGCACGATGGCCCAGCTCGTGGAAATCAAAAAGGTCACGGTAGGGCCGAGGGACCTCGATGCCCTCGTGGAGATTGCCCCCAATGCCCCGCTCATGACCAGCGAGGACATCGAAGCCACCGCGCGTGTCTTCCACCTCATGCCCGAACTGGCAGATCACGTATGCATGGGTGACGCCGGCCGGCTCTTCCGCGATTGCATGGGTCACACCGAGCTTGCCCACCTGCTCGAGCACATGACCGTTGAGCTACTCGCGCGTACCAACATCGCGGGTGACATTACCTGCGGCCGAACATATCCCGTGGCCGGCAACGAGCGCGCCTTTGACGTGGTGTTCCCATGCCCCGATGACGTCCTGGTGACGTCGGCGCTCTCGAGTGCTGCGTGGATCCTGCAGTGGGCGTTCACCGGCGGTGGAGAGCCCAAGCCCGACGTTGATGCCATCGTCGGCGGCATCGTTGACCTGGTGCAGAGCGTTTCTGGTCCTGTGGATGAGGACGTTGAGCAGGACGCCGACACCCCGGTAGGCGCGCAGGAGGCGGCAGATGAGGAGCCTGCCGCCAACGAGGAATCCCCATTCGCCGAGGAGCCTGCTCCCGCTGAGGAGTCGGCAGAGCCCGAGGTCACCGCGGGACCCGAGTCCACGCTTGTCTCGCCTGCGCCTGCGCCCACGTCGGGCACTCCTGATGCGCCAGAGAACGAGCTCGACGAGCCGGGTGACGTCGCCGAGGAGCCCGCGCCAGAGACCGAACCGGAGTCCGCCGTGCAAGATGATGGCGAGTGGGACATGGCGAACATGCCCCGCCCCCGTCCGGTGAGGTAGGTCGCTTCGAAAGGCATTTCGCTCGCGCCACTTGCTGGCCGAAGTTGAAGTTGGAAGTAAGAGGGTCGCACCTGCGTCCCGCAACGACAGGAGGATGTCATGAGCAAGACCGCTAGTTTCGTCCTTGGCAGCATCGTTGGTGCTGCTGCGGGAGTCGTCGCTGGCATGATGCTGGCCCCTCGCCCCGGAGCGGAGAGCCGCGCCATGGCTGCCGACGCCATGAACGACGCGTGGGACTCCGCCGTTGACACCTATGAGCGCGGCGCTCGCAGCGTCTCCGATCGCTTGGGCGACGTGCGTCCCGGCGTCGACGCTAAGACCGACGAGCTTCGCGCAAAGGTTGACCTGGCTCGTGAGCGCATGGACCAGCTTCGCGACTCGCTCTCCGAGGCGGTCTCCAGCACGTCCGCGCAGGTCTCCGATGCCGTGAACACCGTGACCGACCGCGTTTCGAACATGGCTGGTGACGCGGCTGCCGCCAACGAGTCTGCCGCGCAGTCCGTGCACGTTGAGGTTGTCGACAACGACGAGAAGCCCGAGGAGTAGGTCGTCTAACTGGCCGGAGCGCATTTGTTCGTAACATGGCGGGGTGCCCTTGGGCGCCCCGCTGCCATGTTGGGAGCGCCTTGGGCACGGGTTCAAGGCGGAAATGCCGTCGCGCGCTGCCGGCACATGCGGTAGGGGGAGAGGCACCGTGACCAAGATCAGCGACATGCAGGGCAAGAAGGTCTTCATCACCAAGAAGGCCCGCCCAAAGAAGCCAAAGAAGGGCGAGAAGACGCCCACAGGCGAGCAGAGCGGCGAGCGCCTCTCCAAGCTCGGCAAGATTCACATGGCCGTGTTCACGCCTGACGGCCGCTCCATGGTGGGCTACCTGGTTGCGCGCCCTGACGTTGCGGGCATGGTCAAGCGCGAGGACGTCTTTGTGGCCTATGACTCCTTGGCTGCCTGCGAGAAGGGCTTCCGCGTGGTGGACGAGGACAAGGCCTTTGACGACAAGGCGCGCGAGCGCTTGGGCGTGGACTGGGACTCCTGCATCATGTGGGCGGGCACGGACGCCCGCACCGAGTCAGGCCGCGAGCTGGGCTACGTGGGCGATGCCGAGTTCGATGACGCCACGGGCAAGGTGACAAAGTTTCTGGTGGGCGATGGCGGGATGGCCACGGCCCTGGTGGGCTCGGTGGAGATTCCGCCAAGCATGCTGGTGGGCTACTCCAAGGGGCGCATGATTGTAAAGGACGAGGCCTCTAAGCTGGAGCTCAACGGCGGCCTGGCCGCTAAGGCCGGCGAGGCCACGGCAAAGGCAAAGATCCGCGGTACCGAGTTTGGTGAGAAGGCCGGCAAGGCCACCAGCGAGGCTGTTGACAAGGGGTCGTTTGCGCTGGGCAAGGCCCTGGGCAAGGCAAGGCGCGCCATAGACGACGCCCGCGCCGAGGGCGAGGAGGAGCGCGCCCGCGAGAAGGCCGAGGAGCTGCGCGCCACTGCCGAGAAGAACCAGCTTCCCGCAACCGAGGCCGCCGACGTTCGAGTCTCCGAGCCCACGGCTACGCTCAAGGCCGGCGCCGAGGAGCGCGCCGCCGCGTCATCGGCGCCCAAGACCTACGCCGTCAAGAAGCCCGCTGCAACCAGTGGAGCCAAGTCCGTCTCGTCAGCCAAGCCCGCTGCGACCAAGGCCAAGAAGGCGGCAGCAAATCGGAGCGCCGGCGACGAGGCTGCCCGCGCTCTGGGGCGTGGCCTTGGAAGCATGGGCAAGATGTTCGGCTCGTTTAAGGACGAGTTCGACAAAGCGAGCAAGTAAGCAGCCGTTGACTGAGCCCTGTGGCGCTTCTCGCACGGCATCACAGGTACAGAGAGGGGACCAGGCCTGCATGAGCGTAGAGGAATTCTTCGACCGCGTTATCTCGGTGAAGCTGCCGGAGGACTGCGAGTCTTTGGACATCATCGACCAGACGCTTCTTCCCGGTACGGTGAAGCGCATCAACCTTCGTACCAAGGAGGAGCTTTGGGAAGCCATCAAGAAGTTGCGCGTGCGTGGTGCCCCGGCCATTGGCGTGGCCGCGGCCGAGGGGCTGGCCATGCTCGCCAAAAAGATTGATACCGCCGACCAGCAGGAGTTCTACCGCCAGTTCAAAGAGATTGCGGACTACCTGGCAACTTCTCGTCCCACTGCCGTCAACCTCTTCTGGGCGCTCAACCGCATGGACGCGTTTTGCCACGCCCGCCTCGACCTGCCCGTGGACCAGCTCAAGCAGGAGCTTGTCGCCGAGTCGCGCCGCATCCGCGAGGAGGACGTGCAGATTAGCCGCAACATCGGCGCCATTGGCTTTAAGATCATGCAGCAGGTGAGAAAGCCCGGCCAGCCCGTGGGCATTCTCACCCACTGCAACGCAGGCACGCTTGCTACCGCCAAGTACGGAACGGCTACGGCACCCATGTATACGGCGCTTGAGCAGGGCTGGGCCGGTACCGACATGCACGTCTACTGCGACGAGACCCGTCCGCTGCTGCAAGGCGCGCGGCTCACATCGTTCGAGCTCTACAACGCCGGCATCACCACGACGCTCCAGTGCGACAACATGGTTTCGATGCTTATGCAGCAGGGTCGCATCGACGTGGTCTTTGTTGGCTGCGATCGCGTGGCGGCCAACGGGGACGCGGCAAACAAGATCGGCACCTCGGGCGTGGCCATTCTCGCCAAGTACTACGGCGTGCCCTTCTACGTGTGTGCCCCCAGCTCGACCATCGACCACGACACCCCCACCGGCGCGCAGATTCCCATCGAGATGCGCGACCCCGACGAGGTCACCGAGATGTGGTACAAGGAGCGCATGGCGCCCGAGGGCGTGGATGTCTTCAGCCCCGCGTTCGACGTGACCGACCACAGCCTGATCACGGGCATCATCACCGAGAACGGCCTGCTCTCGGCGCCGTACGAGCTGTAGGTAGCGTGTCGGCGGGGCGCTGGGAAGCCCCAGAAAGTTGCAATTCTCACCAAATACGGCCCTCCGGCGACAATTCGTCTCCGGAAGGCTCCTATGTTGAATTTGCTGCCAAAAGGGTGCTCCCGGCGACTCGCTCACAATGTGAACAGCAAGGCCGCACTAAAGGCTCGGCGCCTACAACCCCATTGCCTGCAGCACGAACATGATGATCGTGAGCACAATGACCACCACGATGGTGAACCATGTGAGAGCCGTCCACACGCGACCGTTCGCGTACTGGCCCATCACGCGCTTGTCGCTGGCGATAAGAACCATGCACACCATGAGCACCGGCAGCAGCACGCCGTTGATGACCTGCGCCAGCATCATGATGCCAAAGAGGTCAACGTTGGGGATAAGCACGATTCCCGCCGAGAGAATCGTGATGCCGGTGATGATGGCGCGGTACGCCGGTGCCTCGTTCCAGGTGCGGTCAACGCCGCGCTCCCAGCCAAAGGCCTCGCACACGGCGCTCGCCGTAATGCCGGGCAGCACGCACGCCGCCAGGAATGACGCGCCCGCAAGGCCCGCCGCAAAGAGCGCCGAGGCGTACTGGCCCGCCAGCGGCACGAGCGCCTGCGCTGCGTCGGCTGCGCTGTTCACGGTGACGCCTGCGGGGTAGAGCACGGTACCGGTCGTGAGGACGATGAACCAGGTGGTGATTTCTGCCGCAATCACGCCAGAGACGTTGTCGGCGCGCTGACCGGGGATGTCGGAACCCTTGAGGTTCTTCTCGACCACGTTGGAACTCACCATGAACAGCATGTACGGCGAGATGGTGGTACCAACGTTTGCCACCAGCAGCGAGACGTAGCCAGGGTCGCTCGAGAACTGCGGGATCACCGTGTCTTTGAGTGCCAGGCCCCAGTCGGGGTTGGAGATAAAGCCGCTCACGATGTAGGTGAGAAACACGCAGGAGAGCGCCAGCAGGATCTTCTCGACGCGGTGATAGGAGCCGCTCTGCGTGAGAAGCCACGTGGCGATGCCCGCGATGGGTACGCTCACCTGCAGCGGAATGCCAAAGAGCTCCATGCTCGAGGCAATGCCGGCAAACTCGGAGAGCGTTACCGTGAAGTTTGAGATGATAAGCGCGAGCATGGCGATTGCCGAGACGCGCACGCCAAACTGCTCGCGGATCAGTGCCGCAAAGCCCTTGCCCGTGGCGCAGCCCATACGCGCGGCGGTCTCCTGCGCCACAATGAGAAGGACGCACATGAGCGGCACGGTCCAGAGCATGCCGTAGCCGTAGGTGGCACCGGTCGAGGAGTACGTCGCGATGCCGCCGGCGTCGTTGCCAGCCATGGCGGTGAGAAGACCCGGCCCCATGGCGGCGAGAATCGCAAGGCGCCCGGCCTTCTTAGTTGTCTTCTTGGTGTCGCTCTTTGCCTCTGCCATGGGCCTACCCCAGGACGATTCCGGTCGTGCCGGTCACGGCGATGGCGACTGCGAACACCACGGCGGCGACGATCATAGAGATGAGGGCGAGCGCAAAGCCCGAGGTCTCCTGGTTCCTCTCGTCACGCTTGCGAAGAATCACCAGGTAGATGGGCGTAAGAGCGAACGAGACCAGCACCGAGACGGCCGCGGCGGTAAATCCCAGGCGAAGCGCATGCGCCAGCGCGGCGTCGGAGGCGTCCGGCAGCGCAAGGCTCACAAATGCAAGCACCAGCAGCGTGCAGATGAAGGCAAAGACAAGACCGGTCCCAATGCTGCGCAGCGTGAAGCCAAGCGTGGAGGGCGAGTCCTCGTCGTCCGGGTCGTTCTCCAGGAAGAAGTTGGTGACATAGCTCACGGAGTCGTCGGCCACCACAAGGGCGAGCGGCATTGCCGCGCAGGCGAGAAGCGCCGCCGTGAAGGTGCTGGTGTCGGTCTTGAACGCAAAGGAAATGATGGCCGCGGCAACGATCCAGAAGAAGAACCAGGCGTTTCGGCGCAGCAGCCACACCAGGTCGTGCGCGTGTTCGGTGCCGTCCGCGTCGGAGCTTGTGCCGCCGGCAATCTGCAGGTCCTCGGCGTGCTCCTCCTCCAGGACGTCCAGAGCGTCGTCGACGGTGACAATGCCCAGTAGCTTGCCCTCGTCCGAGACAACGGGCATGGCAAGCAGGTTGTACTTGGCGATGTCCTGCGCCACGTCCTCCTGGTCGTCCTCGGGGCTGGCGGTCTTGAGCTCTGTGGTGGCAATGTCCTCGAGACGGGTGTCGGGGTCAGACACAATGAGGCGTCCGAGCGTGACCACGCCGGAGAGCTTCTCGTCCTCGTCGGTGAGATAGACGTAGCGCACGCTCTCGAAGTCCTCGTCCAGCCCGCGCAGGCGCTCGACGGCGTCGGCAACGGTCTCGTCCTCGGGAAGCGAGACCACCTCGGAGGTCATGATGCGGCCGGCGGTGTCCTCGCGGTAGCCCAAAAGCTGGCGAATGGCCTTCTGCTCGTTGACGCCCATGAGCTTGAGGAGCTTCTCGGCCTTGTCGTAGTCGAGCTCCGAGACAAGCTCGGCTGCGTCGTCCGGGTCCATCTCGGAGAGGATTCGCGATGCGTCGGCTTCGTCCATGCTGCCCATGATCTGTGCGGCCATGGCATCGTCGTCCAGCTCGGCCATGGCGCCGGCGCGCTGCTCGTCGTCGAGCTGGGCAAAGACCTGCCCGCGCAGGCGCGGGTCAAGGCGCTCGATGATGTCGGCGATGTCGGCGGGGTGCATGTCGTCGAGGGTCTTGTGCGAGACCGAGAGCTTGACGTCAGAGAGGTCGCGCTCGACGAGGTCCATGTAGCTCCACGCGATGATCTTCTCGGGGAGCTGCTTGCCAAACGTGTGCGCAATGCGCAGTGCTAGCCGCTCGATGCCGGGGGAGAGTGAGCGCAGGATGCCGCGGATGCCCACCTCGGCGCCAAGAAGGCGCAGCTGAGAGGAGTTGGTGTCCGAGAGCTTGAGGTCGTTCACGCGCACTACGCGCATGCCGCGGGTATCAACAATTTGCTTGTTGAGAATGTCGCGTGCGAGAAGGACCTCGTTTGGCTGCAGGTAGGAGAAGCGGATGTCGGTGGCGACGACCTTAAGGTGCACCTCGTGCTCGTCGTAGGTGTCGACGTACTTGCGCCAGCTGATCATGAACGGGGTGTGGCCGGGGCCCATGAACGCAAGGCTGGTGACGCGGGGAAAGACTTCGCCAGTGGCGATGCCCAGGTCGGAAACGGTGCCTATCTTCTCGCCGTTGAGGTCGAGAACCGGGTTTCCCAGGAGTTGGGAGAGGTAGATCATGCGTGCTCCTTCTCTGCCGGCGTGCACCCGGGTAAGGCTACGCACACGGCATATGTGGTGGAACGGCACCCCATGCGGCGGGCTGCCAATAGCACGCCGGAGGGGTCATCGACTGTGAGGTCGGGGTTTCATGGAAGCCTTTCTCTTTGACCTTTGATGACCGCGCACAACACGCTTTGCCATGCGCACAGGCCATTGTACACGAGGGTCCGTGACGAGGGGTTGCTGGCCCCATCGCGTTTGCGTAACGATTCGTTAATCTCCACGTTAGGGTGCAAGGGAGCGTCGGGGTCACGGTACTGAGCCACCTCCCTGCGCCACTCTCCCTGCGCCACCCTCCGTTCTTTAGCGGTTTCTGAGAATCGGGGGTGACGTTTCCGCAGGTCGCAATAATTGCGATTCTCAGATTCCGCTAAAGAACGAGAGACTCAAGCTCTCCGCCGCCTCAACAGCAAAAAGCCGGTGGGGCGATATTGCCCCACCGGCGCTAGACCTGCTATTGTCGCCGAGAAGAGACTCGGCCAAGAAGAGACTAGAACTTGACCTGCGGCGCCTGGCGCACGGCCTCGGACTGAACCTCGAAGCCCTGACGCTCCTTGAACTTGGAGCCAGCCACAACGTTGCCGGGGAAGGTCTCGATGGCGTTGTTGTACTCGAGCACGCAGTCGTTGAAGCTCATGCGCGCGTAGCTGATCTTGTTCTCGGTGTCCGAGAGCTCGGACTGCAGCTGCTGGAAGTTGGCGTTGGCCTTGAGCTCGGGGTAGGCCTCGGAGACGGCAAAGAGCGACTTCAGCGTGTCCGAGAGCACATTGGAGGCGGCCATCTTGTCCTCGGGCGTCTTGGCGGACATGACGGCGGCACGCGCCTGCGTAACTGCCGAGAGCGTGCCGGACTCGTGCGCGGCGTAGCCCTTGACGGTCTCAACCAGGTTGGGGATGAGGTCGTTCCTGCGCTGCAGCTGGGCGTCGATGGTCTGCCAGGCGTTGTCGCAGCGGTTGTCCTTGCGGACGATGCCGTTGTAGATGCTCACAAACCAGACGACAAGAACAACGATGATGGCAATGATGATGATAATGGCAGTCATGAGGGGCTCCCTTCAGGCGGGCGGACCGTGGCGGACGTGCTGGAGACGTGGACGGCGTGCGGTGCTTCGTGATGGGACGCGTGAGGCGGAGGGGGAGGGATTCGAACCCTCGAGACGCAACGCGCCCGGCGGTTTTCAAGACCGCTGCAATCAACCACTCTGCCACCCCTCCGTTGGGTGCGTGGATATATCCTAGCGCATATGCTGGAAAAGTTGGGCTTGCGACTGTACAAGAGGGACGAGAGATGAACCAAGACGAGCAGGGCAGCAACCAGGACGCCGCCGAAGAGGACCTTGGGTTCATGCGCCTTGCCTTGGCCGAGGCCGCTGCCGCCGCAGATGAGGGCGAGGTGCCGATAGGTGCGGTGGTGGTGTGCGATGGCAAGGTTGTCTCTCGCGCGCATAACCGTCGCGAGGAGGACGCGGACCCTGCTGCGCACGCCGAGTTTCTCGCCATGGAGGAGGCTGCGAGGGTGCTTGGCCGCTGGCGGCTCTCGGGATGCACGGTCTACGTGACGCTCGAGCCGTGCCTCATGTGCGCGGGGCTCATGGTAAACGCACGCGTGGACCGCTGCGTGTATGGCGCGCCCGACCCCAAGGGCGGCGCGCTGGGCACGCTCTTTGACGTGAGTCACGACCCGCGGCTCAACCACGCCTTCGAGGTGACGTCGGGCGTGCTGGCGGACGAGGCCGCCGACCAGCTGCGCGCGTTCTTCCGCGCGCGCCGTAAGAGTAGGGGCTAGTGGCGGCGTGAAGGCCGCGGCGGGCCTTTGATCCGTGGCATAGTGTAAGACAGTATAAAATCGTGTAAGACGGTATAAGTTCGTGTAAAACGGTGCAAAACCACAAGGAGGGTATGTCCAATGAACCCCTTCAAGCCCACGGCTGGCAAGATGCCGCCCATTCTCATTGGCAGGGAGTCGGTCATACGAGATTTTGAGGAGGCTCTGGATAACGGTGCTGGTGCGCCTGGCCGTTTGATGCTTATCTCGGGTCAGCGCGGGTTTGGTAAGACGGTTATGCTTACCGAGCTCGGGAGGGTTGCCAAAAAACACGACTGGGTTGTGGTTTCCGACACGGCATCGAACGGTTTGTGCGAACGGCTTGTGGCCGCTCTTTCATCGGGTGCCGTTGGGTTCGGCGGGGCGACAATCAGCCCCTCAGTGGGGGTGGGAGGAATGGTCTCTGCCAGTCTGGGGAGCGTCAGCATCTCACCGAGCAACGCAGCGCTTACGCTGAGAGAGGCCATCGAAGCGAGGCTCAGGCGAATGCCGGATGGCAAGGGCATTCTCTTCACCATAGACGAGGCACAGGCGGCCTCGGAGGAAGACCTGGTTGCCCTGGCTACGGCCATCCAGCACGTCCTGAGGGACGAAGACATGCGGGACGTTTCGGACGCCAAGAAACATGGGGTGGCGTTTGTGTTTGCGGCTCTTCCCTCGATGGTTGATGAGGTGCTCAACAACAAAGTTCTTACGTTCTTGCGCCGTAGTCAGCAGCAGGTGCTCGCCGAGGTTCCTCTCGCCGATGTTCGCGCTGCGTATGTGGACGCGGTTAAGGAGTCCGGCAAAGAGATTGGCCAGGAGGATGCCTTGGCTGCTGCGCAGGTGGCGGCCGGCTATCCCTATATGGTGCAGCTTGTTGGCTATTACATGTGGCAGGCGGCGGATCGCAGGGGGTCCAAGACCATCGAGCGCGCCGATGTCGAGCGTGGCGCCAGCGATGCCGTGGTGGCGTTTGGCGAGGCAGTCTGTGCACCAATCATGGACGGGCTTACCCCTGCGCAGCGGGAGTTTGTGAAGGCGGTCGCTGTTGATGCGCCCAGCTCTACCGCGGTGTCAGATATCGCAAAGAGGTGCAGCAGAAGTTCGAGTTGGGTGAGCAAATACCGCGCGAGTCTTATAAAGGAGCATGTCATCGAGGCGGACGGCAAGGGTTACGTGCGCCTGTCGACACCCCACATGGCAGAGTACCTGCGCGGCTCGTCGTGGTAGGTAAAGTGAGGGCGGACTTGCTCTTGTTGACGAGCAATGCAAATTAGCTTCTCGGCTCTACTGATTAAATATTGCAGCCTGTACTGACGGATTCTCTCATAGCCAGTCCCCCCCTGTCCGGTTGAGCCCTCAGAAGTCATATAACAGCAGGTAAGACCTCTACACTACCTGAAACACAAAGAAGTCCAGGTAGTGGGTCTCGGGGACGCCCCACAGGATGGGGTGGTCTGGCGCCTGCTGGCGCTCCTCGATCTGGCGCAGCTGGACGTTTGCGTTGTGCGCGGCCTCGGCGATGGCGCGGGCGAGAAGGTCGCGCGTCATGAAGTGGCTGCAGCTGCACGTTGCAAGGTAGCCGCCGCGCGGCAGAAGCCGCATGGCCCACTCGTTGATCTCGCGATAGCCGTGGGCGGCATGGCCCACGGTCTCGCGGCTCTTGGTGAACGCTGGCGGATCCAGGACAATGAGGTCGAAGGGGCCACCCTCCTCGTGCAGGCGCTTCTTGTCCGAGACAAGCGCGGGCAGGTACTCGAGCACGTTTGCGCAGGTGAAGTCCATCGTTGACTCAAGGTTGTTGAGGCGCGCGTTCTCGCGTGCCAGGTCGATGGCCGTCTGGCTCACGTCGACCTCGCGCACAAACTCGGCACCGCCCGCCGCGGCGTTGAGTCCAAACGGCCCCACGTGGCAGAAGCAGTCGAGCACGCGGCGCCCGCGGGCCAGCTCGCGTACGGCGCGGCGGTTGTACTTCTGATCGAGGAAGAACCCTGTCTTCTGGCTGTTCTCGAGGTCAAGGTCGTAGGCGATGCCGTTCTCGTGCGCAATTACACGCGCGCTATCCGGCGCGGGCCGGCCGTTCTCGACCCACCAGCCCTTCTCTTGCGCAAGGCCCTCCTTGAGGCGAGAAGGCGCGTCGTTTCTCTCGTAGATGCCACGGATGTCGTGGCCATCCGTGCGCAGTACGTCGAGCAGCAGCGGGTAGAGCGTGGGGCGCAGCCTCTGCATGCCCACGGTGCCCACCTGCGAGACGAGCACGTCCTCGTAGCGGTCGACGACGAGGCCCGGAAACCCGTCCGCCTCCGAAAAGAGCACACGGCAGCAGTTGGTGTCCGGCTCGCAGCCCGGAAGCGCACGCGAACCCATGGTGGCCTTGCGATACTCCCATGCCCACTGGAGTTTGCGTGCCCAAAACGCTTCGTTGATGCGGTCGTTGGCGTTGCGGCTCACTACGCGCACACGAATCTTGCTCTGCTCGGAGAGAAGCCCCACCCCCTGCCAGGTGCCGTTCTCCTCGACCACGTCCACCACGTCGCCGTTCTGAGCCGTGCGTCCGTCCGTTGGTGCAGGCTCCACGCGCCGGACCTCGCCCTCGAAGACCCAGGGGTGCCCGCCGGCGAGCGCTCGGGCGGCCTTTCTCGTGACGATGACCTGCGGATACGGACGCTGCTGCTTCATTGCGATCCTTCTTGTGGGTGAGTCGTGACTTGCTTGTTGGTATGACGGGGTTGGAAGGCGCCTCTCCTTGCCCCCCCTTGGTCTCCCCTCTGTCTCCTCTCGGCCCCCTCCATTCTTTATCGGTATCTGAGAATCTGACCCCGCATTTGCCCAGTTGGCGAGAAGTTCGATTCTCAAATACCGCTAAAGAACGGAGAGAGGGAGGCGGAGAGAGGGAGGCGAGAGGGGGCGAGGAGGCGAGAGGGGCCGAGGGGGCCGCCGGCGCAGCCGCTCTTAGAAGTGGCGGCCGTATCGGCCGCCGCCAAAGCCGCGCCCACGGGCCTTGGAGCCCGAGAACATCGTGCGCGTGGGCTTGGTGGTCGAGCGTCCGGACTGCGGGATGATGCGTCCCTCGTCATAGGCAAAGTCCGGCAGGTCCCACACCGGCACGAGCTTCTTGGTGAAGTACTCGATCTCTCGCAGGGGGCTCACCTCGTCGGGCGCCATGAACGTGTAGGCGTGGCCCGTTGCGCCGGCGCGGCCGGTACGGCCAATGCGGTGCACGTAGTCCTCCGGGTCCATGGGCACGTCGAAGTTGACCACCGCATCGATGCCCTCGACGTCGATGCCGCGGCTCATCACGTCCGTGGCGACAAGCACCTGGACCTTGCCCTCGCGGAACCGCTCGAGGGCCTTCTCGCGCGCCTTCTGCGGGCGGTCCGCGTGCATCACGTCCACCTTGAGGCCAGCGGCCTTGAGGATCTTCGAGACGTCGTCCACGCGGTGCTTGGTGCGGCAGAAGACCAGCACGCGCTCCGGCTGCACGCCGGTGCCGCCGCCGGTCTTTATGAGCGCCTCCAAGAGCTGCGTTTTCTGGCCCTGCGTGACGGGGCAGAGGTGCTCCTCCACGGTGTCAGCGGTCTGGCCCACGCGCGCGATCTCCACGTAGGCGGGGTCTCTCAGCAGAGCATCAATGGTGCTCTTGATGCTAGGTGGAATGGTTGCCGAGAAGAGCAGCGTCTGGTGCTTCTCGGGCAGGGCGTGCATGATACGACGAACGCTGGGCCAAAAGCCCATGTCGAGCATGCGGTCCGCCTCGTCGAGCACAAGCACCTGCACCTTGGAGAGGCTCACGTGGTTGTGCTCCATGAGGTCGAGCAGGCGCCCCGGCGTGGCAACCAGGAGGTCGCAGCCCTTCTCGAGCTGCGCGATCTGCTTGTCGAACTTGGCACCGCCCATCACGATGACGGCGCGCTGGCCCGTCTCCTTGCACACCTCGCTCACCACGTTGTCGATCTGCGCGGCAAGCTCACGCGTAGGCGTCACCACCAGGGCAAGCGGCTCCTTGCTGGTGGCCTTTTGACCCTGTATGAGCTGCAGTGCAGGCAGGGCGAAGGCGGCGGTCTTGCCGGTGCCCGTCTGTGCGGAGGCAACCACGTCGCGCCCCTCAAGGACAACGGGAATCGCCTGCGCCTGAACGGGAGTTGGTGTGTCAAAGCCAAGGGCATCCACCCCGGCAAGAATCTGCTCGTTTAGCCCGAGCTCGGCAAATGATGTATTCATGCTGCACAGTATGGGGCATGTACGTGCGCTTTTCCACCATCACGACAATATCGCCGCATGAAAACGGGGACAGCCCGCGCGCTCTCCTCTATACTGTGATGGCGTGCGTGCCAGTTGGGGTGCGCGTGGCGAGAAGGACCTTGTATGAGCTGGAACAGGGCAAACATGGCTCCACTCACGGCGCGAATGCGTCGAATGCGCTAGCTGCGTCGCGACTGTCGTCGTCGGCGCACGTCCGTCTTGCCCGTTTGCACCAGCCAAGGAGTCACGTATGCCCATCAACATCCCAGACGGCCTGCCCGCCAAGAAGATCCTGCACGAGGAGCGTATCTTCGCCCTCGAAGAAGAGGTCGCCGAGCGCCAGGAGATCCGCCCGCTGAGGGTGGCCATCCTCAACCTCATGCCCACCAAAATCGAGACCGAGACCCAGATTCTGCGCCTCATCTCCAAGTCGCCGCTGCAGGTGAGCTGCGACTTCATGCGCGTCTCCACGCACGAGGCCACGCATGTCTCGCAGGATCACCTCGTGAAGTTCTACGACACGTTTGACTCGTTTGCCGACAAGAACTACGACGGCCTTATCATCACGGGTGCGCCGGTGGAGCAGATGGACTTCGAGGACGTCGACTACTGGGACGAGCTCTGCGGGATCATCGACTGGTCGCAGGAGCACGTGCTCTCCACCATGTACCTGTGCTGGGGCGCCATGGCCGGCCTCTGGCACCTGTACCGCATCCCCAAGAAGCAGCTTGGATCCAAGCTCTTTGGCGTCTTCCCGCAGCGCCTGTGCGACGAGTACAACTTCCTCACCAACGGCTTCGACGAGGTGCACTACATGCCGCACTCACGCCACGCCGCAATCGACACCAACGAGCTTGCCCGTCACCCCGAGCTGCACGTGCTCTCGGAGGGCTTCACCAGCGGTCCGGCCATCATTGCCACCGCAGATTTCCACGAGGTCTACGTGACGGGCCACTTCGAGTACGGCCGAGACACGCTCTCTGACGAGTTCTGGCGCGACTTCCACAAGGGGCTGCCCATCCGCCTGCCCGAGAACTACTTCCCGGACGACAACCCCGAGAGTCAGCCCATCTTCACGTGGCGTGCCCACGCGAACCTGCTCTACCGCAACTGGCTCAACTGGGTCTACCAGATGACCCCCTACGACCTGGACCTCATTCCCCAGACCATCCGCCAGCTCCACGCGGACGCTGATGGCATGGTCGACAAGTTCTGATGTCGGGGGAGCAGGGCGAGACTGCGGGCGGGTCCGTGCGCCTCACCGCGGAGCTTCTAGAGCAGCTGCTGGCGTCGGCGACACCGGAGCAGTATCTTGCGCGCGCAAGTCTGGAGGAGCGCTCGCTCGCGGAGTACGCAGAGGCCGTGCGAGAAGCGCATGGGCTCAAGAAATCGCAGGTCATCCGCTCGTCCGGGCTCAACCCCACCTTCTGCTACCAGATCTTCGAGGGCGCGCGGCGCCCCGGTCGCGACAGCGCGATCATGCTGGCCTTTGGGCTGGGTTGCTCGCTCGTTGAGGCACAGCGCCTGCTGCGGCTTGCCGGCGCCTCCGAGCTGTGGTCGCGTAACCGCCGCGACGCCATCATCATCTTCTGTCTCGAGCACGGCATGGACCGCCAGCAGACGGATGACGAGCTGTGGCGCCTGGGCGAGAAGACCCTGCTCGACGGGGAGGCGTAGTGGACACGCCCGCAGACGCGCAGCTCATGGCTGCGCTCGAGAAGGACGAGGCCTATCGCGTGGTGCGCGTGCTTGCCTGCGGGGAGGCCGGCTCGACCGAGGTCGTGAGCAGGCCGGGCGCGGCGCACTTCGGCGAGGGCCCGCTGGTCCGCAAGCGCGTAAAGCGTGACGTTGCAAACGTCGAGGTCTTCTCGCGTCTCTCGTCCGCTGCCGGCAAGCACCTGCCGCGCGTGGTCGAGACGTACGACCTCCCCGACCAGGTGGTCATTGTCCGCGAGTACGTCTATGGGGCATCGCTTGCCTCGTGCGTGGCCGAGGCAGGTCGCATGGGCGAGACGGCAGCGGCGCATGTGGCCGCCGACGTGTGCGATGCGGTCGCCGCCCTCCATGAGCTGGGAATTGTTCATCGCGACGTGTCACCCAAGAACGTCATCCTCTCTCCGCGCGGCGCCGTGCTTATCGACCTGGGCATTGCGCGTGCCTACGTCGAGGGCGCGCAACGCGACACTACCCGGCTTGGTACCTGGGGCTTTGCGTCTCCCGAGCAGTACGGCTTTGCCCAGACCGACGACCGCTCAGACGTCTACTCAATTGGTTGCCTTTTGGGCTTTATGCTCACGGGCGTCACGCCAGACGCCGAGGGGTATGCGGCGGCGCTTGCGGATTCCGCCGTTGTGCGTCCTGAACTGCGGCGCATTGTCGAGAAGGCCTGTAGTTTCGAGCCGAGCGAGCGCTACCAGAGCGCGAGGGCGCTGCGTGATGCCGTGCTGCGGGCGGTGCCGGACGCGGCAGCCGTGAACGTTGACAAGTCTTCGAGCGCAAAGGCCGGCAAGCGCGAGAAGATTCCCCGTACACTGGCAAGGCCACACCAGCTGGTGGCGGCGTTTTCCGAGGCAAAGCCGTGGATGCAGGCACTTACCATTGCCTTGGTGGTTCTCGGCATATTTGTTGGCATTCTCTTTGGCTCGGCTGCGGTCTATACCGCCAACGCGATGGTTGGCGACCATCCCATGGCATCGCTTCTGGTGGTTCTCGGCGCTAGTATCTACCTTGTCCTTCTCCTGGTCGAGGAGATTCCGGCGGCAATGCTTGGGGCGGGTCCGTATGCCGCGATGAAGTACAGACAACGTTCTGCCCGGATGATTCTCCTGGCAAAGCGACTGCTCATGGCGCTGGGCGTGCTCTTTGCTTTCGTTGTCGTCCTTGCGGTGTTCGTAGCACTGACTCCTGGGGGCTAGACGGCTATTCTCGCCCACGCGCGTCGCATCTTTTAGCAGCAAGCTAATGAAAGCGCCCCAGCGTTTTGCCACCATCCATTGCGGATGGAGGCGAACGTGGAAGATTCCTGGCATGCCATAGCGTGCGACGCAGACATCGACAAGGTTCTTGCCTGCGCATCCTTCGACGAGCGAGATCTCTCTGCCTGGGCTCGTGATTGCTTGGCGGCAAGTGGCATGCCGAGAAACGATGCCATCCACCGGAGCCGCCTTAATCAAACTTTTGCGTATCAGATCCTTGCGGGAACCAGGCGAGCCTCGCGCGACAAGCTGCTGCAGCTTGCCTTTGGGATGCAGTTGGGGATTCGTGACACCTCTGAGCTGCTCGAACGCGGTGGCGCATGCCGCCTGCGGCCGGATTGTCGCCGAGATCTCATCGTTGCGTATGCGCTTCATCACGGCTTGGGCGTCGAGCAGTGCGACGACCTCCTCTGGGAGCACGGCGAGCGGACCATCATGCCCGGAAAGCCCCGCGGCGAGAGTCGCTCGCAAGACCGCCCGCAGTGATTTAGCTGGGAGCTAATGAAGGCTTCGGCACGGCCACTTAGGATGCATTCAGTTCGTGGCAGACACGCCCGGTGCTCTACCTGGTGTTGGTTGGACAAAGGAGGAACGCTCATGGCAGAAGTCGAAGATAGGGTCAGCAAGCAGGGCGAGGAAAAGAAGCAGAAGAAGCATCGCGGTAGGAAAGTTCTCATCATCATCCTGGTAGTTATCGCAGCGATCATTGCAATTGCCGCGATTGGTGGCAACTCCGCCAAGCCCTCGAGTGAGCCCTTTGATCCTGCCAACTACCAGCAGGTTGACTACGCAACGGTCGCTAAGACGCCGGACGACTACAAGAACCAGAAGCTCTACTTTGTAGGGAGCGTTCTGCAGGTCCTGGAGGGAAGCAACGAGACGGATGTCCGTCTTGCCACCGGCGTCTCCGGCTACGATGACATCGTCTACGTGAAGATTGATAACTCGGTGCTTGGCGACAACCACCTTCAGGAAGGCCAGGCGCTTGGCGTCTATGGCGCGTGCACCGGTCAGTATCACTACACGTCAGCCCTAGGCGTCGACATTGCTATTCCTGGCCTTGTCGCGGATCAGTTGGACGAGAACGTTGAGACCCCGCAACAGCAGATGGTTGACAAGGTCCAGGCAATCTTTGATGGTGCCACCTTCGAAAAGACCAGCAATGGCTATGGTATGTACGATTACACCGCCACAATTGCTAACACGACCGATCAAGACCTCAGCAACGTAAGCGTCACCCTTGGGCTTTACGACGATTCTGGTACGCGTGTCGACGAGACGTACGTGAGTGCTAACTCGTGGGCTGCGGGCGAGAGTGCGGTGTTTGATTCTGTTTCCACTACTGATGCCGCGAAGGTCAAGGCTGAAGTGCAGACCTTCTCGATAGGGGATGACTACTACTCTGCAAAGTAGTCTTTCCTAGTCTGCTTCACAGGCCTGTAGAGAAAGGAAACCCACTATGGCAGATGCAAAGTCTAAGCTCGTTGAGTGGCACGATAACGCCAAGAAGGTGTCCATTGGCTCTCTGATTGCAGCCGCGATCCTTGGCGTGGTGTATTCCTCGCTTCAAGACAGCGCAGCCAAGGCTCTTTCTGATGTCACCGCCAGCACGGTAACCAATTTTTCGGCTACGCATGCCTACCAGAGCGCCACGGCAAACGCGCAGGCAGCAATGGCATTCTTCTACATCGCTGTTGGCGTGGCCACGATTGCGGTTCTCGCCTGGGTGGCGTCCAGTTTGCTGATTGCCTACAAGGAGTCGTAGCGGCGTTTCTCTTGGCGCAAAGACGTTAGTAGTTGGCCGGGCTCGCGGCATGCGTCGCGAGCCCGGCCTCTCATTGCGTTTGTCCTACTCGTCCCACACGCGGAACTCAAAGTGACCGTCCTCGTAGACGCCATAGCTGTGAGTTCCGTCCTTAGGAACGCCAACCGAGCCCGGGTTGAACACAGTGATTCCTGGGTGCGAGTCACTCGTTTGGTTAACCTTCTTATGCGTGTGCCCGTACACCAGCGCCGAACCCTGCGGCAGCTCGGGCCATACGTCGACCGAGTTGTGAATCCCCGGCCCCCACACGTGCCCGTGCGTGAGGAAGATGGTCATCCCCGCCCCGTCGTTAGCCTCTGGGTCAAGCAGGATGTTGTACTCGGCCATGCAGGGGAAGTCGAGCACCATCTGGTCGACCTCGGCCTCGCAGTTGCCGCGCACAGCGATGACCTTCTCGGCAATGCCGTTGAGCATGCCGAAAACCTTCTTGGGCGCGTAGTCCTCGGGAAGGTCGTTTCTCGGCCCGTGGTAGAGCATGTCGCCGAGAAGAACCACGCGATCGGGGCTCTCGGTGTCGATGGCGTCCATGAGCCGGGCGCACCAGTCGGCCGCGCCGTGGATGTCGGATGCGATGAGGAGCTTCATGGGTACCTCCTGTGGTCGTGTCTCGGTTCATTGTATGCGCGGCATGTGGTGTCGGCGCCCCCAATGCTGGGCCCCAAAGCTCGCGTTTACTTGTGCCCGCCTATCCTTTTCTATCCAACGGCGCCGGAATCATGGCGTCAACGGTAAAGGTGCGGCCGCGTTGTCCAAACGTGAGCGTCCCGCCATGCCGTTCCACTATCTCGCGCATCGAACGCGTGCCAAAGCCGTGACGGTGCACGTCCGCCTTGCTTGTCTGGGGCATTCCATCGGAGAAGCGCGCCTCTCCAGCGAGATAGTTCTCAACATGGATAGTCGCCAAGCTTCCAATTTGCCTTACGGTCAGGGATATGCTGCGTTGGCCGGGGTCGGGCAGCGCGCGCACGGCCTCGATGGCGTTGTCCAGCGCGTTCCCAAAGAGCGAATAGACTTCCGAGGGACTGAGCGCTACGAGCGCGCTGCCGTCAGCAATAACGCTAAGAGAGATGCCCTCCCGCTCGCAAAGCAGGCCCTTTTCGGTGAGAATTGTATCCAAGGCCTCGTTGCCGGTCTTTGCTTGGGAATCGTAGACTGCAACCTCGCGCTCGACGCTTGCCAAGAACTCTGGGTCGACCGCCTTGCCTCCGGTGGCCGCCTGGTGGATCTGGTGCCTGATGTCGTGGCACTTCACGTTGATTGCGTCGATGTTGGCGCGAGACAGCTGGTACTGCCGCTCGCGCTCGGAGGCAATGCGCTGGTTCTGTGCCAGCTCGAGCTCAAGACTGCGCTTGCTCAAGATTTCGAACTGCACAAAGAGGACAAAGCAGCACACAACGCCATGCACGCCGTGCAGCGCCAGAAGCGAGTAGAACCCAGCAACGCCACTCAGGCTTTTTATTAGCACGTCAAATGATATGACCACAAGAATGACCAGGACAAGCGCAGCGAGCATGCCGTGATCTTCGACATTGCCCAGCCCCTCTTGCCGAGCAGGGCGAATAAACGCGATATACGCAAGGGCGTAGACAATCGCGAGGGGGACAATTGCCACGAATGCCGCTGCCGGAATGTACTCGAAGTGCACGCCCGCCTCAATCGAGGGACTTACGGAAACTCCGAGATAGTGAAAGAGCAGCAGCTTGAGGAGCTCGCTTGTCCCACTCGCCAGGTTCTGGATGGTGTAGCCTGCGCCCGCGCAGAACAGTGCCTGCCACACGGAGGTTTCGTAGAGAGACATGGCAACGGGAACCATTGAGACAAGGATGACCACAGAACTTACAAGCGAATATGCGCGGTTGAACCCTTCGGGATCCGGGGAGCTAAGGATGAACAGATAGGCGGGAGGGGACACCGCGAGCGTTCCTGCGGCAACGATGCAGAGCACCATTGCCATACGGCGGGCAAAGGGCTCCCTTCGCGGGCGCGCGGACGCGAGCATAAGTACTGGCGCGAGAACTTCTGCCACAGGGACCAGAGTCATGCTCATTCCTGGCACAACCGCTGCAGCGTCTATTGGAATCATGCTCCGCCCCCTCCAAGGTAGCGGGAGATCTCTTCCAGGCACCGACGCTTATTGGCTCGACTTATGTAGCAGACGCTCCCATCGGATAACGTGATAGCCGAGTCCCTCACACCGCGCACGTGTGCCATGTTGATGATGCATCCAGAGGAAATCTTGAGAAACGGTGTTCCTCCAAGCGTTGCCTCGGTCTCCTTCAGGCTTCCGCGTGCCGCGACCACGCTGCCATCCGAAAGCCCGTAGTTGACGTCGTGGCCACGCATCCAGACGCGCACCAGGCTTGACGCGGGAAAGATGCGCAGCCCGTCTCGCGTCTGAATGGAAATCGAGCGGCCCTCCTGCCTGTGCAGGACCTCCATTGCGCGATCCATCCGCAGGGAGAAGCTCCCATACGTGAAGGGCTTCACAATGAAGTCCAGTGCATTGACCTCGTAGCCCTGAATGGCGTACTGGGCAAGGTTAGTGACAAAGATGATGGGCGTCGAGCGGTCGAACTCGCGAATCTCGCGCGCAGCATCCATGCCATTCTCAATGCCTAGGTCAATATCCATGAAGATAAGGTCAAAAGCGGGTTCATCCAGGTCGATGGTGTTTCTCATCCAGCCGACCTGGAACTGCTCCGAATGCTCTGTGCCATAGCGCATGATGGCGTTGCGAAGCGCGCTTGCGGCACCCGGCTCGTCCTCAACGATGAGTATTCGATACATGCGAACCCCCTTGTAGAAATCTTAACGGTTGCATGGCTGTCGCGACGACATGGCCTGCCGTCGGCTTGCGGTCCCCGGTTTTGTCATCTGGCGTACCAAACTTGTCGCTTTTCGCGCGGCTGCGTGGGCTGCAATACCCTGCGCTTGTCAGAAGCCGTCCATGGGGGCGAAACGGGGAAGGGAAGGCACTATGTCAGACGCGAGAAAGGCGCAGACCGCGCCTGCGGACAACGGTTCCGCAAAGCTCAAGATGTCAAACACCAAGTTCAGGGTCCTGCTCATCATCCCCATGGTGATCCTGGCGCTCGTCGCCATTCTCGTCACCGTGGCGGGCAACCTGCTTGGCTCCACGCTCGACACCTATCTGGGCAAGGGCGAGACCTACGTGGAGACGCCCAACGACAAGACCACCTGGGACTCCAGCTATTACGACGTGCAAGTTGCTCAGGGGGAGGAGTAGCCATGCGAGAGAAAACAATCACCAGGCGCCAGCTCTTTGGCGCCGCCGGCGGAGTTGCGGCAGGGGCCGTGGCGGCAACCGCCCTGAGCAGCTGCTCCGGTGTGAGCGCAGGCATGACGAGAACCGCACCAGAGACCCCTGACCCCTCCCAGGCAAAGGAGGCCGCCTATAAGGCCGCCGCCCGCATCCAGGATGAGGGTACGGTGCTGCTCAAGAACTCTGGCGTGCTGCCGCTTGCCAAGGGGTCTGTGGTCATGCCGTTTGGTCGTGCGTACCTCGACCCCATCTACGGGCAGCTCACCTCGGGCGGCTCGGCCAAGTGGTCGGTTGACCCGGTGACGCCCGAGCAGGGCCTCTCGGCCTTCTCGATTGACAACTCAGCGGCGGACGCCATGCGTGCTGCCGGCGACCCCGAAGCGCTCGAGGAGGCCGAGGGCACCTCCGCCGCCGGCAAGGCGGGCTCCATGCTAGGCGGCGACTGCCGCATCTACGAGTACGATCCCTCCATCTACGACGGCCTCCCCGAGAGGCCCGAGGCCACGGGCATCGTGTTCGTGACCCGCGCTGGCCAGGAGGGGCAGGACCAGAAGATGGACGCCTACTCCGACGGCACGCCCCACTACCTTGCGCTCTCGAAGAGCGAGCGGGGTGCCATCGAGGCGGCAAAGCGTGTCTGCGGTGCCGTCGTTGTGGTTATCGTGGGGTCTGCTCCCATGGAGGTCGGCGACCTGGTTTCCGGAGACCTTGAGGTGGGCGCCATCATCCATTACGGCCACCCAAGCGAGCGCGGCTTCTCCGAGTTCTCTGCGCTGCTCGATGGCGACGTCAACCCCAGCGGTCGCACCGTCGACACCTGGTCGCGCGACTTCACGGCGGACCCCTCCTACGTGAGCGTTGGACTGCACACCTACGACAACCTGCCCATCACGTCCGGGAGCTACACGGACGGCGGGGAGTTCATGCGCACCTTCAATGAGTACCAGGAAGGTATGTACATGGGTTACCGCTACTACGAGACGGCGGCGCTCGTGGACCCGTCCTTCTCGTACGACGACGCGGTGGTGTTCCCGTTTGGCTTTGGTCTCTCGTATACGAGCTTCGCGCAGTCGATTGACACCCTGACCGCCGATGACCAGCGCGTGGTTGCCCGCGTGACCATCACCAACAACGGCTCCGCTGCCGGCAAGGATGTGGCACAGCTGTACGTGACCTCGCCTTACACCGAGCTCGACCAAGCGGAGGGCATCGAGAAGCCCGCGTGCCAGCTGGTGGACTTCGCAAAGACCGGTCTTCTTCAGCCGGGACAGTCGCAGACCCTCGAACTCGCCTTTGACCGCGAGGACATGGCGTCCTATTGCTACACGCACGAGAACCCCAACGGGACCGTGGGCTGCTATGTGCTTGAGGCCGGGGACTACGTGGTGAGCCTCTGCGAGAACAGCCATGCGGTGATCGCCCAGGCAACCGTCACGCAGGACGAGACCCTCTGGTACGACGGGTCAGACCTCGAGCACACGCGTCGCTCCGAGCGCGACGCCCAGTCCGCGCTGGACGCGGACGGCAACGTCGTGGAGAGGGACGGCCAGACGTACGTTCCCGCTACCAACCGCTTCCAGGCGAGCAGCGACTACATGCGCGCCCAGTCGAGGATCCTCTCGCGCGCCAACTGGTCGGAGACGCAACCGGTCTACGAGGCAACCAAGTCCATAGACGATAAGTTCTCGAAGGATCACGACCTCTTCGTGACCTTTGATCCCGCGACGGATGCGCGCTTTGGCAACGTTGAGGGCAGCCTGGTCTACGCGGCCGAGGCGCCCACGTCTGGCGCAAAGAATGGCCTTGTGGTGTCCGACCTGCGCGGGGCCGCGTACGATGACCCCAGGTGGGACACGCTGCTCGACCAGATTGACTGGGACGCCGACAAGGTTGGCATCGTGCGGAACTTCTCCGGGGACGCGTACGTGACCTCGGCCATCGACTCCATTGGCCTTCCGTCGACCATCGACATGGACGGTGCGAACGGTCTCAAGGTCCAGGGCTCTGACAACGGCTACGACATGACAAAGAGCTGCTCCTACGGCTACGAGCCACTAGCGGCAGCAACATGGAACAAGGACCTGCTCTACCAGATGGGCGAGGCCATCGGCACCGAGGGTCTGGCGCACGGCATCTCGGGCTGGTATTCGCCCGGCCTCAACCTGCATCGCTCGTTCTTCTCGGGCCGCGTCTTTGAGTACTACTCCGAAGACCCTGTGCTTACGGGCAAGCTTGCCGAGCGCGTGGTGTCCGGTGCGGGCGACAAGGGCATGTACTGCTACCTCAAGCACTTTGCGCTCAACGAGACCGATACCGGCCGTGCCCAGCTTATCTGCACGTGGGCAGATGAGCAGACCATGCGCGAGCTGTACCTCAGGCCCTTCGAGATTGCGCTCAAGGAGGCACGCAAGACCGTGCGGTACACGTCAGACGACTCCGGCACTATTGTCGAGAAGGTCATGCGTGCGGGCACCGCGCTCATGGCGTCCCAGACCTGCATTGGCACCATGATCGGCCACTGCAACTACGCGCTGCTCCACGACATCTTGCGCGAGGAGTGGGGCTTTGAGGGCATGGTGATCTCTGACTACTGGGTCTGGAGCGGAAATAACCACCGTGATCTTGCAATGCGTGCCGGTTGCGATACCTACCTGTGCATGGACGCACCTGTCATGTGGTCCATCTCGGACTACGACAGCCCCACCGCTCGAGCCTGCATGCGGCGTGCAATCCACAACGTGGCCTTCACGGTGGCCAACTCCTCGGCCCTGCAGGGTATGGTTCCGGGCGCAATGCAGCACACGGAGGAGTCTCCGTGGTGGGGGATTATCCGCGGCGTCGACGTTGCTGCCGCAGCGCTCATTGCCGGTGGCGTGGCGCTTATCGCACGACGCACTAAGGCCGAGCGCGAGCACCCCGAGCTCTACAAGCGCAGCAAGCGCAAGCAGGCAAAACTCGACCGCAAGCTCGCTGAGCAGGGCGATGCGGGCAAGGGCTCGGGCGAGGAGGGCTAGCCTGTCTCGGGTCTTGCACATGGTTTTTGAACGTGACGGCCGTGCGCCCCGGGGCGCACGGCCGATTCCTTGTTGTCGTCCCGCGCGAATTGGATGCGGGCATCTCCTCGCGCGCCCTCTGCGACGCCGTTCCGCGCCGGAATTACGCACGGCTGGGCTGGCGAGAAGGATCAACTGGGCTTTTGTCGGCGAGAACCTCAGCCGTGCGTAATTCGTGCCTCTGCCACCCCTTGCGCCGAGCAACGTCAAAAAATCTCATGTATTGAGACTTAGATAATGTATAAAGTCGAACCACAGGGGGCATAAGACACAACGTACAAGAGTGAACAAAGCGCTGAGCACGGCGAATGCCGCGGGGGCGCAAAAGGAAAGGAACGTACACCATGGGCAAGATTCTCGGTATTGACCTTGGTACAACCAACTCTGCAATGGCCGTCCTCGAGGGCGGCGAGCCCACCATCATCGTGAACGCCGAGGGCGACCGCACCACGCCGTCCGTCGTTGGCTTCCGTGCCGACGGCGACCGTATCGTGGGCAAGGCTGCAAAGAACCAGGCCGTCACCAACCCCAAGAACACGGTCTTCTCGATCAAGCGTTTCATGGGCCGTCGCTATGACGAGGTTGGCTCCGAGCTCAAGACCGTCCCGTACACCGTCAAGAGCGGCACCGGTAATCGCGCCGTTGTCGAGATTGACGGCGAGGACTTCACGCCTGAGCAGATCAGCGCCATGATTCTTGGCAAGATGAAGGCTGACGCCGAGAAGTACCTCGGCGAGCCCGTCACCGAGGCCGTCATCACCGTCCCGGCTTACTTCAACGACGCCCAGCGTCAGGCCACTAAGGACGCAGGCAAGATTGCTGGCCTCGACGTCAAGCGTATCGTCAACGAGCCTACGGCCGCTGCCCTTGCCTACGGCCTGGACAAGAAGGGCGCCGAGCAGAAGGTCCTCGTCTTCGACCTGGGCGGCGGCACCTTCGACGTCTCGCTGCTCGACCTCGCCGACGGCGTGGTTGAGGTACTCGCCACCAACGGCGACAACCACCTGGGCGGCGACGACTGGGACCAGCGCGTGATCGACTGGGCCGCCGATAAGTTCCAGCAGGAGAACGGCATCGACCTGCGCAAGGACCCCATGGCGCTCCAGCGCCTGAAGGAGGCCGCCGAGAACGCCAAGAAGGAGCTCTCGGCCGCGCAGCAGGCTGACATCAACCTGCCCTTCATTACCGCTGACGCAACCGGCCCCAAGCACCTCAACTACACGCTGACCCGTGCTGAGTTCGAGCGCATCACGCGCGACCTTCTCGACCGCTGCAAGGCCCCTGTGACCAAGGTTCTCCGCGACGCCAACATGCAGATCTCTGACGTTGACGAGGTCATCCTCGTGGGCGGCTCCAGCCGTATGCCCGCCGTGCAGGAGCTCGTCAAGCAGATGACCGGCAAGCAGCCCAACATGTCCGTGAACCCCGACGAGGTCGTTGCCGACGGCGCTGCCGTCCAGGGCGGCGTCCTTACCGGCGACGTCTCCGGCATCCTGCTGCTCGACGTCACGCCGCTGTCCCTGGGCGTCGAGACCATGGGCGGCGTCATGACCAAGATGATCGACCGCAACACCACGATCCCCACGAGCAAGACCGAGGTCTACTCCACGGCCGCCGACAACCAGACGTCCGTCGAGATTAACGTCCTGCAGGGCGAGCGCGAGATGGCTGCCGACAACAAGTCCCTCGGCAAGTTCACCCTCAACGGCATCCCCGCCGCGCCGCGTGGCGTGCCTCAGATTGAGGTCACGTTCGACATCGACGCCAACGGCATCGTGAAGGTCACCGCTAAGGACAAGGCCACCGGCAAGTCCCAGCAGATCACCATCTCTGGCTCCACCGCGCTCTCCGACGACGAGGTCGACCGCATGGTCAAGGACGCCGAGTCCCACGCCGAGGAGGACAAGAAGCACAAGGACGAGATCGAGGTCCGCAACCAGACCGACTCCCTCTGCTACTCCACCGAGCAGACCCTGAAGGATCTTGGCGACAAGGTGCCCGAGGACCAGCGCAAGAACGTCCAGGACGCCGTTGACGCTGCCAAGAAGGCGCTCGAGGGCACCGACATCGACGCCATCAAGGCCGCTGGCGAGAAGCTCCAGGAGGCCAGCCACAAGCTGGCGGAGGTCGTGTACTCCAACACGCAGGAGCAGACGGCAGGCGGCAACGTGGGTGCGTCCAACGCTGGCTCCGGCTCTGCCGATGACGTGGTCGACGCCGACTACGAGGTCGTCGACGACGACAAGAAGAAGGACTAGCCCAGAGATTGGCGCCGCGGCCATGCTGCGGCGCCGCATCTCCAAGATAACCTGTCTAGGGGGCGGCCGAGAAGGCCGCTCCCTCTGGTACGCATGAGGAGGGTGACGTGAAAGTGCCAATCGAGGATGCAGACGAGAAGAAGCCTGGCACCGCGCAGTCGAGCGAGGCAGAGTCCTCGCCCAAGGACGCGCCGGCAGCCACGGCGGGTGCAGCCTCAGCTGCTGCCAGCTCTGCCCCCGGTGACATCGACCCGGACGATGACGCGGCAATGCGCGCCGCTGCCATGAAGGCTGCCGACGAGGTGCTTGAGCAGGAGGCCGTCGAGGACGCGAAGAAGTTTCGCTCCGAGCGCGACGAGCTGCAGAAGAAGCTTAGCGACATGACGGAGGACATCGAGAAGGCCAAGAAGGAGGCCGCCGAGTCCACCGATCGCCTGGTTCGTCTCCAGGCGGACTGGGACAACTACCGCCGTCGCACGGCCCAGGAGCGCCTGGACGAGCGCGAGCGCGCAGCCGAGAAGCTCGTGGTGAACCTGCTGCCCGTCATCGACGACATGGAGCGCGCGCTCGAGCACGCGTCTGGCGTCGAGCAGGACGCCACATCCGAGCAGTTCAAGCAGTTCGTCGATGGCGTCTCGGCCGTCCACGACAAGATGGTGGGCGTGCTCTCCAAGGAGGGCGTCGAAGAGATCAACCCTGCCGGCGAGCCGTTCAACCCGCTTGAGCACCAGGCCGTTGGCCGTCGCGAGGACAAGGACGTCTACGACGAGACGGTCGACCAGGTCTACCAGAAGGGCTACCGCATGGGCAAGAAGGTCATCCGCACCGCTATGGTGACCGTGACCTACGGCGGACCCAAGCGTCCCGCGGACGCCGCGGCCGACAAGGACGCCAACGCCAAGGACAGCGGCGACAAGGGCCCTGGCTCGGGCAATGACGCCGCAAAGGAAAAGTAGTATAACGGCGCCCGGGCCGCTCGGTCCGGGCGCATTGATATGAGAGGGGGCTCGTGCGAAACCATGGCCAACGGTAAGAAAACGTACTACGACATCTTGGGCGTGAAGCGCGACGCCACCCAGGATGAGATCCGGAAGGCATTCCGCAAGCTTGCGGCCAAGTACCACCCCGATGCCGGTGGCGACGAGAAGAAGTTCAAGGAGATCTCCGAAGCATACACCACGCTCTCGGACGAGAAGAAGCGCAAGGAATACGACCAGCTGCTCATGTTTGGCGGCATTCCCGGCGCGGACTTTGGCGGCTCCGGTGGCCCCAGGCGCACGTACACCTACACCAACGTGGGCGGCAACGGCGACTGGTCCGACATCTTCAACAGCATGGGTGGCGACTTTGGTGGCTTTGACTTCTCGTCTATCTTTGGCGGAGCAGGTCGCCAGCAGGCGCAGCGCCCCGCCAAGGGCGGAGACCTCACCATGCGCATCGACGTCACCTTTGACGAGGCGCTCAATGGCGCAACGCGCAAGGTGTCGTACCGCGTTCCGTCGACGGGCGAGGAGCAGACGCTCACCGTCAAGATTCCGGCCGGCGCCGTGGATGGCGGCAAGCTTCGCTACCGGGGCCGCGGCGAGTACGGTGCCAACGGCGGCCAGCGCGGCGATCTCGTGATCACCACGCATGTGGAGGAGCACCCGCTCTTCAAGCGCGACGGCGCGGACATCCGCATGGAGCTGCCGGTGAGCATGTACGAGGCCGCGCTTGGCGCTACGGTCGACGTGCCCACGCCCGACGGTACCGAGGTGCGCCTCAAGGTGCCCGCCGGCACGCAGGATGGCAAGTGCTTCCGCTTCCGCGACCTGGGTGCGCCCAACGTAAAGCGCAAGGGTACGCGTGGCGCGCTCTACGTGACCATCCGCGTGAAGGTTCCCACGTCGCTCAACAAGAAGGAGCGCGACAGCCTTGGCGCCCTCATGGAGGCCGACAAGCGAGACTACAGGAAGGACGTCGAGCGCTATGGCTCGTAACGACGGCGCATCTGAGGACCGTGGCGCACGCAGCTCCCACGACAGGGATAAGCCTCTGTACATGATCAGCGTGGCGGCGGAGCTCACGGGCATGCACCCGCAGACCCTCCGCGAGTACGAGCAGAAGGGGCTGGTCACCCCCGGGCGTTCGCGCGGCAACACGCGCCTGTACTCGCAGGCAGACATCGACCGCCTGAACCTCATTTCAAAGCTCACCGACGAGGGCATCAACCTGGCCGGTGTGGTGCGCATCATGGATATGCGCGAGCGTGCCCGCGAGCGGGACGAGGAGATCGACCGCCTGCGCGCACGCGTGCGCGAGCTCGAGGACGAGGTCCACGAGTACCACATGCGCGAGAGGATCACGGCGCTTGCCCGCTATGACGGGCAGAGCCCCGAGCAGGTCATGCGCGGGCTTCTCGGAAATGGCAGCAACGACCCCGTCGAGTAGGCGGGGTCGTTTTTTGTGTCAGCGGCGTGGCGCACGGCTTTGTCCCCTGTCGGGCTCAGCGGGTTGAGTAGCGCAGCTTGCGGCATTCCGACGAGCCTTTGCGACTTCCATCCGCATGCCGACGAGGCCCTTACAAACCCCTTGCCACAACAGATATTGCCGATTGTGTCCAATGTGCATATTATTGTGATATCACATTGAGACCAATCGGCCCGGCACGTATGATGGAGGCCGAAGCGGAAAGGGACAGAGATGACGTCCGAGAAACTCATCAAGGCTAAGTCGGGTTGGGCAATGCTCGTTATCACCGTGCTTGTCTTTGCGGCAAGCTGCGCAGGCATCGTGTGGTCCACCGTGCTTCTCGTCACGGCGGATGACGAGCCGCCATTCGCAGGCCCCATGATGCTTGTCGGCTTCCTCCTGTTTGCGCTGGGGGTCATTCTGAGCTCGGGCTTCATCGCCCTTAAGCCCGGCGAGGCCAAGGTCTGCCTTCTCTTTGGCAACTACATTGGGACCATTCGCGAGTCGGGTTTCTACTGGGCCAACCCCTTCTACAGCCGCAAGATGGGCGAGGCCGGCCCGGACGAGGAGGTTGCTGAGGACGGCGGCAAGAAGGGCGGCCGGGCGGCAAAGGCGTCTTCGGTCATCTCGACCAAGGTGTCTCTCCGCGCCCGCACGCACAACGGCGAGCGCATCAAGGTCAACGATAAGCAGGGCAACCCCATCGAGATTGCCACGGTTGTGGTGTGGCGCGTGTCCGACACCGCCAAGGCCCTCTTTGACGTGGACAACTACATCTCCTATGTGTCCATGCAGACCGAGACCGCGCTGCGCCACGTGGCGAGCATATACGCCTACGACCACATGGAGGATGACGACGCCGCAAACACCACCATCACGCTGCGCTCCAATATTGAGGAGGTCTCGAACAGCCTGAAGGAGGAGCTGGGCCGGCGACTGGCGCCCGCTGGCGTGGAGGTCGATGACGCGCGTCTCACGCACCTTGCCTACGCTCCCGAGATCGCGCCCGCGATGCTTCGCCGTCAGCAGGCCGAGGCCATCATCGCCGCTCGCAAGAAGATCGTCGAGGGAGCCGTCTCGATGGTGGATATGGCGCTCACCGAGCTCTCCGACGGCGGCATCGTTGACTTTGACGAGGACCGCAAGGCAACCATGGCGTCCAATCTCATGGTGGTGCTCTGCGGCGAGTCCGAGGCGCAGCCGGTGCTTAACACCGGGTCGCTGTACTAAGGCCCGCGGAGGCTCCTGCGCATGACACGTCGTAAGCAATATCCCCTGCGTGTCGACCCAGAGATTTGGGCCGCGGTCGAGCGCTGGGCCGAGGACGATATGCGCAGCGCCAACGCGCAGGTTGAGTGGATCTTGCGAGATTCGCTCCGGCGTGCCGGGAGGCTTTCGGACCGTGACAGCGAGAACAACAAAGGCGGCGCCGCCCCGGGCGAGAAGGGCTAGCGCACCCGCCGGCGGCGGCACCCAGGGGAGGGGTAATCGCTTACGGCGCCGTGACCTTGGGCGAGGGCGTGCAGGACATGGTGAACGTCCTCGCGCTCCACGACGGCTTGGGCGCGCTGGGGCTCACGGAGGGTGGCTACTCCACCTCTGCAGCGGCGGCAATCTACACGATGGCGTCCTACCTGGTCTTCATCGGCATCTGGATTGTGTTTCTCATCTATCTGCGTGTGAGCAAGCGCGAGAGGCCGATCCTGGGGACCATCACCCGGCGGACTGCGGGCAACACGCCCGCCATGCTGAGCCTGGGGCTGCTCTTGGGGTTCGTGCTCAACAGTGCGTGTGCGCTGGTCGCGATGCTCGAGGGGAGCTTTTCTCTCTCGTTTGTTGGCGTGAACGCGGCGGGGATCATCGCGGTGTTTCTTGCCGTCTTTGTCCAGTCATCCGCGGAGGAGCTCGTCTGCCGTTGCTACCTCTACCAGCGAACGCTCCAGATAACGGGAAGCTACGCGGTGGCGATTGCGCTGAGCGCGGCGTTCTTTGCCCTGCTGCACCTGGCAAACAGCGACGTGACGGTGCTTGCCCTTGTCAACCTGGCGTTAATTGGAATTCTGTTTGGCCTTCTTGTGCGGAAGCTTGATAGTCCGTGGGCGGCGTTTGGCCTGCACGCGAGCTGGAACTTCACGCAGACCGTGTTGCTGGGGCTGCCCAACAGTGGCGGTACCACGCCCTGTGTGGTCTTTGGTGTGATGCCGGGGACCACGCCCATGGCGGGCTTTGCGTACGATCCCGGCTTTGGAATCGAGGGGTCCGCAATGGCGACGGTTGTGCTGCTTGCCGGCTGCGCGCTGGTGTGGTGGATTGGCGGACGATGGAACGTCACGCCCACGGACATCTGGGCCGGCGAGGGGGCTTCGAATTCCGGTGGTGCCTCAGCCGTTGGCGGTGCCGTCCCGACCGGTGCCTCAGCCGCGGAGAATAGCTCCATTTCTTAATCGCGGCCACGGCGACCTGGGCAAACGCGCCAGGCGTTTAAGAAAAAGAGATAAACTCCGACGCCGCCGCGCGCCCCTCGGGGTGACGCCTGCCCCAGACGGGCCCGCGTCCCCGGGCAGGCCGCGGCCCTCCCGCACGGGCGCCCTTCCCCGCAAAAGTGAACACGAAAACGACCTGCCATGAAGTGTCCTCTGGGATAACGTTGCTGTGTGACCCTTCGGATTGATTTCGTGTTCACTTTTGAGGGGGGCTGGCGAGAGACGCCCGGTGCTGGACGGCAAGAGGTGGCTGGGCCGAGAACCGAGAAGCTTCGGGTGCCGAGAAGCGCCACCGGGCGGCACGCCGGCCCTTCTCGCCAGCAAACCCTGCGTGCCATCACATACGAAAATCTGCTACAAGAACACTTAGATTATGAATATATCGCCCCTCAAGCGGGAATACTCAACAACGATAAACAGAATTCCGCCGCCCCTCAGGCCGTGCGGACCATAGGGAGTGATGCATATGAGAATTGATAAGTGGGCAGTCACCGCCCAGGAGGCGCTGCAGTCTGCCGTCGGCATCGCGACGGATGCCGAGGCGGGCCAGGTGGAGCCAGTCCACCTGCTCAAGGCCCTTCTCAGCTCCGGCGAGCAGAACATCAAGGCGATCGTGGAGCGCGTTGGCGCGGACCCGGCCGCAATAGAGGCACAGGTCGACCGCGCCATCGCCAACGCACCCAAGGTCACGGGTGACAACTCGCAGATGGGCGCCGGCACCAACTTCGTGCGTGTGGCGGACGCCGCCGAGAAGCTCGCAACCAAGATGGGCGACTCCTACGTCACGAGCGAGCATCTGCTGTGCGCGCTCGCGGATGACCGCTCCGAGGCCGGCAGCATCCTCAAGTCCGCCGGCGTCACGGGCAAGCGCGTGCAGGAGGCCTACGAGGCCCTGCGCGGCGACGAGCGCGTGACCAGCCAGGACTCCAAGCCGGAGTTTGAGGCCCTCTCCAAGTACGGCCGCAACATCACGGACCTCGCCCGTCAGGGCAAGCTCGACCCGGTCATCGGCCGCGTTGAGGAGATTCGCCGCACCATCCAGGTGCTCAGCCGCCGTACCAAGAACAACCCCGTGCTTATCGGCGAACCCGGCGTGGGCAAGACCGCCATCGTCGAGGGCCTGGCGGAGCGCATCGTCTCGGGCGACGTGCCCTCAACCATCCGCGACAAGGACGTCATCGAGCTTGACATGAGCGCCCTTGTAGCCGGCGCCAAGTACCGCGGCGAGTTCGAGGACCGCCTGAAGTCCGTGCTCAAGGAGGTCGAGAAGTCCGACGGGCGCATCATCCTGTTCATCGATGAGCTGCACACTATCGTGGGTGCCGGCGCAACCGAGGGCTCCATGGACGCAGGCAACATCCTGAAGCCTGCGCTGGCCCGCGGCGCGCTGCACGCCATTGGCGCCACGACGCTCGACGAGTACCGCAAATACATCGAGAAGGACCAGGCCCTTGCGCGCAGGTTCCAGCCGGTCATGGTGTCGGAGCCCAGCGTCGAGGAGACCATCTCAATTCTCCGCGGCATCAAGGACAAGTACGAGCAGCACCACCGCGTGCGCATCACGGACGCCGCGCTCGTCTCGGCAGCAGATCTTTCCAACCGCTACATCTCTGACCGCTTCCTGCCCGACAAGGCCATCGACCTCGTGGACGAGGCGGCAAGCCGGCTGCGCATGGAGCTTGACTCCATGCCCGCGGACATCGACGCCGTCGACCGCCAGCTCACCCAGATGCAGATCGAGGAGCAGGCCCTCATGAAGGAGGAGGACGAGGCGTCGCGCGAGCGGCTCAAGAAGCTGCGCGGCGAGATAGCCACCACCCGCGAGAAGCTCGACGGCATGAAGGCCAACTGGCAGAACGAGAAGCAGGCCATCGACCACGTCCAGGACCTCAAGTCCCAGATCGAGGACGCCAAGGGCGAGATGGAGCGTGCCACGCGTGACGGCGACCTTGCCAAGGCCTCCGAGCTGCGCTACTCGACCATCCCCTCGCTCCAGCGCGAGTATGACGCCGCGTCCGAGGCGCTCTCGCAGAAGCAGGAGTCCGGCGGCATCCTCAAGGAGGAGGTCACGTCCGAGGAGATCGCCGACGTGGTCTCCGAGTGGACGGGCGTGCCCGTGTCCAAGATGATGCAGGGCGAGATGGACAAGCTCAAGAACCTCGAGGCCGAGCTCCACAAGCGCGTCGTGGGGCAGGACGAGGCCGTCTCGGCCGTTGCCGCGGCCGTGCGCCGCAGCCGTGCGGGTCTCTCGGACCCCAACAGGCCCATTGGCAGCTTCTTCTTCCTGGGCCCCACGGGCGTGGGCAAGACCGAGCTGGCCAAGGCGTTGGCCGAGTGCCTCTTCGACGACGAGCGCGCGCTCGTGCGCATCGACATGTCCGAGTACATGGAGAAGTTCAGCGTCCAGCGCCTCATTGGCGCGCCCCCAGGATACGTGGGCTACGACGAGGGCGGCCAGCTCACCGAGGCCGTGCGCAGGCACCCGTACAGCGTGATCCTGCTCGACGAGATGGAGAAGGCGCACCCCGACGTCTTCAACATCCTGCTGCAGGTGCTCGATGACGGACGCCTCACCGACGGCCAGGGCCGCGTCGTGAGCTTCAAGAACACGATCATCATCATGACGTCCAACGTGGGCAGCCAGTTCATTGCGGGCGCCAACGCGCAGAGCGACCCGGAAGAGCTGCAGCGCAAGGTCAACGACGCCCTGCGTCAGACCTTCAAGCCGGAGTTTCTCAACAGGATCGACGACGTGGTGGTCTTCCACGAGCTCGGCCTCTCCGATATCGAGAAGATCGTGGACATCCAGCTCAAGGACGTCCGCGCACGTCTGGCGCGCGAGCGCATCACCCTCGAGCTGACGCCCGAGGCCAAGCAGTCGCTTGCTCTTGACGGCCATGACCCCGTCTACGGCGCGCGCCCGCTCAAGCGCCTGATCCAGCGCCAGGTTGTGGACAACGTCGCCAACCTCATCATCGACGGCAAGGTCGGCGAGGGCGACACCGTGAAGGTGGACGTTGGCGATGACGACAGACTTTTTGCTGCTCGCGATGACGCGGCGAGCGAGGAGAGCCGCCGTCGCGCGGCCGAGGCGGTTGCCGCCGAGGCCAGCGCTGGCGCCGGTGAGTCCGCCTCGACGGACGAGCCCGTTGAGCCTGACTCCGTGGAGTAGGGCGAGAAGGATGCTGCCAAACGGTGGTGCCAGTCGCGGTGTTAATGCGGCCCCGGAGCTTGTGCTCCGGGGCCGTTTTGCGTGTTCCGCGGCACCGTGAGCGTGGTCTCCGCAACGTGATTTCCCCTGTTGGGGCACAATGGTGAGCAGTTGGGGGAGCGGCTCAGCAGACACCGTTGGTCCGGGGAGGTTGCGACATGGATGATCCAGAGCTCGATAGGGACGTCGCACAGGCGGAGCAGCCCGATCCGGACGCCACGCAGCTTGTGGACCCGGATGCCACGAGGCTCACGGAGGTGGAGCCCGCGACCGTCGCCGACCCGGATGCCACGCAGCCTACGGACCCCGATGCCACACGACTGGCCGAGCCTCCCTCGCCCAAGGATGCCGATGACGTCGCAAGCGATGAGATGCCCACCATCGTGGTTCCCCATGCCGTCTCGGCCGGCCAGGAGGGCCCCGACGGCATCGACGCGATGGACGACCCTTATGCCCCCATCAACGACGCCGACTTCACACGCGTGACCCCCTACGCGCCCGTAGCCATAGACTCTCCGGTCACGGCCGACGGCAAGCATCACGGCCGCGTGAGGCCATGGGCCGTGGTCCTGGTGGTTGTCGCGCTTCTCGCCGCAGCGGCCTTCGTGGTGAAGTACACCTACGAGAACGAGTATTGGGGCGGCAAGACCGTTCCCGACGTGGTGGGCAAGACCGAGACCGAGGCGCGCTCGACCCTCTCGCCGCTCGGTTTTAGCATCACCGTTGACCAGGTTCTCTCAGACGACAACGTGGGCAAGGTCATCTCGATGGACCCCGCAGCCGGTACTCGTACGGGCGACGACCTCTCGGTGACCATCACTGTGGCCGTTGCGCGCACAATCCCCTCGGTTGTGGGCCTGAGCCAATCGGATGCAAAGACGGCCCTGCTCAACGAGGGCGCCAAGAACATCACCATCGCGTACAAGAACTCCAGCGAGGCTGAGGGAACTGTGCTTGCGGTGAGCCCGGACGAAGGCGAGGCGTTTGTCTCCACAGACCAAATCACGCTTACGGTGGCACAGCCCTTCAAGGTGCCGGACGTTGTGGGCCTCTCGCTTTCCGATGCAGAGCAGGCTCTCCAGGACGCAGGGCTTACGTATTCCGTCTCGTACAGTGACGAGAAGGGCAACGAGAACGTTGTGCTCTCCACCTCGCCCGAGGCGGGCGCCCAGGTGTCCGAGGGCTCCACGGTCACCCTGTACGTGCCGGCGCCCAAGCTGAGCGACGCCTACCACATCGCCGAGTACTTTGACATCAAGCCCGCCGACCTCGATGCGTACCTGGTCAAGCAGGGCTATTCCGTCTCGTCTACCGGCGTGTTCTCTAGTGGCGATGCGTACGCGGTCTACACCAACGGCACCGCGACCATCACCATCACGGATTCCCCGGAATCTGCGGACGCTGCCGGGGCCGGGGCTGGTACCAGCGCGCTTGCCGGCGGCAAGCCCGTGGGCGGCGTGCGCCTCCAGGCGTCGGCGTCTTCGGTTGCGTCCGATGCGGCGGCCAGCCCGAGCGGCCTTACGGCCGTGATGGACGCCTGTGGCCTGAGCAACCTCGTCTCGTCCTGCACGGTCGATTCCGTGCAGACGTCGCGCAAAATAGACAAGACTGGGCTTTCGTTCATCTGTGGCTACGGTCAGCAGGGCGACTACGTGTGGAGCGTGCTTATCGGCAGTCTCAACGGTTCCGCGGCTAGCGCCATAGTGACAATAGCGCCCAAGAGCCACTACGACGGCCTTGACCTCAGTGAATATGGAAACGACCTGGCGAGCTACATCGCCATCACGAACTACTACGGGAAGTGACGTGCATGGACGAGAAGAACGCCGCGCCCAAGGACACAAAGCCGCATAAGAAGCCTGGGCCGGCGGCAAGGCGCGCGGCCGAGAAGATCGATCCAGTTGACCAGCCCTTCATTCGCGCCGAGAACGAGGACGACGACGGCTACGACCCCTACTCAGACCGCCAGCCCCACCCCGAGCCGCTCTTCGAGCGCGACCCGTGGGACTAGCTGCGCGTTGCGCTGAGCGCGGGGGAGTACTGGCTAGCTCGTTGCGCCCCAGTTGACCTGCATGTACTGCCAGACAAAGAACACGATAACGGCGAGAATCACAATCACGGCGATAAGCGCAATCACCGAGCGGATGCGCATCTTGCGCTCGCGTGAGGCAAAGATATCGCGGCGACCTTTGGGAATCTCCAGGTACTGGCCGTAATGGAGGTCTCGGCGAAGCTGCGGCATCTCCGAGCGCGACTTGCGGTAGGAGCGCCCGGAGAGCACCGAACCCCTGTTAGCGTAGTCAGAGTCGTGCGTAAAGCCCTCGAATCCGTCGCTGCTTGCCTGGTTGTCGAAGTCGTTGATAGGGGCGACGGTCTTGTGCGGTGTGCGCGCACGCGTGTAGCGCTGCGGCCTTGGGGCGGCCTCGCGCACTTCGGGCGCAGGGGTTTCGTCAAAGCCTGCAGCGGGGGAGTTCTCGCCAGAATAGTCGGCCATGACCGTCTCATCGAGCGATGCCGGGCGCTGATTCTGCGCGTTGTCCGGCGTAGAGAAGTGCGATCCCTCGTGCGTCGCCTGCGGACGAGAAGAAACGTTGCCTGGGTTGTCCAGGTCGTCGTAGTTGTTCATGTGTTCGTGCCTCCGGTTGCGGTCTGCACGGCAATACCAACATCATAGAGCACGTAAGGTTTGCTCACCAACCGTGGTTCGCTCATTGTGTTGGTGACGTGCGCGGGAACAAAATCTAAGTCGTAGACACTAAGAAAATCTTTCTTTGTTCGTTTAATAAATCGAATGTCGGGAACATATATCAGCGAACACCAAGGGCACCGCAAAGAGGCGCCCGCACGTCTCAAGGAGTTGAGCATCATGGCAAGCATGATTCCGTATGACAGGTACGCAAGGGCACTCTCTAGCTGGCCGTTTGGTTCGTTCGATGACTTCTTCGCCCCACTGGCAGCCAGTGATGGCGACCTCGCCTTCAAGATGAACGTCGAGGACGCGGGCGACAAGTACGTGGTCACCGCCGAGCTCCCCGGCGTCAAGAAGGAGGACGTGGACGTCGAACTAAACGAGGGCAGGCTCTCTATTTCGGTGGACAAGAAGGAGTCCGACGAGGAGAAGGGCAAGAACTACCTCCACAAGGAGACCAGCGAGTGGAGTGCTACGCGTGGCGTGTATCTGAAGGATGCTGCGACCGTGGGCATCACGGGCAAGCTTGAGGGCGGCGTTCTTACCGTGAACGTCCCCAAGCAGTCCGAGAAGGCCAACGTCACCAAGGTCTCCATCGACTAGCTGCGTAGGCTTTGCCTCTTGTAGCGCAACGGCGCCTCGGTTTCGGCCGGGGCGCTTTTGTGTTGCGAGGCCCCGGTTCCGCTCCCTCCATTTTCCGCCCCCCATTCTTTAGCGGTTTCTGAGAAACAGGCGCTGCATTTGCCCAGTTGGCAAGCGGCGCGATTCTCAGATTCCGATAAAGAAGGGGACCAGAGGGGGACGGAGCGACCAGAGGCGCCGGGGGAAGGGGTCAGATCGCGTCGGCGCGGAGGGCCTCCACGATGTTCAGCGCGTGGCTGCGGCGCAGCGCGTAGGCAACGGAGAGCCCCAGCACCGCTACCACGCCCGCAACTGCCCCGGCCACGTAGCCCCAGGGCAGCTCGAACGAGAGGTTCACGCTGGAACTCAGCGCAGTCCAGAAGAGCCAGACCACGCCCACCGAGAAGACCAGGCCAAACCCCAGCCCGCGCAGAGCGTAACTCGCGCATTCGGCAACCAGCATGCGGCGGAACCCCTTGGGCCCCATCCCCACGCTCTGAAGCACGGCAAACTCGCGCGTGCGTAGGATGATGCTCGTGGAAAGCGTGTTGAACACGTTCGCCACGGCGATGAGCAGGCACACCATCGAGAAGATCATCACAAGGAGCTTGAAGAGCCCAATAATGGCGTCGGTCGATTCCTTATCGGCCACGTTGTTGTTTACGTATGCCGTGGCGCTGCCGCTTATCGTCGCGTTGGCGGCCTCCTCAAGGGCGTTGCCCGTATCGAAGGGGTCGGCGCCCTCGTCAAGCGAGAAGGGCACCACGACGCTTGTCGCGGAGAAGAGATTGGGGTGCGCCTCGAGTGCCGAGCGCGGCATCACCATCGCGAGCGTCGAGGAAGACGTAAGGCCCGTGTCGGCAAGCTGCGCTGGCAGCGAGTCGAGCGTGCCCACAAAGGAGATGCTGCCAGAGTCCTCGGCTGCGTCCTCGAGGTTGGTCTGGCGCTGCGTCCCGCCCGTTCCGTTGCCCGTGCTCTCCCACGTCTGGACCAGGGCACCGCCGCCCGAGTCAAGGAGCAGGGTCGACTGCAGGTCGCGCAGCTCGTAGACCGTGGCGCTGGTGGGCGAGCCGAACGGGGCCACCGTTCTCACGCTGCTCGATTCCATCCACGCCAGTACGTTGAGAGCAAGTGCCGGCATGCTCGTGCCGTCCGCTGCCGTGGTGCTTTCGCCGGCTTTCTTGCAGAGTGCGGTCCAGGTGTCATCATCCACAAACGAGACGAGCATGGGGCCTGCGTACGAACCGTCTGCACCGGCGCTCTCGTTGTCGCCGTTGTAGTCTGCGAGATACGTGCGGCCTTCGGCCGAGATGCTGCCCGCGGGAAGGGTTGCCTCGAGGGCGCCGCTCACGATGGGCGTGCTGGGCGTGAGGCCATCTACCTGGCCGGATATGCCCTGTACGTCTCGCACAAGGCCTAGGGTTGCCTTGGACACGGTGCCTTGGTCGGCCTCTTGGCTGTTGTAGACGGTAAGTGAGATGTCGGAGCGGTTTGTGGCGCCAAGGTCGTTGCCAATGTCCATGGCTCGTCCCATGTAGAGCGAGATGGTCCCGGAGAGCACGATGAGCACGACCGAGAGAGCAAGCGACACCACGACGGTACGGCCACGCGAGCTGGAGCGCGAGAGATTCCTGCTCGCCAGGAGGCCGGGCAGTCCCGCGATGCGCTCGAGCAGCGGCTTTCTGGGCGCAATGCCGGTGGCCTGGGCCTTCTCGATTGCGTGCTCTGCCCGCTTGGAGAGCCGCACGTCCTGCTGCTGGCGAATGGCGTCGATTGCCGAGACCCTGCTCGCGCGCCACGCGGGTGCCCAGGCGCTGGCGAGAAGCACGAGGAAGGACGTCACCGCCATGCCCGCCACCACGGCGGGGCTTATCACCAGGGGTATCCCCTGCGCGGTCCCCGAGAGCGAGCTTCTCAGCAGTGCGTCAAACGCCCGCGCTGAGCTGCTGAGCATTGCTGCAACTCCGGCCAGTCCTGCCGCAAGCCCCACCGGTATGCCCACGAGGCCAATTGCCACGGCCTCCATGAGCACCGTTCTTCTCAGCTGGCGCTTTGACGCTCCCAGCGAGGAGAGCAGGCCAAACTGGCGCGTGCGCTCGGCAACCGAAATCGAGAAGGAGTTGCCGATCATTCCAATGGCGGCTACCACAATGACCCCGCCAACCACGGCGACCATCCCGCGCAACGACGTGGTGCTTTCGTCGCTGGCCATGCCCTGGAACGCGAGCAGGCGCCTATGGAGGTAGTAGTCCTCCTCGCCAAAGATGGGCGCCGCCCAGCCCTTGATGGCGTCACGCGTGGAGAGGTCGTTCGTGTCCGTCCACACGCGCGTGTAGATGGGGATTGAGAAGTCGTTGGGAGAGACGATCGCGGTGGTGCCCGCCTCCTCGAAGGCGGTGAAGTCGTTTCTCTCAAAGTGCTGCAGCACGTAGAAGCCCACCACGGTGTAGCTTCGCGTGGCAGCGGGCGCGCTGAGCTGGCCGTTCTCGTCGAGCGTGGCTCCCAGGGGCAGCGTGATGGTGGATCCCAGATCGATGGGGCCGTCGCTGGTGGCGCTGGCGCCCGAGCCGTCGTCCGTGAGCGTGACGCCAGAGAACGTGACGGGCAGCATGACCTCGCTTGCGGCCTCTGGCTCGCGGCCGGAGCGCACGGTGGGCATCACGGTGAGGCCGCGCGCTCGGCTCTCGCTGCCGCGGAGTACCTGAGGCGCGGTCTGGATGGCGAGCAGCGTGGTGCTCAGGTTGGCGTCGCTCGCATACGAGGCAAAGCCCGCCACCTGGGAATCCATGGCGGCGGTCACGTTTGTGTCCGTCGCCAGCCGGCCAAGGGCCGAGTCTGCCTCGGCCGGCTGGAGATCGTCGTAGACCTGCCAGGACCCCTCGGTCTCTATGGTGCGGCCGAGAAGTGCCGCGGCAATGCTCGTGGCGGTGGCCACCACGCCCGTGAGCAGGGCGGTCGAGAGGATCACGCCAACCACGGTGACCACGGTGCGCGTGCGGTTCTTGCGGAGCGACCGCAGGGTGTAGCTCGTGAAGACCCCCACGTGGCTCACCCCCTGCGCTCGTCGGAGACCACGCGCCCATCCTCGATGGCGATCACGCGCGGTGCCATGAGGGCCACGTCCTCGTCGTGCGTGATCACCACGAGGGTCTGCCGCAGGTCGCGGTTGGACGAGCGCAAAAGCCGCATGATCTCGACCGAGTTCTTGGAGTCCAGGTTGCCGGTTGGCTCGTCCGCAAGCACGATGGCCGGCGAGTTCATGAGCGCCCGGCCAATGGCCACACGCTGCTGCTGGCCGCCCGAGAGCTGGTTGGGCAGGTGGTGCTCAAAGCCCTTGAGGCCAAGGGACGAGACGAGTGCGTGCAGGCGCTGCTCGTTCACCTTGCGGCCGTCCATGCGCACCGGAAGCGTGATGTTCTCCTCAACATCCAGCACGGGGATGAGGTTGTAGAACTGGTACACCAGCCCCACCTCGCGGCGGCGAAAGACAGCGAGCTGCTCGTCCGTTCGCTTGTAGACGTCCTCGCCGTTCATGCGCACCGTGCCGGAGGTGGGCCGGTCCACGCCGCCCATGAGGTGCATGAGCGTGGACTTGCCCGAGCCGGACGAGCCCACGATGGCCACGAACTCGCCCGCCTCGATGGTCAGGCTCACGTCGTCGAGTGCCCGCACGGCGGCGGGCCCCGTCCCGTAGACCTTTGTGAGGTGCTCGATGCTCAAGATATCCATGGCACTCCCCTCGATTGCCTGTGGTTGTGCCTCAATGGTGAGCCTGGGCCACCACGCGGCCGTGACGGGCGCGTGACTAAACCGTCACCTTGGGAAAGACCAGGTCAAAGCGGGCTCCGCCGGTGGAGCTTGCGTTGGATGCCGTGATCTGGGCGCCCTGGGCCACAAGCAGCGCGCGAGAGAGCGAGAGGCCAATGCCCACGCCGCTGGGGTTGCACGCGTCCTCGTCGCAGCGGGCGGGGTTGCTCGCGCCGTGGTAGAAGCGCTCGAAGACGTGGGGCAAGTCCTTCTCGGCAATGCCTGGCCCGGTGTCCTCCACGCGGATGCGGCAGGCCACGGCATCCTCATGGGCCGTGATGCTTACGGTGCCGCCGGCGGGCGTGTGCTCCACGCAGTTCTTGAGCACGTTGGTCAGGGCCTCGCGGGTCCAGGCAGCGTCGCCCATGAAGGAGCAGTCCGGCTCCACCTGTGCCCGGAAGGTCACGCCGGCAAGGTCTGCGGTCACGGCCAGCGGCTCTTGCGCGGCCATGACCAGCGAAGATACGTCCACGCGATGGCGCTCCAGTCGCACCACGCCGGCGTCCAGGCGCGCGAGCTTGAGCAGGGACGAGACGAGCCACTGTAGCTGCTCCAGCATTCGGCCACAGTCGCGCACGCGCTGGGCGTCCTCGGGAGTGGCCGCCGACTTGCGCATGAGCTCCAGCTCGATACCAAGCGACGTGAGCGGGGTACGCAGCTGGTGCGAGATATCGGCCAGGGCGTCGGCAAGCGCGTGCTTCTCGGCCTCGAGCTCCTCGTTTGCTACCACGAGCTGCGTCACGGTCTTGTCGAGCTGACTGGCGAGAATGGCAAGCTCGCCCTCGCCCATGCCCTTGAAGCTTACGTCGCGCTCGCCGGAGAGCGCGCGGTCCAGGCGCTCGGAGAGCTGGGCGATGCGGCGGTAGCGCAGGGAGGTTGTGGTTGCGTAGAGCGCCAGCAGGGCGGCGCCGCACGCGAGGACCCACGCCGCCGCGGCTGGGCCCGCTTGCAGCCAGGCGCCCGCACAGCAGGCTGCGGTCGCGGCTGCGCCAATGCCGAGAAGCGCGATGAACCGGGGGTCGCGTGGCATGGCGCTACTCCGCTGCGCGGTAGCCCATGCCGCGAACGGTGCGGATGAGCTGCGGATTTGCGGGATCGTCCTCGATCTTGTCGCGCAGGCGCCGAATGTAGACCGAGAGGGTGTTCTCCTCCACGTAGGCGCCGGAGTCCTCCCAGAGCGCCTCGCGCATCATGTCGCGCGTCACGATGCCGCCCGCCTTGCTCGCAAAGAGCAGCAGCAGGCGGTACTCGACGGCCGAGAGGTCAAGCTCGCGTCCGTCTTTTGTCGCGCGGGCGCGGGCGGGGTCCACGGTGACGCTTCCCAGGTGCAGCAGGTGCTGCGTGGGCTGCGAGCGCCGCAGCACGGTGCGGATGCGTGCGAGCAGCTCGCGCGGGCGGAAGGGCTTGGCAATGTAGTCGTCGGCGCCCATCGAGAGCCCCGCGACGGTGTTGAACTCGTCGTCCGATGCGGTGAGAAAGACCACGGGCAGGTGCGGGCGGGCCTCCTTGAGCGCGCCGCACACGGCAAAGCCGTTGCCCTGCTCCAGCGTGACGTCGAGAAGCACGAGGTCAAAGGGCTTCTCGGCACGCGTTCCCAGGGCGATGGCTCCGTCCTGGCTGGGGGTTGCCTCGACGTCGTAGCCCTCGGAGCGCAGAAGCTCCGTGAGCGTGCGGACTATGTCCGCGTTGTCCTCGACGAGCAGTATGCGCATGGCGCCTCCCCGGTCGTGCGGTGGTTGGCGGTTGTGCGATCACGCGGTCGCGGCTCTCGCGCGGCGCGGTCCCGGCGGTCGCGACTCCTGTGCGGCACGTTACCACACCACACTTACCACACCGAGAGCGGCGCGTCCTGGGCAGAGACGCAGACGGTCAGGTGGCCGTCGGGCGTGCGCGCCTCCGTGAACGTCTCGTTGGTGGCCTCGGCGCCCACGGCGGCGGCCAGCGTGCGCACCGCAACGCTGGGTCGGTTATTCTCGTGCGAGAGGTGCATACCCACGATGACCTCGGTCTCGTTGGTCACAAGGTCCTGCAGCGCGTCGGCTGCCTGGGCGTTAGAGAGATGCCCATGGCGGCCATGGATGCGCTGCTTGAGGTAGCCGGGGTAGAGGGGCCCGTGGCGAGCATGCGCTCGTCGTGGTTGGACTCGAGCGCGAGCACGCGGCAGCCGGTGAGCGCCTGGCCAGCCTCGTCGGTAAGCACGCCCGTGTCGGTGCAGTAGCCCAAGGCGTCCGTAAGCTCGCCGTTCTCGTCCGTGGTCGCGAAGCGAAAGTCCACCGGGTCCGCCACGTCGTGGCTGGTGGGGAAGACGGTCACGTGCATGCCGCACAGCTCGAGCGCGTCCGTGTGATTGATGACCTCAAACGGGAGCTGCGAGAGGCGCTCGCGCGCGGCGATGGTACCGGCCGTCGCGAAGAGCGGGCCGTCAAAGTGGTTGGCAAAGACCGGCAGGCCAGAGACGTGATCGGTGTGCTCGTGGGTGAGAAGGACCGCGCGGACGTCGCCCATGTCGACGCCCAGCTCGCTGGCGCGCGCCAAAAGCGTGCGGCGGGCGATACCGTCGTCGATGAGCACGCTGCCCGTGGGGCCTTCGACCACGGCAGCGTTGCCCTTCGAGCCCGATGCCAGGACGTGCAGGTGGATCTGTGGGGTCATGCGGCGGTTCCTCTCAGTGGTTGGGTAGTGCGTTTTGCGCGCCGCGGTGTTGCGCGGTGGCGTTGCGCAGCGGACAGCGTAGCAGCACCGCGCCAGCCCGTCAGTGCCCCTCGTCCAAGGCCCGAAAAGTGAACACGAATTCAATGTCGACTGGCATGGCTTAGCAAAATCCCTGTTGCCGAGAAGCGCAAGAGAGCCGCGATTGAAAACGTGTTCACTTTTCCGCAGTGGAAGGGGGCCGAGGCTTGGGGCGCGGCTGTCAACCGGGCTTGGGCTGTCAGACTGGGCTACGGTCCAGCGGCCCAGATGGCCGCGCGGCCGCGACGGCTGCGGTCTGCCGGTTTTCTCGCGCCCTAGCCCTAGATGCGCGTTATTGTGACCTTGCCATTCTCAAACGTGATGTCGTAATCCTCGACCGTTACCTCAGGCGGCTCAAACCGGGCCAGCTCTTGGCTGAGCTCCCTTCCGCGCCGTCCCGGTAGCAGCGACCAAATAAGCCGCTGCCGCTCCTCGGCGAGTCGCGGCCTTCTCAGCGCGCGCCGGTGCTTCGAGAAGTCGCCCATTCCACCGCGCTCGAGAAGCGACATCGCCTGCAGCATTACACGGTCAATCCCGCCGCGCTCGTAGAAATCTTCCTTGGTCACGGGGAGAACCGAGAGGCCCTGCACCAGCAGGTCTCGGTCGCGGCGCTTGTCGGCAACGACAGCTTTGCGCATGCTGTCAGCTGTATTGCTGTCAAGAAGTCCGGTCGCAGATGCTCCGGGGACATCTTCCCCAAAGTGAGGACCGCCATCATAGTTGAAACCAACATTGGTGTCTTTGACGAGCGAGTCCGGAACGCGGCTCCTCTTGTCAACCAGCGAGAGGAGTGGCCCACGTGCAATAAACCTGGGGTTTAGCTGCATCTCTCCAAGCTCGTACCCAAGTTCGTGAAGCGGCATCCGAGCCAGCCCGTTGAGAAGTGCCTCCTGCGGAGACCATGCCTCGTCCATGAGCCACTCTGCTACCCTGCGGCTTTGCTCAAGCCCCGCAAGATCACGAGCAGCTGAGACGTACGACCGGATTTTATCTGCAGTGGTTACCGGCTTGATGCTGTATGTGACCGCGCCGTCGCGGGGGTCACGTGCATCGCGCGAGAATCGCCCGCACAGTTCAAGCCCCGCAAGAAGCTGCATGACTGGAGACATGATGGTTCCAAGTTCAATGAAGAGCAGCTCGGGGCAGGGAATCCGGACCATGCTGCCAAGTTCAATGGTGGGGTTTGCCGGCAGGCCGCGCACGTAGACGGTGTTTATCGCGGTTCGTGAACGGATGCGCGCACCAGGCCGCGGGACCATCACTTGGACCCGCCCGCGCACGTCGGAAAGACTGACGCCAACAGACTCCAGGCACGTGTTAATCCGACGCCGCGTCCAGTACCTCCCCGGCGCGACCGCGGAGGTTTCGAGGCTGTGCCGATCCGCCGAGAGGGTGCGCCCCGAGTTTCTCCACGCGCGCAGGATGTGCAGGGCCGTGAGCTTGTTGAACGTGATTCTCATCTTGGCCTCCTCCGACGGCGGATTGCCGGTGCTGCTTGGGCGCAGGCGCGTGCCGAGAGGTTACGCCATCTCCCGCCCCGGTCGCGCCCTGGAAAGTGAACACGATTCCAATTGGCGGCTCCGATTTTTCGAAAAAAGCCCAGTTGGCCAGCGTGCGTACGCTATGGCAATTGAAAACGTGTTCGCTTTCTGGTGTCAGGTTGGTGCAAGCGACCTTGGGCCTGGCGGGTCAAAATTGACGGTTGGGATGAGAGAAAACGCTCTCGAGAAGGGCTCTGGGACTTTCTCGTGCAAGAAGCTGGTCAGATTACGGGTTCGCGGAGGCCAGATTCTCTCGTCGGGGGGCTTCTTTGGGACGGGAGAATGACGTCGCGAGATCGTGCAAGAAATTACATCATTCCGCCACAATGGCATGTCCGTCCGCAAACCCTTGCCGACGCTGCTCCGTTGCCCTGCCGACCCGCTCCACCCGGTCAAAAGTGAACACGAATTCAATCCGGTCGAGACGAGGCGGCCATAACCCCAGTTGGCGGTAATTCCGTCGGAGTTGCGATTGAAAACGTGTTCACTTTCGAGGATGGCGCGGCCTGCGAGACCCGGTGACCGTCGGCGTTCGAGGCCAGCCGGGCGGCGAATCGTGTGGCTCTGCTTGCCCGGCGGGTTACGGAACGGTGCACGGGATTTTGGGCGCGGCTCCCAGCGGGGTAGAATCGTGCGCGTAACCGCGCGCCGCACGCCACGCTGCGCGCCGGCGCCGCGCGCACCCGAAGGGAGGAAACCGCACATGCCAAGCGTTGCACGCAGATACGGCTCGGGAGACGCCGGTGCCGCCAGTCCCTTCGAGCGCCCGTCCCGCAGCACCGACGACGCCCTGCGCGCGCCCGTGGTGCTCATGGTCTCCGGTGGCGCGGACTCCACGGCCCTCCTGGTGCTGGCGGCAACCTCCGCACTCGACATCGAGGACGGCCGCGGCCGCGCCCGCATCGCCCGCGAGCGCCTTCACGTGCTCCACGTAAACCATCGCCTGCGCGGCATCGACGCCGACGAGGACGAGGAGTTCGTCCGCGACCTTGCCGCCCGCTACGGCATCCCCTGCACCATCCGCCGCGTGGACGTGGCGGCGCTGGCCGCGGCCTCGCCTGACGGCAACGTGGAGAACGCCGGCCGAGAGGTGCGCTACAGCGAGGCCACCCGCCTGGCCAACGAGCTCTCGGCCCAGCTTGGCACGCCCCGCTCGGCCGCGCGCATCCTCACTGCTCACACGGCCAACGACCGCGCCGAGACCTTTGTGATGAACGCCATCCGCGGCACTGGCGCATCGGGCCTCTCGTCCATCCCACGCCGCCGCAACCGCGTGGTGCGCCCGCTGCTCGACCGCACGCACGACGAGCTCTGCGAGTTCCTGCGCATGCGCGGCATCGTGTGGCGCGAGGACGATACAAACGCTGACACCCGCTACCTGCGCGCCTACGTGCGCCACGAGGTCATGCCGGTGCTCGAGCGGAGAAACCCCCGCGTAGTGGCAAGCCTTTCGACCACCTGCGACATCCTCTCGGACGAGGACGCCTACCTCACCGCCGTTGCCGCGCGCACCCTGCGCGACCTCACGCGCCGCACGGGGGAGGGCGCTCTTGCCCTGGACGCCGCGCGCCTCTCGGCTTGCGAGGTGGCAATCGCCCGGCGCGTGGTTCGCGCGGCGATTCTCGCGGTTTGCCCCGACGCCCGGCTCGAGGCGCGCCACATTGCCCAGGTGCTCTCGCTTGTTGCGGCGGGCGCGGGGTCCGCGTCCGTCCCCATGGGCGTGGACGCCCGCGTGGAGTACGGTCTGCTCTTCCTGCGCGCCAGTGCGCCCAAGGCCCACGACTTTGCCGGCTGGCTCGAGGTCCCCGGCGAGCTCCCGCTCGGCGATCCCCGCCCGGGACGCGCTCCCGCGCACCTCTCGGCGCGTCTCCTCCCGGCGCCGGACGGCGCGGACATCCCCGCGCTTGCCCTCTCGCATGGCCGCGAGTGGGCCGGTACCTCGGTCCTTCTCGACGCCTCCGCCTGCGGGATCGACGCCAGTATGGGCGGCAGGCTCTGGGTCGACTCCCCGCACCCGGGCGACGTCCTGTGCCCCCTGGGCATGCACGGCCAGTCGAAGAAGGTGTCAGACCTGCTCAACGAGGCCCGCATCCCGGCGGCCGAGCGCCTGCTGGTGCCCGTGGTGCGCACCTCGCCCACCGGCTCCGTGGTGTGGGTTGCGGGAATCAGGGCCGACGAGCGTGCGCGATGCACGTCGCGCACCTCACACTTGCTAGAATTGAGTCTCCGAACAGCATAGACGGCGCGCGGGCCGAGAAGTGCGGCGAGCGCCCGTCGGGAGTGGAGGATCGCAATGGCAGAGATGCATCCGGACGTGGAGAGCGTCGTCCTGAGCGAGGAGGACATCCACCGGATCGTGTCCCGCATGGGGCGCCAGATCTCCGAGGACTACGCCGACAAGAACCCGCTCATCGTGGCCGTATTGCGCGGCGCCTTCGTCTTCACCGCAGACCTCATGCGCGCCATCACCGTGCCGTGCTCGGTGGACTTCATGGCCGTGAGCAGCTACGGCGACGGGGTAAAGAGCTCGGGCGTGGTGCGCATCGTGAAGGACCTCGACACCAAGGTCGAGGGGCGCCACGTCATTGTGGCCGAGGACATTCTCGACTCTGGCCTCACCCTGTCCTACCTGGTAAAGCTCCTGCAGTCGAGAAAACCCGCTTCCGTCGAAATTGCGGCCTTCTCGATCAAGGACATCCCCAACCACACGCCGGCCGTCACCCCGCGCTACGTGGGCGCGCACGTGCCCGACGCCTTTGTGGTGGGCTACGGCCTCGACTACGCCGAGCGCTACCGCAATCTGCCCTACGTGGGCATCCTCAAGCCCGAGGTTTACTCCTAGTGGCGCCCCGGCCTCGGAAAGCAATCGCAAGGAGACGTTTTCGTGTCAGACAACAACCCGCTCGACAAGCTCCCCACACCGGGAGGTGACAACCGCGGTCCGCAGAACCAGCGCAGCTTCCTGGTAACGTTGTTCATCATTGTGGCGATCGTGGCGTATTTGGCCTTCTCCACCGGCCAGAGCCCACTTTCTGCCTCGGATACCGTGGACACGCTGGCAACCAACGAGTTCGTGACCGCGGTCAAGGATGACCGCGTGAGCTCGGTGACGTTCAAGACCTCGGACGGCAGCATCTCGGGTGACTACTGGACGAGCGAGGATGACTTGGGCGACAAGTCCAAGCTCAAGAAGTTCAAGAGCTATTACGTGGGCGCGGACTCGCTGGAAGAGCTCATGGCCAAGCACTCCGAGACGTCGTTCACCATCGACACCTCGGACGGCAGCGCCTGGGAGACCATCCTGCTTTCGGTTGTGCCCACGCTGCTTCTCGTGGGCGTCTTCGTCTACTACATGCGCCGCATGAGCGAGCAGAATGGCCGCACGATGGACTTCGCCAAGACCAAGGCGCAGACCACCGAGGAGGAGCGCCCCAAGGTCAAGTTCTCCGATGTGGCGGGCATCGACGAGGCCGTGGAGGAGCTCAAAGAGGTCCGCGACTTCCTGCGCGAGCCCGAGCGCTACCAGAAGATGGGCGCAAAGATCCCGCACGGCGTGCTTCTCGTGGGCCCTCCGGGCACGGGCAAGACGCTGCTCGCCAAGGCCGTGGCAGGCGAGGCGGGCGTGCCGTTCTTCTCGATATCCGGCTCTGACTTCGTGGAGATGTTCGTGGGCGTGGGCGCAAGCCGCGTGCGCGACCTCTTCAAGCAGGCCAAGGCTGCCGCGCCCTGCATCATCTTCATCGACGAGATCGACGCCGTTGGCCGCCAGCGCGGGGCCGGACTGGGCGGCGGTCACGACGAGCGCGAGCAGACTTTGAATCAGCTGCTGGTAGAGATGGATGGCTTCGAGGACAACTCGGCCGTCATCCTCATTGCCGCCACCAACCGCCCGGACATCCTCGACCCGGCGCTGCTGCGTCCCGGCCGCTTTGACCGCCGCGTGACCGTGGACCGCCCGGACGTCAAGGGGCGCGAGAAGATCCTGCGCGTTCACGCGCGCAACAAGCCCTTTGACAGCACGGTGGACTTTGCCGCAATCGCCAAGATCACGCCGGGCTTCACCGGCGCGGACCTCGCCAACCTCATGAACGAGTCCGCACTTCTCGCCGCGCGCAGGCACAAGGAGAAGATCGGCCAGGACGAGGTCGAGGAGGCCATGGAGCGCGTGATTGCCGGCCCCGAGCGCAAGAGCCGCGTGATCACCGAGAAGGAGCGCCGCGTCATAGCGTTCCACGAGAGCGGCCACGCGCTTGTCGGCCACGTGCTCGAGAACTCCGACCCGGTGCACAAGATCTCGATTGTGAGCCGTGGCCAGGCACTGGGCTACACCATGCAGATGCCCGAGGAGGACCACTTCCTCGAGACGCGCGACGGCATGCTCGACCAGATTGCCGTGCTGCTCGCCGGCCGCACGGCCGAGGAGCTCTTCTGCGACGACATCACCACCGGCGCGAGCAACGACCTCGAGCGCGCCACCAAGCTGGCCCGCGAGATGGTCACGCGCTACGGTATGAGCGAGGAGCTGGGCACGCAGGTCTTTGGCGAGGCACAGCACGAGGTCTTCCTTGGCCGCGACTACGCCCAGCACAACGACTACGCGGCCGAGACCGCAAAGCGCATCGACGACGAGGTCGAGCGCATCATGCGCGAGGCCCACGCCCGCGCCCGCGAGGTCCTGGAGGCCAGGCGGCCGCGGATGGAGACCATGGCCGAGGTTCTGCTCCAGCGCGAGACCGTCGAGGGCGAGGCCGTGAACGCGCTGCTCGACGGCACGTGGGACGAGTACCTGGCAAAGCATCCCGAGAAGGCCGAGAAACCCGCGGATGGTTCAACAGACAGCGCTGAGGTTGTCGCCGCGCCGGAGGATGTCCCCGAGCCCGACGCCCCCGAGCAAGACCCCACAGAGAGGAACACCAATGACGATTAACGAGAAGAACTACGCCTACGGGGCGTCCAAGTCCTCCATCCGCGAGATTGCCGCCTACGGCGCCGCGCGCAAGGCGCAGATTGGCGCCGAGAACGTCTTCGACTTCAGCCTGGGCAACCCGTCGATTCCCGCCCCGGATGCCGTGCGCGAGTCCATCGAGCGCTCGCTCCAGCTGCCGCCCACGCAGCTCCACAGCTACACCCCGGCCTCTGGCCTGCCCTTTGTTCGCGAGAAGCTCGCCGCGTCGCTCTGCCGCCGCTATGGCGAGAACACCGCTGCCGCCGACGACCTCTACCTCACCTGCGGTGCGGCGGCGTCGCTCTCCATCAGCTTCCACGCGGTGGTCAACCCCGGCGACGAGGTCATTGTGATTGCCCCGTACTTCCCCGAGTACCGCGTTTGGATCGAGACCGCCGGCGCCACATGCGTCGAGGTCATGGCGGATCCGGAGACCTTCCAGATTGACACCGAGGCCGTGCGTGCCGCCATCACACCGCGCACAAAGGCCGTCGTGATCAACTCGCCCAACAACCCCGTGGGCTCGGTCTACTCGGCGCAGAACCTCGCCGCGCTGGCAGATGTCCTGCACGAGCGCGAGGACGCCCTTGGCACGGCCATCTACCTCGTGGCCGACGAGCCCTACCGCGAGATCTCCTACGGTGCGGAGGTGCCCTGGGTCCCGGCGATTTACGACCGCACGCTGGTGTGCTACTCGTACTCCAAGAGCCTCTCGCTTCCCGGCGAGCGCATTGGCTGGGTGCTGGTGCCGCCAACCAACCCCGACCACGACCGCCTCGTTCCCGCCATCGCCGGCGCCGGCCGCTCGCTGGGCTTTGTCTGCGCGCCCGCGCTCTTCCAGCGCGTGGTTGCAGACTGCTGCGACGTGCCCTCGGACGTCGAGGCCTACGCGCGCAACCGCGAGGCGCTCACTCGCGGCCTCTCCGAGCTTGGTTACCACTACATCGAGCCGCAGGGTGCCTTCTACCTGTGGGTCAAGGCCCTGGAGCCCGACGCCAACGCCTTCTTCGAGCGCGCGAAGGCCCTCGAGCTGCTGCCCGTTCCGTCCGACAGCTTTGGCTGCACGGGCTGGGTGCGCATTGGCTACTGCGTGAGCTACGAGACCATCGTGAACTCGATGCCTGCGTGGAAGAAGCTGGCCGAGAGCTACAAGTAAACGCCGCGGCGGGCGCGCTCCCACGTTGGGTGTGCGCCCGCTCGGTCAAATCTGCCGGGAGGGGAAAGGCATGGCGTCTCGCACGTCTGGAAACACCTGCGGAGACTGCATCTTCTTTGGGGAGCGCACGGGCATCGTGCGCACGCGCAACGTGTGCGAGCGCCCTGGCGAGAAGCTTCGGGCGGTCGAGAAGGACGCTGCCGCCTGCGATGCCTACCAGGCCTCGCCCCGGACCGCGTTTGGGCTTGGCCGCCCGCTCGCGGCCGCGCCGGTGCCGGCAGCCGTGCAGGCCGCTGCTCCCGCGGCGCCCCGGCCCGTCTCCGGCAGGCAGATCCTCTGCGACACGCACTGTCACACGCTCTTCTCGCGCCACGCGTACTCGACGCTCGAGGAGGACGTGCGCGCCGCGGCCGCCCAGGGGATGGAGCTTCTCGGCGTCACGGACCATTACTCAAGCATGCTGTTTGCCCAGCAGACCGTTCAGGACTGGCAGTACTTTCTCAACCTGTGGGCGTGGCCGCGCAGGTGGCATGGGGTGCGCCTGCTTCGCGGGTGCGAGGCGGACATAGTCGACCTCGACGGCAACATCTTTGGGCACGATGTCTTCTTCGAGGAGGGGCAAGCGGCATCAAGTTTCGCCGTCCGCATAACCTCAAGAAGATGGCCTTTGAGCAGTGCGATTATGTGATTGCGAGCGTCCACAACAAGGACTTCACTGAGGGCGCCTCGCGCAAGCAGGTCACGCGCATGTACCTGCGCGTTCTTGAAGACCCCAAGGTGCTTATCCTGGGCCACATTGGCCGCACCGGCCTAGATTTTGATATAGACACGGTGCTTGGCGCCGTGAAGGAGCACGGCAAGCTCATCTAGGTCAACGAGTCGAGCCTTATTGCGCAGAAGCGCGCGGGCTCCTACAAGCGCTGCCGCCAGATTGTCGAGCGCTGCGCGGAGCTGGGTGTGAGCATCTCGTTTGGCTCGGATGCGCACGTCTCGTCGCTCGTTGGCCACCACGAGGCCGCAGACGCCCTGCTCGACGAGGTGCACTTCCCGCAGGAACTCGTGGCCTGCCGCGACGCCGACACCTTCGCCGGCGTTGTCGAATCCGTGATTGGCCCCATGGCGGAGTAGGAAAGACCTTCTCGACAGTGCATGCGCTCTCTAAACGGGGTAAAGTTAGCCTAAACAGACTGAATGCCCCAATCGGCCGCATGGCGCCCACGCCTGGCGGCTATCGCAAGGAGAGATATGACACTCGACGCGCTCGGGATCGGCAAGGACGCCATCGTCAGCTCGGTGGACTGCGAAGAAAAGTCCCTGCGCCAGCACATCTTTGATATGGGCCTCACGCCGGGCACCGAGGTCACCATGGTCAAGTACGCGCCCATGGGTGACCCGCTTGAGATTCGCCTGCGCGGCTACGAGCTCACCATTCGCGCGGCGGACGCAGCGCAGATCTCACTTGAGAACGTCCATGACGCGCACGAGAAGGTCCGCCTGCAGGTGGCGTCTGGCGTGACGAAGCACCCGGCCATTGGCGAGAACAAGCTGCGTCCCCGCGCGGCAGGAGGGGTGGTGCCCGCAGGCAAGCCCCTCTCGTTTGCGCTGGCAGGCAACCAGAACTGCGGCAAGACCACGCTCTTCAACCAGCTCACGGGCTCCAATCAGCACGTGGGCAACTTTCCCGGCGTCACCGTGGACCGCAAGGATGGCCAGATGCGCAGCCATCCGGAGGCCACGGTCACAGACCTGCCGGGCATCTACTCGCTTTCGCCCTACACGGGCGAGGAGGTCGTGAGCCGTCAGTTCATCATCGACTCCAAGCCCGATGCGATCATCAACATTGTTGACGCCACCAACATCGAGCGCAACCTCTACCTCACCACGCAGCTCATGGAGCTGGACGTTCCCATGGTCATCGCCCTCAACATGATGGATGAGGTCACTGAGAACGGCGGCTCCGTGGACGTGAACGCCCTGGAGTCCTTCCTGGGCGTGCCGGTGGTGCCCATCTCGGCCGCCAAGGACGAGGGCGTAGACGAGCTGGTGGAGCACGCCATCCACGTGGCCCGCTACCGCGAGCGCCCGGGGCGCATCGACTTCTGCCGCCCGGACGGCCCCGACGGCGGCGCGGTCCACCGCTGCATCCACGGCATTGGCGAGCTTGTCTCCGATCACGCCGAGCGCGCGGGCCTGCCCGACCGTTACGCCGCGACCAAGCTCATCGAGGGCGACGAGCTGGTCATCAAAGCACTTGGCCTCGAGAAGAACGAGTTGGACGCCGTGGAGCACATCATCTCCCAGATGGAGGAGGAGTCCGGCTCCGATCGCCTTGCGGCTCTCGCCGACATGCGTTTCTCGTTCATCGAGGCCATCTGCGCCCGCTGCGTCAAGAAGCCGCAGGAGAGCCGCGAGCACGAGCGCTCCGCGCGCATCGATCGTGTGCTTACGGGGCGCTTCACCGCCATCCCGTGCTTCATTGGCATCATGATCGTGGTGTTTTGGCTCACGTTTGACCTCATTGGAGGCAACCTCTCGGACCTCATGGCCACGGGGGTGAGCGCCGCATCCGACGCCATCGACTCCGCGCTCACCGCCGCCGACGTGAACCCCGTGATCCACTCGCTGGTCATCGACGGCGTGATAACCGGCGTGGGTACGGTCATCTCGTTTCTGCCCATCATCGTGACGCTGTTCATCCTGCTGTCGATCCTCGAGGACTCCGGCTACATGGCGCGCGTGGCCTTTGTGATGGACAAGCTGCTGAGAAAGATTGGCCTCTCCGGCCGCAGCTTTGTGCCCATGCTGGTGGGATTTGGCTGCTCGGTGCCGGCCATCATGGCCACGCGCACGCTGCCCTCGGAGCACGACCGCAAGATGACCATCATGCTCACGCCGTTCATGAGCTGCTCTGCCAAGCTGCCGGTCTACACCCTGCTGTGCGCCGCGTTCTTCTCAAAGGGCGCGCCGCTCGTGATGGTCTTGCTGTACGTGATTGGCATGCTGGTGGGCGTGCTGGTGGCACTGGTCCTCAAGCACACGTCGTTCAAGGGCGAGCCGGTGCCGTTTGTGATGGAGCTTCCGAACTACCGCATGCCCAGTGCCGGCACTACGCTGCGCCTGGCCTGGGACAAGGCCAAGGACTTTCTCACCAGGGCGTTCACGATCATCTTCCTGGCAAGCGTTGCCATCTGGTTCCTGCAGACCTTCGACGTGCGCCTCAACATGGTGGCCGATCAGTCACAGAGCCTGCTGGCCATCATGGGCTCGGCCATCTCGCCCATCTTTGCACCGCTTGGGTTTGGTGACTGGCGCGCCTCCACGGCACTGGTGACTGGCTTTGCCGCCAAGGAGTCCGTTGTGGCCACGCTCACCGTGCTTGTGGGCGATACGCCGGCCGCCCTGGCCACGCTCTTCACGCCGTTCACGGCCTTCGTGTTCCTGGTGTTTGTGCTGCTCTACACGCCGTGCGTGGCGGCCATCACCGCAGTGCGCAACGAGCTCAACGGCCGCTACGCGCTGTACGTGGTGCTGCTCCAGTGCGGTGTGGCATGGGTGGTCGCGTTTATCGTGCACGCCATTGGGATGATGCTGGGCCTGGCGTAGGGACTTGGCCTGGCGGCGGGGCTATCCGGCTCGCCGGCGCCCTGTTCGTCTCTGCGTGCGTCGACGGACTAAAATCAGACACATAACCGTGTAATTCACAGGAAAAACGTCTGAAATTAGCCCGGCAGCGCTCGCAAGTTGGGGCGACGACGTACCCAGAGCCAGTGCCGGCCTTACAGCTCCAGCTCCAGCTCGATGGGGCAGTGGTCCGATCCGTACACGTTGTCGAGGATGGCCGTGCCGGTCACCTTGGGCATGAGCTGCGGAGAAACCAGGAAATAGTCGATGCGCCAGCCAATGCCCCGCTCGCGGGCGCGCATGCGATAGCTCCACCAGCTGTATGCGCCGGCGAGGTCGGGGTGGCGCTCGCGGAACGTGTCGACGAGCCCGCTATCCAGCAGCTTGGTGAAGCTCTCGCGCTCGGCATCCGAGAAGCCCGCGTTCTCGTGGTTGTCGTCCGGGCGGGCAAGATCGATCTCCTCGTGCGCCACGTTAAAGTCGCCGCAGGTCACAACCGGCTTGTCGCGGGCAAGCTCGGCCAGGAAGTCGCGGTAGCGCGCGTCCCACTCCATGCGCTCGTCCAGGCGCGCAAGCCCGTTCTTGGAGTTGGGGGTGTACACGTCGACAAACCACAGATTGGGGAACTCGAGCGCGCACACGCGACCCTCGTCGTCCGCCACGGGCGAGCCGATCTTGCGCACCACATGCAGCGGCTCCTCTCGCGTGAAGACGGCTGTGCCCGAGTAGCCCTTGCGCTCGGCATAGCTCCAGTACTGGTGGTAGCCGGGGAGGTCGAGCTCGACCTGCCCCTCCTGGAGCTTGGTCTCCTGCACGGCAAAGATGTCCGCGCCCAGCGTGTCGAAAATCTGGGTGAAGCTGGGTTCCTTCTTAAGTACGGCGCGCAGGCCGTTGACGTTCCATGAAACAAAGCGCAGGCTGCGGGTGGTGTCTGCCATGATGCGTCCTCTTTTTCGATACGTGCGGCGCATGGCCGCGCGGGTTTGTCTGGTAGCGTAAATGCTTCTCAGAGCGTAGCACATATGGGCAGTACGGCTGGTGCAGCGCAACGTGCTATACTGTCTATCAATCTAGATATTGGAGGTGGCGTATGTCAAACACCGCGGTATCCGTGCAGGTCAACGTCCGCATGGACAAGCCACTGAGAGATGCCGGCGATGCTGGTCTGGCAGCTATGGGCGTGAGCCCAACCCAGGCAGTGCGCACCGTGTGGAGGCTTGCGGCGTCTGGGCCTGCGGGTATCAGTGCCCTCGAGAAACTCTTCGCCTCCAGCGCCGCATCACCGGAACATGCAGGAGCAAGTAGCGGCGAGAACCCCCTCAATCAGGGATGGGGACTCTTTTCGGCCGCCTGCACTCGTTTGGGCCTGGATGCTAGTACTTCTATGGTGAACGTCATCCCGCGCAGTTCGGATGAAGAGCTGCTCGAGAAGGAGCTGCTCGAGCGCTTTGGCGGCGATGCTCAGTGAGCGCATTACCACACGCACTATTGCTGGACACCAACGTCTGGCTCGACAATTACCTGCCGTTTAGGACGGGGCATGAAGATGCCACGCGCCTGCTCACGTATGCCCTGCAGGCGGAGGTCCATCTGCTCTATGCGATGGGCTCGCTCCAGGACCTTGCGTACGTTCTGCAGGCAAGCGCAAAAGAGCAGTTCAGGCGTATGGGACGTCAGGTGGACCAAGAGGCCGCGGCCGTTGCTAGGGCTTTCTCGCTGGACTGCTTGGCAAACCTGCGAACCATTGCCACGGCTGTTGGGGCAGATGAATCCGACCTGTGGCTTGCCGAACGCTACCTGCGTGTACACCACGATGTCGAGGATTGCCTGGTCATGGCAGCGGTAACTCGTTCGAAGGCAGACTGGCTCGTGACTTCGGATCAGGCTCTGATCCGCCACGCCCCCGTGCCGGCGCTGTGCCCGGCAGATCTGCTTGCCCTTGTCGGCGCGGAGGACGCCTAGCGTCGACCCCGCCCTGCTATCCGCGGAGCCACTCCATCATGCGCGGGAAGTCCCTCTCGGCCTGCTCGTGTCCCATGGCGTAGGATTCCTCGAGCTTGGGCTTGTCGATGGTGGTGGAGCGCACGGGCATCACGTCTGGCCTGAAGACCCACGCGCGCCCCTCGCGCTCAAGGCGCTCCAAGTGGTCCATAGCGTCGTTGTAGCGCTGCCAGCGCGTGGCAAGCGCTGCCTCAACGGCCTCGTTGCCGTGCGAGATAACGTGGTAGAGCCTCAGCTCGCGGTTGGTGGGTGCCACCTTGCGATAGCCCGCCGGACGCGTGCACACCATGACCAGGCGCTCGAAGCCCGCGTCCTCTGCCATGTGCGTGGGGAGCCCCGCGCCCTCGCCCAGGCCGCCGTCGTACATCACGTGGCCGTCGACCTCGATGGGCTTCATGACGCCGGGGAGGGTCGAGCTGGCGCGCACGTGCTCCATCATGGGGATGGCCGCGCCCATGACAGATCTGTCCCACACCACGGACTTGCCCGTGTCCGCCTCGAAGCTCTGGATGGCCAGCCGCGCGGGGTTGGCCGCGAAGGTCTCAAAGTCAAAGGGCATGTAGCCCTCGAGCGCCGCACCCACGTAGTCGTAGTCTGCGTTGAAGTAGCCGTGCCCCATGAGCATCGAGCGCACGCCGCCCGCCTTGGGGCGCTGGTCCGCCAGGGCGATAAAGGCGTCGCGTACGCGCGCCTGATCGCGGCTCAGGTAGTCGACCGTGTGGCTGGCACCCGCCGAGATTCCACAGACAAAATCAAAGTACACACGATTCTCGAGCAGGACGTTGGCAAATCCCGCCGTGTAGCTGGCGCGGTAGCCGCCTCCCTCGAAGCACAGCGCGCAATCGAAAACGTTGCTCTCAAGCTCCATCAGGACCTCCCGTAAGACGTTTTATCGTCTGGATTATAGGGGAGGCCAAAGGCAGTCGGGCGAGAAGCCCGTAGCCACGGGCGAGAAGACCCTCGCCCAGGCCGGAAAGCACGGCCCCGCGCCCTACTCGCCAAACAGGAACTCGCGCCAGCGCGGCAGTTCGGCAATGCCCTGCTCGTGCCCAAGCAGGTAGGCGTGCTCAAGCTCCTTGACGTCGCGCGTGGTGCGCGAGACAGGCATCTCGCGCGGCCTCACCACCAGCGCACGGCCGGACTTCTCCAGCTCCTCAAGGTGGGAAAGCTCCTCGTTGTAGCGCTCGGGCCGCGTGAGCATGGCGTTTCTCGCGTAGGGGTGGTCCTTCATCATGTGGATGACGCCGCGGCGCCTGACGGCCGAGAGCTCGCCCTTGCGGTACCCCGCGGGGCGAGACGTGATGACAAAGAGCTTCTCGAAGCCGTCGTCCTCGGCGATGTGGTTGGGAAGGCCGGCACCTGCGCCCAGCGACCCGTCGAGCATGACCTGGCCGTCGACCTCGATGGGCCTCATGATGCCCGGCATGGTGGAGCTAGCCCGCACGCACGCCATGAGGTCCTCGAGCGTCTGCATGTGGTCGCGTCCCCACACAACGGTGCGCCCGGTGTCGCGCTGGAACGCCTGGATGCGCACGCGCGCTGGGTTGGTCTGGAACGTCTGCCAGTCAAACGGCATCGAGCCATCCTCGATGCAGCCCAGGTAGTCGTAGTCTGCGTTGAAGAAACCGCGACGGTTGAGGAAAGACTTCACCCCGCCCATCTGGGGGTTTGCCGCAAAGTCGACGAACGAGCGCTTGGTGCGCACCATGTCGCGCGAGACGTAGTTGGTGGCGACGGTCGAGCCTGCCGAGATGCCACAGACGTAGTCAAAGTAGATGCCCTGCTCAAGCAGAACGTTCACCAGGCCCGAGACGTAGCTCGCACGCATGGCACCACCCTCGATCACCAGGGCGCAGTTGTGCACGTTGTTCTCGAGGGGTGCGAGAGGGGCAGCTGGCTCCGGCGTCGTCTCGCGCACATCCGCGATCCCGCCCTCGGGCTGGGTGGTCTGGGGCTTCTCGGCCACGTGCTCGGCAGTATCACCCTCGCGTTGCGGCTGGTCGGTCATGGAAACCACTCCTCTCGGTGCTAGCATCGGAATCGTTCTTCTACCCAATCGTCGAGGGAGTACGCCATGTCGGGTGCAAAGGTGATCTCTGATGCGCGCGAGGCAGCCCAAGAGCTGGCCGAGAGGGTCAGGCGTGCCAAGCGCGTGGTGTTCTTTGGCGGGGCGGGGGTCTCAACGGCGAGCGGCATCCCCGACTTCCGGAGCGAGGACGGCCTGTACCACCAGAAGTTCAAGTACCCGCCCGAGGAGATGCTGAGCCACGAGTTCTATCTCACGCACGCCGAGGAGTTCTTCGACTTCTACCGCACGCGGATGATTGCCCTGGGAGCCAAGCCCAACCAGGCGCACTACAAGCTCGCCGAGCTCGAGCGCGAGGGCAAGCTTACCGCCGTGGTCACGCAGAACATCGACGGCCTGCACCAGGCGGCGGGCTCCAAGCGCGTCTTTGAGCTTCACGGCTCGGTGCACCGCAACGTGTGTCAGCGCTGCGGGCACGTGTACTCGGCCGAGTGGATCATGGGCACCACGGGTGTGCCGCATTGCGAGGAGTGCGGCGGCCGCATCAAGCCCGACGTTGTGCTCTATGGTGAGTCGCTGGACGAGAAGACCCTGATCGGCGCGGCCGAGACAATCCAGTCCTGCGACATGCTCATTGTGGGCGGCACCTCTCTTGTGGTGTATCCCGCGGCTGGCCTTGTGCAGTACTTCCAGGGCGATGACCTCGTGATTGTGAACAAGCAGCCCACGCCGCAGGACGGCGCCGCCAACCTGGTGTGCGCCTGCGACATTGCAAAGGCGTTCGACTTCTAGGGTGCTCGGCGCGCTCCGGGGCCCGGCGGGCCTTGACGCCCGACCGCGCCCGGCAGCGCCGCCGCTGGTGGGGTTATTCCCCTCTCGGCCCGGCCGTCCGCAAGGGGTCAAAGCCACACGCTACAATAGCCTGAATGCGGGGCGGCGCGTGCTGCCCCCGTCGCGCTCTCGCGCGGCGCCGTCAACGGGAGGTCGATGTCTGTGCTCCGAGAGAACTATGCAACCTGGCTCGTCGGCTCGCACGAGCTCTCGCTCGCGCGCCCGCGCATCATGGGCATTCTCGACGTGAGCCCAGAGGCCTTCCCGGACGGCAAGGGTGGCGTCGACACCAAGGCCGCCGCCGAGCATGGCCTCGAGATGCTCGACGAGGGCGCGGACATTATCGACGTGGGGGCTGCGCCCGTGGTCCCCGGCCAGGAGCCGCTTGCCTCCAACGAGGAGGCCGAGCGCGTGGTGCCCGTGATTCGCGCGCTGGTTGCCGAGGGTGCGATTGTCTCGGTGAACACAACCCATCCGGACGTCGCCAAGATGTGCGTGCGCCTTGGGGCCTCGATCGTGAACGACGCCACCGGCTTCACCAACCCGGACATGGTGCAGGTTGCTGCCGAGACCGACTGCGGCTGCGTTGTCATGCATTGGGAGCATGCGGGACTTGGCTCGCATACGCCTCGCCGCGAGGTTCTTCTCGACGACTCGCGCCCCACGCGCTCTGCAGCGCCGCGCCCCATGACCTCGCAGCACCGCTTCACGCTGCCGGACGAGGCGCCCATCATGCGCCAGGTGATGGGTTTTCTCGGCGACCAGGCGCGTACCCTCATGCGCGCGGGCGTTGCGCACGACCGCATCTGCCTAGACCCGGGCGCGGGCTTCGACAAGTTTGCCGATGAGGACGTGGTCATCCAGCGCGCCACGCGCTCCATGGCGTCGATGGGCTACCCGCTGCTTGCGGCGGTCTCGCGCAGGCGCTTCGTGGGTGCCATTGCTGGTGCCGCGCAGCCGGGCCAGATGGACCCCGCCACGTACGGCATCTGCATCTCCTCCATTCAGAACGGCGCACGCATCCTGCGCGTTCACGACGTTGCCGGCACGGCGCAGGCCGTGAACGCGTTCTGGGCCGTCTCGCACAAGGATTCCCGCCAGGGCTTTGTGGCGCTTGGGTCCAACGTGGGCGACCGTCTCGCCAACATCACCCGTGCGGTCCAGATGATCGACGACATCCCGCTTACCTGCGTGGTCTCGGTGAGCCATGCGTACGAGACGGAGCCTGCCTACGGCATAAAGACGCCGGTTGCGGACGCCGTAGCCGAGATTCGCACCGAGCTGCACCCCCTGGTGCTCATGGGGCAGCTGCTTGCCGTGGAGGACGCCCTGGGCCGCGAGCGCAACCCGGAGGAGGCTGGCCACGGCCCGCGAACCATCGACTGCGACCTGGTGTGGGTCGAGGGCGAGACCCATGCGGGCAAGCGCCTCACGCTGCCGCACCCAGGCCTTGGTGAGCGCGACTTTGTGCTGGTGCCCATGGAGGACCTCATGCACGACCCTGTGCGCTTCCTGCGCCATTCCGGCGTGAACGTGGTTGACCTGGACGATCGCGTTGGCCACGTGACTGATGACCTTGGGGAGATCGTATGGGAGTAGCTGCCGAGCAGGCCTTGGAGCGTGCGCGCGAGGGCGCGCCGCACGGCGAGCTCTTCTCGCATCGCGAGGAGGGGGAGCTTGAGCTTGCCTGCGTGCTGCGGCCGCAGGTGGGCATGGGGAGCCTCTCGGGCGTGCCCTACGTTGCGGCGCTTGGCGCCTGCGAGGGGCTTGAGCAGCTTGGCGTTGCCGGCGTGGGCGTTGGCTGGCCGGCGGACGTGGTACGCGAGGACGGCGCTGGCCTGGTTGCGAGCGTGCGGACCAGCGCTGGATACGCCGAGGGCATGTTCGTGGTGTGTTCGCTCTCGTTCGACGTCGCGGGCGGCGCGCACGCGGATGCGCTGCCGGCGGACGAGCAGGTCGCAGACACCGTGTGCAGCGCCATTCTCGCCCGTGTGGACGCCTGGGCCGCTGCCGTGGGCGCTGGACGCGCCGTTGCGGGCCCGCTTGCGCCGGTGCTCTCGGACTACTTTGATCGCGTGACGCTCATGGGCAAGCCCGTCGAGCTGGTGTATCCCAACGGCCGCGTGGCCATGCGGGGCACCCTTGCGGGCGTCGACGTGTGGGGGCGCGCCACGGTGAGAAACGAGCTTGGCGGCGAGGTCGAGGTCTCTCCCGAGCAGGCGTCAATGCGCGCGGCGCAGTAGAGACGCGCATCTCGACCTGGCGCGGGTTGCCTACGGCACTAGCGCTGCTGGTGCAGCCAGATTTCGCGGATGCCTCGCAGCGTGAGGTCGGGGTCGACGGCCGAGAAGAGATTGGTCGCGGCGCTCACGGTACGCGCAAGCCCTCCGGTTCCCACCACGGGAACGTCTGGTATGTCCAGCTCGCGCTTGATGCGGGCTACCAGGCCTTCTGCTTGCGCGGCCGCGCCAACGACTATGCCCGATTGCACGGCGGCCTCGGTTGTCTCGCCCAGCGCGTGGGTGGGTGCTTCGATGGGCACGCTGGAGAGCTTGGCCGCGCGCGAGAAGAGCGCCGCTGCCGAGAGCATGAGGCCCGGCGAGATGGCGCCACCGCGATAGGCGCCCGCGGCGTCGACGACGTCGATGTTGGTTGCCGTTCCAAAGTCCACCACGATGACCGGCGCGCCGTAGGTGAGGCGCGCCGCCACGGCGTTGGCGATGCGGTCCGCGCCCACCTGGGTGGGATCGGGCATGTCGATGCGCATGCCGGAGTCCGTCTGTGGGGTCACTACCAGCGGATCTGTGCCCGTACGGTCGAGCAGGCACTTGTACCATGCCCGCGTGAGGACGGGCACCACGCATGCGATGCCCGCGGCCGTGACGCGCGCCTGGTCCAGGCCGTCCTTGTTGAAGTAGCCGTGCAGGCGGGCGTCGATCATGTCCGAGGTGTCCGTGTGGCTCGTCGCCATGCGCCAGCCGTGCACCACGGTGCCGTTTTCGTCAAAGAGGCCGAGCGTGGTCTGGGTGTTGCCAACGTCAATCGCGAGAAACATGGGCGTCCTTCCTGGTAGGGCTGCTGAGGCGGCGGTAGGCACTTCTCGGCGTGCGACGCGCTTGCCCCGATGCCATTAGAACACACGTGGGGTCGGTCTGCTCGCGATTGCCTCAGTGTGGCGGCCGGCGCGGTGCCCGGCCCGGTGCCCGGCGCGACGTCCCCCCGCGGCCATGCTGCCGTCAATCCCACGCCTGCTACGCACCCCCGCCCCATACCCCTGCCCGCCCCGCGTCTCTGCCCCAAAAGTGAACACGTTTTCAATGGTTGCCCAATGGCTCCTGGGGAAACGTTGCAGCGGCGGACCGCGAATTGAAATCGTGTTCACTTTTGGAGGGGCGCCGTGGTGGGGGGCAGCGTCCGGGGCACCATCACCGCCTGTCGGCCCCTTTGCTGCGGAGTTCAGCTCCTTTTCTTAATTCCAATACAAGCCACCTGGGCAAATGCCGGAGCAGATTAAAAAAAAGAGCTATTCTCCGCGCACGGGAAGGCGAGAACCCCGGTGCTGCAGCCGAGCTCTGCACGTGGTCAGCGATTCTCCACACACCGTTGACGCGCGATTTGCTATACTCCGAGAGCTTGACCGTCTTGGACGGAGCAATCCGCGCCAAGGCATCACCACCCCTGTCCTGGTCGGAAACCAGGACCGACAAAAGGAGTCCTGCAATGAAGCAAGGAATTCATCCTAACTACGTGGAGTGCACCGTCCGCTGCACCTGCGGGAACACGTTCAAGACGCGTTCCACCAAGCCCGAGCTCGTCATCGACCTCTGCGATAAGTGCCACCCGTTCTACACCGGCCAGCAGAAGCTCGTCGATACCGGCGGCCGCGTCCAGCGCTTTGCCAACAAGTTCGGCGGCGCCGCGCAGGCCAGGCTCGATGCCGAGAAGGCCGCCAAGGCCGCCAAGGCCGCTAAGGCCGCGGAGCTCGAGGCTGCTCGCAAGGCCGCCAAGGAGGCCAAGGCTGCCGAGAAGGCCAAGCGTGCTGCTGAGTACGCCAAGAAGGCCGAGGCAGAGGCTGCCAAGGCTGCCGCGAAGGCCGCTGAGGCTCCTGCAGAGCCTGAGGCTGAGGCCGCTGCCGAGGCTCCCGCAGCCGAGTAGCACTCGATCATAGCGCAAGAAAACGGGGGGCCGACGTCAGTCGGCCCCCGTTGCGTTCACGGCTTTAGCCTGTGTCGCGCCACGCGCGACACAGAAAACCACCCGCTCAGCGGGTGGATGGCACTGACGCTATGCAACAAAACTCCCTCCCCTCTAGGATGGCGGTTGTTCAGGTCGCCGGCCGCGAGAGGAAGGAGAACACCATGGCACAGAAGGCGAACAGCCTCGCGCACACCAAGTGGATGTGCAAGTACCACATCGTGTTTTGCCCAAAGTATAGGAGAAAGGCCATCTACAACCAATACCGCGAGGACCTCGGGCAGATCTTCAGGCAGCTATGCCAGTGGAAGGGGGTTGAGATAATAGAGGGGCACCTGATGCCGGACCATGTGCACATGCTGGTTAGCATCCCGCCCAAGATCAGCGTGTCGAGCTTCATGGGATACCTGAAGGGGAAGAGCTCGCTCCTCATGTTCGACAGGCATGCCAACCTCAAGTACAAGTTCGGGAACAGGAAGTTCTGGGCGGAGGGCTACTACGTGTCCACCGTCGGCCTGAACGAGGCCACGATCGCGAAGTACATCCGGGAGCAGGAGCAGGCGGACATCGCCCTGGACCGGCTGAGCGTCAAGGAATACGAGGACCCGTTCAAGAGGTAGCCTGGCACAGCCCGTTTGACGGGCATGCCACGAGTCAAGCGGCCATCGGGCCTGAACGAAGTGAAGGCCAGGGACTTGAGTCCCTGGCCGGCTTTTCTGGGTTATACCCTAAGAGCAAACCACCCGCTATGCGGGTGGTCATGATTTACGCAATCAGGTGCTCTGCATTGGAAGTAGCTCTGCTAATCGTTAGGCGAGAGGGGCCTCGATTCTAATAATGCAGTTCGGCTACCGCAGTGCGAGCGCCTTGCGTAATAACTGAGCCGAGCCAAGATGAAACAACCACTGGCTCAAAATCTTTGTTGAAAACATGAAAGTGGCTCTATTGCGTCTCCCCCAATGGCCTGGGGATATCATGTCCATAACTTGTCCATTTCTTAGTTGTTTGGTAGGCATTTATGGCCACGCGAAGCCTTCTGGGAGATAACGATTCGACTACGTCGACAGAAGCACTCTTTACCCAGTTGGCATCTATTCTTAGGGAAAAGATTTATTCCCATGAATGGCAGAGCGGATCTCGGATACCTTCCGAACACGACCTTATGCGTGAGTTCGGATTGTCTCGTGGCACTGTTCGGCGTGCTATAGGGGTACTCATTGAAGAGGGCAGACTCGTTCAACGGCGCGGCAAGGGAACGTTTGTTACTGGTCCCGGCATTTCTCACCCTGCGGGCGTGAGGCCAATCTCCTTTGCAGAGTCTTTGAGACGGCAAGGAAAAGATTTCGTTACTCATGTCCTGGTCAAGCAGGTAACGCCTGCGCCTGAGAACGTGGCGAACGAGCTTGATATCAAGGTTGGGGATCCCGTCATGTACATGCGCAGGGTCCGAACGGTTGAAGACGTCCCTGTAATATGTCAGGAGAGTTGGACAAACCTCAGCGAGTGCAGGGGTATCGAGGATATCGACTTCACCAGGGTCTCGCTATTCGATGCCGTTGAGAAGACATCGAGGCGTAGAGTTAAGTATTCCGAGATGAAGTACGAGGCCCTGGTTGCGGGGTCTGAGCACGGTGCATTGCTTGGCTGTGACGAGAATACGGCCGTTCTCCACCTTGAACAGGTTATTCACCTTGAAGATGATGCCAAGATAGAGTGGAGTGTCACGTGGCTGACGCCGGGCCAGTCAATCGTGGGTACTGCATACCAACCTGAGAGCTAGGGCTAAACACTGCCCAATATGAGTCCATCGGCCATTTAGCGGTACATGAGTGCCGCTCATGGATTCTTCATATCAATCTCAACTTGTACACTTGATACTGAACAAGAGACATGTTGTCCACTTTATAAAGGACAACTGATAGCTCATGAGTCGGTGTAATGGTGAGTTGAGGAGAGAAGTCTATGGACAAGATTGTTCTCAAGCGCCCGTTTTTCGTCGTCAATCCCAAGTCCTACCTGTACGGCGAGAAGCTTCGAAGGCTCGCGCGTAAGACGGACGAACTCTGCGAACGCTATGGCTTCCAGTCTCTGTTTACCGCCCAGCTCATCGATCTTGCGTGGGTCGCGGATAACTGCCCGCACCTCATCCCGTGCGCCCAGGCCATGGAAAGCCTCAACCCCGGCCGCGGTATGGGGCATATTCTCCCGGAGGCGCTCGCCGCTGCGGGGGTGCGTGCTACGTTTCTTAACCATGCGGAAAATCCAATGACGGTGGGCGAACTCGCCAAGACGATCGTACGAGCCCGCGAGGTCGGTATTCTTACGTGCGTCTGCGCTGACTCCGTCGAGGAGGCTAGGGCAATCGCCGAGCTCCACCCCGACATCATGACCTGCGAGCTTAACAGCCTTATCGGTACAGGCCACATCGCCGGCGAGGACTACATCCGCGCGTCCACGGATGCCGTCAAGTCCGTCTCGCCCGAAACCATGGTCCTGCAGGCCGCAGGCATCTCCACCGGCCAGGATGTCTACGACGCTATCTACTACGGTGGTGACGCCACGGGTGGCACCTCCGGCATCGTCTGCGCGGAGGACCCCGAGGCGAAGCTCGAAGAGATGTTTGAGGCGCTCGACCGCGTTCGCGCTGACATACAGAAGGAGGCCTAGCCATGACTGTCTACAAGGGGCTGGTGAAGGTCGAGACTCTTGCCGGGAAGCCGACCTATGTCGACGTCACTGGGGAGGTCGCTGGCATCGTCGCCCAGAGCGGCATCAAGGAGGGCGTCGTTCACTGTATCTCCTGCCACACGACCTGCGCCGTCTACTCCCAGGAGTTCGATCACGACGTGACCCCCGCTGGCGACACCTTCATGCAGGCCGACCTTTCGGACGGTTTGGAGAAGATCTTTCCCGAGCAACGTGATTGGAAGACGTACCGGTATCCCGGCATTCGTCATTTCGAGGAGGTCGAGAGCTGGCCGAATGCCGAGGCCTATCTCCCCGGCGGCGACCGCACCCTGCTCTGGAACGGCGATGCCCATCTGCGTTCCGTGCTCGTCGGCAGCAGCCAGACCTTCGAGGTGGCAGATGGCAAGCTCGAGATGAACGGTCTTGCGAGCATCTTCTTCGTTGACTTTGATCGCACGCGCGAACGCACCCGTAAGCTTCGCGTCGTGGTGATGGGAGATTAAGGGTATTTGTTTGTCGGTAGTGGAGCGAGGCTATCGCTCCTAGGTGAATTGGAGGATTACGATGGCAAAGATGAAGCACATTCTTCTCTCTTGCGGTTCAGGAATCGTCACTTCGACGATAGCAAGGAAGAAAGTCGAGGCGCTTCTTGACAGCCACGGTTATAAAGGGCAGTACGAAATAACCCAGATTCCTCTGGCTTCTGCTCCGGAGAAGTCTCGTAACTATGACTTTATCGTCGCGACTTCGATTGCTCCAACTGAGCTTCACTGCCCCTATGTGAATGGGGTTTCGTATCTGATGGGGCGGGGGACCGAGGAGACCGACGCTCAGATTCTTAAGCTCATGGAAGAGGAGTAGCGGCTGCGCGCCTCTGTTTTCAACAATCTAGGCTGTATGTTCACATTCCTTCAGGGTGTGTAGGGTGTAGTTTGCGCTGACAAGCGCATAGACGTTGTATTTCGTACTAGCGGAAAGGAACGGAGATGGATGCTTTTCTCGGGTTCTTCCAGTTTATATCTGGGCTGGGAGTATCGGTAATGATGCCAATCGTGCTCACCATTTTGGGGTGCTGCCTTGGTGCTGGATTTGGAAAGAGCCTTCGTGCTGGTCTGACCGTTGGTGTGGGCTTCATCGGCCTCAACCTTGTCATTAACTCGCTGCTTGGCACGACCCTTTCCCCTGCCGTTCAGACTATGGTTGAGCGTTTTGGCCTGTCTCTGACAGTTGTGGACGTGGGCTGGCCTGCCGCAGCCGCAATTGCCATGGGCTCCACTGTTGGAATCATCATCATTCCTCTTGGCCTTGCGGTAAATATTGTGATGCTTCTTACCAATACGACCCAGACCGTTGACGTCGACATTTGGGATTACTGGCACTTTGCGTTTACGGGCGCCCTTGTCGCAATTGTCACCGATTCAATCGTATGGGGTATTATTGCCGCCGTTCTGAACATGATTATCATTATGGTTCTTGGCGACTATACCGCCCCGCTGGTTGAAGAGTCCCTCAGCATGCCCGGCGTTTCTCTGCCTCATGGTTTCACCGCAGCGTATGCGCCAATTGCCATGCTCTTTAACTGGATCTTCGACAAGATTCCTGGCCTTCGCGACGTTAACATCAATACCGATACTCTGCAGAAGAAGTTCGGTGTCTTCGGCGAGCCAATTCTTGTTGGTACCATGATTGGCCTTGTCATCGGCTGCCTTGCATATTGGGATCCCAGCAACGTCACCACTTCAATTACTCAAGTTCTGACTCTAGCTGTGTCTCTTGGTGCCGTACTGGTTCTTATTCCCAAGATGGCTGCGCTGCTCATGGAGGGCCTGCTTCCTATCTCTGACGCTGCATCCACCTTTGTCGAGAAGCGCTTCAAGAACCGTGGCAAGATTTACATCGGACTTGATTCGGCAGTGGGCGTTGGCCATCCCGTGACACTTGCAATCTCCTTCGTTCTCGTACCTCTCTGCATCTTCCTCGCCGTTATCCTGCCGGGCAACAAGGTGCTCCCCTTTGCTGACCTGGCCGTGATTCCTTGGATGTTTGTTCTTATCACCCCGGTCGTGCACAACAATGGCTTCCGTGGCATTATCATCGGTATCATTGTTCTTACCGTTGGCCTTTACATCGCCACCGATCTCTCGCCACTGATTACAACCGCAGCCGCAAACGTTCAGTTTGACATGGGTACCGCGACTGCCATCTCCTCAATTTGCGATGGTGCAAACCCGCTTACCTGGTTCATTGTTCGCGTTGGCTCCTTTATGAACGGCATTGGCATGGTCGTGATTGCAGTTCTGGCTATTGTCCTTGCTGTCTGGAACCGTAAGCGCATTCTCAAGGAGGCCGCTGAGCTTCACGCAGCCAAGGGCGAGGAGTAGTAGCTAGCACAAGTCCTTGGTCCCCTAGGTCATTCCTAGCATTAGTAAAGCCGGGGCCACACTTACTATTGTGCGGCCCCGGCTTGTTTGGAGAGTCATGAAGAAGTCCTATGTCTACGAGCCGCCTTTTTATAACATCGAGGTGACCTTTACCGGCGTGTTCTGCGCTGTAATATGTCTCGCCTGCGTTGCGATTGCTGCGCTCGATATCTTCATTCCCCGTGGACTCGCTTTGGTTTTCGGCGCTGTAGCGTTCTATCAGGTGTGGAATACATTTATCTCTCTGTCCAATCCAGAGCGGGTTGAAATTGACGAGGAGGGCGATTCCATCTCGTTCTCCGGCTTCGGACGCGTAGACTCCTATAAACTCTCTGAGCTCTCCACTTTCCTTGTGAGGCCCTTTCCCAGTTCAGGGAAGACCGTATATACGCGTCCAGAACCACAACATCTTTAAAGGACGCTACTGGGTTCCTACAAAGATGTTCTCAGACGGGGGAGAGCTATTTACCTATCTTGTCAACTTGGGCTATAAGGTTCATCCCAATTCGCTCCAAGCTCGTGCGCATGATGTCAATAAAGACTATTTGGAACACGCCGACCAGATTGAGGCCATTCGTTCCAAGGAGCGGTCTGCGCGGCGGAGCAGAAGAACTAACAGCGCAAACTAGCTCTGATCAAGTCAGAGAACTCTAATCAGTGTACTGATGGTAGCAATCAAACAGGGAGGCAGGTTCACAGCATGTTTGAATCTGAAAAGAAAGAAATGCTGGAATGCGCGCTCAAGCTCGATCGGTATGGGTTGATCGCGTTGTCTGGTGGCAACGTAAGCGTGCGCGTGGGGGACGACCTTTTCATTGTCACTCCATCAGGAATGATTTACGACGAGATGGTCCCAGAGGACATGCTTGTTGTTGATGGAAAGGGAAACATTGTCGAGGGAACGCGAAAAGCTTCTGTTGATACGGCAGCGCTTCTTTACATCTTCCATCACATGCCCAAGGTTAATGCCGTAATTCATACGCATCAGCCCTATGCAACTGGCCTTGGTTTGGTCATGGACGAGATACCGTGCAATCTCTCGACAATGGCGAACGCCGTGGAGGGACCCTGCCATGTTGCCAATTATGGCGATCCGGGATCGCTCTCTATGGGAGTGCAAGCAGTCGAATCAATTGGCGATCAGCTTGCTGTGGTGCTCAAACATCATGGTGTCATTTCGGTTGGCAGGGACCTTCGTCAGGCGATGTTCTCTTGTGTCTACCTCGAGGAAGCTGCAAAGACAGTATCCGTGGCGCTTTCTACCGGCAGGCCGATGGCTGAAATGACACAGGCGCAAATCGATGAAGCGGTCTCTGTGTTTCATCGATATGGGCAGCATACGCTTGACGAGCAAGACGCGGAAGATGCTGCAAGGAACTAAATCGGCTAACAGTAGGATTGTCATTTGGAGCAGCAATGATTGTTAATCTTCGTGATATTTGCGCCGTGGCCGAACAGAACAATATGGCCATTGCATCCTTTAACGTACCAAGCTTTGAAGCCCTGAGGGCGGCCATCGATGTTGCAGAGGAAACCGGTTATCCCGTCATCTTGAGCCACGCCGAGGGGCACGAACCCTTTGCCCCCCTTGATTCCATTGGGCCGGCTATGGTTGCGCTTGCGGAGCGCTCGAGCGCCATGCTATGCGTCCACCTTGATCACTGCGAGCACCTATCTTACATGCGTCGTGCTCTTGATATTGGTTTTACTGGCGCTATGTATGATGGGTCCTTCGAGCCGTATGATGTCAATCTCGAGAATTCTCAGCGCGCCGCAGAGATGTGTTCTGGTTTTGACTGTGGACTCGAATGCGAGCTTGGCTCCATGGGATCTCGTGAGGCGGGCCAGCGCGATGAAGGTGGTACCGCCGAGGAGTCGGGTGCGGTATACACAGATCCCGATCAGGCAGCAGACTTCATTGCATCAACGGGTACGGATATTCTTGCCTGCTCTTTTGGTACTGTACACGGGATTTACAATGGCGAGCCGCACCTCAACTTCAAGGTTCTTACCGACATACGCGACCGAGTTAAGATTCCACTGGTCATGCACGGAGGCTCGGGCGTATCGGATGGGGACTATAAGAAGGCGATCGACTCTGGCATCCGCAAGATTAACTACTACACCTATGGCGTGAAGTATGCCGGCGAAGCCGCCTGCGCGGAGATGGAAGCCAAGCGTTCCAAGAGTGATGACGCAATTGTTTACTGGCACGATTTGACAAGTGTTGCATACAAACGCCTGGTCGAAGACTTCAATCACGTTGTGAAGGTCTTTGCAAACGGTGCCACACCGCTTGCTTAGTAGGGCTTATGAGCGGCAAACGGAGGAAATAATATGGCAGCGCTTGATACCTCGCTTTTCAGTCCGGAACTTGTCTTCTTCGATACTACGGCGACCACTGGAACTGAGTTGTTCTCGCAACTCTACGAGAAGCTGGCTCCAATGGGGTACCTCGAAGAGAGCTGGCTTCAGGCAATAATTACTCGTGAAGACAACTATCCAACGGGGCTAGAGTTGGATAACATTTCTGTTGCAATCCCGCATGTCGAACCAGAGAACATCGCTAAACCCTACATCGCTGTAATTAAACCTGAGAAACCTGTGGCGTTTGAGCCTATGGCTGCCATGGTGGATCACCCCGTACAAGCCCAGCTGATTATCAACCTCGGATTAAAGGCGCATGACGAGGATCAAGTGGCGGTACTTCAGAAACTCATGAATGTGTTCATGGATGCAAGTGCGTGTGAGGACATTCTTGCTCAGACGACAGGGGAGGGGATGGTTGACACCATGGTGAAGTATTGTAGGGAATAGGGACGACCCTCTCATCTTGGTGGCAACGTCATTGGATGCCGCTCGGTTTGAATGCCAAAATGCGAGCAGAGTTTGCTGCATGGGATTCAGCCTGGCGGCATCCCTGCTCTCTGCCTACACGAGCTTGAGTCCAGAGCCGCCGTTCGCGTCGCTGCCCGCAGGGCTGTCCTTCTCGGCCGCGCTGGCCGCCTTGCGCGCCAGCTCCTCTCGGTGCTGCATGACCGCCGCCACTTCGCCCAGGCGCTTCTTGGCCTCGGCCTCGGTCTCCTGCACGTAGGTGCAGTTGCACTCCGATACCACGGCCTCGAGGGCCTTGGTGCGACGGGCGGCGTCGACGAGCTGATCCATCTGACCAGCCGCCTTTGCGCGGGCGATGAGCGTCTGCGCGTCGGTGGGGGAGAGCTGCAGCAGGTGGGGGAGCTCGGTCTCGTCGACCTTGATCTTCTTCTCGCTTGCATAGGCGTCGAGTGCTGCCTCGTGCTCGGCCTCCTTCGCGGCCTCGCTCTGGAGCATCGAATCCAGCTGGTCGGGTCGCATGCCCATCTGTGCGAGAACCGCCTCCACCGGCTGGCCGGTCGTGGCAATCTGCTGCGCAATGTCCTGGAACAGCGCGTCTTTCACCTGCGACACCTGTGCGGCCGGCACCGACTGGCACAGGCGCTCGGCGAGCGCGTCGAGACACGCGTTGGCCTTTTGCTCCTCGGCGGAGTCCTCGCTCAGCGAGCTGAGGTATGCGCGGGTCTGCTCGCGCAGGCGCTGCTCGTTCTCGAGGCCGTCAAAGTGGCTTGCGACCCACGTCGGGTCTGCGAGGTCCTTCTCGGTGCCGCCTGCCTCGCGCACCAGCGTCTGGATGGCAAGCTCGACCTCCTCGTCTGTGGTGCGGACAACGTGCACCTTCACGTCTACCGGCCCGTACGAGGTAAGGGTGTAGAACGCCTTGTTCCCGATCACAAGCGGCTCGGGCTTCTGGATGGCCATGAATCCTCCTGACTGCGCGATTGACTCGTTCGCGCGGCTGACTTCTGGCCAGTATGCCCAACTTTCTAGCGTCTCTGCGCGAGAGCGTCCTCCGGTGCCAATTCCCCAGTCGGAAAAATCTGGCCGAGGCAAAGGCCGGCCAGATACGCGTCTTGCCGGCCTTCCAATTCCCCAGTTGGTACAATCAGGGAGAAGTACGCGGACGAGCACGCGGTGTCTTGCCGGCCTTCCAATTCCCCAGTTGGTACAATCGCGAGCTTCTTCGCCCTCACCGCAGACAGGTCTTGCCGGCCTTCCAATTCCCCAGTTGGTACAATCCCCTGTCCGGTGGGTTCCAGCAGGCCCTTGTCTTGCCGGCCTTCCAATTCCCCAGTTGGTACAATCGACCAAGTCGACATCAATATCCTCCACGAGTCTTGCCGGCCTTCCAATTCCCCAGTTGGTACAATGGTGCGCCTCGTGGTGGTGGACCCCGTGTAGTCTTGCCGGCCTTCCAATTCCCCAGTTGGTACAATGGCGGCGACGCAGACGAAGAAGACAATCCAGTCTTGCCGGCCTTCCAATTCCCCAGTTGGTACAATGGCGTTCCTCTCATCCACGTGGTGATTGTCGTCTTGCCGGCCTTCCAATTCCCCAGTTGGTACAATGTCCATGAGCGCTAACCTCTGGAAAGCCGAGTCTTGCCGGCCTTCCAATTCCCCAGTTGGTACAATCGGAAGGACGTTCTTCAACGACGCGGGCAAGTCTTGCCGGCCTTCCAATTCCCCAGTTGGTACAATGAGGTCAGGAACCAGACATACGACGGAGCGGTCTTGCCGGCCTTCCAATTCCCCAGTTGGTACAATTACGGCACGCCGCGCCTGCAGTACGAGGAGCGTCTTGCCGGCCTTCCAATTCCCCAGTTGGTACAATGCTCGCTGCCCTCCAGTCGCGTGTCGGCTAGTCTTGCCGGCCTTCCAATTCCCCAGTTGGTACAATTGAACTCCGAGCGGTTGCGCGTGAATCTTTGTCTTGCCGGCCTTCCAATTCCCCAGTTGGTACAATATAAACGTTGACAACATCTTGTGGATAAGCGTCTTGCCGGCCTTCCAATTCCCCAGTTGGTACAATACCGAAGCCAAAACACCCCCTGTGAACAGGGGGTGTTTTGGCTTCGCCTGTAATGAAAATGCCGACTGAAACTACCAAGTTGCCCTTCCGGAGGCCTTTTTCTGAAAACCATTCGCAGAAAAAAGGATCGCCCGCCGGCACCAACGGTGCTGACGGGCTAACCTTGCGGGTAATCGCATGATAGCGATTCCCTTGTCTAGCCGTGATTCCTTCCAACTCCCCAGTTGATACAAAACCCTGCTAGACAAAACTAATTATAGCCCATCGATGAGGTGAGGAGACGTGCCAAAGAGGACTGTTTGCATTCAGAATGCTGCGTCGCTCTCCATAAAAAATGATGCGCTCGCCATTAGCCAGCATGGGGAGCTGCGAGGGCTTATACCTCTTGAAGACATCTGGGTCCTTATCATCGAAACTCACCAGGCTCAGATAACCACGGCGGCTCTTTCTAAGTTCTCGGATGCTGGCATTGGTGTCATGTTTTGCGGAGATGACCATATGCCCAACGGACTCCTGCTTCCGCTGGGAGCGCACTCGAGGCACGCTGCGATTGTTGATGACCAGCTGGCAATATCAAAGCCTATGCAGAAGCGTCTGTGGCAGAGAATCGTCAAAGCCAAGATATCGAATCAGGCTGCCGTTCTCGAACTGTTGGGTCTGGACGGCTCTTCCGTTAAATCAATGACGAAGGACGTCCTCTCAGGAGACGCGTCAAATAGGGAGTCCGTTGCCGCGAGTTTCTATTTTAAGAAGGCCCTTCCGGAAGGAGGCCGTCGCAACGGGCCCCTTACACCAGCTCTCGACTATGGCTATACGGTCCTTAGGGCGGGAATTGGCCGTGCCGCCGTGAGTGGCGGATGGCTCGTTTCGCGGGGAATCCACCACTGTAATGACCTAAACGCCTTCAATTTGGTTGACGATCTTATCGAACCGTTCCGGCCAATCGTTGACCTGCTCGTTATCCAGAGGAGCCTTGGAGGACCGCTGACATCAGAGGGCAAGCGTGAGCTTGCATCGGTATTTGAGTACCTTGTCAGAATTCCGTTGGGTAGAGTCCCCGTTCAAGTTGCCATAGAGAACGAACTTGAGACGCTTAAGGCCGCAGTGAAGTCAAATGATGCGTCTCTACTTGAGCTGCCTGCAGTGATTCCGCTTGAGAAAGCAGGCCTAGAATAAGGGGCAATGATGAGAATCATGAGGATGCTGGTGCTGTTTGACCTGCCTACGGGTAGTAAGAAGGAGCGCAAGTCATATGCGGAGTTCAGGAAATTTCTCATCAAGGATGGCTATCACATGGAGCAGTTCAGCGTCTACTCTCGTGTGCTGCTCTCTCGCGACAGTGCTAACGCTCATCTCAAGAGGCTAAAGGCCAACCTGCCAATTGCCGGCGCGGTTACCGTCCTCACGCTTACCGAGAAGCAATATGAGGGGCGAGAGGTGCTCGTAGACAGTCGGCCGAATGCCAGCCGGACAAACGACCCTGGACCTCAGCTCACTCTCGCGTTTTAGGGAAGTGCGATTGGGTATCATCGTATTACAACGAAATACGATTGGAGGAGAGCGACAATGGCAATGGAGGCAACAACCATCCGCTTTGAGCCAGAGGAGAAGTCCTGGATTCAGGCATATGCTGACTTTGTCGGCAGGACGTTCTCTGATGTTGTGCGTGAGGCCGCTCTTGAAATGGTCGAAGACGCTGCTGACTGCCAAGCGTATGAGGACGCCCTGTCCGTAGATGATGGTATGCGTTACTCGATGGATGAAGTCAAGCGCATGGCAATGGAAGCCGAATGAGCTACGAGGTCGAGTGGTCACGTACTGCGGTAAAAGAGCTGCTCTCCATCGAGAAAAAACAGCGGTTAATGATTCTCAGGTGGGTCGAGGACAACCTTACAGGTTGCGAGAATCCCAAGGCAATCCCAGGCTCCAAGGCGCTAAAGGGAACAAAGAATGGCTGGAGATACAGGGTTGGTAGCTATAGGATTCTGGCGACAATCAGCGAGGGAAAGCTGCTTATTGAGATTGTTCGGGTGGGACATAGGCAGGGCGTATACAAGAATCTGTCTAAGGAACTATGACAAGCCGGGAGCTGTACCTAGCTGATTATGGCTCCCGGCCCGTTTGGTTTATTCGCGTTGCCGGAACGTTGAATTGTCTGGATCGATGATAATACTGTCATAGCAGTGGCCAAGGCAATCCTCTTGTAGGACGCGAACTTGGGTGTTTCGGCCCCAAGAGCCAAGAGAGGGCCAGTCACTAACCTCGACTTTTGTCAGAATGTTGAGGACTCCCATTCTCCCACCAGCGATGTTGAAGCCTGAGTATCTTCCGATATGTCCGTCGACCACAACTACGTCTCCCACAAACAGGACCACCGGTTCCCGCCGCATCGCTGATTCTGGTACCGGCTCCCATGCGTTTCTCGCCACATGGATGGCGCATGCCCTCGGAATGTATGTCCCCGCCTTTATGGCTGGGATATCGGCATAGTAGACTGGCTCCGCGTACCACTTTCCCCTGACCTTGCCGTTTGGCCGAGCATCTGGGTCAAGCCAAAGCCGTAGGAACGCCATCCCGTCGATGAGCTTGACTGAGCCGTCGGGGTTGATGCGGACGTTGCCCTTCTTGACGGTCTTCTCGCCTGCTCTGACCAGAGGATACTTACCCTTGTCATTGGTAAAGCCCTCCAGGTGGTAGAGGGTGTCCTCAAAGACGCGTCCGGTGACGCCATGGTTCGCCATGTGAGTAGGTACCACGAAGTCGCGCTGCGCGGCGACCTCTTCGGCAAAAGTGGGCCAAGGCTGAGTGTCGGCAAGGCGAGATTTGCGCAGATGCTTGAACGTTTCGCGGCCTCTCGAGCTTGCCTCGGCTACCTTCTTGACAGTGCTCTCCGAGCAGGCGGCTAGGATAGCCGCGTCGACCGCATGATGCCTGTCATCGTCTCGGTCTTTGGTATTTCCTTGTCCAAAGTTGAGACCCCAAACCCAGCGGAGGTTACCAGTTGCGCCTCCGGAAACGGCGGTGACGTGCTTCTTGCGGCCGTCTTCGGGGAACACTAGGCAGTCTTCCAGATAGTTCTTCACGGCTACAGACATGTAGCGATCATCGTTGAGGTTGCGAGCAAGGAACTGGGCCTGCGTTTCGGGGCTGAGGTCGGTGTTGAGAAGGTTGGCACGCTTGCGTGGGTACTTGACCGTGGCCATGACTCTATTGCGATACTCGTCCCAATCTGGCGTACCCGGCTCCCCGGATGTCATCCACTCATATGGCGTACGCTCGCGTTTGTCTTGGTTGCTCTTGGAGAGCACGAGAACCTTGTTGGCCCGGCTGTCATCGCACGTCCTCGAGTAGGGAAGGATGTGGTCAATCTCACAGTAGCGGTCATCGCGTACGAGGTGCTCAAGATCAATGGTTGCTCCCGTGTACGCGTCCTTCTCGCCCTGCTCTTCCCGCATGGCGAGTTTTCGAACGATTCGCCCAGGGACTTCTTCGGGGGAGCAGCCGAGGATGCCAGCTGCCTTGGCGGCCCACTTCTTATTGGCGGCTTCGTTCGCCCTCTGGCTTTTGCTGACGGCCACCTTCTCCTTGTTGGACATCTTGAGGTCGCGGCCAAGCTCAATGTGAATCTCGTCTGGTACGCCGTGGATACGAATGATTGCATTTACGATGCGGCGCATGCGGCTCATGGCACGAAGGACCACGGGGTTCCGGCAGGTTGGGTCGTACTTGCTGTAACTGGGGAGCAGCTCGTCACGAAGGCCTCGGTCAGCAAGGCGCAGGTCGAGAAGCCCCGTTGCCTTTTCTGCATCCGTAAGGGTACGAATCTCCGGTTCCTCAAAGGCGCTGAGAAGGATTCCCAAAGCCTTGAGGCTGCGGCTTCCATAACCCTTGAAGAGCTTTCCTGTAAACGGCACGCTGCTGCACAGTGCCGTCTGCTCATCCTCGGTGAGGCCAAGTAGGCCAAGTCGCTCGAAAAGGCTCGCCTCAGTACTGGCGAAGGTCAGCGCTTCGCAGATGGCATCTCCCAGCTCGCGGTCTTTGAGCATGCGGACGAGCAGGTCCTCATGGTTCTCGTATAGCGCTGCGCGTAGGCTCCGCCAGGATTTTGGCGAGAATGGCTCACCCTTCTCCCCATCCTGTGCCACGCCCTTGAAGACGTCCTTTCCACTTAGATCAAGGTCCTTACGAATCGAGCCATACGTGACCTTGCACTCCTTGTTTCCCTTGAGCGGAAGAGGCGAGAAGAGTATGTCGAGGTAGCCGTCAATCTGTTTGGCTGTGAGGCGCTGCTCTGAGCCGTCCTCACGTACAATGACAATATGCCCTAGCCTCTCATAAGCGCGGCAGAGCTGGGAGGAGATGTCAGCGTCGGCAGCGCGCTTTTCTTCTGGAAAGTAGGAGCAAGCCCCAACGAGCTCGTAGACGCGCGTGTCATAGTCGATGGTCTTTTTCTCCCACTCGAGGCAGTCGATGTAGTCCTGCTCAAAGTCACCAGAAGCCTTGGGGTTCCCTAGGGCGCGTTGCGCAGAAAAGAGCGCCTGAACTTCGTCTTTTATTTGCGAGTTGTAGACGCAAAGGGAATAGTCTCCGCCGTGGTTGCGCGATTTTCCGTTGTTGGCATAAAGCATCTCGCCTACAGTGCGGTAATTCCCCCTCTTCATGGTTGCCTCGTTTGCCTTTATGGCACTGAGGACCTTCCTGCCTTCTCCGTCGTCTGTTTCGCCCAGTCGGCCCTCGCCGTGCGGTATGTATCCGCGGCGTCCGCAGAGCGAATAAAGTACTTGGGCAAACTCGCGATCCGTGAGTTGTCGGTCGAGACCGTTGGCTCGGAGCTTGAGAATGGGCTTATCGCCCTTCTTGCTTTGGAGCCAGGTTTTGTCCGCATCCTCCGGAATAAGGTCTGCGCCCTTGAGAAGTGCCAGACAATGCTTCATGCGAGTTGCGGTGCGAAGCGTATTGCGCCTGGCGCTGCGGGCGTTGCGTCGTGTGACGGCGAGACTCGTCTTTTTTTGGGGCTCTTGTGGTGCGTCAAAGAGATGGGAGCCCATCTCGAGAATCTTGTGGTTCGTCATGTCTAGGAGGCAAAAGCCGCAACTAGCAATTCCGGGATCAAGCCCGAGAACCAAATAGGGGCGGTTGGTTTCCATGGGCGCACCTCTAGTCGTTTTACGTTTGGAAACAGATGCTTGGCAACCCATAAAGTATAAAAGTGCTCGAGACATCAATCCGCGCTTCTCGGCAGATGGCTCATTGGCGGAATAGCTTAACCTTGAAAAGGGCGGAGCTGCTGGGTGAAACCGAGGCCTGCCGGATCGTGCTACATCAAAGACTTCAGTCCCCAAATGGGGCAAAATGAGTACGCAAGGGACGCGCCCACGGTACGGGCCCCTTGCGGAGAGGAACAAGGGGAACATGGCAGACACAACCACTACCATCCACACGGACGTCGCAATCGTCGGCGCTGGTCCGGCCGGTATCTTTACCGCGCTCGGTCTTATCGGCAAGGGAGACACGCGCTCCATCACCATCGTCGAGAAGGGACTGCCCGTCGAGAAGCGCAGCTGCCCCAAGGCCAAGGTGGGGCACTGCGTCAACTGCCAGCCGTGCCGCATCACAACGGGCTTCTCGGGCGCCGGCGCCTTCTCGGACGGCAAGCTCTCGCTTTCGCGCGAGGTGGGTGGCGACCTGCCCGAGCTCATCGGCCACCAGTTCGCGCAGGAGACCATCGACCGCGTCGACCAGATGTACCTCGACTTTGGCGCCGACCCGCACGTCGAGGGCCTTGGCCACGCCGACGAGGTTGCGGAGATTCGCCGTCGCGCCATTAGCGCGGGCCTCAAGCTCGTGGACTGCCCCATCCGCCATCTTGGCACCGAGAAGGCCCAGGAGCTCTATGCGCATATCGAGAAGCACCTGCTTGACGCCGGTGTGAACATCCTCTTCGAGACCGAGTGCGAGGAGGTCGTGATTGAGGACGGCGTGTGCCGCGGTCTTGTGGTGCGCAACCGTGACGGCGAGACGCGCGTCGTTGCCGGCGAGACCATCGTCGCCACCGGTCGCCGCGGCGCCAGCTGGTTCGACTCCATGTGCGAGGAGCACGGCATTGGGCACGTAGCAGGCCCCGTTGACGTGGGCGTTCGCGTGGAAGTGCGCAACGAGGTCATGGAGCGCGTGAACGACGTGCTCTACGAGTCAAAGCTTATCGGCTATCCCAATCCGTACAAGAACAAGGTGCGCACCTTCTGCCAGAACCCTGGCGGCTTTGTGAGCCAGGAGAACTACGACGGTGGCCTGGCAGTGGTGAACGGCCACTCGTACAAGGACCGCAAGAGCCCCAACACCAACGTGGCGGTGCTCTGCACGCTTAACTTCAAGCACCCCTTCAACCAGCCCATTGCTTACGCGCAGCGCGTAAGCGAGCTCATCAACATGCTGGGTGCCGGCCACATCCTGGTGCAGCGCTTTGGTGACATTCTCGACGGCAAGCGCACCTGGCCCAAGGAGCTTGCGCAGTCCAACGTGGTGCCCACGCTCCCCGATGCCGAGGCCGGTGACATCACCGCCGCCATGCCCATGCGTCCTATGGTCGAGATCATCGAGTTCATCAAGGCCGTCGACCGCGTGGTTCCGGGCTTTGCCTCCTACGAGACGCTGCTCTACGCGCCCGAGGTCAAGTTCTACAGCAACCGCGTCCAGATGGACGAGAACTTCGACACCAACGTCCAGCACCTCCACTGCCTGGGCGACTCCTCCGGCTGGACTCGCGGCCTCATGATGGCCTCGGTGATGGGCCTGCTCATGGGTGAGAAGCTCGCCGACAGGTGAGACAAAGGGAGTTTCCCTTTGTCTCATGTGCGCCACGCGTGTGGGGCACGCCCGGCTGAATCGAAACACCCCTGCGGTGGTAGACTTTGCAATGCTGACTAATCATGTCGCGTCACCGCACGTCCACCGTGCGCCGCGGCCCACCTGCAAGGAGAACTGCCATGCGCGACAAGCTCGAGAAGATCATTGCCGCGTACGAGGAGCTGGAGCAGAAGATGGTCGACCCGGCCGTCGTCTCCGACCCCAAGGAGTACGCGCGCATCGCAAAGGAACACGCCGACCAGGCCGCCCTCGTGGCCAAGGCGCGCGAGTACCTCCAGGCTCTCGATGACATCGAGGCCGCAAAGGAGATGCTCCATGAGGCGTCTGACGCCGAGGAGAAGGAGATGCTCCAGGCGGACATCTCCGATAACGAGGCCAAGCTTCCCGCCCTCGAGGAAGACGTCAAGTACATGCTCATTCCCGGCGACCCCAACGACGAGAAGGACACCATCGTCGAGATTCGCGCGGGCGTGGGCGGCGACGAGGCGGCCATCTTTGCCGGTGACCTCTTTAGCATGTACCAGCGCTTTGCCCAGTCTCGTGGCTGGAAGACCGAGGTCCTCGACGTGAGCCCCGGCGAGGCAGGCGGCTTCAAGACCATCGAGTTCAAGGTCACGGGCGAGAAGGTCTACTCCGTCATGAAGTACGAGAGCGGCGTCCATCGCGTCCAGCGCGTGCCCAAGACCGAGAGCCAGGGCCGCATCCAGACCTCAACCGCTACCGTCGCCGTGCTGCCTGAGGCCGACGAGATCGACATCGAGATTAAGCCCGAGGACCTGCGTATCGACACGTACTGCTCGTCCGGCCCCGGCGGCCAGGGCGTCAACACGACCTACTCCGCCGTGCGCATCACGCACATCCCCACCAACACGGTGGTGCAGTCGCAGGAGCAGCGCTCCCAGATCCAGAACCGCGAGGTCTGCATGCAGATGCTGCGCGCCCGCCTCTACGAAGCCGAGCTCGAGAAGCAGCAGGCCGAGCAGGGCGCCGAGCGCCTCTCGCAGATTGGCCATGGCAACCGCTCCGAGAAGATCCGCACGTACAACCAGCCGCAGGACCGCGTCACGGACCACCGCATAGGCTTCAACTCCACGTACAACGGCGTGCTTCTCGGCGACCAGCTGGGCACCGTGATTGACGCCCTTGCCGCGGCAGACCGCGCCGAGAAGCTCGCGCAGGCGGTGTAAGGCGAGGCATGGCCAACGAGACGTGGACTGTCAAGCGCATTCTCGAATGGACGCGCGGGTATCTCGAGCGCAAGGGCGACGAGCATCCGCGGCTCTCTGCTGAATGGCTGATAAGTGACGTCACCGGCCTCTCTCGCGTCCAGATCTATATGAACTTCGACAAGCCGCTCACGCCGTCCGAGCTTGATGCCATGCACGACGCCGTGGTACGTCGCGGTCGCGGCGAGCCGCTGCAGTACGTGACCGGCGAGATGCCCTTCCGCCACATCGTGTTGCACTGCGAGCGCGGAGTGCTCATCCCGCGTCCCGAGACGGAGGTCCTGGTCGACGCTGCCCTCGAAGGCGTCGATGCGGCCACGCTTACCTTCCCCGCTATCTTGGGCGAGGTTCCCGAGCCGGCCGAGGATAACGCGGCGGACGAGAACGCCGAGGGCGCCTCGTCTTTTGGTGACGTCTCTGCCGAGAAGGGCGAGTCTCTCGTCGAGGAGGGCGCCGAACCGGCCGCACCCGCCGAGCCCCCGGTGCTGGTGGAACCTGGCTGCCGCGTGCTGGAGATTGGCACCGGTACCGGCTGCATTGCGCTCTCTATTGCGAGTGAGCGCCCCGGCACCCGCGTGGTGGCCACGGATCTCTCGCCCCAGGCGGTGGCGCTCGCCACGCGCAACCGCGACGCACTGGGGCTCGAGCACGCGGTGAGCGTGGTGGAGGGGGACCTGGCCTCCGCCGTGGACCCGGAGTTCATGGGGACCTTCTCGGTCTTGGTCTCGAACCCGCCCTACATCCCCTCGGCCGTGGTGCCCACGCTTCCGCAGGAGGTCATTGGCTACGAGCCTGGTCTTGCGCTCGACGGGGGAGAGGACGGCTTGGACGTCTTCCGCCGTATCCTCGAGCTGGCGCCGCGCGCGCTGGCGCCGGGCGGCATGCTTTGCTGTGAGCTCTTCGAGGACAACGTGGGAACTGCCGCTGAGCTGGTGCGCGCCCAGAGCGGCTGGGCCAGTGCCGAGGTGCGAGAGGACCTCACGCACCGTCCGCGCGTCCTTGTCGCCATCCGCGAGGAGTAACGTGGCTGTCGGGCTGAAATCGGATATTTTACGGTGCCCGGAAGCCAGAAAACGTCGAATTTTAGCCCGGTTGCTTCTTGCAGGTACTAGTAGTTTCAGTGGATGCGAGTAGCTTCTGATAGGTGCCGGCTCGGTGCTAGTGGGCCTCGTCAGGGGCTTCGGTCCAAATTGTCGTCAACAGGAGAAACCATGGGTCGCGTGATGCAGGTAAGCCAGGACAGTCCCACCCCAGAGGCGCTCGACGCCGCGACCAAGGCTCTCGAGGCGGGGGGAGTCATTGTGTCTCCCACCGATTCCGTCTATGGCCTCGTGTGCGCGGCGACGCCCCATAACCCGGCCCACCAGCGCATATTTGAAATCAAGAACCGTCCTGCCACCCAGACCCTCCCGTTGTTTGTGGCAGACCCCAAGGACCTCCCGCGCTACGCCGCCTCGGTTCCCGTCTGGGCGTCTGCGCTCGTGAACGCGTACTGGCCGGGCGCGCTTACCCTGGTGGTCACCGCCGCGGACGCCCTGCCGCCCGAGTACCTTGCGCAGACGGGCACCGTGGCGCTCCGCTGCCCAAACTCAGCTCTTGTGCGCGAGCTCGCGCGTCGTGTGGGCGCCCTTGCCCAGACCAGCGCAAACACGCACGGCGAGCCCTCGGCCACGTCGGGTGCCTCGGTCGAGCCCCAGATAGTCGATGCCGTTGACCTCACGCTCGACGGAGGCCCTGCGCCCCTCGCGATTGCCTCAACCATCGTTGACTGCACGGGCGCCGCGCCGCGTGTCCTTCGCGAGGGAGCCATCGCCGAGAAGGACATCCTGCGGGTGGCTGGGGTCTAGCTCCTCTCGCAATCGGTCCATAAGGTTGCCGTTCCGCACAGACGTGTTTCACGTGGGCGAAAGGTGGCCGCAGGCGGCCCCCTCGCGCGGTATCCTCATGACAAGGTGCTGCATACCGGCACCTGCACAGGGGAGAGAGGAGCCCACATGCGCGTTGCCGTTGCCTCGGACCACGCCGGATTCGACCAGAAGGGCCCCATCGTTAAGCGCCTCCGCGAGGAAGGCTATGACGTCGTTGACCTTGGGCCACGGTCGGGCGAGCGCTGCGACTACCCGGACTTTGGTGACAAGGTCGGCCGCTATGTGGCATCGGGCAAGGCCGATCGCGGTTTTGTCATCTGCGGCACTGGCCTTGGCATCTCGATGACCGCCGACAAGGTTCCCGGCATCCGGGCGACGCCCGTCCAGACGGTTCAGTTTGCCCAGCTCGCACGCGAGCACAACAACGCCAACGTAATCGGGCTCTCCGGTCGCTTCGTTCCGCTCGACACCAACGAGCAGATCGTCGACACCTTCCTCACCACCGAGTTCGCCGGTGGGCGCCACGCCGCTCGCGTCGAGAAGATCATGCGCGAGGACGACCCGTCGTTCGCGGGCGTTCCCGAGGAGTTTGGCCTGTAAGCCCACGCATGTAGAAACCGTCAGCCACCCGTAACCACGAGTCGTTCGACCCAAGAAGGAGAAAGCCATGTACCTCGAGCACCTGAGCGCCACTGACCCCGAGCTTGCGTCCGCAATTGGCGACGAGCTCACGCGAGAGCGCAACTCCATCGAGCTCATCGCATCCGAGAACTTCGTCTCGCTTTCTGTGATGGAGGCCGTGGGTTCCCCACTTACCAACAAGTACGCCGAAGGCCTTCCAGGCCACCGCTACTACGGCGGCTGCTGGGCTGTCGATGAGGTTGAGAACCTCGCGCGCGACCGCGTGAAGAAGCTCTTTGGTGCAGCCTATGCCAACGTCCAGCCCCACTCTGGCGCCCAGGCCAACTACGCCGCAGAGGCCGTCTTCGCCAAGCCCGGCGACACCATCATGGGCATGGCCCTCGACAACGGCGGCCACCTCACCCACGGCTCGTCTGCGAACTTCTCGGGCAAGCTCTACAACGTTGTCTCCTACGGCCTTGACCCCCAGACCGAGCGCATCGACTTTGATGACGTGGCGGCAAAGGCCGAGAAGTACCAGCCCAAGCTCATCATCGCTGGCGCCTCCGCCTATCCGCGCATTATCGACTTCGAGCGCTTCGCTCAGATTGCCCACGACAACGGCGCGGCCCTCATGGTGGACATGGCCCACATCGCCGGTCTCGTTGCCACCGGCCGTCACCCCTCGCCGGTGCCCCACGCAGACGTGGTGACCTCCACCACGCACAAGACCCTGCGCGGCCCCCGTGGCGGCATCATCCTCTGCAATGACCCGGCCATCTCCAAGAAGATCAACTCGTCGGTCTTCCCGGGCACCCAGGGCGGCCCGCTCGAGCACGTTATCGCCGGTAAGGCCGTGGCCTTTGGCGAGGCGCTGCGCCCCGAGTTCGCCACCTATACCGACGCCATTCTCGCCAACGCCAAGGCGCTTGGCCGTGGCATGGAGTCTCGCGGCCTGAGGCTCGTGACGGGCGGTACCGACAACCACCTGCTGCTCGTTGACCTGACGCCTGCCGGTGACGTTACCGGCCGCGACGCCGAGACCGCGCTCGACGCCGTGGGCATCACGGTCAACAAGAACACCATTCCCGGCGAGCAGCGCTCTCCCTTCGTCACGAGTGGTATCCGCGTTGGATCCGCGGCGGCCACCACGCGTGGCTTTGGCGAGGCGGAGTGCGAGCGCATCGGCGAGCTCATTGGCGACGTCGTGACCAACCTTGGTGACGAGAACGTCCAGGAGCGCGTTGCCGGCGAGGTCAAGGAGCTCCTGCAGGCGCACCCCCTCTATCCGGAGCTCTAGCGAGGAATGAGACAAAGGGACAGTCCCTTTGTCTCATTCTCTGTCTCACCGCCAAGTGCTAAGGTCTTCTGGGAAGTTCATGAGACAAGGGGACAGTCCCTTTGTCTCATTACGAGAAGGGACGCACATGGCAGATTACGACGAGAGCAGGCTCACGGTTGTCGACCACCCCCTCGTTCAGCACAAGCTGAGCATCCTGAGGGACAAGGACACGGGTACCAAGCAGTTCCGTGAGCTTGTCACCGAGCTTGCAATCTTCGAGGGCTACGAGGCCATGCGCGATTTCCCGCTTGAGGACGTCGAGGTGGAGACTCCGCTCGAGAAGACCACCTGCAAGCGCATATCCGGCAAGAAGGTCGCCATAATCCCAATCCTTCGTGCCGGCCTGGGCATGGTCGACGGCATCCTCACGCTCGTGCCCTCCGCACGCGTTGGCCACGTTGGCATGTACCGCGATCCGGAGACCCACATCCCGCACCAGTACTACTGCAAGTTCCCGCCCGATGTTGAGAACCGCACCTGCCTTGTGGTTGATCCCATGCTCGCCACGGGCGGCTCGCTCACCGCGGCCATCCAGTTCCTGCGCGAGGCGGGCGTGAAGGACATCCGCTGCCTCACCATCGTGTCCTGCCCCGAAGGCGTCAAGGCCGTCCTCGACTACGATCCCGAGGTTCGTCTCTTCACGTGCTCCGTCGACAGGTGCCTCAATGAGAACGCCTATATCCTGCCTGGCCTGGGCGATGCTGGCGACCGTATCTACGGCACCAAGTAATATGTCTCTTCTCGTCGTTTTGGGCGTGGCAGTGGGGCTTCTCGCTGCCACGCCCGTTCTTTTCGTCCTATATCAGGCTGTGCGGAACGGCAACCCCTCCATAGCCGCGGGATTGGGCGCCATCTTGGCTTCATTCTTTGGAATTCAGCTTGCTGTGCTTGCCGTTCACCTGACAAATCCTACCGCTACACTACCGTTCGGCGGCGCGGCGGCACTTTCGTTTCTTATTGTGGTGACCGTTGCGGGGCTGGTTTCGTGGCGGAGAGGCCTGCATAAGTAGGGCATTCCGGGGCACCGCTTGGGTAGTACCTAGGTAGTACTCCAGTACTCCGGTAGAACTGCGTTCGTGTGCGGTTTGTGCCATCCGTGCAAATTTGATGGTGCCGTAGCAAATCCAAAGAGCTGGAGCATCACGGTTGTGGCTAACGTTCGCCCTGCTAGCGGTAGGTAAAAGTGTTGTCTATTGAACCTTGTTCAAAAATATGCCCGAACTTGATTCCCGGGTACTCCCAAAGTGCTAATATCCCTCCTTGCTTTTTGAACATCCGGATCTTCGCCTTGCGAGGGTGCGCGCTTAAGAGCCACAGATGCGGGCCTATGCTCGTTACCGTACACGGGAGACGCAAATAACTCCCTGCATGGAGTGGGTAGAATATGGTTCGTGCGCGCAGCCAGGGGCATCTCAGAAGGTTGCTTCTCGGCTGTTCGGGGATGAAGTGTGGAAGGAAGGACAAATAGTGGACGCGCTTTCCAAGTTGCCCGATGCGATGGATGAGCTGCTTGACGGCTTCATGACCCACGCCATCGTCGGAGATACCACGGTTGGCCTCACCCAGTACATCTTCTGGATGTTCGTCGCCATTGCGCTGCTCTTCGTGGTGATGTTTGTCTTCAAGAAGAAGCAGGCGCAGAGCCTCGTGCCGCAGGGCTTCTTCGTGAACGGTATGGAGTACCTCGTCGAGTTCACCCGTGATGACATGTGCAAGTCCATCCTGGGCGACACCTGGAAGAAGCACTTCCCCTTCATCGCTGCGCTCTTCTTCTTCATCCTCTTCAATAACATCGTGGGCATCATCCCCGGCTGCCACCCCGGTACCGGCACCATTGGTGTCACGGCCGCACTCGCCCTCGTTTCGTTTGTCTACTTCATCGCCGTGGGTATCAAGCGCATGGGCGTTCTTGGGTACCTCAAGAGCTTTGCCCCCAAGGGGCTTCCCCTTCCCATGGCAATTATGGTCTGGGTCATCGAGCTCTTCTCGACATTCCTTCGCCTCATCACCCTGGCCGTTCGACTCTTCTGCAACATGTTTGCCGGCCATGTGGTCATGGGCACCTTCGCCATTCTCGCGTCGCTCTTCTTCGAGCCGCTGCTGCAGAGCTTCTCGGTGGCGGCGCTCGGTGGGGCTGCGGTCTCGGTCTTCTGGGTGCTTATTCTCATCGTCATCTATCTGGTCGAGATTCTGGTCGCTGTGATTCAGGCATACGTCTTCACACTGCTCTCGGCCGTTTACATTCAGCTCGTCGAGGAGGACGAGTAACCAACAGGGCAACTAGCGGAACACGACCGCTTTGCATAGCACGACGTCAGAGTTCGCCTGAAACCAGGCGAGTGACAAAGGAGGAATCGTGGGAGTCATTGGTTATGGTCTCGGTGTTATTGGCGCCGGCATCGGTATTGGCCTCGCTGCCTACGGCGCAACCACGTCGATGGCGCGTCAGCCTGAGGTCCAGGGTCGTCTGTTCACAGTCTTCATCCTGGGCTCCGCATTCGTCGAGGCACTTGCCCTCATCGGCTTCGTCGTCACGCTGATTGCCTAGCTGCATGGCACGACACGACGTACAAGTTGAGTTGGAGGGACGTATGAACAGGAACATGAAGGGGAGCGCGCGCATCGTGACCGTTGCCGGTCTCATGCTGGGCACGGTCCTCTCATTGCCTACCGTTGCCCTCGCCGAAAGCCCCAGCGGCCCCGATCTCCTTCTGCCAAAGCCTGCGGAGTTCATCCCGGCACTCATCGCTTTCCTCGTCATCTGGCTCATCATGGCCAAGCTTGCTTGGCCTTCGATCCTCGGGATGATGGAGAAGCGCCAGCAGAAGATCCAGGACGACCTCGACTCTGCCGAGAAGTCCAAGGCAAAGGCGGCTGCCGAGGCACAGAGCTACGAGGACAAGCTCGTTGATGCCAACCGCAAGGCTGAGGAGATTATCTCTGAGGCCAAGAAGGAGGCCGAGGAGGAGCGCTCCCAGATTCTTGCCAAGGCGCAGCGCGAGGCGTCTGACATCATCGCCAAGGCGCATGGTGCCGTGGACTCCGAGCGTCGCAAGGCCACGATTGAGCTCTCGAACTCCGTCGTTGACCTTTCCGTCGAGATCGCGAGCAAGATCATTGGCAACGACCTTACCGAGGACCAGCAGCGCAGGCTTGCTGAGAAGTACCTCGCGGAAGTGAGTGCCCCCGATGAGCAGTAAGCGACCCGTCGAAGACAAGGCGGAGGCCTACACCAGGGCCCTGCTCGACGCAGCCCGACAGGAGGGCCGCGCGAACGCCGACCTGGTGCAGTGGCAGCATGCCAAGAAGTTCTCGCCCGAGGTGCTCGAGACCCTCTCGGCCATGCAGGCCGAGGATGACGCAAACCTCATTGACCAGGTTGCCAAGAGGTATAAGGAGCTCCTGGATAGCGAGGACAAGACCGTGTCGGTCACCGTCACCACGGCTGTCCCCATGGACGATCAGCTGCGTGACAAGGTCCGTGCACAGGCCGAGAAGCTGCTCAACGCGCCCGTCTATCTTGTCGAGCGCGTTGACCCCAGCATCCTGGGCGGCGTTCTTCTCGAGGCGCGCGGCAAGCGCATGGATGCCTCGGTGCGTGCCCAGCTCTCGCACATTAGGAAGACGCTCTCCTCAGCATTTATCGGAGGTGAAGAGCAGTGACAGAGAACGAGCAGACTACTATCGACTCGTCGATTAGTTCTGAGCGCATCATGAGCACGCTGCGCGAGCAGCTTTCCGCTATCAACGCAACGGTCGACCGCCAGGAGGCGTCGGTCGTCACGCAGGAGGGAGACGGCATCGCGTACATCTCTGGCCTCAAGACGGCTATGGCTGGCGAGCTTCTGCAGTTCACGAGCTCTGTGACGGGCCGCAGCGTCTATGGCCTGGCGCAGAACCTCGAGGAGGACAGGGTTGGTGCCGTCCTCTTTGGCGACGTCGACTCCATCAAGGAGGGCGACGAGTGCCGTACGACCGGGCGCGTCATGGACATCCCCGTGGGACACGCAATGCTCGGTCGCGTGGTGAACCCGCTGGGCCAGCCCATCGACGGACTTGGCCCCATCGATTCCACGCACCGTCGTCCTATCGAGTTCAAGGCCCCCGGCATCATGGCACGCCAGCCGGTCTGCGAGCCCGTACTCACCGGACTTCTTGCCATCGATGCTATGGTGCCCATTGGCCGTGGCCAGCGTGAGCTCATCATTGGCGATCGTAAGACGGGCAAGACCGCCATTGCCATCGACACAATCGTGAACCAGCGCGATACGGACATGCTCTGTATCTACGTTGCCATTGGTCAGAAGGCCTCCACGGTTGCCACGATCAGGGAGTCCCTGGCAAAGCACGGTGTTCTCGGCAAGACGGTCATCGTGGCCGCCACCGCCGCAGACTCCGCGCCGCTTCAGTACATCGCCCCCATGGCCGGTGCGGCCATCGGCGAGTACTTCATGTACAACGATGCTAACGGAAACCCCGCAGACGCAACGCACCCCGGTGCGCACGTCCTCGTGGTCTACGATGACCTCTCCAAGCAGGCTGTGGCTTACCGTCAGATGTCGCTGACGCTGCACCGTCCGCCTGGACGTGAGGCTTACCCTGGCGACATCTTCTACCTGCACTCTCGTCTTCTCGAGCGTGCCTGCAAGCTGTCCGACGAGAACGGCGGCGGCTCGCTCACGGCACTTCCCATCATCGAGACGCAGGAGGGCGACGTCTCCGCCTACATCCCCACCAACGTGATTTCCATCACCGATGGTCAGATTTACCTGCAGACCAACCTGTTCTTCCAGGGCCAGCGCCCCGCTGTGGACGTGGGCATCTCGGTCTCCAGGGTTGGCGGCGATGCCCAGTACAAGGCCATGAAGCAGGTTGCTGGCACGCTGCGTCTCGACCTTGCCGCATACCGCGACAAGCAGGCCTTTGCCCAGTTTGGCTCCGACCTTGACGCCACTACGCAGTACCAGCTCAACCACGGTGCCCACATGATGGAGCTCCTCAAGCAGGGACGCTTTGCAGCCCTTGCCGCACCCGACGAGATCATCGCGGTCTTTGCCGGCAAGGAGGACTTCCTTGATGATATCGACCTCAACCACGTGAGCCTGTTCCGCGACGGGCTTGCCAAGTACATGGCCGACAAGCACCCCGCGCTGCGCGCTTCGCTCCTCAACGGCAAGATCAATGAGGATCAGGAGCGTCGCCTCAAGGAGCACATCACGCACTACAAGGCCCAGTTTATGCTTGAGCACCCCAATAAGGCCAAGGCACGCGACGTCGAGCACGCCGCTGAGAAGACCGAGGTCCCCGAGAACGTGGCGGTGCCCGGCCAGGACGCGGAGAAGGGCCAGGAGTAACAGCTGATGGCCAACCTTCGCGAAATACAGCGGCGCATGTCCTCCATCAAGAGCACCATGCAGATTACGCGCACCATGGAGATGATCTCTACGGCACGTATTCGTGCGGCGCTCAAGAGGGCAGAGGAGGCTACCCCGTACAAGGACGCCATTACCAACATGCTCGCGAACGTTGCAAGCGCCGGGTTTGATGACTCCCAGCCCCTGCTGCGTGGTCGTTCGTCCGAGAAGAACGTGCTATTCATTCTCGTGGCGTCCGACCGCGGGCTCGCGGGTGGCTTTAACCTGCTCCAGCAGCGTGAGGTCGAACACGAGATGGCCGCGCTCAAAGAGAAGGGTGTCTCGTCAGAGATCATCACCTGTGGCAGAAAGCCTACGGAATACTTCACCTTCCGCAAGGTGAAGCCTGTCATGTCCTTTGTGGGCATCTCGTCTGAGCCCAACCAGGACGAGGCGGACCGCATCGCCACCTACGTGATGGACGCCTATGCATCTGGCCGCATCGACCGCGCCGTGCTGTGCTACTGGCACGCCAAGAACCGCGTCGACCAGACGCAGGTCACCGAGCAGCTGCTGCCGGTTACGCAGGAGAAGCTCATGATGCCCAATGCGCCTCGCGCCAAGGAGGCTCTCTCGGAGGTTGATCACAAGTTCTACTCCGACTACTCCTTCGAGCCCTCTGCGCAGGAGGTCTTGGGGTATCTGATGCCAGCCTACATTAAGACAGTCATCTTCCACGCGCTTCTCGACTCGGCTGCCGCCGAGCACGCCGCTCGTCGTCGTGCCATGCAGTCGGCCACCGACAACGCGAAAGAGGTCCTGAGCTCACTCGGCCGTACCTATAACCGCGAGCGCCAGGGCGCCATCACCACCGAGCTGACCGAGATCATTGGCGGTGCGGCTGCATTGGAGGACAGCTACTAATGGCAGAAACCACCGAAAAGGTGCGTACCCCCCTTGAGGAGGCCACCTACAACAAGCTCAACCAGAGCGTCGGCGAGGGACGCATCGTTCGTATCGTCGGTCCTGTTGTCGACGTTAAGTTCGACGACAGGGTGCCCTCGATTTACACGGCACTTCTCGTTGACGACGACACTCCCATAGGACGCGTGAAGACGGTGCTCGAGGTCGAGTCTCAGCTCGCCAACGACGTCGTCCGCACCGTCGCCATGTCGTCAACCGACGGCCTGCAGCGCGGGCTGCGCGTCAAGGACACCGGGCACCCCATGATGATGCCGGTCGGCCCTTCGACCCTTGGCCGCGTCTGGAACGTTATGGGTGAGCCGGTCGACGGCAAGCCCGTCCCCGAAGACGTCCAGTACTACCCCATTCACCACCCCGCCCCTGCGTTCGACGAGCTCACCACCCAGACCGAGATTTTCGAGACCGGCATCAAGGCCATCGACCTTCTCGAGCCCTATGTCCGTGGTGGCAAGACGGGCCTCTTTGGCGGCGCTGGCGTCGGAAAGACGGTCCTCATCCAGGAGCTCATCAACAACCTCGCCCAGCAGCATGGCGGCACTTCCGTGTTTACCGGCGTTGGCGAGCGCACCCGTGAGGGTACAGACCTGTTCCTCGAGATGAGCGAGTCTGGTGTCATCAACAAAACCTGCCTGGTCTACGGCCAGATGAACGAGCCGCCTGGAGCACGTATGCGCGTTGCTCTCGCCGGCCTCACCACCGCCGAGTACTTCCGCGACCAGGGTCAGGACGTCCTGCTCTTCATCGACAACATCTTCCGCTTCTCTCAGGCAGGCTCTGAGGTGTCGGCCCTTCTCGGCCGTATGCCCTCCGCCGTTGGCTACCAGCCCACGCTGGCAACCGAGATGGGCGAGCTGCAGGAGCGCATCACCTCCACCAAGGAGGGCTCTATTACCTCGGTCCAGGCCGTCTACGTCCCCGCAGACGACCTCACCGACCCGGCCCCTGCAACCACGTTCACGCACCTCGACGCCACCACGGTTCTTTCGCGCTCCATTACCGAGCTGGGCATCTACCCGGCCGTGGACCCGCTGGCCAGTTCGAGCTCCGCGCTCGACCCGTCCATCGTGGGTGAGGAGCACTACCGCGTGGCCATGAAGGTGCAGGAGATTCTGCAGGAGTACTCCGACCTCCAGGACATCATTGCAATCCTGGGTATGGACGAGCTCTCCGAGGAGCAGCAGCTTACTGTCTCCCGTGCTCGCAAGGTCCAGCAGTTCCTCTCGCAAAACTTCCACGTGGCGCAGAAGTTCACCGGTGTTCCTGGCGTGTACTGCACTGTCGACGAAACTGTCCGCTCCTTTGCCCAGATCATCGATGGCAAGTGCGACGACATTCCCGAGCAGGCGTTCCGCTTTGCCGGCAACATCGACGATGTCCGTGCCCGTGCCAAGAAGATGGAGCAGGCCGCGGGCGAGAAGTCCGAGGGCTAGGAAGTCATATGGCCGAGCTCAATTGTCAGTTCGTTCGCCCGGACAGGCTTCTCTTCCAGGGGCCCGTCTCGAGCCTAGTCCTTGTCGCCCACTCCGGCGAGCTGGGCGTGTGGCCAGGTCACGCGCCAGAGATCTGCTCGCTTGGCGACGGCGTGGTTCGCCTCCACCTCCGCGAGGAGGACGGTGGCGGTACCACCAAGGTGGTCATCTCGGGTGGCTATGCCCAGATTGACGAGAAGGGCGTCATTATCCTCGCTGACCACGCGCGCCTCGTTGACGACATCGAGCCAGACGTCGTGCGCGAGACTCGCGACACTGCTCTCGACACGCTGAACGGCCTCAATGAGACAGATGGGCGTCGTGCGTATTGGGAGAACAAGGTAAAGTGGTGTAATCTACTGCTCAAACAAGCGGCGGAGCATAAGCAGAACTAAGACCCAAGCGGCCCCGCGAAAGCGGGGTCGCTTGCTGTATGCAGGAGGAACATGGACGTCATCAAGGTTGAGGGCGGGCACGAAATAACTGGCGAGGTCACCGTTGAGGGCGCAAAGAACTCGGCGCTCAAGCTCATGGCAGCAACAATTATGGCTCCTGGCGTCACTACCCTGAAGAATGTTCCTAACATTGCAGACGTCCACGTTATGGGTAAGGTGCTCAAGCGCCTCGGTGCCACCATTGACGTGCTGGACAAACATACTCTCGTGATCGACACCTCGAACGTCGACAAGTGGGAGACCCCCTACGAGCTGGTTGCACAGATGCGCGCGTCGACGGCGGTTCTCGGCCCGCTCATCTCCCGCTTTGGCAAGGCTGTCGTGGCAATGCCTGGCGGCTGCAACATTGGCGCTCGCAAGATTGATATGCACATCCTTGGTCTTGAGGAGCTTGGCGTCCAGTTTGACGTCAAGTACGGTAACATTCATGCCGCCACGCCCAATGGCATTACGGGCAACACGGTCACGCTGGCATTTGCGAGCGTGGGTGCTACCGAGAACCTCATGATGGCATCGGTCCACGCAAAGGGCGCCACGATCATCGACAATGCCGCGCGCGAGCCTGAGATTGTTGACCTAGCGAACATGCTCAATGAGATGGGCGCAAAGGTTCGGGGCGCAGGTTCCCCGGTCATTGAGATCGAGGGTGTGGGAGAGCTTCATCCTGTCACACACACCGTGGTGGGCGATCGCATCGAGGCTGGCACTTTCCTAGCTATTGGAGGCCTTTGCGGCAAGCCAGTAACCGTGAATGGCTTCGACCCCATTCACCTTGGGCTTGTTCTCAAGAAGTTCGAGAAAATGGGACTTACTGTCCAGCGCGACGCCCACGACTGCACCGTCTGGCGTGAGGGTCCCATTCTTCCCACCGATATCCAGACGCTGCCCTTTCCCGGTTTTCCCACCGACATGCAAGCGCAGACCATGTGCCTTCTCGCTCTTGCCAAGGGCTCATGCGTTATTACCGAGAATGTCTTTGAGAATCGTTTCATGTTCGCGAGCGAGCTGCAGCGCATGGGCGCCGATATCACCATTGAGGGCCACCACGCCATCGTGCACGGTGTGCCTGGCTTCTCGGGCACGCAGGTAAAGTCGCCGGACCTTCGCGGCGGCGCGGCGCTGGTCATGGCCGGCCTCGTGGCCGATGGCGTGACAACCGTCTCCGCCATCCACCATATTGAGCGTGGGTACGAGGGCTTTGTGAGCAAGCTCGTCTCGCTTGGTGCCAAGGTGGAGCGGGACACGATTCCCGATGACGAGGATGCGATTAGGGACTAGTTCCCTCGCACGAATAGGATGCGGAGCGGCTGATGAGCAAGCACATGAGGACCGAGGAAAACGGCTCCGGTGTCGATGCGCCTGACGAGTACAGCCGCGAAAACGTCGAGCGCTACAGCAGCAGGCGCCGTAAACACAGCCTTCGCAAGAGTGTCGTGCGGGGCGTCGTCATTGCCTTGGCGGCGATTCTTGTTGGCGGAGGGGCTGCGTTTGCCTTCTGGATCAACAACGTCCAGACCCGCATGAACAACAGCCAGGTCATCACTCCCGAGCTCCAGCAGAGTCTTGTGGGCACCGCCGTGGACAACACTCCCTCCACACCAAATGACCCATATTACGTGTTGCTTCTTGGAACAGACGGCCGTCCTGGCGAGACGGACTATCGCGCCGATACCATCATCCTTGCCCGAATCGATCCTCCAAATAAACGCGTGACGCTTCTCTCGATCCCGCGTGACACCATGGTCGAGTGGAAGGGAACGACCATGAAGATCAACGGCGTCCATACCTACGATGGCGCTGCCGGAATGGTCCAAATTGTGAGCGAGAAGTGCGGCGTTAAGATATCCCATTACGCCGAGATTGCCTTTGACGGACTTTCGACTCTCACCGATGCGATGGGTGGCGTGGCGGTTGACGTTGACCAATACATGAAAGACACCGAGAATTTTGATGACGTAACCGAGCTTGAGCCAGGTGTCCAGACACTTGATGGTGCGCAGGCGCTCTTCTATTGCAGGTGTCGTCACTTTCCCGATGGCGACTACACTCGCATGCGCCATCAGCGCACCTTTATAAAGGCCATGCTCAACCAGCTGCTGGCAACTAACGATCCAACAAAAATCGTGAGTCTCGTTGACGCTACTGCAGACGTTATCTCCACCGATCTCTCGGTTTCTGACATCGTGTCCCTGGCATCCGAAATGGTGGGCATGGATACGGAGAATGACATTTACACCGCGTACGTTCCCTCCGAGCCAAAAGATGTTGACGGTGTCGCCTATGTTGTAGCCGACTGGGGGGCGCTTGACGAGATGATGAAGGTCATCGATGCAGGCGAGGACCCATCGTCTCTTGACGTTGAGCAGTACGGATGCGTGGACGAGGACTCCTCATCCACAACCGTGGATGCCAGCACAGATGGAGCCACGGGTTCCTCTTCCGCTGCCATATCGACCGCGACATCATCCGCTCAGTCTGCCGAATCTACGGCTTCCTCGTCTACCTCGGCGCCAAAGAACTGATTACTTGGGGATAATGTCTCCAGGACACGCGCCGGGGGCGCGTAAAGCAAGATGGGGGAGACTTCTCATGGCTCTAACGGGTGACGGAAACCAAGACCATGCCCTTACAAGGGCAGGTGAGGACTATCTCGAGTCCATATACAGGCTGTCTAAAGAGTCGGGTGATTCCGATGGCAGCGTTCGCTCGGTCGATGTTGCAGAGCAGCTCGACGTGTCAAAGGCAAGCGTAAACAAGGCGCTTTCTATGCTCAAAGAAGAGGGCATGGTCAATCAAAGCCGCTACGGCCGCGTGACCCTAACGCCCGAGGGCAAGAAGTACGCCGCCATTGTGTGGCGCGCTCACCGCGCACTGCGCGCTTTCCTCGAGACCGATCTTGGCGTTGAGCCCGAGCGCGCAGACGAGGAGGCGTGTCTCATGGAGCATGTGCTCTCTGCTGACACTATGTCGCGCCTGATTGATTACCTGGCAAAGCAGGGCGTTACCATCCCCGACTAACATCGTGGCTATTTGATGCGCTCGGTGTGTGCGCTGTATGACGGCGGTCCGAAATGCATCCGCAGTCCGGTTGAGGTCCGCCGCTAGGAGAAGGCGGAAGAATCAGCACGCGTGCAGGGGTATGGTGTGTCTGGCGGCTTTTGCCATAACTGCGAACTATCGAAGGGATCACAACTACCATGAAGGCAATTATTCCTGCGGCGGGTCTTGGGACGCGCTTTCTGCCTGCAACAAGGTGCATGCCCAAAGAGCTCCTGCCCGTCCTCGACAAGCCCATCCTCCAGTATGTCGTTGAGGAGGCATTGGAGCCCGAGGGCGTCGATGGCGTCGTTATTGTTAACTCGCGTGAGAAGCCTCAGATTGAACAGTACTTCTCGGTTGACGAGGAGTTCGAGGGAATGCTCCGCGGACGTGGCAAAGGTGAGGCTGCCGACCGCGTTCACGAGGCCTCCACGCTGCCTGTTTCCTTTGTCTATCAGGATAACCCGCGAGGCCTCGGCCATGCTGTTCACTGCGCGGCAGACAAGATTGATGGCGAGCCCTTCTTCGTACTCCTTGGCGACTACTTTGTGCCCGATAGGCAGATGTGCGTGCGTATGGCGCAGGTCTCTCGCGAGCACGATGGCGCCTCGGTCATAGCGGTGGCGCCGGTTCCCGCCGACCAGGTGAGCCGCTATGGCATCATTGCCGGACAGTGCGTTGGTCACCTGGATGGCGCAGGGAGTGGCGAGGAAGATGAAGGCGCCGTCTGGAAGGTGACGGGTCTTGTCGAGAAGCCCAAGCCCGAGGATGCCCCTTCGCGCCTCTTCATCGTAGGACGCTATCTCCTCTCGCCGCGTATCATGGAGCTTCTTGCCACGCAGGCCCCCGGTGCCGGCAACGAGATTCAGCTCACCGATTCCATGCAGCGCCTCCTCGATGAGGAAGAGATGTACGCGCTGGTGGTAGACCCAGCTGAAGGCTGTGACACTGGCACGCCTGCTGCCTGGGCGGCAACAAACGCACGCATGGCGCTCAAGAACCCTCAGACAGCGGGGGCTTTCCGCGAGGCATTTGGAGATAGGGTACTTGGATAGGCGTTCCAACATAATCCGTTTTGGTGCTGATGGCTGGCAGGCGCGCCTGGACGACGGCTTTGACGAAGCCGGCGTCAGGCGCGTTGCCGATGCGCTCGGTTTGCTCTGGGCAGATGCTCATCCTGGGGCTGCGATTCTCGTTGGCTATGACACGCGCCACAACTCGGCCGAGTACGCTCGCTCGGTCGCGGGAGTGCTTGCGTCTTTTGGCCTGCGTGCCATTGTCTCCGACAGGCCGTGCCCCACGCCTGCCGTCTCGTGGTGCTGCTCAAGACGGGATGACGCTGCGGGTGTGGTAATGCTAACGGCGAGCGAGCGTTCCTGCGAGTACGGGGGCCTCATCGTTCGCGGCGCTGATGGCGGGCCGGTATCGCGCGAGTTTCTAGATACCGTGGAGCAGCACATCTCTCTGGATCCCCCTGTCCATAGCGGCGACTACCAGGTTGAGAACTTCATAGATCCATACCTTGATGATCTAGTCACGCTTGTGGATGGCGCGGCGATTGCAGCGGCTTCACCGAGTGTCGTGGTCGACCCTATGTATGGCGCGGGGGCAGGCGTACTCGCTAAAGCCCTTGAGCGTCTTGGCTGCAACGTAACCGAGATTCACGCCGGTCCTTGCGAAGACTTCTGTGGCCTTCACCCAGAACCAGCAGATCCGTGGGCGGATGAATGCGAGGAGATCGTATCCTCGACCGGCGCCGACATGGGCTTTCTTCTTGACTGCGACGGGGATCGCGCAGGCGTGGTAGATGAGAATGGCAACATCTTGCTGCCGCATGAGCTCTCTCCGTTGGTTCTGGGCCATCTTGTTGAGAACCGTGGGGGGTCTGGGCGAGTGGTGGTTACGCTCACGTGCTCTGCGAGAATAGCGCGTCAGGCTGAACGTCTGGGTTGCCAGCTTACTTCTGTTCCGGTCGGCTTCTCTCGTATATATAGAGAAATGCTCGAGGGTGACGTAATTATGGGTGCCGAGGAGTACGGAGGTCTCGCCTTCCCCTCCCACCTGTTCGAACGCGACGGCCTGCTCGCCTGCCTTCTGGTAGTGGAGCTGGCTGCGGGTACGGGGCGGACCGTCCGCCAGCTGGTGGGCGACATGGGCGACAGGATTGGCCACATGCGCTACACGCGCAGGGATGTTCGACTCGACCCCGCGGCGACGCAAGCGTTCCGCAATGTCCTGCCCGGCCTCAACCCCGGCTCCGTCGCGGGGAGGCGTCCCGTCGAGGTCAGCCACGCCGACGGCCTGCGCCTCCAGTTCGATGACGGGTCCTGGGTCCTCATGCGCCCGTCGAGGTCGGACCCCGTGGTGAGGGTCTACTCCGAGGCGCCCACCGAAGGGGAGCGCGACCGCCTCCTCGACGCCTCCTGCGGGATGGTCCGCGCCGGGGCCTGACGCCGG
>CADFJN010000002.1 GCA_902834555.1 Atopobiaceae bacterium
GGCGCAGGCTGGGGCTTGCGGGGTAGGATGGTCCAAGAAAACGTCCGCATCCCCATCAACCCTAAAATGCAAGATTCCCGTACTCATCTTTCTCTCCTTCGCGTTCTCTTCGGACTGCACCAATGGCCTCGTGATGTCTTCTAGCGGATATTGTCAGGACGATAAAGCAGGTTGCCCTCACGCCCATCAAGTCGGCGGCCAGTTACCGAATCTGTAGCTGCTGCACGCAGGCACGGTGAGCCATTGTGCTCAGCAGCTTCTGCGTCATCTGTACCTGCAAGAATGCGCTGACAGAGTTCAATGTTGTCGTCAAGCACCTGTTTTGTGGAGACGCATGTGCCATGCTGGCGAAGCACCACGTTGTAGCGGTTTTCCTGGCTCTTGAGCCCAAGGAGGCTCTCACGGTAGCGCTCAATAGTTGTGGAATGCGGCAGCATAAGCAGGGTGCCCACGCCGCAGGCGTCACCAAAGATGGCAATCATCTCTTCTACGACCAGTGGGACCATCATTCCAGGGGTATGACCTGGTACAGAAATCATCTCAACGGTTACGTCACCAAGATCAAAAGTGTCGCCTCCAGAGAGCGGGCGCATAACCGAGAGATCGCAGCCCACGTAATCGTCAGGCGTTGCATTTGCGAAGTCTGAATAGCCACGATCCGGTAGTACGGAGAGGCGACGTTCAATTGAGCAAAACTCCTCATAAATGTCGTTGTCCAAGGGGCTCATGTAGCAATGGTCAAACTGCGCAGCCCCAGCCGCGTGATCGATATGCCCGTGAGTAATCACTACATCCAGGGGCTTATCACCAAGGATGCTGTGGATGTATCCAGCTAAATCCCCCACGCCATATCCTGTGTCGACAAGCAGGGCACGCTCCGAGCCCTCTATTAAGTACATGCAGACATCCCCGTTGCCCCTAATGCGACGGATGTGCCCGGTTATCTCTTCCAGCCAAAAATTGACCATCATCTCTCCCAACGTCATTTGGTCGAGCCTCACCCCTTGCGATAGCCCGTCCAACTGGTGTGGCTCCATCTGCTGCGCACATGGTAATCACTATGAATGGTCCATCCATTCATCCATCGATAAACGGTTGTTTCATTCATACATGTTTCTTCCGACATTGCGTCCCATTTTTTAGCGATATGTGACGCTACCTCGTCTTTTGCGGTAAGTTTTTATTAGGTTCCATCAAAATGAATGTAGTTCTCGCTAGTCTAGAAATCGGTGAACGGTTCATTCATTCACGAATGCACTGGCTGAAACGCATACGGAAAGACACAACAATGGGAGGACTCATGGACGCTCTTTCGATCATCGAACTCCACAAGGAGAGCTACACTGCTCGTGAACTTGAAGTCTACGAAGCTGTGAAATCACACCCAGAGGACGTACTCGGCAGCACTGCTACAGAGTTCTCCGCTGCACACGGGTTCTCTCAGAGCGCAGTTAGCAGATTTTGCAAGCGTGCGGGCTTCGAGGGATACGGCGAGTTCCGTATGGCAATGAATCAGGCTGTATACAGTCGGGGGCTGGAAAACCTCGCTACAGGTGAGATGAGCTTTTCGACGGACATCGGCGGACTGTGTCGTCTCATTGAAGAATCCGTAAGCAATGAGGAACTCGACCTACTGGTCTCTAGGATTTGCGCTGCAGAGCACATTTTCCTGCTCGGCAAGGGCGCAAGCAGCATCGCTGCCCGTGCACTCGCTCTGGTTCTGCTTCTTAGGTCACTTCCGGCAACACTTGTCGAGACGGGCTGGGAGGAAGAGTATCTCCACCGCGCGTCTTCCAAAGATGTCTACATCATCTTCTCCGCAAAGAATCCCTCGTATAAGGGGTTCCTGTCTACAGTTGTTGGTCTTCGGGCTGATAGCAAACCTTTCGTAAGTCTGATAAGCCTCACCGACCATCACCCTCTGCGGGGCTATGTGGACCAGTGCCTAGTGCTGCCTAGAAATCCGCCTGCAGGCGGAGCCTACCTCGACTCGTTCCTCTCGGCCACGCTCTTCTCAGAACTGATTGCTGACGAGCTCCGTGCCCAGCATCCAGCTTCTTTTCGCTAGCGCTATCCATTCACGCATTAATACTTCATCGGTTGGGACGATGGTCGCAATAACCCGCCAAAGACACACTGGTGTCGATTTTGGAGCGGAATGGATGTTGCGTCAGGTGACCTCTAGTACCGGACGGCACAGTCAGCAATTATCCCTACGATAGTACCAGCAAGCCACTCGAAAGGCGGAACGCCTCATGATTGACATCCACGGCCACATCCTGACGAAGGGTTATCTCAATCTCCTGGAAGCCCATGGCACAACCCGCGAGGACGGCTTTCCGCTTCCCGCCTGGAGCGAGATTGACGCTCTCGCCTTTCTTGACGATGCGAGAATCCGCTACCAGGTCTTGTCCCTCTCCTCGCCGCACCCCTACTTTGGCGATGCGGAAGAGTCGGCGGCCTTTTGTCGAGCCTTCAATGACGAGACCGCCCGCGTGGTCGCACGCCATCCCAACCGCTTTGGCTTCTGCGCCGTCGTACCCCTGCCAGACGTCGATGCCGCCATCGCCGAAGCTACTCGCGCAATCGGGGACCTCGACGCCCTGGGCGTCAAGCTTGCCAGCAACAGCCGCGGGCTCTACCTCGGTGACGAGCGCCTCGACCCGCTCTTCTACCGCCTCGAGTCCCTCGCGGAGGGACGAGGCCACGACGTTGTCTGTCTCATCCACCCGAGCCGTCCCGAGCCAATCGCAGAAGGGGTGTTCAGCGCTGGCCCCACGCCGCTCTACGAGTTCCTTGCCGACACAACACGTGCCGTGCTCAACATGATTGCCCACAACGTGCCCCGCCGGTTCCCGCACGCGCAGATCGTTGTCCCCCACTGCGGGAGCTTCCTGCCCAACGTCGTGCGCCGCATCGAGGGCGCCCAGCCCATCCTCGAAAGGGCACACATGATGAGCCACGTGGATGTGCCCGCCAACCTCGCGCGGCTCTGGTTTGACACAGCAGGAGACCCAGTCCCTGACTTGTTGCCGTTCCTGCTCACCATCACAAGCCCGAGCCGCGTACTATTTGGCAGCGACTTCCCGTTCACACCGCACGAGCGGGCCCTGGCAAATGCGCGGCGACTGCAGGAGTTTCTCGCCAGTGACGGGCGCGTTGCGGCACACGCGGACGACATTCTCGACAACAATGCCCGAAAGCTGTTGGAGGCAGCGGGCGCTCGCCTTTGATGCGGGCGGAGCGTACCGCGTCGCCTGCTGCCGCGTGGGCTTAGGCACCATTTTCTGGCCCCCTCCGCAGAGAATAGCTCCATTTCTTAAACAGCCGCCACGTTTGCCCAGTTGCCGCTCATCGATTTTAAGAAATGGAGCTAAACTCCAACAAACGCGCGCAGGAATGCGAGACGAGAAGGTCACGGCAACTCAAATCTCAATATCAGAGTTCCGGTTGGCAGCAGTTTTCGTACAATTCCTTATGTGTTATCTCAACAGTGATAATTTGCTGACCTGCGGTTTAACAAACTTCAAACCAGTTACTACTCGAGGGGTCCTCGGAAAACCGTAGCCCAACCGTAAAACTCTGCCATGCAGAGCAGCATCAGTGCCGCTATTCCGCACGCACTCCCGTTCTTCAGCGGTGTTTCTTCAGCGGTATTTGAGACTCGCCGCATCCGTGACCTGCACAAACGCGACGAGAGATTCACAGATGCCGGAAAAGAACATAGGACGACGAGGTAAACGCAGCCGGCGAAGGACGCGCGGAAGCCAAGGTCCTACCACGCCAGCTGCGCCAAGCCCACCACCAGGGGAATCGAGACCACCGAGAGCAGCACCGAAACCACGACGGTCTCCACCGCATAGACGTAGTCGGAGTCATGGAGCTGCGCGTACACCGCCACGTTGAGGCCAACCGGGCACGCCTGTGCAATCAGAATCGCAAGCTTCATGTCGAGCATCGAAGCGGGAAGCAGGCTCAGCAGCGCCAGCGTGGCAAGTGGCGTCAGCAACAGGCGCGCCAGGGCAACCTTGTAGAGCCCCACGCGATGAATCATGTCCGCCGGATGAGATTGCGCCAGGTAAACCCCTATGGCAAACATCGCCAGCGGCGTGTTAAGCGCCGAGACGTAATCCAGGCAGCTCGTCACCACGCCGGGAAGCTGCAGCTGGGTCGCAAAGAGCACGAGGCCAATGAGCGCCGCCGCCATGAACGGCGAGCGCACCAGGGAACGCAGAGACACCCTCCCCCGCTCGCCTGTGAGCAGCGAGACACCATAGGTCCACTGCCCCAGATTCATGAACGCGATGTAAGCAGTCATGTAAAACACGGGGCCCTGCCCCAGAATCGAAACGACCAGCGGAATCCCAAAGAAGCTGGGGTTTGAGAAGGTCGCCGCAAAGTTGCCAATGGCGTCATCGCGAAGGACGAGACGTGCGACAAGCGCGGAGACGAGAAGTGCAGCAAACCCCATGAGCGCGGAGAGCCCCAGCGCAAGGACGTTTTCCGACGTGCGCTCGACCATGAGTCCCTTCACGATGACGCAAGGAAGCGAGAGGTACACGAGGATGTTTCCGAGGGTGCGGTTACCCTCCATCGTGATCTTGCCGGTGCGAAACATCGCAAACCCCACACCCACCAGCATAAACATGACAACTATCTGCAGGGCAAGCGTGGCTGGCATGGACATGTCGAGGTACCTCCGGGTAGGATGCCGTTGACGTTACGGGGTTAGCCCCGTGCAACCATAGCACCGGGGGACGGGCAGACGCCATTACGCTGTCGGGAGTTCCGGTTGGGGCACCGCCACATCAAGAAGGAAGAGGTCATCTCGCGTACTTGCAACAAGGGTACCGCCATATCGCTGCGCCGTGCGCTCCATCGAGCGCATGCCAAAACCGTGATTGGCATCGTCGTCCTTGGTCGACTTTGGCAGTCCGCCAACAAACTCGAGCGATCCCACAAAGTAGTTCTCGACGTGAAGCGAAGCCATGCCCATATCGCTTCTCAGCACCAACGCAATCCTGCGCTTCTCGGGATTGGGAACCTCCCCCACCGCCTCTATGGCGTTCTCTAGAGCGTTACCAAAGAGGGAGTAGATTTCGGTGGGCTGCATGAACGAGATGGCAGAGCCGTCGGCCATGCAGGAAAGCGTAATGCCTCGCCTCTCGCACACAAGGGACTTCTCGCTCAAGATCACATCCAGGGCGTCGTTTCCTGTGCTCACCGTAGAGTCGTAAACGCGCACCTCCTTGGCAATGTCATCAAAGATGAGAGGATCTACCACAACCGTGCCAAGGCCGTCAGCCATGTGGCGAATCTGATGCCTAATGTCATGGCACTTCACGTTGATCGACTCGACTGTCTCCTTCGAGAGACGGTACTGGCGACGCTCGTCGTGCAAGAGCTGCTGGCTCTCTGCCATCTCCGTCTTGAGGCGTGTCTTGTAGAGCATCTGATACTCGGCAAAGAGGACAAAGGCACAGACAAGAGCGTGCACAATTCTCAGCGTGATAAACGTCGGGAAGTCAATGCCCGCCACATAGATCGACTTAATGCAAACGTCCAAGCCAATGACAGCAAAAATCACCACCAGCACCATGAAGAGCATACCGTGGTCTTCCTCAACAACAAGCCCGTTCCTATTCATTCGGCGAACCATCACAAGGTAGATGGCCATGTAAACAAGCGCGTACTCGACAAGGTTCGTAATGACGTAGAAGACATACTCCGACGGCACCCATCCGCCAACTCGGTTAATAAACCCCATTACACCCGAGGCAAGGTTCTGCGTAGCGTATCCCGCAGTTGCACAGAAGAGGGCAGTCCAAGTAGTTGCCTCATGACAAAGCCCGACAATCGCACTGCAGAGCACAAGGGCCACCGCATACAGCACAATAAGTCCAAAGAGATGGGAGGCGCCAGGCGATGCAATCCCGTCCATGAACGTCCCGATAACAAGCGCAAGAGCAATGGTCGCAATCGCAACTCGCGTCGCATAGGCACCCCGACGAGGCAGGCCGCTAGCAAACAACAGCGTTGCTGCCACAAGCTCAGCTGCCGTAAGCAGGGAATTGACGATGGTCTCCACATCCATCAGATGGTCCTTCCCATGTACTGGGCTATACGGTTGAGACAGTCGCGCTTGCACCGGCGACTAAAGAAGAGCGTGTCCCCTCCCGACAGCGTCAGGCTGCTGCCGGCAACACGCACCACGTGCATCATGTTGACGAGCTGACCTTGCGAAACGCGAATGAAGGGCTTGTCAGCAAGGCTCTCTGCCAGGCGCCCAAGGCTATCCCGAACGCGAATTGGGCTGGCGCCCGAAGAAAAGTGGTACACAAGGTCATGACCGCTGGTCTCGACATACTCGATGTCCGAGACGGGAAAGAGGTACATCCCCGACTGCGTCCGAATGGTAATTGACTCTCCCACATTGCGCGAGATGACTCGCCTTACCTTATCGAGACACATCGCCATGTCGTAGAAGCGCACGGGTTTGACGATAAAACCAGCGGCATCGACCTCGTAGCCTTTGACGGCATACTGCGCGAGACTCGTCACAAAGACAATCTGCGTGGTGGTATCGCAGCGGCGCATCTGGGCGACCGCGTCCATGCCGTTCATCCCCGGTAGGTCGATGTCCATGAACACCACGTCAACGTCATAGGGGGCGTCGAGAAACGCCTCGGCGGTCCCGTAGTGCACGCATGACGTCTCGACGTTGCGATCGAGGCCATAGCGAGCGAGCTGCTCTTCAAGCAGACGCTCCTCATCCTCATCGTTCTCTACGCTCGCTGCCCTGATCATGTCCCCCAACCTCCCCAAACGATTATCCCATGCGACCGCGGCAGACGAGCGGCGAGCTTCACCCGAAACTGCCATCTGGAGAACCGAATCCGCCATGCCCCCTTTCTGGCCACATTACCCGGGCCTTACGATGCGCGCGACAAGCCCCCAGTGGGCAAGGGGAAATGGAAGGCGAGAAGGGAAGGACATGGGTACCATCTCACGCAGGCAATTCGTGAAGGGCGCTGCCGGCATTACGTCGACCGTGTTTGCGACAACGTGCGTAGGCGCACCAGTCGCGGAGTCCTATCGCGGAAGGATCAACACCGCTCTGGGCATCGACACCACAAGCGTGACGTCAAGCGGGTCGGGCGGTGACACCACCTACTACAAGAGCGACTACGGCACCGACATCTACGATGCCACAGCACTTCAGAAACTCGAGGATGACTGCGCCGCTGCCGCCATCGAGGAGGTCGAGGGCGGGGTCGTCCTGCTCAAGAACGAGAACGGAGCTCTGCCGCTCCAGAAGGGAGCAAGCGTCACCCTCTTTGGCCAGAACTCGTTCGAGAATCCCGATGTCGACACCGCGAGCATGGGCTTTGGGTACACGGGCCCAACGTATGGTCCCTTCTACAGCTACCACACGCCCAGCGACACCAGCACGGTGAAGTGGGTCACGTACCTCTCGGCCATGCAGGAGGCATTCGACGTCAACCCCACGGTCACCGAGGCCTACCAGACAAGCGGATACGGCAGGGTGAAGGACGCCGAGAATCCCGAGGTGGGCGAAGCACCGGTGTCACTTCTCACCGATGACCTCCGCGCAAGCTGGGCCACGGAGTACAACGACGCCGCAATCTACATGATCACCCGCCAGGGTTCCGAGGACTGCGACCTGGTGCTCGAGGATTCCGAGGGCATCAGCCAGCTCGCCCTGCACCAAAACGAGAAGGACCTTCTCGCACTCCTTCAGGCCGAGAAGGCGGCAGGCACCATCAAGCGCATCATTGTGCTGGTGAACTCCAGTTGGGCCGTTGAGCTGGGTGATCTTGCCAACTACGACGTCGACGCAATCCTCTGGGTGGGAACCCCCGGCGTTGTCGGCTTCACCGGTGTTGCCAACGTGCTCGACGGCGAGGCAAACCCCTCCGGTAAGCTCGTTGACACCTACGCTAAGAACTCGCTCTCGGCCCCCGCAATCACCTATGCTCAGGCCAAGAACACGCAGAAGTGGTCGAACCTCGACGAGGTCCTCGACACCTGCAACGATACGGACAGGTTTGTCCAGAGCTACCTCATCTACGCCGAAGGCATCTACGTGGGATACAAGTACTACGAAACCCGCTACGAGGACGCAATCCTTGGCCAGGGCAACGCCACGAGCACCGCGGGGTCATCGACGGGGTCTGCCTGGAATTACACGGACGAGATAGCCTACCCATTTGGCTATGGCCTCTCGTACACAACCTTCCAGCAGACTCTGGACAGCTGCTCGTTTGACTCGACATCCGACACGTACACCCTTTCGGTGACTGTTACAAACACCGGAAACGTTGCCGGCAGGTCGGTAGTCGAGGTCTATGCACAGACTCCCTACGGAGACTACGAAAAGCAAAACAAGGTCGAGAAGTCCGTTGTGGTGCTGGTTGGCTTTGCAAAGACCAGCGAGCTTGAGCCAGGTGCCTCCGAGACAGTGAGCGTCGAGGTTGAGCAGTACCTGCTGGCGAGCTATGACTACACAAAGGCGAAGGGCTACATCCTCTCTGCGGGCACCTATTACCTGGCAATTGGCGATGACGCACATGATGCGCTCAACAACATCCTCGCTGCCAAGGGTGCCAAAGGCATGGTTGCGGTAGACGGCTCAAGCACAAGTGGGGATTCATCGAAGGTCTACTCTTGGAGCACCTCCGATGTTGACACCAGCCGTTATGCCATGTCGCGCTACGTCGACAGCCAGCAGGTCACCAACTGCTTTGATGACGCGGACCTCAACAACCTTGGAACGGACACCATCACATACCTCTCGCGCAGTGACTGGGACGCCACCTTCCCCACCGAGCCCGTTGCCGTTCGCGCCACGCCGGACATGATGGAGGTGCTCGACGGCAACTTCTACGAGACGCCTGACGACGCTCCCAGCGTGTCTGACTTCACCCAGGGTGAGGACTCCGGAATCACCTTCGTGGCAATGCGCGATGTTGACTACAACGACGAGGAGACCTGGAACGCCTTCCTCAACCAGCTGACCGTAGAGGAGATGGTCTCCATCCTCCCCGACCAGAACGGCTCGGTTGCCATCGACTCCATCACGATGCCCGCCTCCTACCGTGGAGACGACATGGACCAGCTTCAGCAGGTGGTCTTTAAGCTTAACGGTGAGTCTGGCTTCAACTGGCCTTGCGCAATCGTCGAGGCATCGACGTGGGACATCGACCACATTACCAAGCGCTCCAACCTCACTGGCAACGAGAGCATCTTCATGGGTCTCACTGAGATTTGGTCTGGTGGCCCAAACATTCACAGGACGCCGTTCAACGGTCGCGCGTCCGCGTACTACTCCGAGGACGGCAACCTTGACTACCTGATTGGCGAGGTTGTCTCGCGCGAGTGCCAGAAGTACGGCGTCATTCTGGGCTACAAGCACATGGTCCTCAACGACCAGGAAGCAAACCGCGAGAGCGCGGCAACCTTTGCAAATGAGCAGGCCATCCGCGAGGAGTATCTGCGTGCGTTTGAGGGTGCCTACGCAAAGGGCGGATGCATGGGATGTATGACCGCATTCAACCGCATTGGTGTCACCTACGCCGGCAGCTGCTCGGCAACCATGCAGGACGTGATGCGCGGCGAGTGGGGGTTCAAGGGCGTCATCTGCTCCGATGCATGCGTTGGCTCCGACTACAAGACACACTATGCAACAAACCTGGCAAACGGCCTTGACTACTGGTGCTGGGACATGGCGGGCTTTGGGCCTGGCTCTGACTCCTCCACTGCCAAGCTCAGCAACACAGTGATTGCCGAAGACATCGAGAACGGTGACGGCTATCTCCTCAAGGCGCTTCGCGATGCGACCAAGCACACGGTCTACGCCCAGGTGCGCACCAGCAACATCAATGGCCTGGACGACAGCTCGCAGATCGTCCACACAAACGCATGGTGGGAGAACGCCATCACGGGCACCCAGATTGTGAGCGGCGTGCTAACCGCAGGCCTTCTCGGCGTGTATGTCTACGACACGGTAAAGGCCCACAAGGCACAAGACGGCGAGGACAAGAAGGGAGCTGAGGCCTAATGGCTCAGGTCAAGGGAATCAAGATTCAGACGGCAGGCGCTTGGCCCAGCCTTGTCTGTGGTGCGCTGTCGCTTGTCACCGGAATCTACTATGCCGTCGCTGCCGGAGCGGCAAACAACTTCACTGCAACCGTCCTTGCATGCTTCCTGCTTGGCGCCGTCTGCGCACTTGCCTACTCGCTGGTGCCAAGCGATTGGGTGGACATTCTCAACCTTGTTGCCGTGATATTTATCGTTGTTGCCATCCTCGAGTTCATTGTCTCGAGCATCGCGACCCTGGCCGACGTGCTCTCCGGCATCACCATGTTTGGGTCATCCGGCGGCATCCAATACATTGCAATCACGCTGGTCCTGAGCCTTATCGCCCTGGTTGTCGAGCTTGTCTCCTGCTTCATGAAGCGTACGAAGTAAGGCCAGCCCACCCGGAGCTTTAATACAGCCCTCCCTCTTCCCAAAGGACCCTCCCGGCTTTCAACGGGAGGGGTCCTTGTTGTTGAGAGAAGTTACTTCCTGTAGAACTCCTGCAGGTCGGCGGCCATGGCGTGGAGCGTGGGCTCGTCGGTGTAGGCCATGTGGCCGCAGCCATAGCGATGCCACGTGATTTGGCGCTTGAGCGCGTCCGGCAGGTAGAGCTGGGACATCGTGTGACGTACGTTCCACCAGGGGGTTGCCGTATCGTAGCGGCCGCCCAGGATGCAGAGCTTGGTCGTGGGGCTGCGCCTCAACGCCACAGCAATGTCGTAGGCAAGGTTGGGCGCCGCAACCGTGGTCTCGTCAAAGCCCGGCTCATCGTGGACCCAGTTCCAGCCAATGCCAATCTCCCCCCACACAGAGAGGCGATACTCGGCAGGTCCCTCATAGCCAAGGTCGCTGCGCAGGAAGTCGCGGAACGCCGCATACCAGCAGCTCTCGAGCGCATGGTTGGCCGGGTCCTCACAGGCAAAGTAGAACGAGGCACGTTGGCCAGGGAGCAGCGAGGTCTCGGTAAAGCGTTGGTCAAGGCGTCCGCACACAAGGCCTCGACTGGCGAGAAGGTCTTTCCTAAAGTCCTCAAGCTCAACTCGGTTGTTGCGGGCAAGCAGATAGTCCTTGGGAAGCCCGACGAACGCAGACAGGCGCTCTGCCAGGGCGTCCTTCTCGTCAGGGTCAATCTCGTCTCCCTGGAAGATGCCACGGGCGTACTCCCCTCCCGCAAACGCAGAGGCCTTGTCGAACCACTCGTCCTCGTCGACGCCCTGGCCAACAAGGCCAAAGTACTGTGCCGTAGAGGCAAAGGTGGGAACCATGCCCACGTAGTAGAGGTCGTTGCCGGGCAGGTTCTGCGTCCAATCGTAGTAGGCAGAGAGCATCACGACACCCGCCAGGGGCACATGCGCCTCGCCAAGATAGCGCATAAGGACGGCGCTGCGCATGGTTCCGTAGGACTCGCCAAAGATGTAGAGAGGGGAACCCCAGCGGTCGTTCTCATCAAGCCACTGGCAGATGGCACGGTAGAAAGTGCGTGCATCCTCCTCCAAGCCGTAGACGCGCTTGGTGTCGTAGCCCTCGGCCACAAAAGACCAGCCTGTGCCCAAAGCGTCCGGGAAGACGAGGTCGGACTCGCGAAGCAGCGTGCCGGGGTTATCCACAACCTCATACCCCGCACCCACAAAGTCCATCCCGTGGGTCACCACGCGGCGCGGCCCCAGACCGCCAAAGTTAATGGGCACCGAGGCGGAGCCAGGACCGCCGTTATAGCAGAAAGTCACCGGACGCGTATGCGGATCTACCTCGCTGCCATCGATTGCCTTGGCAACATAGGAGACGTTGAACATCCGCCCCTCAAGGGCCTTCTCGCGGTCGATGATGTCCAGGTGGCCAGCCGTGGCCACGTAGTCGATCGTCTCGTCACCAACATGCCACGTGAGCTGCGCGCTCTTTGCCTCGGGAACCTCGTTGGCAGAAGCCTCGCAATTGCACTCACACCCGCACCCGCACTCATACTCTCCCACGTTAGACCTCCCTACTCGATACCAAGCATGTCGCAGAGGGTGAGCATGTAAATCTCGGCGGCATGCACCACGTCCTCCACGTCCACGTCCTCGTTGTAGCCATGGATGCCCGCGTTGTTGGCCGGCCCAAACTGGATGGTGGGGCAGCCGAGCGCGCGATAGTGCGCGGCATCGCTCGATGCCCACTGGTAGGCGGGCAGGCACTCCTCGCCCCACACGCTCTCAATGTTGCCCTTGAGACTCGTCACCAGAAGGCAGGTGTCATCGGTGTAGTTGCCCTCGGCAATCCACTCGTAGCCTGCCTCGACGCCCGTGACGCCACTCTCCTCGATGATGCGGTCGACGGCCGCCACCACGTCCTCGTGTTTGCAGCCGTAGGGCAGGCGCACGTCCACCTTGCAGCTGGCAAGGTCGGGCACCTGGTTGATCTTGCCGCCGCCCTCGATGATGCCCACGTTGGCCGAGCAGTGGTCAATAACGTTGCCCACCAGGGGGTTGTCGATGGTGCGCTCGGCAATGGTGCGCGAGTTGGCAACGGCGCGAGCCTGGCTCGGCATGTAGTGGCCAGGCACAGAAGTGAGCTCGTCTATATGGAGAACAACGCGCGCCAGCTTGGTGATAGCGTTGTCGCCCTTGTAGTTGCCGGTCGAGCCGTGGCCGGGCGTGCCGTGCGCCGTAAGCGTAAGGTGCAGGATGCCCTTCTGCCCAATCTCGATGGTGTCGTGCCCGGTTGGCTCGCCCACCATCACGGCATCCGCGCCATCCGCATAGCCGTGGTCGCAGAACCACTTGGTGCCGGTCCCCGCAATCTCCTCGTCCGTGGCCACGTGCAGACGAATGTCGCCCTTGAGGTTGGCACCGGACTCATTGAGCAGCGCCATCGAGAAGAGCAGCACCGCAAGGCCACACTTCATGTCAGAGGCACCGCGACCATGAATCTTGCCGTCAAAGACCTCGGCCCCAAAGGGATCAAAGTCCCAGCCAGAGAGGTTGCCCACGGGAACCACGTCCACGTGACCGTTGAGAACTACGTGGAAGCCCTCGTCGGAGCCAATACGCGCGTAGATCACCGGGTAATCCTCGCCCGCATAGGCAACCAGGCGCTGCGAATCGATGCCGTGGCTAGCAAGGTATCTCCTCACAAAGTCAACGGCAGGCTCCTGCGGGTCCAGCGGGCTCTGGTTCTTGATGCGGATAAGATCCTGGCAGAGAGAGACAAGCTCCTCCTTGTGATCGAGGACCTTCTTGTGGAGCTCTTCCTTCGTGACCTGTGGCATATGTGGCAAACACTCCCCGAACTTTCAGACGGACACTTCATTTTCGCGCGGCTACTCCGCAACGACGTCGTGGTACTTAAAGCACGCCACGCGGTGGCCGGGCTCGACCTCCTCGAGCGAGGGACGCTCGTGACGGCAGCGCTCCATGCAGAAGGGGCACCTCCCGGCAAGCGGGCAGCCCACCTGCTCACCCACAGGGCTTGGGATCTCTCCCTGGAGCTTGATCTCTTCCTTCTTGTCGAAGGGGCTCTCGGGCGGAATGGCCGAGAGGAGCGCCTTGGTGTAGGGGTGCAGCGGGTGCGCATAGATCTTGTCGGCGGGGCACAGTTCCATAACGCGACCCAGGTACATGATGGCAACGCGGTCGGAGATATGCTTGATAACCGAGAGGTCGTGGCTGATGAAGAGATACGTGAGGCCACGCTCCTGCTGCAGGTGACGGAAGAGGTTGAGCACCTGCGCCTGGATGGAGACGTCAAGCGCCGAGACGGGCTCGTCACAGACGATGACCTTGGGGTCGAGCACCAGGGCTCGGGCCACGTTGATGCGCTGGCGCTGCCCACCAGAGAACTCGTGCGGGTAGCGCTGGAGGTGTTGCACGTCCAGGCCCACCTCGCGCATTACCTCCAGCACGCGCTGCTCGCGCTTGGAGGCGTCCGGCTCGGTACGATAGATGAGCATGGGCTCCTCGATCGTCTTGGCCGCGGTGTAGCGCGGGTCAAGCGACGAGTAGGAGTCCTGGAAGATCATCTGGATGTCCTTGCGGACGGCCTTGAGCTCCTGTCCGGCGAGCTTGTTGATGTCCTGCCCACCGTAGACAATCTGACCCGATGTGGCCTGGTGAAGCTGCACCACGCAGCGGCCAAGCGTCGACTTGCCGCATCCGGACTCGCCAATGATTCCCAGCGTCTCGCCGGGATAGACATCCAAGCTCACGTCGGAGAGAGCGTGAAGCACCTGCGGCTTTGAGAAGAGCCTCCCGCCGCGCAGGCGGAAGTCCTTCGAGAGGTGCTTGATGGAGAGGATGGGCTCCCCGACAGAAACCTGGGGTCTCTCGGCAACGGCAGCTGTCTGCGTTTCACTCATGATCGTTCACCTCGCCTCTGACGAGCCTGTGCTCGCCGTCCTGTCGCAGGCACGCCACAAAGTGTCCAGGCTCGACCTCCTTGAGCTCTGGCACGCGCTTGTGGCACTCCTCCGTCGCATAGGGGCAACGGTTGCAGAAGTTGCAGCACGTGCCGGTAAGTCTAAGGTCGGGAGGTACGCCCGGGATGGTCTTGAGATCGGTCTTTGCGGTGTCCGAGAGCCGTGGCATGGAGTCGAGAAGGCCCCAGGTGTAGGGGTGAAGCGGGTTGGAGTAGAGCTCCTCCATGGAGGTGTACTCACAGGTACGCCCGGCATACATCACCATCACGTCATTGGCCATCTCCCACACAATACCCAGGTTGTGGGTAATGAGCAGGATTGCCGTTCCCAGCTCGTCCTGAAGGCCGCGCAGAAGCGAGAGGACCTGAGACTGCACGGTTACGTCGAGTGCTGTGGTGGGCTCGTCTGCAATGATGAACTTGGGATGGCAGCTCACAGCCATGGCGATAATCACGCGCTGGCACATGCCGCCCGAGAGCTCGTAGGGATAGGCGTCCATACGGGCTGCAGGGTCTGGGATGCCAACAAGGCGCAGCATCTCCACGGCGCGGTCGTACGCCTCCTTCTTTCCCAGGTCGCTGTGGGCCCGAATGAGCTCAACCATCTGGGTGCCCACCTTAAACACGGGGTCAAGGCCGCTCATGGGGTCCTGGAAGATCATCGAGATGTCGCTGCCCCGAATCTTGAGCAGCTCACGCTCTGGCACGTGCACCATGTCGATGCCGTCAAACTCAATGGAGCCGTCCTCGATCTTTCCGGTCTTGGCAAGCAGGCGAATAACGGAGGACGCGGTCACGCTCTTGCCCGAGCCGGACTCACCCACAATGGCAAGGGTCTTACCGCGATTAAGCGAGAAGCTCACGCCATCGACGGCCTTTGCAACGCCGGCTGCCGTGTGAAAGTACGTCTTGAGGTCGCGAACCTCGAGGATCCTCTCGCCAGTCGTTCCGGCGTCATCGAGAAGCCCGGTATTCTGCTCGGTCATGGTCATCACCTACCGCTTCTGCTTGGGGTCGAAGACGTCGCGGATGCCATCGCCAAGCAGGTTAAAGCCAAGCACCGTAAGCAGGATGAAGATGCCCGAGATGGTAGCGATGTGCGGTGCGGTCTGCAGCGTGCTCTTTCCTTCGGAAAGAATCGCGCCCCAGGACGCGGTGGGAGGCTGCACGCCCAGCCCAAGGAAGGAAAGGGCAGCCTCCGAGATGATCGCGCTCGCGATATTGAGCGTGAAGTACACGATGACCGGTGACATTGCGTTGGCAAAGATGTGCTTGAAGAGGATGCGCGCGGGAGAGGCACCGATGACCCTCTCGGCATTGCAGTACTCCTCGTTCTTCACCACGTGAACCTGTCCGCGCACCACGCGCGCGAAGTTGGGGACATTTGCCACGCCAATGGCGATGATCACGTTCTGCGTCCCCTGCCCCAGGATGGTCATGAGGATGAGGGCAAGAAGGATGAAGGGGAATGCCATCATGCCATCCATGATGCGCATGATGATGGAGTCGACCGCACCGCCAAAGAAGCCGGCAACCAGGCCGAGAAGCACGCCCACGATGGCGCCAACAATGGTGCCGCCAATGGCGATGAAGATCGAGATTCTCGCACCATAGATGATGCGCGACAGGAGGTCGCGCCCATAGGAGTCGGTGCCAAAGAGGTGCCCCGCCTGCCCCGGAGACGCAAACATGTTGGACATGTCCGTGGCATTGGGGTCATAGGGCGAGATGAGCGGCGCAAAGACGGCGAGAAAGACCATGAAGGCCACGATGATAAGGCCCACAACGGCCATCTTGTTGCGCGTGAGCTTGTGCCAGGCGTTGTTGGCACGCCGCTCGCGCTTGAGCATCTCGAGGTTGGCGGCATCGCTCAAGGCCTCTGGAGTGGTCGCCGTTGTCCGGTCTGCCATTAGCGGGCACCTCCCTCATAGCTCACCTTGGGGTTAATGAGCATGTACACGATGTCGACAATCAGGTTCACAAAGACGAAGACCACGGCCGAGAAGAGAACAACCCCCTGGATAAGGGCATAGTCACGGCCGTTGACCGCATTCACGATGAGAGTGCCCAAGCCCGGCCAGGAGAAGATCGTCTCGGTGAGGATGGCGCCCGCGAAGGCACCGGCAAGCTGGATACCAAGCACCGTGACGATGGGAGGAAGCGCGTTCTTGAATGCGTGCTTCCAGATGATTACGGACTCCTTGATGCCTCGGGAGCGCAGCGCCTTCACGTAGTCCGCGTTGATGGACTCGAGCATGCTGGAGCGCGTAATGCGAGCAAAGGTGGCAGCCGGGATTGTTGCCAGGCAGAGGCACGGCAGGATCATGTGGCTTATCACGTCCCAGGCACCCTTGGCGATGTTGCCCATGCCCATAACGGGAAGCCACCCAAGGTTGACGCTGAAGGTAAGGACAAGCATCAGGCCAAGCCAGAAGATGGGCATCGAGACGCCGACAAGCGCAAGCACCATGAAGATGTAGTCAAAGGCGCTGTTCTGCTTTACCGCAGACTCGACGCCAATGGGAATGCCAACAAGAATAGCCAGGACAAGGCCTGTAATGGTGATCATGAGCGTAGACGGGAGTCGGCTCAAGATGATGGGCATCACGGCCCCGTTGTAGGAGTACGAGTAACCAAAGTCCCCCTGCAGAACGCCGAGGACGTAGTTCACGTACTGCTGGAGCATGGGCTCGTTGAGGCCCATCTTCTCTCGCATGGTCTCGATGGCGTCGGGCGATGCCTGGGGACCGAGCATGGTAACTGCGGGGTCACCTGGAATCATGCGCGTGAGGACAAACGTGAACGTAACGACCACGAGCAGGACGGGGATGGTCTGAAGCGCCCGTCTGATGATTGTCTTGGCCATCCTGCTACCACCCCCTGGGTGTTCTCATCCGAATGTGCCGCAGGATGGCCCCATTCGGTGCCGAGGGGGCGCAGGCCACGCCCGTGCCCCCTCGACTGGCTGGAAAATGCTCTTGCTTCTACGCCGTCTTGGAGACGTTGACCTCGTCATTCACGATGACGATCTTGCCATCGGCGCGCTGCTCGTAGCCCTGGACCTTGGTGGTAAGGCCGGTGTTCACGTACTCGGAGGCGTAAACCAGCATCGGGTCATACGAGACAATCGCCTTGAGCGCCTGCTTGTAGTAGTCGGCGCGCTGGTCCTGATCGGTTACGGCAAGGGCCTTGTTGAGAAGATCGTCAACGTCCTGGTGACTAAAGCCAGCACCGTTACCCAGGGCACCAACCTCAGAGCTGCTAAAGAGCTTATTGAGGAAGAAGTACGGGTCGGGATACCAGGTCCAGCTCATGCCGTACATGTCGGCGGTACCAGAGGCGGCAGTAGCGCTGAACGTGCCCCAGTCGGACGGGTTGATCGTGAGGTCGATGTTCAGGTTCTCCTTCAGCGTCTGCTGCAGGATGGTGCCCATCTTGACGCGTGCCTCGGTGTTGGAGATGTAGAGGTTGAGCGAGAGGCCGTCGCCATAGCCAGCCTCCTCCATGAGTGCCTTTGCGGCATCCGGGTCATACGTGGGGACGTCGCTCTCGACGGAGGCATCGTAGCCCCAGCTACCCTTGGGGAGCGGCAGCGACGCGGTCTCGGCCTCGCCGTAGGGGTAGACGCCCTTAACGAGGTCATCGCGGTTGACGGCCATGAGGATGGCCTTGCGCACGCGCTGGTCGGCGGTGGGGCCGTTCACCTGGTTGAAGTAGACGTAGGCGATGTGCAGGGCCGGGGTCTGCTGCATGACCAGGTCTGAGTTGTTCTTGATAGTCTGGATGGACTCACCGGTGAGCGAGGTGGCCATGTCAAGCTCGCCAGTGGTGAGGCCATTTGCCGCCTGGGTCATGTCGGTGACAACCTTGATGGTCACGCCGTCGAGGTTGGGCGTGGGTCCCCAGTAGGTATCGTTCTTCGAGAGGTCGGACTCCTGGTCCTTGAGGAACTGGTCAAGCTTGAAGGGGCCAGAGCCAACGAGGTGATCGCCGAAGGAGTCACCCCAACCCTCAACCTCCTCCTTGGGAACGATGACGTTGCCCGCATCGGTGAGCGCGGTGAGGAACGAGGCCGCGGGCGCGTTGAGCACGCAGTTGACGGTCGTGTCACTCACAACGTCAACGTGATCGAGCATGGAAAGACGGTTCATCGAGGACTCCTTAGCGGAGCGCTCAAGGGAGTACTTGATGTCATCTGCGGTAACGGCACGACCGTCCTGATACTGACCCTTCTGGAACTTGGCATCGCTGCGCAGGTTGAAGGTGTAGGTTAGGCCGTCGTCGCTAATCGTCCAGTCGGTCGCGAGCACCGGGACAATCTCGGAGAGATCCATGTTGTAGTCGACGAGCGTGTCGCACACGCAGTTGATGATCTGGGACTCGTAGGTGCCCGTATAGAGGATGGGGTCAAGGTACTTGGGCGAGGAAGGCAGAGAGATCACGAGGGTGCCACCGGTGGTGGTTCCGTCGGCTCCCGCAGAGGCCGACGAGGTGTCGGAGCTGCCGCCGCATCCTGCAAGGCCCATCGCCGCAGCGCCTAGGCCGAGCATTCCCGCCGTACGCAGGAAGCCACGCCTCGAGAGGCACGCCATGGACTCCTGCACGTTCAACCTGGTCTTGTTCTGAGCGCTCATCGCCAGCTCCTCCCTCACGCCGGGCGCAAGCGTCCCGGCAACCAACGCGGCATGCGCGTTGACCCACCTCCTGCGGGTCGTTGGATGCAGCATGCCATGCTGGTGGCCGTGGGGTTGTTTCAGGGAGGGTGTATTTCACTCGAATGAAACAAGTTACATCGTGCTGTAACAATTAAAGGCGCTTCTCGGGCTATGGTAGACGCTAAACAGGCCGGATTCTGGCACTGTTTGCGAATTGCCCGCCACGTGGATTGAAATGTATTTCGTTGAAAGGATTTCCAATGCTGCTTCGCCAGATGCTCGAGATCTATGACCTCATCGATAAGCCCTCCGCCTCTGGCAACGAGGTCGCGGACTTCCTCCGCGGCCGCGGTGCAAGCGACGTAACCGTCGAGCGCGTCTCCGGCGAGCGCGGCGGCACCGACTGCATGAAGGTCCTCATTCCTGGCTCCAACGGCAAGTCCTCTGGCGGGAACGCACCCACGCTTGGCATTGTCGGTCGCCTTGGCGGACTGGGCGCTCGTCCCGAGCTCATCGGCGCCGTGTCCGACGGCGACGGTGCGCTTGCGGCACTCACTGCCGCGCTCAAGCTCGTTGAAATGCACAAGCGCGGCGACATCCTCACCGGCGACGTCATTGTGGCCACCCACGTGTGCCCCGACGCGCCCACGCTCCCTCACGAGCCCGTGCCCTTCATGGACTCCCCCATCGACATGGAGACCATGAACCGCATGGAGGTTGACCCCCGCATGGACGCCGTGGTCTCCATCGACACCACCAAGGGCAACCGCATCATCAACGTGAACGGCATTGCCATCTCCCCCACCGTGATGCAGGGCTACATCCTCTCGGTCTCCAATGACCTCATGGACGTTATGACGCGCGTGACCGGCAAGATGCCGCAGGTGTTTGCCCTCTCGCAGCAGGACATCACCCCGTACGGCAACGACCTCTACCACCTCAACAGCATCCTGCAGCCCGCAACGGCGACAAGCGCTCCCGTCGTGGGAGTAGCAATTGCCACCGAGCAGATGGTTGCAGGCTGCGCCACCGGTGCCACACACGGCACCGACGTCGAGGAGGCAGCGCGCTTTGCCGTTGAGGTGGCAAAGGTCTACGGGCAGGGTGCCTGCTCCTTCTACGATGCGGAGCAGTTTGACCACCTGGTCGAGCTCTACGGCACCATGGAGCGCTTCCAGACGCCGGGCCAGGCGCGCTAGGGATGGCACGCACCAGGATTGCCGGCATCACCGTGGGGCAGGCGCCCCGCACGGACATGACGGCCGACCTTGAGTCGCGTCTCGCGCCAACACTCGAGCTCGTGCAGTATGGGGCGCTCGATGACCTCACTGAAAGCGAGGCCGAGCGCGACCTTGCGCCCGAGCCCGGCGACGAGGTCTTGGTCTCGCGCATGCGTGACGGCTCGCAGGTTACTTTCTCTGGCACCAAGGTGCTCCCCCTGGTACAGGCGAGAATCGACCAAGCCGAGCGTGAAGGCGCCCGAGCCATCATCGTACTGTGCACGGGGTCTTTTCCCGAGATGCGCCACGAGGTTCCTCTCGTCTATCCCCAGCCGCTCTTTCACGCCGTCGCTCGCACCCTTGCGGGTGGCAGGCGTGTGGCCGTGATGGTGCCCGAGCCATCCCAGGTAGAGCAGGCCAAGACGTGGTGGGGCGATCACGGCGTGGAGGTCGACGTGGTGTCGGCTAGCCCGTACGCGGGTATCGAAGGCGTGCGCAAGACGGCAGCCACGCTGCGCGGGTCGAGCGATGCCTTTCTCTGTCTTGACTGCATGGGATTCACCACGCAGATGCGCGACGTCGCGCGCGAGGCGTCCGGCCTCGACGTGCTTCTTCCGCGCACCCTTGTTGCCTCGGTTGTCTCCGAGCTTCTCGGCTAGCGCTCTTCTTTTTCCGGACGGGGGTTCGCTCCCCCGTCCGGCGCGCTTGTCTCGTCGTTGGCGCCCTCGGCCTTGCTCTGTAGGTAGGCAACCTCGTCGAGAAGAATCTCCAGGTACATGTAGATGGTGAGCTGGGCGTCTGCAAGGTCTGACCGCCTGCCGTTCATGATGCTTGGCAGCACGATTGCATTAGACGCGTGCGAGATGAACTGGCTTCTCGCGTTCACCGTGACAAAGAAGACCTCTCCGCCGTTCTCGCGTATGGCATCCATGAGCAGGGCATAGGCATCGTAGTCACGGCCTTTCTGCGAAATAACCACGCAAACGTCACCCTTGCCCAGAATGCTTGCCACGTCATCCATCACCGTCGTGTCGTTTGTCACGCTGTTGAATATGCCCGCGTGCATGAGCCCCGCAGAGAGCTGCAGTGCTCTCTCGTACATGCGGTCCACGCCCCACACGGCAACGCGTGGCGCAGCGCAGAGCGAGGCTGCAACGTGGTTGAGCAGTGACGCGTCAACTGCCTCGGCGACCTTGCGCAGCTGGACGGCATTGATGTTCACGAAGCGCGAGAGAAGACCGCCCTCGTTCGCGCCGCCTTCCTCCTGCGTACCGTTGGAGAGAAGCTGACGGTCCATCTCAAAGCGAAACTCAGAGAAGCCGCTATACCCCATGCGCTGACACATGCGCACGATGGCCGCAGCCGAAAGACCCGAGAGCTCCGAGACCTTCGAGGCGGTGTTGCCAACCACATCCATAGGGTGACCGGCAATGTAGCGGGCGACGGCAAGCTCGGACTCGGTAAAGTTTCCCTCCTGGGACTTCATGCGCTCTATCAGGTCCACCTAGTGATCCGCCCTCCGCTATCGAAACGTATATCACCGTTGCGTGCCAGATGCGTTGGCACACGGAACTTCGAGTATGGTGCCACAGAAGAGTTTCACGTGCCATTGTCCACTTGGCCCACGCCCTACTCCGCAGAACTTGCCTCGCGACGCAGGATCTCGTCCGCAAGAATCGAGTCGCCATGCTTTGCCAGGGCGATGAAGACGCACATGGCCGCCCCCATCACGGTGATGTAGAGGAAGAGCTGGGACTCGGCCACGTCCATGACCAGGCCGGACAAGATGGGCGTCACGACTTGCGCCGCCATGCTCACCGTGTAGTAATAGCCCGAGTAGCGGCCAACGCTCCTGGAGCTGCAGCCCTCAAGGATCATGGGATACACGCACAGGTCAACAGCGCCAAGGGAAGCGCCCATGAGCAGGAAGAGCACATAGTAGAGGGGCGTGAACGACGGGAAGAGCCACATGATGGCCGGGCAGATAGTCATCACCAAGCCGGCAACGAGGGCAACGCGCTTCCTGCCCAACTTGAGGGAGAGGTTGGCCACCGGAACGTACGAGAGAAGCCCTCCCGCTATGGTAACAATGTTGATGATTGCGTAGGAGCCGCCAAGCATCGAGAAGAAGTCAGACGCGTAACGCGAGATGTTAGTGGTCATGGCGTTGTAGGACATGTAGTAGAAGAAGACCGCGCCAAGGAGCAGGGTAATCGAGCGCACGAGTTCTGGGTCGGTCACGCGCTCCTTGCCTTGCTCGGCGTCGTCATCCACATCGATCGAGTCTTCCTTGATGCCCATGGCAAGGCTCTCCTCGTGCATCTTAGCCACTGCCTTTGGCTCGTTGAGAAGCACGCGGTACACCACGGCCGCCACGGCAATCACAATACCCTGCAGCAGGAAAACCGGCACGTAGTCCGGGTTCGCCACCGAGGGGACAAGGACCGAGATGGCCACCAACATGACGCCAGTACCCGCATAACCCACGATCTTGTCGACCGAATCGCCCTTGGTACGCAGCGGACGCGGCGTGATGTCGGCGACAATCGCCAGGGTCGCCGTGCGATACGAGCAGATCGCAACCAAGGTCACCAGAATCATCGCAATAAGCAATGGCAGGCTTCCCAGGTTGTTCGCCACGGCGATGAGCGGCACGGAGACGGCTGCCACGACAGAGCCGGCCATGATGAAGGGGGTTCTTCTCCCCAGGCGCGACCGGCAGCGGTCGGAGAGGATGCCAAACCAGGGCAGCAGGAAGAGGCCAAACACGTTGTCGAGCGCCATCACCACGCCGGTGAGCCAGTTGGAGAGCCCAAAGGTCTGGGTGAGCATCTTGGGGACCAGACCATCGAAGACCTGCCAGAACGAGATCATCCCCATGAAGGGAAGGGAGGCAACCGCGCAGCGCTTCCAGTCGAAGGGAATCTTCTGCTTGGGCGTCGTGCCCTGCTTCTTCTCGGCCATCTTGGCTCCTCTCGTCCTGGCAACGCCGGAAGGCGACGCGGCAGGCCTTGGTTGCGTTCCTTATGCCTTCAGCTGGTCAAGCCCTCGAACAAATGACACGTAGAACTCCACGCCACGCTTGTAGTCATCAACCGGGATGCGCTCGTTTGCACCGTGGATGAGCCCGCGCGCCACCGGCGTGTAGATGAAGGCGGCAAAGCGGTACACGTGGTCGCAGATCTTGGTGAACGAGCGCGAGTCCGAGCAGCTGGTCTGCACGTAGAGGCACACGCCCGCCTCGGGGTAGACGCCGGCCACGCAGCGGCGGATGTAGTCAAACTGCGCGTCGTCGTGCGGCGAGTAGGGCGAGGGCTCGTTGACCAGGCTGTTCTCGGCAATCTCCACGCTCACAGCATCTGGGGCAACACCGGACGCGCGGCACTCCTCGGCAGCCTGAGCGCGAGCGCGAGAAAGCGCGGCGTTCACGTCCTCGAACGGGGCCACGCGCACGTTGAGGTTAGCCGTGGCCTCGGGCGGCAGGACGTTTCTCGCCGGAGAGCCCTGCAGCTGCGTGAGCGCGTAGGTCGAGCGGACCATGGGGCCGGTCTCGGCACCGGCGGCAAGGATGTGCCCCACCAGCGGCCGGAAAAGCCACATGTTTGCAAAGATGATGCGATAGGCAAAGCTCCCGCGGGCCGCGAGCTCCTGAAGCATGGCCGTGACGGCATCTGCAACCTGCGGTTTTCCGGGATGTCCGCAGATGCGCTCCGTCGCGCGGGCAAGAAGGCGCGTGGCATCGTTGTTCGAGGGGGCAGACGCGTGCCCGCCCGTACCATGCGCCGTCACGGTGACGTCCACATGGCCCTTCTCAGAGACGCCCACCATAGCCATGGGCGAGGTCACGCCCAGGGGCACGCCAGTGGCAACCGCGCCGCCCTCATCGAGGACCATGCAGGGATGCACGTTGTGCTCGCGCAGCCACGCCACGGCATTGTCGGCCGTGGGGCCAGAGGTCTCCTCGCAGCAGGACGAGAAGAACCAGATGTCGCGCGGCGGGACGTAGCCCCCGGCCAGCAGGTGCTCGAACGCCTCCATGCAGCCGCAGAAGCAGAGCTTGTTGTCGAGCGTGCCACGGGCCCAGATCTGCCCGTCATGGACCTCGGCCGCAAAGGGCGGGTAGGTCCACTCCTGGCCATCGGTAGGCACCACGTCGTGGTGGGCCATCATCACGACGGGCGCCAGCGAGGAGTCACGCCCTGGCCAGCGCATGAGGATGCCGTACTCGTCGATGCGGTTGAGCTCGAACGCATGGAACGTGCGCGGATAGAGGCGCTGGAGCGTGGGCACCCAGCGATCGAAGGGTTCGCGGTCAAGCTTGGCCGGGTCGTCGCGCGAGACGGTGGGAATACGCAGCAGCGTGCGGAAGCGCTCGACCTCCGCGTCGCCGGCATGGTAGCCGCCCCCGTCGATGGGCGAGCCGGCGGGGAGCGTGGGCTTCATCGCCGCCGCGCGGGCAACGCAGACGACGAGCAGCACGAGAATAACTACCAAGACGAGAACAAGGACAACCATGGCGCCTCCAGTGACGTTTGGGCCATGGTAGCTCTTCCTCCTCGCCCCCTCCCCCTCCATTCTTTATCGGTATCTGAGAATTTCGATTTCAGCGACCTGCGGAAACATTGGTCCATCTTCTCAAAAACCGATAAAGAACGAGGGGCGAGCGGCACGTAAGGCGATCCTACGCCGAGAAGGGCCACTCGCCGGAGGCAAGGGCCTCAATGGCGGCGGCTACAGCGTCGTCCTCGCAGCGGCCGATGTGCCAGCGAGCCGCGCGGGCCGCCTCGGGCTGGGCGTTGGCAACCGCCACGGAGTTGGGCACCACCGAGAAGAGCGGCAGGTCGTTGCCGGCGTCGCCAAAGACCACGACCTCGCTCGTGTCAATGCCGAGCAGCTCGCACAGCATGCGCGCACCGGAGCCCTTGTTGTAGCCGTGGGGCATCACGTTTGAGAAACCCACATGCGCGTAGTCCAGGTCCAGCTCGGGCACCTCGCGCGCCGCCCGCGCGAGGAGCGCGCGCGTACCAGCCTCGTCCGTGTCGACAAACACGTTGGCCTTGACCACCACGTCCGGCACGGCATCGACCGGCACGCACGTCTCGGCATACGCAGGGAAGGGACGCCTCAGGTCTTCTCGGCTGCCGGCCACCAGCAGCGGCGTGCCGCCGTCAAAGCAGAGCATCCCGGAGTGTGGCACGTCTGCGAGCATCGTGGCCAGCCGGACGAGCGCGTCATGCGGCTGGCGCTCCTCGTGGGCCAGTGCGCCGTTGAGGTAGACCTGCAGCCCGTTGGTTGCGAGGCAGGTGGCGCAACAGGCGGTATCCCCACCAAAGAAGGGCGGGATCCAGTCGATGCCACGGCCGCTTGCCGGCCCAATCACCAACCCCGCATCGAGCGCCACGTGGAATGCCCGTATCGTGCGCGCGGAGACCTGGGGGTGCCCCTTGGGAAGAATCGTCCCGTCGATGTCGCAAAGAATGAGCTTGGTGTTTCCCGGCATGTCTCCCCCGCCTTCTCCGCACCGCCTGCGCTACAAGGCGGTCACGCTCACGTCTCCCATCTGGGCGCTGGCCGCAAGGACCTTCTCGCCAGTGCCTCTCACCACTGTACCCGAGGAGACCGCGCTTCCGTCAAGCGTGATCTGTCCCATGTCCACGAAGAGCTCGAGCGTTGCGCTGGAGAGGTCGACGCCACTCACGCTGACATCGCCCATCTGGGAAGAGATATCGGCGCGCGCTGCCTCGACGCCCTGCAGGTCGACGCTGCCAAGGTCCGTCGTAGCGTCAACGGACGCAAGCTCGACCGTCGTGGGGACCACAACGGTGATGGCGATGCCATCCGACGCCTGCACGCCAACGTTGCTCGTCTGCTGTTGCGTCACGCGGAGCACGTCGTCTTGCACCTCGTACTCAAACGAGGTGTTGGCGGCACCGGTATAGCTCACCTGGGCAGACGTCCCGCTCTTAACCACCACGTCCGAGCAGACAGCGCTCACGTCCACAGACGAGAAGTCCTCGGCAGTGGTGGCGTCAACGCTTCCGGCATGCGGATCTTCGCCAGCACGACCCCAAAAGACCGCCCAGCACACGCAGCACACCGCAATGACGCCGAGAACCACCGCCACAATGCGCCCCGGATGCCGTTTGCGCGCTGGTTGCGGCTTTACGCCAAGTGACTCGAGCACCTCGTCGGGGTTGCCAAACTCGTCGATGGTCGCCTTGGCCGCCTCCTTCTCGGACATGCCCTGGGCGAGAAGCTCGGCATACTTGTCCTCCATCATCTGGCCAAGCTCGTCCTTCGCGCGGTGCGCCTCGGGTGTCTGCGGGAGCTTGGAGAACACGGACTCGAGGTAACCCCTGATGTCATCCATCATGCACCGCACCCTTTCATAAAGCGGCCGACAACGTCCTTGGTAAGCTGCCACTCCCGGCATCGTGCCTGGTAGTGGTCGATTCCCGCTGAGGTGATGCGGTAGTAGGTGCGCCGCTTGCCGTTCTCGGCGACCTGGGGGAATGACTCCACGAGACCGCCCTTCTCCAGGCGCGTGAACGCCGAGTAGAGCGTTGTTTCCTTGACTGCGTAGAGGCCGTCCGAGATCTGGCGAATGCGCTTCGAAACCTCGTAGCCGTAGGAGGGCCCCCGCAGGAGCACGCAGAGAATCATGGGATCGATGTAGCCGCGGATGTAGTCGCTGCTTATCTCGTCTGGCACGAGACGTCCCCTCCCCTCGCACGATGCTACGTCTGGCGTAGTATCTTTGCTAGTGGAAGCATACTACGTCAGACGTAGTACGTGACGAGAGGGGTTTACGATGCCGTAGACGCCGAGATAACGCCGGTGGACGGCATCCTGGTTGCAGCGTCTTTCTCGATGCCCAACGTCCCTCTCGCCAAGCCGCACGGCTCTCTCTTTGCAGAGAATAGCTCCTTTTTCTTAAACGTCGGTCGCATTTTCGCAGGTCAGCGATATCGATTTTAAGAAATGGAGCTATTCTCCGCAACGAGAGAGCAACGTGCGCACGGGCCGGCAACGGACCACGGGGCCATCGCGCAGAGAAAAGCCCTCCGACGCCAATAACGACGCCAAAGGGCGACTTACGCACGTGATTGCATCGGGAACGGACCTTCCGGCGCCCCTCCAAGGAGGGATGAGAGACGCCGGAAGGCCAGGAAATGTACTCGCTTACTGAGCCACGAAAAATCGCGGACGCTTCATGAGCGCGGTGTTGCCATCCACCACCGAAGACTGGGCTAGGTGGACCACCATACGCTCCATGTCCAACACACGCATGGAGGACTTCTCCGTTGCGGCATTGAGCGCATCCTCCGCACCGTCGTAGCCGGAAGACAGTGCGCCGCGCATTAGCGCAATAACCTGCACGGCATAGCGCTGCTCGTCGGTAATATCTCCCTGGCCGTCGCCCCTAGCAAGCCTTGCCGCCATATCAAAGTATCCGCCTCGAAACGCCTCTGCATCATCGTTGGACAGACTCAGCCCCGAGATAACTCTCGCAATCATCTCGTCCTCAAGCGCCCCCTTGACCTTGTCCTTGAAGCGCCCACTCGAGTTCCAGAGCTTCATTGCCGAGAGAAGCACGACCTGCCACACGCCAACTTCCACCTCTTGCAGGCGCACCTCGTCAGAGCCAAGACCACGCACCTCATCACTCTGGCAAACATCCCTAGCGCACTGCTCAACAATCCCGTACAGCACGTCCACGTACTCGTCGAAGCTCAGATTCACCTCGGGACGCGGCTTGGGAACCATCTCTTTGAGCCTGCCCATCATGCCAGAGAAGTCCATGGTCTGCTCCATTACTCCAAGTTAGCGTGGCGATCTTTGACGTCTTTCTCGGTCCAACCCATACGCCCCATTATCTCAAGCGCAACGATGTCTCCAAGGAGAAAAAGCTCCTGCTCAACAAGGGTGGACATGGGCTGCTCGGACGCATACTCCCCAGGGCCCGCAAACTTGGTGCGACCACGAAGAAGAAGACGGTTTGAGGCGAGCGAATCAATCGTGCTCCCAGGCGTGCACCCAATGTAGAAGACGTCGGCGCCCTTCTCGCGGGCAATACGACCTATCTCGGCGGGCAGTTTGCTCTCCCCAGAGCTCGACCCGATAAGCACAAGGTCGTGCTCGCGTACGGGCATTTCGGTCTCGTCGCCCACATAGTTGATGTCAATCCCCAGGTGCTTCAGGCGCTTGACCCACGCCTTAAGCGAGATGAGCATCCTCCCTACGCCCATCACAAGGACGCGCCGCCCAGGAACCAACAGCTCGTCGACAAGACAATCAAGCTGTGCATCGTCAAGAGAGGGGAGGGTCTCTCCAAGCTCCTTAAGGACAAGAGCTGTCGAGTCCCTCCCGGCCATCACTCTGCCTCCGGCACGTACATGGCCTTGCAGATGAGAATCGAGTGATCGTTGATTCCCGAGCAAAGCGCGGGAAGCCCGTCCAGCGAGCTCTTGTGGGTGATGAGGTCGGTGACCTTCATCTTGCCTTCGTCGAGCATGCGTACGGTGTAGTGCCACTCGTTGATGGGCGTGTCTGCGTAGTGGGAGTTCCAGATGCCCTTTAGGCTCAGCTCCTTGCGCAGAATCTGGCTGTGCTGCGCCAGCTTGATGGTGGTATCGCTCGCAGGATTGCCCATCATCACAACGGTCCCAAAGGTACGCGTGCACTCGATGGCCTGTCCCAGACCAGACCCGCTGCCAGTGCCCTCGATGGCCACGTCAACGCCCCTACCGTGCGTAAGCTCGCGCACGCGCTCAACAAGGTCGACCTCCTTGGAGTCGATGACCTCGCACCCATGAGCGCGGGCAAACTCGCACTTTTCCTCGACGATCTCGGAGAGAACCACCGACGCCCCAAAGAGCTTTGCCCAGCGAGCGGCCATGATTCCGATGGGCCCAGCTCCCATGATGAGGACGTTCATGCCGGCGGTAACCCCGCCCTTCCTCACGGCGTGCTGTGCAACCGTGCACGGCTCGGTCATGGCAAGGGCCTCGCCGGGTGTGTCCGGGTTTGTCGATGGGACGAAGTGCCACGCAGAAGGTACCAAGCAGTACTCGGCAAAGCCGCCGTCACTTCTCGACCCAAGGTAGTCGTAGTCCTCGCACATGGCATAGTTGGCCGAGAGGCACGCGTCGCACTTCCTACACGGTATGCAAGGGAATATCGCACCACGCTTCCCCACAAGGCTCTTGTCCGCGCCCTCCCCCACCTCGACGATGGTGCCGCCGAACTCGTGCCCAATGGTGAGGGGGTAGCGCTGCTTGCTGGTACCAAGCTTGAAGATTCTTGGGATGTCCGAGCCGCAAACCCCACAGCCCTCTACCTTGAGCAGTAGCTGCTCACCAACGGGCTTGGGAATCGAGACGGTATCGGTGGTGAACTCGCCAATGCGATGGAGCCTGCATGCCTTCATCGTTCCTTCGTGGTACGCAGATGGCGAGAGGTATCGTGAGAAGTCCATATGTGCGTCATTCCCATCTTTCGAAGTCGTTGTTGCTCGCTCACAGTCGCCTTCGCGCACGGAATGGGGAGGCTTACTTCTTGAGCAGCCCCTCGACGCTTACGGCGTTGTTTGCGGGTACGATCCTGATTTCAACTTTCACGCCCTTGGCGACGAGCTCCTTGAAGATCTCTCGCTCCTCGGGTGAGGCGGCAATGTTCTTGTAGAACTTCTTCCTGCCAGCCGACATGCCCATGCCGCCAATGTTCACGAAGTCAATGTCGACGCCCGCATCAACCAGGCGCTTAATGGTGAGCGGGAACTTCACCAGCAGAATGGTCTGCTGAGGGAGACCCTCCCTCAGCTTGGGGGCCGCATCATCCACCGAGAGCGTCTCGATGGTCGTTTCCTCGGGGAGCAGCAGCTGGAACATCTTGGTCATGAATGGATCTTTGCTCACCTGGTCATCCACAACCATGATGTGGGCGCACTCTGGGAACTGGTGGATCCATGCCGTCATAACCTGGCCATGGATAAGACGATCGTCGATACGGGTAAACACAAGGTTCTTCACGCTCATGGCTCTGCTCTCCTTTGGTTGTCGGGCCCAATTTGTCGTGCGACAAATGCGTAGCTACTACGCTCGTACAATCTCGGCCTGATAGGCCCTGTACTTCTCTGAAAATGCGCTAGGACCACCCTGAATGAGCGAGGAGGTACCAACCACAAACCCCGTGGCACCTGCCTCATGCATGTGCCTGGCATTCGAAGGCGTCGTGTTGCCGTCTACCACAATGCTTATCGGGTGGTTTGCCCGAGAGGTTATCTCGGAAATCCTGCGCAGCTTGGCAAGGTGATCTGGGACCATCTTCTGTCCGGCAAATCCCGGACTCACAGCCATGACCATGACAAAATCGAGAACATCGAGGCATTCCTCCAGATAGCTCACCGGCACGCCCGGACTTAGGGCAAGGCCCGCGGAAACGCCCATGGCCCGAAGACTCTCGAGCAGACGATACGGCTGGAGGGAAACCTCGGGATGGAAGCTCAGCGAGTCTCCCTTGCGGAGGTCGAAATACGGGACAAAGCGCTCTGGCTCGGTAGCCATGATGTGGACATCAATCGAGAGGTCCGTAAGCTGTCGGATTGCCTTGAAGTCTTCCGAGCCGAGCATGATGTTTGGCACGTAATGCCCATCCATCACATCAAAGTGAATCCCGGCAACACCCGTCTCCTCGAAGGCGCGCACGTAGGCCTCGAGGTCCCACGGCTTGCAGCACATTACCGAGGGGTAGATGTCCACATCCTTCTTGTTTCCCATGTCAACCCCCTGAAGAGCCCGCCGCGAGCGGCAAAAGGCTCATACTTGTACCGAGCCCTCGTCGCGGTGCAAGCGCTGCGGGGGCCTGGGTAGCGTGCCCTCCTGTCCCACTTGGACATGGCTGTTCGGACAGGAGGGCACCCGCACGTACACTGTCTTGCTTCGCTCTAGAGGCGTGCCACGGCGCGTCTTGCGTGGCAGCCGGAAACGGTCTAGTACAGGCCCATGAGAGTCTTGATGCCCACGAGGGCAAAGCCAACCAGGAAGATGATCAGCACCATCGTGAGGGGCTTTACCTGCTTCTTGGACAGGAGCGCCCAAGTTCCAAGAACCACAAGGAGCGGGAGAAGGCCCGGGAGCAGCGCGTCAAAGACGCCGGTCTGCAGGTTGAGCGAAACGGTACCAAGCTCGTTGGTCCAGTCAAACTCGAGCCAGGAGAGGTCGACCTTGACGTTGCCAACGGTCATGCAACCAACGACCATGAGGCCAACGATGGAGACCGCGTCGAGGACTCTGTTGATGATGCCGCTCTGCAGCAGGTCGACGATGGCGTCGCGGCCCTTCTTGTAGCCCAGCATGTACATGTTGTAGCCGCAAGTAAGCTGGAGAATCTTGTAGCCAACATCAAAGATGATGGGGCCTGCGAAGTTGCCAGCAAGGGCAAGCTGAATGCAGATGCCGGCGAGGATTGGGTAGGCGATCGACTGCGAGACGGTGTCGCCAATGCCTGCCATGGGGCCCATGAGCGAAGAGCGCATCAGCATGATGTCATCTGCGGAGATGTCCGCGCCCTCGGCCCTCTTCTCCTCCATGGCGCAGGTGATGCCGTTGATGATCGTGCCCATCCAGGAGGGTTCGGTGTTATAGAACACCAGGTACTTCTTGAGCTCCTCGGCCTGCTTATCCTCGGGATATAGCTCGCGGATGACCGGCACGAACGCGTTCGTGTTGCCAAGGCCCTGGAGTCGCTCGTAGTTGTAGCAAGTCTCGGACGAATAGGTGAGCAGCCAGTTCTTGACGAGTGTCTTCTTCGAGAGCGCCATTATGCCTCGCCCCCAGTCAGCTTCTTGGTGCTATCGGACTGGTAGTTGTAGAGCAGGATTGCGACAAGTGCAGCGATGAACGTGACCATCATCGTGGTGAGGCCCATGAACTCGGCAAGCGCGAAGCCAAGGAAGAAGAACGGCATGAGCTTGGGCTTGTTCAGGTACTGAAGCAGCATTGCGATACCAAGTGCAGGCATGAGGCCACCGACGATACCAAAGCCATCGACGATCCACTGCGGGAAGGTCTGGAACCACTCGCCAAACGGAGCGCCATAGAGCACCACGAGCATGGCGGGTATGCCGTTGAGTATGAACGAGACAAAGAACGACGGAATGTAGTTGCACATCCTCATGGCACGAATGTTGCCCTTGTTGAGGAAGTCCTCGGCCATGTGGACCCACAGCGTGTTGATGGACATGTAGGCGGTCCACACCATGATTGTCACGCTGCCAAGAATGACGCCCACCGTGGTTGCAGAGTTCACGTCGAGCCCGGACACAAGTGCCAGCGCCGTGCCAACAGGACCTGCAAACTGCGGGTTACCAGGCATGGAGCCGCCGGCCGTGATGAAGCCAACGTAGGGCAGGTTGATTGCCGCAGCAATCATCATGCCCTCGACGGGCTTTCCAAGCACCAGGCCAACGAGAAAGCCTGACCATAGCGGGTACAGCCAGGTCCTCGTAACGACGTGGCTAAACCACCAAGTGCAGCAGGTCGTGATGAGTGCAACAAGAATGGCTTGTACTATCACTACTCTCACCTTCTACTTACACGCCCCAGCAGATTCAGAACAAAAAAGTGCAGCCTTCGGCCAGCCCTCGATTGTCTTGGGTCCCCCTCTCAAGCTTGGTTGTACATATGGCTTAGCCGAAGATCTTCTCAGCTAGACTGACCATTCCTTTGCCACCGGCGGCAAGCGCCGTCTCCTCAAGATGCGGTAGGTCCTGCTCGTCTCGGTCACTCACAACCTCGATAAACATGGGCAGGTTGAGCCCGGTTACGCACCGAATCTTCTTGGTACCTATCTCGTTCATAATGCGTGCAATGCAGTTGCATGGGGTGCCGCCAAAAAGATCGGTGAGAACAAGCACCCCGCTGCCTTCTGAATCTTCGTAGAGCGAGTGGACTTTCATAGTGAGCTCATCAAGAAATGCATCAGGTGACTGCCCAATATTCAGAGACACGGTTGCGTATCCTTTTGCTTCTCCCATGATAAGTGTGAGAGCTGAGGTTATCCCCTGAGCAAAGTCACCATGTGTGACAAGTAGAATATTTACCATTTGATGTTCACCCCTCTCTGTGCTTCTCTGGTTATTCAGATAGTATCCACGTCGTAATTGGAGGGTGCTCAAAAACTTGTGGCGTGTGTTGAGTGGTATTTTCGCTTCGGCGAATGGTTGCGAAACGAAAGCAAGGGAAAGCACCTAATAGTTTTCCAGACAACCCACATTGCTTCTGCTGGTAAAACGTATTGATAGGTGAAGGATAAAACTTGTGGTACTACATACTCACATTATTTCGCGCACGTAACGTTACTTCACTATGCGTACTGTATCCGTCACGGCACTGGAGTTGGAGGCCTCCCGATGACAAACGCCTCACAAAGGATTACCTCCGAAGAGCGACAGAATCGAATTCTCGACATGCTCTCGATAAAGGGCGAGGTTGTGGTCTCTGAGCTCAGCACAGAGTTTGGCGTCTCGGCGGTCACGATTCGAACCGACCTCACCGAGCTTGAGCACGAGGGAAAGCTCAAGCGCATACATGGTGGCGCCGTGCCCGCTCGTGAGCTTGTGGTCCCAAGCCTTCCCACGCGCATCAGGAGAAACGTAAGGGCAAAGGATGCCATTGGTCAGGCAGCAGCCGAGCTGGTTCGCGACGGCGAGACCATACTTGTTGGTTCAGGAAGCACGACACTTGCGTTCATCCGAAGCCTCGACAGGAAGAAGGACATTTCCATCATCTCCGACGAGCCTGCTGCGCACACGTACATCCAACAGCACCTCCCCAACGCAACCCCCATTAGCACGGGCGGCATCCTTGGCCGAGGCTTCCACCTCTATGGCCCCTACCTCACCGCCTCCCTGGTGGGGACGCGTGTGGACAAGGTTTTTCTCGGCGCCGATGGCTTCGAGAGACGGCTGGGCTTCCTAGCAGAGCGGCAAGTGACCACCGACGCAAAGAAGGAGTTCATGAAGCACGCCACTAAGGTAATTGTCCTCATGGACGCAACAAAAGTGGGTGCGAGCAGGCTCTTTGTTCCATTTGCCCAGCCGGGCGACGTTGACCTTGTAATCATGGACATAGATCCCAGCGGCGTGGTGGCAGAGGCTGCGCGCGTTAGCGGTGGCCGCGCGCGGGTGGTCGAGGTGGTACGGCAGACAGCTGGTCTCTAGCGCGCACCGCCCCACCTCAGACGGCTCCAAAGAGTTGCTTCCACTGCAAACCTGCGGCTTAATTGCACCCCACAATCAAGACGCAAGCTATCTGCCTGCGGATTCTCTCGCGACCACAGGCGGCTAACTGCAATTAAGCCGCAGTTTTCAATCGGGGGCGGCCAAGGAGGCGTACGATTGCCTCAGCCGCGGCTTGCCACCCAGTCGCAAAAAACGGAAGGAATCGCATGGCCAGCAAGGAACGCCTGACAGAGGATCTTCTCGCCCGCCTCCTGGCAGCTCCCAACGTGGAGTCCTACCTTGGCGAGCCAGACTCCACCGTCAATCGCGACCTCCCCCACTACCTGCGAGAGCTTCTGGACGAGAAGGGCATGAAGCGCGCCGAGGTCGTACGCGCCTCCGGTCTTAACGGCACCGTTGTCTACGACATCTTTGCCGGCAAGAGCCGCCCCGGCAGGGACCACGCCATCATGCTTGCCCTGGGCATGCGCTGCACGCTTCGTGAGACGCAACGGCTCCTGCGCCTGTCTGGCGTATCGGAGCTGTGGCCCAAGGTGCGCCGAGACGCCATCATCATCTGGTGCATTGATCACGGCTTCGATCGCTCCGCCACCGATGACGAGCTGTGGAGTCTGGGAGAGCAGACCCTCTTTCACACCGGCCCCCTGCGTGCAGGGCAGGCCGGCAGCCATCCGGTCAGGCAGTCGCCCTCGCTCGCCCAGTGATTTTTCAGTTGCCAACTGAGGAGCGACCATCCTGGGTTGCATATCATGGAAAAGAGCCGGTCCTCACGTGCAAGCCGGCACTTATGCCATCGTGCGGGACGGGACCAAAGGCTTGAACGACGACCAGGTAATGCATGCAATGAGCGTTGATGACTCCTACCACGTGGAGCGTGTTCTCGCACATGGGCAGGGAGGCATAACCGAGCTTGTCACCCTGGACGGTACGGGCCCCTTCGTGCGCAAGCGCATCCCCGCAGCGCGTGCCCACCGAGGCGTCTGGGCAGCGCTCCCCGAGATTGACTGTGCACGCCTCCCCCACATCGAGGCAACGTACGAGATGCCCGATGAGTTCATCGTCGTCTACGACTACGTTCCCGGCGAAACCCTGGAGCAGCTCGTCGAGAGTCGCGGGAAGCTGGACGCCGCAAAGGCCCGACAACTGGTTGGCGAGGTCTGCCAGGCCGTCTCGAAGCTGCATGCCCACGACATCGTGCACCGCGACATCACCCCCTCAAACGTGGTGGTTGCCGCCGACGGCGCTCACTTGATCGACTTTGGCATTGCGAGGCTTGGCTCCGAGGATGCCAAAGGAAATGAAGACCAGCTTGGGACCTGGGGCTTTGCCGCTCCTGAGCAGTACGGATTCGCAAAGACCGACGCCCGCTCGGATGTGTACTCCATCGGCCGGCTTCTGGGCTACCTCCTCACGGGCGTTCATCCCGAGGACAAGGAGGGCTACGAGCAGGCGCTTGCCTCTCCAGACGTGCCCGATGGCCTGCGCTCGGTTGTCGTCAAGGCAACGGAGTTCGAGCCCAGTGCGCGGTACCAAAGTGCGGCTGAGCTCGAGCGCGCGCTACACAACGCACCTGGCGAGAAGGACGGCACAACTGTGGCCACCGCGGCCATACCACGCAGTGCCGCAGACGCACACCCCGCGTCCGCGCCAAGGCGAACCCGCACAATCGCCCTTGTGTGCGTTATTGCCGCCATTGCCGTGGTGGCGGTTCTTCTCGCCATGCGTTTCTTTGTGGCCGACAAGACCACCGGTTCCCAGGCTGCAAGCGGCAGCAGCGCCATATCAAGCGGCAACACAACCGTCGTCTCTGCACAGCCGGACGAGACAGACACCCAAGCAGCCGTGGGCGCCCTCTCCGTTGGCGAGTCACACTGGTCGACAAGTAACGGCAGCGTATATGCCGAGTACTCGCTCACGAACAACTCCGACCGAACGGTTACGTATCCCAGTGTTACCATCACCGGCTACGCGGACGATGGCAGCGTCCTCTTCTCGGACGAGCAGGTCCTTTCCGTCCTCGCCCCCGGTGAGACGGCGTACCAAAGCACCGTCCTCGACGGCTCAACGACACCCACACGCGTGGAGTTCGTGCCGGTCAAGCCCTCTGCGGACCTCCTGTCCGATGACACGGCTCCCTCGTTCTCTACCGCGAACGTATCGGCCAGGTCAAACGGCTACGGCGGAATCACCGTATCGGGCACCGTCACGCTGGAGAAGGACGGAACGACAAGGCTGCTGAGCAGCGATTACGGGGTCTGCCTCACCGCCATCCTGCGCGACGCCTCCGGAAACATTGTGGGCGGAGGCGTCAACTTCCTCAGCTCTCACCCAGCAGAGGGCTCGAGCATTCCGTTCGAGGTGCCCATATTCGAGCAGGTTGACTATGCGACCTGCGAGGTCCACGCACTTGCCTGGTAGACCGGACGTGCAACGCGGCTTCACCACTCCTACAACCCCAGGACCTGGCGCTTCTTCGCGTCGAATTCCTCCTGAGTGAGAATGCCCGCATCAAGCAGCTCCTTGAGCTTCTTGAGAGTCTCCACCTGAGAGTCGATGGAGGGCTTGTCCTGCTCGCCTTTTGGCTGCGACCCCTCCGCCGCAGCGGGCGTACCTGCCAGCGAGGCATTCCTGGGGTCAAGCGACCCGGCAAGGTTCATCCCAAAGACCATCGCACCGCCGTCGCCCAGGCCGTTGTCCCTCACCCCCTGCGCAATAAGCTGCTGGGCAGAGATATCTGCGGCACGCTGAGAGACGTCCTCGTAGGCGCGCACGCCCATGCGCTTCTCGGAGAACTGCCGCACGAGCTCGCGCGACTGGTCGGAGAACTCGATGTTCTCGATGGCAACCGACACCAACTCAAGGCCAAAGCGCGTTGGCCACGTTCCGGCATTGTCGCTTCCCTCGCGGATCTTCTCGCCAAGCGCCACCGTTTGCGATGGCAGCTGCGAGACGCGATACGTCGAGGAAAGCGCGTTGGCCGCGGCCACAAACGACGTCAGGAACTCGCCTGTGAGCTGCCGGCGCGCGCGAGGGTCGTCGAGCGAGTACGACGAGCAGTTGGCAGGCACAAAGTTGCGGATGGTAAGCGTTGGGTCGCAGACTCTTACGCTCATCATGCCATAGGCGTAAATCTCAAGGTCGGCACCGTAGTAGAGGTCATTGTACGCAAGCGGGCCATGTGTCCCAAAGCGAATGCCGCGCAGCTCGCGCAGGTTGACGAAGGCAACCCGCTTGCTGTCGGGCGACATACCGCCAAAGCCGATTCTCTCGGCGGCCTGCTGGACGAATATCCTGCCAAGCCCGCCTTCTGCGCGGTCCTTCTCGTCAAAGACGGTTGCCTGGCCATTACGGTACTCGTAGCCTCCCGGCGTAGTTATGACCTGCTCGATGCCCGCCTGGCTGAAGACAAACGCCGCCGTGTTCTCTGGCACATAGATTATCGAACCATTTGAGAGAATGTCCTCGGCACCGTAGTTGCCTCCGCGTCCGTTCTGGGAGTTTCTCCGCACCCCCGGCGTCACAAGCGTGTGCTCGTCAAAGTGGCCTGCAGTGATGACGTCTTTCCATTGGTCCGAAAAGACACCGCCAATGGAGTCAAACGCTGCGTCGATGATGCCCATGGTTGTCTCCTTGCCGGTCTAGAGGGTCTGTTTGGTATCGCAGTAGCTACAGGTGACCACCGTTCCCTTGCGCCCAACGATTGGCGCATGGCATCCCACGCAGCGCTTGGTAACGGTCATTGGACGCTTGGGCAGCTCGGCCTTCTTGCGCGGCTGTCCCGTGCCCCCAAATAGCGCCCCAAAGGTACCCTTGGTCTCTTCCAACAGGTCGCCCAGCATGTCACCCGTCTCGCCGTCTGCGCCAATGCCGTCCAGGTCACCTACAGCAGCGCTCGAAATGGCCTGCTCCCAGCGCCTGGCGGCGCCTGCGGAACCACCTGCAAAGCACAGCGAGACGGTCTCGTCAGAAAATGCGACGTTAAGGACGTAGCTGTTGTCGACCTTGGTCACTGCGGTACGCGGCACCCCCAGGTCATCCAGCGCCTGCTCGAGCGGAAGCCGCTTGAGGTAGCGAGCCGTTCTAAAGGCTCCGTCGGGCACGGTCACGACAAGAACCAGGCTTTTGTTGGTGAGCACGACCTCGTCCAGGGGGTCCCTTCCCTCCTCGCTCACAAGGCTGACGTCGCTGCGCTGCAGAACGACAAACTCCCCCCGCTCAAGGTTGTAGGACTTCATGATCACCCCAGAGGTCGAACGCGCTTGCCTCGATGTACACCAAGGCACCAGCAGAACCAATCTTAGGAAACACGCCAAGAATTACCTCAGTTGCCAACTGAAAACCGGTCGCGGAATTCAGTTGGCAACTGAGGTAATGGCCAGCACCCCTTCTCAGAATTGGTTCAGCAGTTGCGCAATCCAATAAACCCAAGTTCAAACACGAGAAAGGGGCATCCATGGAATGGGAGAAGGCCAATGGCGCAGGCGGGTCTGGAACGTCGTCTGGCGGAGGGGTGCCCAAAGGGAAGAAAGGCGGCAAGGGCAAGGTCGTTCTTCTCATTATTGTCGCTTTGATTGCAATATTTATGATATCCCGATGCAAGGGCAGTTCGAACGATGCCAAGAACTCAAAGCTTGACTGGCCCTCGAACGGACTTGCGACGATGCTTCCCGAGCCTGGCACGGATAAGGGCAAGGTCGAGATCAACTCTGACACTGCATTCTCCGCAACGCTTGCCAAGTACTCGAGCAGCGACTACTCGAGCTACGTGGACGCCTGCAAGGAGAAGGGCTTCACGGTCGACGCTGACCAGATAGGCATTGGCTACGCCGCCTTTAACGAGGAGGGATACAAGGTCTCGCTTACCTATTACGACCGCAAGGAGGAGCTCACCGTCCATCTCGAGGCGCCTGACGAGACGAGCACCATCACCTGGCCCACAAGCGGTCCGGGATCGCTGATTCCCGCTCCCCCGTCCACGCAGGGCTCGATTGTCCAGGATTCCTCCAAGGTTTACCACGTTAACGTTGGGGACATGGACAAGGATGCCTTCTCGGCATACGCCACGCAGTGCAAGGAAGCGGGCTTTGACGTGGACTACAGCAGCGGCGATACGTACTATCAGGCGAAAAACGCAGATGGCGCCAAGCTCCGCGTGGACTACAAGGGCGCCAACGTTGTATCCATCAGAATCGACGCGTCTGAAGCAAGCTCAACCGGGGGCGATACAACCTCTAGCTCTTCCTCATCGAACTCTTCCACGACAACCGATTCGTCAGTCGTGACCCCGGAATTCAAGGAGACGATGGACTCCTACGAGGAGTTCATGAACAAATACTGCGACTTCATGGTCAAGTATACTGGCGCAAACGCCTCCGACCAGGCAAGCATGCTCGCGGATTACACCGACCTCATGCAGCAGGAGTCCGACTGGGCCCAGCGCATGTCCGCCGTTGACGAGAGCACACTCAGCGACGCAGACGATGCCTACTACATCGAGGTCCAGGCCCGCGTGAGCAAGCGCCTTATCGACGCGGGCGTGCAAATCCAGCAGTAGCAAAGACGAGACCGCATCGCAGAACCCCCTGGCACCCCACAGGTGCCGGGGGTTCTCGTCTAGGGAGGGCAGCTGTTAATGCTGCGCGCCCGTTTCTTCGAGCGGCTGTTTCGCAGCCGGCGCGAACCCCTCGCACCCGGCGAGACCCCCCTCGCACCCAGCGCGAACCCCTCGCACCCAAATCTGCGACTTAATAGCAGTTAGCTGGATGCGTCGCTGAGAAAAGCCGCAGGTTGGGACCTTGCCACGCCTTAAAGGATTGCTATTAACCCGCAGGTTTCCTGAGCGAACCCGTTCGGGCGCACGTTCGGGACCTCTTCCAAGATCCCAAGAGCCGGCCCGCGACCGCCACCGCGAAAAAGAAAGCGGCTCCGGCGCCAGATTGACGCCGGAGCCGCAGCTGTAGCGGAAATCTTGTCAAAAGCGGGCCTTCTGGAGCCGCATGGCGAGAAGAAGGTGCGCCGCAGGACGAGAAGGTCGCGCCGCACCTACGCCACGGGCACCAGCTCGCCGCCAACGTAGGTCGCCGTGAGCGACATGTCGGCCGCGTAGACGTTGAAGTCCGCGTTGCGCCCGGGCAGCATGCTGCCGCAGACGTCATCCACGCCCGCCGAGCGCGCCGCGATCTCGCTGCCCATGCGAATGGCCTGCTCGGGCGTCACGATACCCCAGTCGACCATGTTCTTCACGCCCTTGGCAAGCGTGAGGACAGAGCCAGCGATGCTGCTCATGTCGGCAAGGTAGCAGAGGTCGTCCTTCATCACGACGGGCAGGCCGCCGCTCATGTAGTTGCCCTCGGGCATGCCACCGCAGGCAAGGCAATCCGTGATGAGAACAACGTGGTCCCAACCCTTGGCGCGCACGAGCGCCGCGCACGCGGCGGGCTGCACGTGATGGCCGTCGCAGATGAGTTCGGCGTACGTCTCGTCCGTGGTCATGGCGCAGCCGAGAACACCCGGCTCGCGCTGGTGCAGACCGCGCATGCCGTTGTAGGTGTGCACGAACACGGTGGCACCGGCGTCCACGGCGGCGATGCTCTCCTCGTACGTGGCGTCGGTGTGACCAAGAGCCGTCACCACACCCTCGGCGGCAAGGCGCGAGATGTACTCGGGCGCCTCGGGGTACTCGGGCGCAAGCGCGCTCTTGCAGGTAAGGCCGCGCGCCCTGCGCTGCCACTCCGCAAAGTCGTCGTACGAGGGCGGTACCAGGTACTTGGGGTTCTGGGCACCCTTGTGCTTCTCGGTGAAGAAGGGTCCCTCGAGGTAGATGCCCGGAATGCGGGCGCCCACAAAATCATCGTCGCGCTCGTCCACCGCGTCCGCGATGGCCTCGCACTGGTTGCCGATGTTCTCAACCGAGTCCGTGAAGGTGGTGGGCAGCCACGCCGTGGTGCCACGCTGCGCGAGGGCAACGGAGGCATCATTGATGCCCACAGGGTCGATATCGGTGGTCGCGTGGTTGTGGAAGCCGTGGATGTGGGTGTCAACCAGACCAGCGCCCACGTAGGCGCCCGCATAGTCAACGATCTCGCAGTCCGGCTTCTCTGTCGAGAAGGACCCAAAGCGACCGTCGGTGATGGTGAGGTAGCCCTCTCCGGTGAGCCTACCGGGAAGAACAAAGTGAGCGGCATGGACCGCATACGTTGCCATGATCTCTCCTTCCAGGGTCAAAGCCCTCGGTGCAGGGATAAGTTAACCATGGTATACCCAAGGCTCCCCGCACCGAAGCAGGACTACAGGCTGAACGGGTGAATGGTCACACCCTTGACCACGCGGTTGACGGTACCGGTGGGCGACGGGGTGTCGGGGGTGTTGCCAACCTTGATGGAGGCGTTAATGGCAACAGTCTGCGCGAACATGACGTAGGGCAGCGCGAGGTAGGCCTCGGGAAGAAGCCCGTCGCCGTCAAACGAGAAGTTCTCGCCCTCAAAGTCGCTGCCGGTACGCTGCTGGACGCCCACCGTGGCCATGGCAATCTCGTCGCCCTTAATCTCGTTGAGGATGTCGAGGTCGTACTGGCGCGTGTAGGGGTCATTGCTCACGAAGTCAAAGACGAGGGTCCTGTCGTCCACAAAGGACTTGGGCCCGTGGCGGTAGCCCATCGAGGAGTCAAACGAGGTAGCAATGCGGCCGGCGCAGAGCTCGAGGATCTTGAGCTGTGCCTCGCGGGCAAGGCCCGAGAGAGACGCGGAGCCCAGGTAGGTCACGCGGTCGAAGTCACGGTCGAGCCATGCCTTGACCTCGGGCTCGCGAGCAATCACGTTACGGCCCATCTGGGCGGCGCAGGCAACCCAGGCGCGCTTGTCCTCGATGGGGGCCTGGTCAAAGATGAGCGCCGAGAGGAGCAGCATGCAGGAGTAGCTGCCCGTCATGGCAAAGCCCTTGTCGTTGGCACGCGGGATAAGCAGCGTGAGCGCACGCTCATCGTCCTTGGACTCCTGTGCGAGCCTGCCCTCGGGGGCGCAGGTCACGTTGAGGTAGAGAAGGTCCTTGGCAACCTGCCCCACGCGCTCGTAGGCAGCCATGCTCTCGGGGCTGTTTCCACTGCGCGCAAACGAGACCATGACCGTTGGGTCCTCGGGGCGCACGTAGTCGAGAGGGGCGCACACAACGTCGGTAGTGGCCACAGGCGCAAACTCGAAGGCTTCGTTGTCACCAACGCGGCGCAGGTACGGCACGAGCGTGTCGCCCACGTACGCAGAGGTGCCGGCGCCGCAGAAAATCACGCGGGTACGGCGGGCGCCGCCCAGAGCGCGGGCCTTGGCGAGGAATTCCTGAATCGCCTCGAGGTTGTCCTCGTAAATCTTGAGCGTGTCCTCCCAGAGGTCCGGCTGCTGCATGATCTCCTTGGTGGTGATCTGCGCGCCCATCGACGTGAGCGTTGCCTCGTCCTTCTCGAACATGATCTTCTCCTCTCGGGGGCCTTCCCTAGCCCCGATAGTGTGAAACCTTATATCTGAACTGGTCGGCTCGAGCCACGCTCCTGGTGTACTCGATGGCCGTGTTCTTCACGTTGAAGGTGGTGCGGTAGAGCTTGAGCACGGGTGCTGCCTCGCCAATGCCGAGAAGCTCCGCGTCGTCCTTGCGGGCAACGCTCGCGCAGAACTCCTCCTCTGCCACGCGGATGGTCTCGTGGTAGACCTTCTCCATGAGGTCGTAGAGGGGCTGCTCCTCGACGTCCTTGCGCGAGAGACCCAGGAACTCCGAGGCCGGCAGGTACGTGCGCTCGACCATCATGGGGATGCCGTCCGCGATACGCAGGCGCTTCATGCGAATGACGTGGTCGCCAATGCGCAGCCCCAGGCAGGCGGCTATGTGTTTTGGCGCCTCCCTGGTGTCGAACTCAAGAACCACCGTGCTGGGGACCCTTCCCATGCTTCTCATCTGCTCGGTGAAGCTGTAGGTGCCCATGAGGTTTGTAGCCTCACGCACGGAGTCAGAAACAAAGGTGCCGCGCCCATGCTGCCTGCTGACAAGCCCCTGCCGCTCAAGCTCCGCAAGAGCCAGTCGCACGGTCGTACGCGAGAGACCGTACGTCTCGCAGAGCTCACGCTCGGAGGGAAGCATGTCGCCGGGGCCCATCTCGTTCTCGATTTTCTCGTGGAGAAGATCGACGAGCTGGTCGTAGAGCGGCTGCTTTCGCGAGATAGGGGTCATGTCATCACCGTCCTGAAAAAGGCGCGAGCACGCGTCAAGCGTACCCGCGCCACCTGTCATAGAACCCGCTGCGCACGTGTGCCGGATTGGGTTCCGGGCACCCGGGGCGGCGGGCCGCCCCGGGCACGCAGCAATTGTAGGGCTTAGCCCCAGATGCTCGGCCAGATGCCGAAGCCGGCACCAACAATACCGATGATGAGCACGAGAACAATACCCTTGATGGGGGTGAAGTTCTTCTTGGAGAACAGGTAGTACAGAAGCATGACCAGCGCGAGCGGGACAAGCTTGGGGCAGATGCTGTCGAGGATCTTGGCGATGTCGACGTTGACCGGCGAGGTGACGGTCTCCATGTAGGTGACCTCGCTCATGCCGTTGCCAAGGTCGGTGGCGCCTGCGGTCACGGCGTTGCCGTCAGCATCGGTGGTGGCCAGCGGGTTGCCAGCGGCGTCAACCATGCCGGAGAGCGTGGTGCCGTCGGAGTCCTTGGAGATGACCTCGAACTTGCTCACGTCCTCGGTGGGGACGGTCGCAGTGTGCGCGACGTAGGCCTGCGTGGTGCCGTTGGGGATCGTAAGGTTGATCTGCGTGCCGCCCATGGTGACGGTGAGGCAGCCAACGACGAAGACGCCGAGGATGGAGGCCGCACGGGTGAACGCCTTCATGTGCTCCATGAGGGAGTCAAGCGCGTTCATGCCCATCTTGTACGACCAGTTCATGAGGCCAAAGCGAAGCGCGAACTGGATGATGTTGAAGACGATCAGGAACAGGATGGGGCCAAAGATGTTGCCTGCGATAGCCATGTTCGAGGTGATGCCGGCCAGAATAGGCACGAGGGTCATCCAGAAGATGGCGTCACCGATGCCACCAAGCGGGCCCATGAGGGAGACGCGGACGGCGCGGATGGTGGGGATGTCAACCTTCTTCTGCTCCATGGACAGGATGATGCCCATGGCGAAGGTGACAAGGAACGGGTGGATGTTGAAGAACTCCATGTTGTGGGTCATCGAGAGCGCGAGGTCTTCCTTGTTATCCGCGTGAATCTTCTCGAGACCGGGGAGGATGGAGTAGAGCCAGCCTGCGGACTGCATGCGCTCGTAGTTGAAGGACGCCTGCAGGAAGCAGGAGCGCCACGCCATCTTGTTGAGCGTCTTCTGGTCCAGGTCGGGCGCAGGCGTGAGGTTCTGGTATTCGGTCACGCCCTCAAAGCGGTTGACGGTCTGAGCGGTCGTCTCGTTAGATGCCATCTTCCTCACCTCCATCGATGTCAGCAGCAACGGCAACGGAACCCTTGAGCTCGGTGTTCTGCTGGTAGTCCCAGTATGCAAAGCCAAAGCCGATGAGGGCCAGAATCAGCAGGGCCGGAGTCGCCAGGCTGGAGATGCCGGAGACGATAATTGCGAGGCCAAAGCCCATGAAGTAGAAGCCCCACATGTCGCGGTTCATCATGAACTTGAGCAGGATTGCAAAGCCGACGAAGCGCATCATGCCACCGGCAGCGGAGAGGCCGTTGCTGAGCCACTTGGGGATGGCGGCGACGACGGCGGAGCCGACGGCCTGGCCGCCGATGAAGAACAGGGTGACAACGACGCCAAAGATGAGGCCGAGCAGGCACATCGAGAGGTAGTTGATGTGCTCGATGCCCTTGGGGTTAGCCTCGGCGGCGTACTGGTCGCACTTGGACATGAGCGGCGACATGATCGTGAAGATCAGGGTTACGCCGTACTGGCCAAGCAGGGAGAACGGAATAGCAGTAGCGACAGCAGCGTTCGGGTCAAGCTTGAGGGTAATTGCCAGAATGGCCGCCATGATGCCACCGACAACCGCGTTAGGCGGCTGGGCACCTCCGATTGGCATGTTGCCAATCGTCATGAGCTGGTACGTGCCACCAACGATGAGGCCGGTCTGCACGTCGCCAAGGATGAGGCCGATCACCATACCGGTGACGATCGGCTGATACAGAGACTCGAGGAAGCTGAACTGGTCGATAGCCGCGATGAACGTGACGATGAAGACCAAGATCACCTGGAGAGCTGAGTATTCCATCCTTGTTCCTCCTTTCCTATGGTTCCTAGTACCACGTGCCACGGATAGAGACAGAGCTATCGCCAGCACCCGTCCCTCACGGGTGCGCACGACCAAACTAAGTTGTTGCGAAAAGCGCTAGATGGCTACTCGAAGAGCTTTGCCGTAGGCTCGACCGGCGTGCTGGGCACGCGCTGGATCGAGAGCTCCACGCCCGCGTCCTGGAGCGCGCGGAAGGCGGCAACGTCCTCGTCGTTCACGGCGACGGAGGTTGCGACCTGACGCTTGCCCTCGGACATGTGCATGTTGCCGATGTTGAGCTTCTTGATGGGAACGCCGCCCTTCACCAGGCGCAGCGCGTCCTCGGGGTTCTCAACGATAAGGAAGATGTGCTGGCGGGCAGCAGCCTTGTGAATCACGTCAATGGTCTTCTGGACGGAGAAGTACCTGGTGGCAACGCCCTGCGGTGCGGCCATGTCCATGAGCTTCTGGCGCATCTTGTTGCCGGCAACATCGTCGTTGGCGACAAGGATGAGGTTAGCGCCGATGGTGCTCGTCCACTGCGTGGCGACCTGGCCGTGAATCAGGCGGTTGTCAATCCTGGTAAGAAGAATGTTGGGCTCAGCCATGCTTGCTTCCCCTTTCTCGTTCTCACCCGCGTTCGTGGGGCGAGGCCATTCCTGCTCGACTACGGACGAACTCGCTTGTGCTGACGTGCATTACTTCTTGGCAATCTCCTGGATCGCGTACCTCGATACCTCTACGATCGCTCCGGACTTGACCTCTACGTCGCAGGTCTCCTCGCCAACGCGGACAAGCTTTCCAAAGAGACCACCGGCAAAGGCAACGCGCTGGCCAACCTTGAGGCTGGAGTGGAGCTCTGCGAAGTAGGCCTTCTGCTTATTTGCCTTCACCGCGCTGTAGATCGCATAGACAACGCCCATGATGGCAATGAGGATGAGCAGCGCCGCGCATGCGGCAAGCACGTTCTGCCAGAAGTCCATTACAGGCCCAGATCGTCGGAATCGGACTCGTCGTCAACCGAAAGAACCATGTGGACGACGCCCTGCTGGCCAGCCTCAACTGCACAGTCGACAAGCTCCTGCGTGGTGGAGTCAGGCGTGCGGGTGGTGAGAACCTCGAGGAGCATGGGCAGGTTGGTGCCTGCGACAACCTCGACACCAGGAACCATCTGCGTGTTCATCATGGCCTGGTTGAACGGAGTGCCGCCCATGAGGTCGCAGAAGACAATCACGCCGTCGTTCCTCTCGGCTGACGCCGCAATGGCGTCGCCCAGCTTCTGGGGGAACTCGCCTGCCTCGTCCTCGTGAAACGGGACAACATCGAACTCCTCCTGCGGGCCAGCGATCATCTTAACGGAGCTGTCGAGACCAACGGAAAAGTCTCCGTGACCAGTGAGCACAAATCCGACCATGCAAGTCCTCCTCTGACGGGGTTCTTCATCACGCCTTACAAGCTAGAAGACTTTTGGTTCCAACAAGGAACCTCTTTGTTTCGCCCGTCGTGCTTCTCGGTTACTGGTTATTACCACGTTTCAACTAACGCCACTTTACAAGACCTCCGTAATTAGTCCAGAGAAAACTTGGTTATTCTTTGTTGCATGCCGTTTACGGTAAAATTCATATCGGTCACGGCACGTTATCGCAGGTAGTGGTACTAATTTGCAAATACCAGCGTGTCTTGACACATTAATTCTCGCATAGATGAGTTAGATTTCTGGTATATCCAGTGGTTGTTACCAACAGACAAACGGTACGTGTCGGATGGTTTCTTTCAGGAACTGGTATCTAAGTTGCACCCCAGAAATACAGGAAGGAAGACCATGATTCTCACCGTTACGCTCAACACCTCTATCGACAAGGCCTACCGCATTTCCTCGACCCTCGAGCGCGGCACCGTCATGCGCGTGGCCGAGTGCATCGACAACGCAGGCGGCAAGGGCCTCAACGCGTCGCGCTCGGTGGCAACGTGCGGCGAGGAGGTGCTCGCGACCGGCTTTGTTGGCGGCAACAACGGACGGCTGCTCTGCGAGCTGCTCGACCGCGACGGTATTCCTCACGACTTTGTCGAGGTAGCAACCGAGACACGCTGCTGCGTGAACGTGCTCGAGCCCGACGGCCTCTCCACCGAGTTCCTGGAGCCCGGCCGCGAGGTGACGTCCGAGGAGCTCGCCGCCCTCGAGGAGCGGCTCGTCTCGCTCGTCTCGCGCGCGGACGTGGTCACCATGAGCGGCAGCTTCCCCAAGGGCTTGCCCGCAGACACCTATGTGCGTCTTATCAAGCTGGTTCGCTCGCAGGACAAGCCATGCATCCTCGATACCTCCGGCGCCACGCTCAAGGCAAGCATCGACGCGCTCCCCACCATGGTGAAGCCCAACACCGACGAGATTGGTCAGATCCTTGGTCGCAAGGTCTCCTCGGTGGAGGAGGTCATCGGCGCGGCCCGCGAGCTCCACGAGCGCGGCATTGCGAAGGTGGTGGTCTCGCTCGGCGGCGACGGCGCCGTGATGGCATGCGACACGGGGACCTTCCGGGGGATTGCGCCCAAGATCGAGGTCGTGAACCCTGTGGGCGCCGGCGACACCATGGTTGGCGCCTTTGCCGTTGCCATGGCTCGCGGCCTGAAGCCCGCCGAGCAGCTTCGCTATGCGATGGCCTGCGCAAGCGCTAACTGCATGTCTGCCTCCACCGGTCACTTTGACATGGAGGTCGCGCGCGGGCTCATGGACGGCACCCACGTGGAGCGTGTGGCCTAGGGGCAAGGCGCCTGTCCTACTCCCCCGCAAGCATCAGCCGAGTGGAAACGTCCCCGAGGCAGCCGGCAACGGCGCCCTCGGGGTCTTTTTCCATCACTATGACGTCGGCGTCGCCCACGTCGCCAAAGAAGAAGAGCCCGCGTGCGCCCACCTTGCTTGCGTCCATGAGCACGCAGGTTGTGCCCGCACAGGCGAGAAACGCGCGCTTGAGCTCCGCCATGCCCTCGTAGCCAGTCATGAAGCCGCGGCCAGGGGCAAAGGCGGTTGGGCACACAAATGCCACGTCGGGCCGCAGCATAGAGAGCGCCGAGACGGCCACGGCACCAGAGGTGTAGCGGTGGCCCTTGCGCAGCGCTCCGCCCAGGAGAACCACCTCAGCGGAGGGCATGGAGCGATCGACGTAGTCGGCAATGGTGAGGTCTGCCGTCACTATGGTCACCTCGCCCATCTCGCCAAGGGCGCGCACAAGCTCGAGGCCCGTGGTGCCCGTATCCACGAGAACGGACTGGCCCGGCTGCACAAGCGTTGCGGCAACGCGAGCGATGGCGCGTTTGGCCTCAACGTTCACATTGACGCGCAGGTCCTGGATCGACACCGTGAGGGTGCGCGAGAGCGAGACCGCGCCGCCGTGCGTGCGGCGCAGCTTGCCGTCGCGCGCGAGGGCATCGAGGTCTGCTCGCGCGGTGACGCGTGACACTCCCAGGGCGTCGGCAACCTCGGCCACCTGCACGGACGAGTTTCTCTCGAGCATCGAGAGAATTGCCGCGCGCCTCTCCTCTGCGAACTCGCTCATGCGATCCTCTCTGCGGGGTTGCGGAATCGATTTGCCCGGCATCTCGATTCCCCGCGGGATTGAGTTACCCGGTAAATCAATCCCACTGCCCGGTAAATCAATCCCGCCCCGCGTGTGTGCAAAATGTGTTTCCTTCTCTTTGTCTAAAAGAAAGATATCACAAGCTGATTTCTTTCTTTTCTGTGTTTTGGAAAGGCCAAGACCGCCCTTCAGAACGTCTGCGGGCACCGCCTCCTTGCGGTCGCTTTTCCTTGCTAACCTGCGGTGACACACATCTCAAGCAACGCCCGCGAGCGGGCACGATACAATCGCGTTGCCGATAAGGAAGCCCCACGGCACTGGCCGTGGGCACGTGAAGGGAGAGCGCGATGCTCGTCACAACCAAGGAAATTCTGCTCGACGCCCAGGCCGGCCACTACGCCGTGGGTGCGTTCAACGTGGAGAACCTCGAGTTCGTGATGGCCGTCGTCAAGGCAGCTGAGGACAAGCACTCCCCCGTCATCATGCAGACCACCCCGGGCACCATCAAGTACGCCAACCTCGACTACTTTGCCGCTATGGTGCGCGTTGCCGCCGAGAACGCAAGCGTCCCCGTGGCGCTGCACCTCGATCACGGCGACGGTTTTGACCGCTGCATGCAGGCACTGCGCGCCGGCTACACCTCGGTCATGATCGACGGCTCCCACGTGCCCTTCGAGGAGAACATGGCCCTCACCGAGAGCGTTACCAAGGTCGCCATCGCCATGGGCGTGCCCGTGGAGGCCGAGCTTGGCAAGGTTGGCGGCAAGGAGGACGACGGCCCAGCGGTCAAGGGCGAGAACCCCTACACCGACCCCGATGAGGCCGAGGAGTTCGTGAACCGCACCAAGTGCAGCTCTCTTGCCGTTGGCGTGGGCACCGCTCACGGCGTCTACAAGGGCACCCCGCACATCGAGCAGGGCGTCCTCAAGGAGATCCGCAACCGCGTCGACGTGCCGCTGGTCCTTCACGGCACCTCCGGCGTGCCTGACGACCAGGTTGCCGAGGCCATCCGCAACGGCATCTGCAAGGTGAACTACGCCACCGAGCTGCGCCAGGCGTTCACCCGCGGCTTCATGGGCTACATGGCCGAGAACCCCAACAACTTCGACCCCAAGAAGCCCTCGAAGCCCGGCATGGAGGAGATCTACAAGGTCGTCACCTCCCACATGGACAACCTGGGCTCCACCAACAAGGCGTAAGCGCACGCATAGAGCAGCATGCGGCCCGGACGGCAACGCCATCCGGGCCGTTTTTTGTATCACGGGATGCCCGTCCCTCTCAGTTATTGCACGATATTTCTAACTAGAACTGTATTTGCCCAGTTAGGGTTCATTCTGCCGTGAAATAACGCGCAATAATACCATCTTGAGCCGCTCGTTCTTTCTTATTGATATTACAGGGGCCCGTCCTTCTCAGTTATTGAACGTTTTTCCAGGTAACATTTGCATTTGCCCAGTTGATGTTCTCTGCTCTCAGAAATAACGTGCAATAATTTTGCCCAACGTATGGGCGCGGAGACACAGGGCCCCTTTGCGGCACACTCTCCGCTTATCGGAGCGTTACTTTCGCTCGGTCATCATTCAGGAGGCCGACGGACCTGCCATCTAGGCCTTCTCGGCGCGCTTCCTCTTGATGCCAACCACAAGCCGCCAGGCAGCAATGCCCACAAGCGCCACCGAAACCACGCGCAGCACGGCAAGCAGCGTGAGTCCGGGCGTCGTGATAGTCGAGCTTCTCGGCCGCGCCGCAGAGACGTCGCCTGTGGCGTCCACATAGCTCTCGTTTGCTACGCGCGCATCGAGGTAGGCGAAGAGGAAGTCCTTTGTCGCACGACGCAGCTCGCTCACGTAGCTTGCCGAGCTTGGATTTGATGCGAGAGACCCGCCGGACATCTGCATCCAGAGGTCTCCGCCATGCCGCAGCATCTGGTCGCCGTTCATGTAGGCGGTATGGTCAGAGAAGTCGGTCACCACAACCCCGTTGAAGCCCCACTCGCCACGGAGCACGCCCGTGAGCAGAGCCTCGGAGCCGCCTGCCCACACCGCGCCAACGCGGTTGTAGGAGCTCATGAGCGCCGTTCCGCCATAGCCCTCAACAATGGTTCGGAATGGCTCGAGGTAGATTTCCCGGAGCGTCTGCTCGGTGAGCCAGGTATAGACGCCGTCGCGGTAGACGTACGCCTCGCCGTCGTTGAGCGCCAGGTGCTTGACGTAGCAGTACACGCCCGCGTCGCGCGCGCCAGCCACCACGCTGCCGCAGGTCTGCCCCACAAGCAGCGAGTCCTCGGAGAAGTACTCGTAATTGCGCCCGCCAAGGGGGGTGCGGTGGAGGTTCGCGCACGGCGCGTACCAGCCAGAGAGCCCCCGCTGCGCCGCCTGCTCCCCACAGGCAAGACCCACCTGCAGGGCAAGGTCGCGGCTCCACGTCTGAGCGAGCACAACGGCGCAAGGAAAGCCCGTTCCGGGGTTGGTGGGCACAAAGCTTTCGATCTGCGCCGGCCCGTCAAGCTCGCGGGTCTCGGACGTTCTCCCCACCGAGGCAAGCGCCGAGGCGCCGGAATAGGCATTGGTGACCAGCTGCTCCATCTCGGCAATTGTGAGCTGGTCGAGCAGGCTGTCCCATTGCGGGTCGTAGTAGTTGGCCCCCAGCTTGCGCCCCAGGCCCGTGATGACGCCGTTCCTCTCGATGGCCAGGCCGTTGCGCGCACCGGTTGTGGGCATCGTGGCGTCACGGGCGTCGTCGGCAGCGCGCTCCTCGTCCGTGTACAGGTTGAGCGCAGCAACGCTTGCGGGCATGGTACGCGTCGAGGCGACCTTGGGATAGGTTCCTACAAAGTCGGCACGCGAGAGGTACGTGATGTCCTGGCCAGTGCCAAGACCGTCTGCACCCACGCCATCCGTGGCGTCCTGGCCGGTGAAGCGATTGGTGACCTGTACGCCGGTCTTCTCGTCCACGGGAAACTGCCTTCCCTGGGAAAGCACGAGCGAAAGCGTTGCACCCTCGGCGTCGTCCACGGTATGGGCGTCGTGCCGCAGCGTGAGGATGTATGTTCCGGGGTCAAGCTCCCACCCCTCAAAGCCGTTCCCGTTTGCGTCATAGCAGTCGTAGCTTGCCATGACGCGAGCGCTCACGGCAAGGGTTACATCCTCGGACTCCCCCGGCGCAAGCAGGCCAGTCTTGGCGTAGTCTCCCAGCACGACTGCACTTTTCTCGATGCCCCCCGGCACGTAGGGAGCGCTGTAGTAGAGCTCGACCACATCGCGTCCAGCAACGCTGCCCGTATTGGTAACGCGGACGGTGACCGAGGCGCTGTCGCCCAGCTCGGAGCCCTGCGCCGGAGCGTCGACAACCTCCCAGTCAAACGTGGTGTACGAGAGGCCATAGCCAAACGGATACTGAACGACGCCCTGGTAGCCCGTGCCATGCTCGTTGGAGACGCTGTCCCAGAAGCCCTCCGCGTCTGCCGTCTCGTACCACCTGTAGCCCACATAGACGCCCTCGGAGTAGTCCACGTATGAGACCTGGTCGTAGCCCTCGGGCAGGGAGAAGTTCCCGTTCTGCGTGCCGTCTGCGGGATAGAGCCCGTCGGCCAAGGCGTAGGTCCCCACGTGATTGCTCGCGCTGGCATAGGAGGGCGCCGTAGAGAAATCGTACGCATAGGTGTCGGCCGTGCGGCCGGAGGGATTCACCTCGCCCCACAGGATCTGCGGCAGCACCTCGGCGCCATACTGGCCCGTATAGCCCGCAAGCAGCACGGCGTCGATGCCGGGCGTGGAGTCAAGGGCGGCCAAGGCCATGGCGTTTGCCGAGTTCACTACCACAATGACGTTCTTGTACGTGGCACCCACATAGGCGAGGAGAGCCTCCTCCTCAGTCGAGAGGTCAAGCGAGGTCCTGCTGGCGTCCGTTTCCACCGAGCCGTTCTTCTCTGATACCTTGTACTGCACAAGCGGCATGTCGTTGCTCTCGCCCGTGTAGCGTTGCAGCACCACGATGGCAGTGTCCGAGAAATCCTGCGCGTTTTGCAGCAGCTCGTCGGTGTAGCACGTGCGGTCTGCAATCGAGGGCTCGTAGAGCACACTCGATTCCTCTGGTTTGCTCGAGAGAGTCTTGGGGCGCTTCCCGGCGGCATAGAAGTCCTGGTACATGGCTGTAAGCTCAGTGTTTGTCTCGATGCCGGCATCGTTCAGCGCCGAGATGAGGTCCGTCTCCACCGAGGTCACGCAGCCGGAGCCCGAGCCACCGCCCAGCCAGTCGATAGACGCCCACCCAAAGACGTTCACCTTGGTGACGCCGCTCGAGAGCGGCAGCGTTCCATCGTTGGCGAGAAGGACGGCCCCCTGGGCCTCGACCTCGCTTGCCAGCTGTCGCGCGGCGTCATTGGTCGATGAAACGGTTTCCTCTGAGGGCTTGTCCACGAGCGTGCCAAAGAGCCTCGTGACCACGGGGCTCACGCTGTTCTCGAGAATGAATCCCACAACCATCACAACAACCATGAACGCAACGGCAAGCGCAAGGAAGACCTTCTTGCGCGTCATGTGCGCCCCTGGCGTCGCTGACCTCCTCCCGGCACCTCGCTGAATGTCTCTCCTCGAATGGGCCATACCCGTACCTACCCTTTCTTGGGGACATCAAGCGCCCCGGGGGCCACGGCTCCTGCGCTACGCGAGAACCACGCGGCTCCTGCCGTCCTTGCCAGCCGTGGCACTGGCCACAATGCCGCCTGGGTCCTTGTCCATAATGACCGTATCCACGTCGGTTGGGGCGGCAAAGCGCACGAAGGACCGGGCAGCTCCCACCTTGGAGGCGTCCATGAGGATGATGGTCTTCCTCGCATGGCGCATGAACTCGACCTTTGTGGTGGCAGTGCGCTCGAACTCGGCAAGGAAGCCAAAGTCTGGCTCGAAGGCGTCCGCGCCGAGAAACACCTTGTCAAGGTAGATGTCAGAGAGCGACGAGGCCACCATGGGGCCGGCAAAGTGTCGGTACTCGCGGCCAAGGATGCCACCCGTGCACACGGGCGTTGCCTGCGGGAGAAACTGCTCGACGTAGATGAGCCCGTTGACGTCGTTGGTGATGACCGTGACGCCGCGCTTCTCGGCTAGGCAGTGGAGAAACGCGAGGGTCGTGCTGCCGGAGCCCACGAGAATCGTCTCGCCATCCCTCACAAGCTCCGCTGCCTTGCGGCCAATTCTCTGCTTGGCTCGAGCGTTCTTGTGCACGCGTTGCGGGACCGCCGGGATGACGAGCTGTGTCACGGGCACGGCCCCGCCGTGGGTGCGCTTGAGCTGCCCCTCGCGCTCCATGGCATCAAGGTCGGTCCGGGCGGTCACCGAGGAGACGCCGCAGTGGTCACAGATCTGCGTGACCGAGACGGTCCCGTGCTCTTGGATAACGTCAAGGATGTACTTCTGCCGCTCCGCAGCAAGCATCCGGGAACTCTTGGGCGAGGGCATGGCTCTACTCCACTATCTCCACGCGAATCGACTGCGCGAGCTGGTCAACAAGGGCAAAGTCACCAAGGCCCGCACTCATGGCAACGTTGGCGCCCGTCGCCATGGCACGCGTGAGCGCCGGCTCCACCTGGGTGCGATCGGCCAGCCACAGCGAAAGGAAGCTCGCAAGCGTTGCGTCACCGGCACAGGCCGTGGAGAGAACGTCGACCTTCGCTGCGTTGGCATGCCAGACGTGCTCGCCGTTGAAGAAGTAGGCGCCCTCGCCTCCGAGCGTGAGAAGGATGTTCTTTGCCCCAGCGTCGTGGATGGTATGGAGCGCAGAGACGATGTCCTCCTCGCTCTTCACGTCCACGCCAAAGATGGCCGCGACCTCCTCGTCGTTGGGCTTGATGAGCAACGGCCCCTTCTCCACCAGCTGGCACAGGTGTGGGTGGGAGATGTCCAGGACAAACTCGGCACCCTTCTCGCGCACCACATCGATGAGCTCGTCGTAGTATGCGGGCTCAATGCCTGTGGGCAGGCTCCCGGAGACAACGAGGCACTCAAGGTCATCCAGTCCTTGGATCAGCTTGAGCATCTCCTCCTGCTTGGAACGGTTGACCTCTGCGCCGGCGTTGGGAAACTTGTACTCCCCCTCGGGCGTGGTGAGAAACACGTTCACGCGTGTGATGCCATGGATCTGGACCGGCATCACGGGGCAGATCTTATCGGCCTCACGCACGATGTAGTCGCCCGAGAAGCCTCCAAAGAAGCCCAGGATCTTGGAGTCTATGCCGTAGTGCTTGAGTGTAAACGAGACGTTCAGGCCCTTACCGTTTGGCGTGTAGACCGCGTCGCGCGTCCTGTTGACATGCTCGGTCGATATGGTGTCCGAGGTGATGTTCATGTCGATTGCCGGGTTGGTGGTAAGTGTATAAATCATTGAGCTTCCCTTGATCGTTCTCGACGCGTGTCACTCGATTGATATCGCCGTACTAGAAAGGGGACCCGACGCGCAGGCGACGGGTCCCCAGCACGAACCTCAGACCGGATGCCCGGTCATCTAGCTCTCGAGACCGCTGTTGATGAGACCCGCGATCTCCTGCGGATCTGCGGAGGCAAGCACCTTCTCGCGGAAGTCTGCGTCCATGAGAAGCACCGCAACCTTAGAAAGCAGGCGTAGCTGCTCGGTCTGGGTGCCGTCATCGGGGATGAGCAGAGCGATGGCGCAACGGACGGGCTTGGAGTCCATGGTTGCCCACTCGACCTCGCCGGAAAACTTCACCACGATGACGGTTGGCGTGCTGACCTCTGCGGTCTTGGCGTGCGGAATGGCGAATCCGCCCATCATCCCCGTAGTTCCCTCTGCCTCGCGCGCCTTGAAGGCCTCGAAGACCTTGTCGACGTCATGAGCGACACCGTAGGAAACTGCTGTCTCGGAGAGGAACCTCAGTACCTCGTCCACCGTAGTTGCGGGATTGTCTACGTAGACATGGGATGACGGAACGAACTCGCTCATGCGCTCTCCTTACTCCACGACCTTGTCGCCGTTCTTATGGTATTCGTTGCGCTTGAAGATGACGTAAAGAATACCGCCAACAAGGACGCCAGCAAAGATTGCAACGAGCCACAGGTACCAACCGTCAACGACGGGCAGGACCAGGAAGCCGCCGTGAGGCGCGGGGTCATGGACGCCAAAGAGGATGGTGAGGATTGCGGCAATCGAGGAACCGCACATCATGATGGGCATCACGGGCCAGATGTTCTTGGTCATGAACGGGATTGCGCCCTCGGTGATGTGGGTGCAGCCCAGGACGATGTTGACGATACCGGCGTCATGGTCTTCCTTGGAGAAGTACTTCTTGCCCACGATGACGGCAAAGGCAGTAATCAGCGGCGGGACGATGCAGGCAGCGGAGACGGCAGCCATGAAGTTGGTGCCGAAGTTGTAGGTCGGGGTGCCGATGCCAGCCTGAAGCGCCTCGGTAAGAAGCGCGGTGCCGGTGACGTAGGCAGCCTTGTTGACTGGGCCGCCCATGTCGAAAGCGCACATGCAGCCAATAGCCAGGCCAAGGACGATGGGGCCGGAGGCCTCGAGGCCCTCGAGGAAGCTCATCATGCCAGTGTTGATGGCGGCCATGGGGCCGGAGATGCCGAGCATGATAAGACCGGTGATGAAGGTGGAGAGCAGCGGGTACAGGAAGATGGCCTTGAGACCGTCAAGGTTCTTGGGCATGCCGGAGAGCAGCTTCTCCAGACCGACGATCACGTAGCCGGCAACAAAGCCGCCGACGATGCCGCCGAGGAAGCCAAAGCCCACGCCCGCGCCGCCGGCGTCGATGAGTCCGGTCTCAGGGGAGACGGGCAGGCCGGTGATGGCAATCATGCCGGCAACAAAGCCGGGGACCAGAGCGGGGCGCTTGCCGATGGACTCAGCGATGTAAGCCGCGAGGACCGGCACCATGAGGTTCATGGCGATGCCACCGATGATCTTGAGCATGGCGGCGAAGGAGTTGTAGTCAGACGCAGTGGAGTCGAAGGACGTGATACCCCAGAGGAACGAGACGGCCGTGAGGACGCCGCCGGCAACCACGAAGACGAGCATGTGGCTGACGCCGTTCATCAGGTGCTTGTAGATGATATGGCCCACGGACTCCTTCTCCGTAGATGCGGAGCTATCGCTCGAGGCGTTTGCGACCTCATCGGTGAGCTCGCCCTCAGCCTTGGCTGCCAGAGCCTTGTCGATGAGCCCCTCGGGGTCCTTGATCGCTGCGGCCACGCCGACGCTCACCATGGGCTTGCCGGCGAAGCGTTCGGCCTGAACGTCCTTGTCGGCAGCGACGATGACAGCCTTCGCTGCCTTGATCTGTGCAGGGGTCACCTCGTTCTCGATGCCGACCTGCCCGTGGGTCTCGACCTTGATGGTGAGGCCCTTGGCCGCGGCGGCCTTTTCGAGGGCCTCCTTAGCCATGTAGGTGTGGGCGATGCCCGTTGGACAACCGGTAGCGGCAATGAGGTCGTACGTCGTGTCTTCGGCCATACCTTCACTCCCCTCTCTTTACGGCGCTTGGGGCGCCGCTTCCCTGCGGTCCCGTGGGACCGCATCCCATGGAGGAGCGTAACTTCTTCTTCACATCTCCTCCCAAAACCGGCCACAACTTTACCACAAAAGCGTAAGTTTGCGAGAAGAAACGAAGAAAAACGAAAGTGTTTGGTCGCAAAGCCGCCAAACGGTAGGTCAGCGACCGGCAACGGCATTATGTTAGAGAAGAAGCGCGCCCGCGCGGTGGGTACCCCACCCCGCAGGCGCGCCCTGCTCGTATCGTATGAGCGTTGCTCTATGCGCCCGCCTGGGAGCGCTTGCGAAGCTCGAGGGCCTCGTACGCGCAACCGTACATCGCTGCCTGGTTGCCCAGCGAGGCAGCCTCGATGGCAACGTCCTTGCAGGTGGGAAGCGCGTGAGCCTGGAAGCGACGGCGCAGCTCGGGCGCAAACGTGGCAAAGGATCCCGCCACGCCACCGCCAATGAGATACATGGCCGGGTCGACCACGCAGGAGACCTGCGACATGGCCTGCGCCAGGTACTCACACATCTGATCAATGGCGATCTTTGCGCACTCGTCGCCCTTGGCAAGCGCACGGAAGACCGAGAGCGTGTCGGTGGCGTGCTCGACGTGGACCGGCGTCACGCCGCGGCGCTCGCACTCCTCGAGGTAGAGCCGCACAATTCCCTTGGCGGAGGCGTACTGCTCGAGGCAGCCGTGGCGGCCGCACCCGCAGGTCTCGGTCTCGTTGGGATTTACGGTGATATGGCCGATCTCGCCACCTGCACCAAACGCGCCTGCCACCAGGCGGCCGTTCACCACCACGCCGGCGCCTACGCCCGTACCAAGCGCGATGAGCACAAAGCTCGAGACGCCATGGGCAACCCCAGCCCAGAGCTCGCCCAGCGCGGCGGCGTTTGCGTCGTTCACAAAGGCGATGGCGGCGTTGGGAAAGGCAGCGTTAATGGCGGCAACAAGACCGTCGGGGTCAAGCTGAATATTGGGCAGGAAGCCCACCTTGCCGTCATCGGCAACAGGGCCAGGGATGTCCAGTCCGCAGGCAATGACGTCCTCGGGGGTGTTGTCGTGGGCGGCGAGGAGGTGCGTCAGGCCGTCGGTCACAATTGCGAATGCCTCCGCGTTCACAAGCGCGGGCGTGGGAATCTTGCGCTCCTCGAGCAGCTCGCCCTCGGGCGAGAAGAGCCCCGCCTTGATGCTGGTTCCTCCGATGTCGATACCAAGGACGGCTTGCATGTCTTCCCCTCTCGGTTAGGTCTTCGGAATTGTGCGCCCCCACTGCCAGGCGATGCGGCGGCACTAGCTATCATCCCACGTCCATGGTGGAGGTGCACGTCTCATAACACAAAAATGGTCGGTGCCAGCGGCATTCGTCGAGATGCGCGCGACGACCACCGGCACGCGCACGGGGCGCCCACAGCCATGGGCTACACTCGTTGTCCGTGCAGTCGATCCGTGCGCCCCTTCGGGGCAGTCTGGAGGCATCATGACCGACAACGCGCCCTCTGCGATCAACGCGGCGCTTTCCAATCCCAAGCAGGACATGGCGGACCTTGACCGACTTGAGCGTCGGCGCTTCGCCCTTCGCTACGCACTTGACGAGATAGCAACCCTTGGCCCCTCCATCGACCCTCCCAAGGCAACCGAGGAGCGCGCGGAGGCCTCTGCAGTCCTCGACGAAGAGGCCACACGCATTCTCTGCGCACCCGAGGTTGGTGCCCTGCTCGACCGTTTGGAATCCAACTCTGGCATCATTGGAGAGACGCGCGCCGCCCAGGTCAAGATCTTGAAGCGCGACCGCAGCTCGCTGGTAGATGTACCCGCAGAAGAGCGAGCGGCCTTCTGCCGCCTTGCCGTCGAGGCAAACGACGTATGGCGCCGCGCCAAGGCGGCAAATGACTGGGCCAGCTTCGAGCCCTACCTCGACCGCCTTGTGGCTGCCCGCGTGCGCATGGCAAACGCAATGAACCCCAACGCAGACCCCTACGACGTCTGGCTCGACCAGTACGAGCACGGCACGAGCCGCGCCTTCTACGATCCCTTCTTTGAGCAGGTCAAGAAGTGCGTGGTTCTATTGCTGGCAGAGTGCATGGCAGCGCCGAGAAAGCCCAGCCACCGCGTGGTGGATGGCACCTTTGACGAGCGCCGCCAGTGGGACCTCGCGCGTGACCTGGTGCGCCTTGAGGGGGTGGACACCGACGCCCTCTGGCTCGGCCAGACCGAGCACCCCTACACGGGCGGCCCCTCCACGGGTTTTGTGGCCATTGCAAGCCATGTTTACCAGGATAACGTGCTCTCCAACGTCTTCAGCATGCTCCACGAGGGCGGGCATGCAATGTACGAGCAGAGCGTTGACCCTGCGTACCGCTTCACCTCGCTCAAGGGCGGCACCAGCTCGGGCATGCACGAGTCCCAGTCGCGCTTCTTCGAGAACTACGTGGGCAGGAGCGAAGCATTCTCCGAGCCGCTCTCTCGCCTTCTTGCCAAGCACTTCCCCGGGCAGCTTGGCCGCATGACCCCATACCAGCTCTACATGGCCGAGAACTGCGCGGAGCCGGGCCTCATCCGCTGCGACGCCGACGAGCTCACCTACCCCCTGCACATCCTTGTGCGCTACGAAATCGAACAGCTGCTCTTCTCGGGCGAGGCCAAGGCCGCAGACGTCCCCGGCCTCTGGGCCGACCGCTACCGTGCCTACCTAGGCGTTGAGGTGCCCACCGACACCGAGGGCGCACTCCAGGACACACACTGGTCCGACGGCGACTTTGCCTACTTCCCCACCTATGCGCTGGGCAGCGCCTTTGGCGCGCAGTTCAAGGCCGCCATGGTGCGCCAGGGCGTGGACTTCGACGGCTACTGCGCCGCAGGCGACCTTGCGCCCATCCGCGAGTGGCTTCGCTCCAACATCTGGCACTGGGGTCGCGCCAAGGACTCCTCGCAGCTCATCCGCATGGCGTGTGGCGAGGACTTCGAGCCGCGCTACTACACGGACTACCTCGTCGAGAAGTTCTCGGCGATCTACAACCTGGCGAGGTAGCATGCGCGCGCTAATCCAGCGGGTCGAGCGGGCATCGGTCGAGGTCGACGGGCGCGAGGTTGGCTCATGCGGTGCGGGCTACCTCGTGCTTCTCGGCGTCGGGCCCACCGACACCGAGGACACGGCCAGGCGCATGTGGGAGAAGGTCCGCAAGCTCCGCATCTGCGCGGACAAGAACGGGCGTACCAACCTCTCACTTGTGGACGTGGGCGGCTCGCTGCTCGTGGTGAGCCAGTTCACGCTCTACGCGGACGCGCGCCACGGCAACAGGCCTTCGTTCACGGGGGCAGCCCCGGCGGAGCTTGCAAACTACCTCTACGAGCTCTTCTGTGACCATGCCGAGAAGGACCTTGGGCCAAGCCGCGTAGGACGCGGCGTGTTTGGCGCCAACATGCGCGTGAGCCTTGTGAACGACGGCCCCTTCACCGTGATGCTCGATTCTGAAGAGCTTGGACTGTAGAGTCAGTGCTTCAGCACGAAGTACTCCCCTTCTGTGTCCAAAACTCTCGACGTGGTAGAGTTTCAAAGACTGCAGATAACGGCATCCAGGCTGATGCCTCAAGACTGCAGCCCGGCCCAACGGCTTTGGCGAGAGGATCAGTATGAAGGGCTTCTTTAGCGAGTTCCGCGAGTTCATCTCACGTGGCAACGTGATGGACATGGCAGTTGGCGTGATTATCGGCGGTGCGTTCACGGCCATCGTGAACTCGCTCGTGGGTGACATCATCCAGCCGCTTATCTCCGGCCTCACGGGCGGTGGAGAGCAGATTGGTCTCGTGGTGAACGTTGGCGCGGCTCAGCTCAACTTTGGCGCGTTCATCTCTGCGGTCATCAACTTTATCATCATTGCGTTCATCATCTTCTGCCTGGTTAAGAGCATGAACAAGCTCGCCGAGGAGGCCAAGAAGATCGCCGGCAAGCAGGAAGAGGAAGAGGAGGCCGCGGCGCCTGTCTGTCCGCACTGCCTTGAGGAGGTCAAGGCAGGAGCTACTCGCTGCCCGCACTGCGGCGGCGAGATCCCCGGCGGTGCAAAGCCTGCGGCATAACGCTCACAGAACAGAGAAGTACAAGCGGCGCCCGGAGGCTCACATCTCCGGGCGCCGTCTGCTATAGGGCCGACTGTTCTGGGTGCCGCCGCTAAAGGGTCGAGTGTTCTAGGTGCCGCTATGGGGCTGTTTTTCGATACATAACACTGTTTTAGAAAGTTATTTTGTCTATTTTTAGCCCGACAGCCACCGGGGGGCCGATAGCCACCGGGGGGCGCCGACAGCAACCGGGGACGCCTGCAACAACCAGGGGCGGACGGCCACCAGACCGGGGGGCGCCGACAGCAACCGGGAAGCAGAAATCCCGCCGGATGGTCAGGAAGACCCGGATCCGCCAGACGTCTACGCGCGCTCCGGAAGATGCGAGGTGATGAGCGTCATCTCACCCGTCAGTCGAACGTCGCCAGAGCCGGATGGTGCCAGGAAATGGCTGCCAGCGCTCACGGCGTGTTCAACACCGACGCCGTCGCAAACGCTGCCAGAACCCTCAATCACCGAGAGGCACATAAACGGCCACGGTTGAGCAAGCGTCTTCTCGCCAGCAACGCGCACGCGCTCAACATCAAAGTTGGGGCATGCCATAAGCTCGGTCACACCGTCCTTCTCGGGTGCCGTAACCGTGCCGCTTGTGGGCGGCACCTGGCTGTAGTCAACCACGTCAAGCGACTGCTTCACGTGGAGCGGACGCTTGGTGCCATCAGGCTGCACGCGGTCGTAGTCGTACACGCGATAGGTGACATCTGAGGACTGCTGGGTCTCCAGAATGAGGGTGCCGCCCATGATGGCGTGCATGGTGCCCGGCTCAATGCGGAAGAAGTCACCGGGGTGGATGGGCACGTAGTTGAGCATGTCATCCCAGCGGCCACCCTCGATCATGGCCGCAAGCTCCTCTCGACTCTTGGCGCGCTGGCCCACGATGATGCGCGTGCCGGGCTCGCAGTCGATCACATACCAGCACTCGCGCTTGCCCAGCGAGCCGTTCTCGTGCTCTGCAGCATAGGCGTCGTCCGGGTGCACCTGTACGGAGAGGTTCTCGCGAGCGTCAAGAATCTTGATGAGCAGCGGGAAGCGGTCGCCCTCGGCGCCGGCAAAGAGCTCGTGGTGAGCATCCCAGAGCTCGGAGAGGTGCTGGCCGTCAAACTCACCGCCGTCTACCGCGCAATCGCCGTTGGGGTGGGCTGAGATGCCCCAGCACTCGCCAATGGGACCATCCGGAATCTTGTAGCCAAAGCGCTTCTCGAGCTCGCGCCCGCCCCAGATTTTCCCATGGAAGATGGGCGCAAGAAAGATGAGGTCCCGTGCCGTACCAGCCGCTGCGTCTGCCATATGAGTCATCCTTCCCAAGGACACAATTGCCGCACCCATCATACGATTCGCGGGCCGCAGATTTCTCCGCAGCCCGCAATGTACATGACTGTGATACGCACTTCTTCAGGTTAGCCGATACAATCACACGCCATCGTTGCTGGGGGGTTCGTCCGAAGGCTCGTCTCCCCCGTGCCGGGCAATGTACTCGGCAGACGAGAGAGCCCTACCAAGTTCGCCCCTACGACGAGCTCGCGCCGCCTCGAAGCGCCGGCGCGATGTCTGCATGGCCCTGCGCTGTCGCTCCAGGGCCTCGTTTGCGCTCTCCTCACCCGAGACGATGCTACTTAGGGCATGGACAGGATGCGCCGGGGCGGTCACGCGAACAAGCGAGGTGAGAACGGGCACCACAAGCACCGTCACGGCGCCCGCCGTCACAAGGACCGAGGCATCCTGGCTGGTCATGGCGCCTGCATCCACCACAATCTGCGTAATTGCAACAACAAGCGGCAGCGCCATCACGCAGTACGCGGTTGTCACAAAGCGCTCCTGCGGCTCCATCCCACGCGTCTCGGGATTAACGTGAAGCGAAATTGCAACAGAGACCCCACGCACAGCAACAAGTAGTCCAATGAAGAGGAAGAGCAGGCCAGGATCTGCAACGGCGGCAGAGAGATCAATGCCCGCGCCAGAGATAACGAAGAACGCCGGGATGAGAAACCCATTACCGATGGACTCAAGACGCGTCTCCAGGTCTTCGTTGCCATCCGGGAAGAAGACACGCAGCACAAAGCCAGCGGCAAAGGCGCCCAGTACCGAGTCAAAGCCTGCCGCCTCAGCCAAAAAGAGCAGAAACACGAGGAGCAGCACAACCAGGCGAAGAGGTGTCTGGGTGCTGGCGCCGGCGCTTGACCTCACAAAGTCGCGAAAGCGCGCGCCTATGCGCGCCGTGGACGTGGAGAGATGCGCAATGCGCACGCAGACCAGCATGAACACGACAAGGACGACCACCGTGACAAGCAGAGACCTCGTGGAGAGCATGAGCGCCACCGCAATAACCGGTAACACCTCACCGGTGGCGCCATAGGCCGTGACAGCGCGGCCCACGCGCGTGTTTGTGAGGTCTCGGGCGCGCATGATAGGCGCCAGAGTGCCGTATGCCGTTGTGGTAAGCATGATGGCAAAAGCGATGCCCGTCATGCCGGTAAAGCGGCTAAAGCCCGTAAGGCTCACAAGCGCAATGGCTGCCACAAGCGAGATGCCCCAGCAGATGGAAGCATGGCGCCCCATCGGGCCAACCAGTTCGGAGGGCTTTATCTCGTAGCCCGCCATTAGGAAAAGAAAGGCCATGCCCAGCTCAGAGACAAGGGAGAGGGCGCCTCCGCTCGTCCGGATGACATCCGCCCCATTGGGTCCAAGAAGCGTGCCGGCAAAAACGAGAAAGACAACCTCAGGGATGGCCCTGCCCGGGACAAGGCTTGCGACAAAAGGAGCAAGCGCCGCCACAAGCATGGTTACAGAAAGCGAGAGGAGCTGACTAATCACCGTGCCACCTCCTCTCGCCTTGCTTGGCTTTTCGCCTTACTTCTTGAGCGTGGCCTCCAGGCCACCGCGCACAAATGTCGACACCTCAGAAAGGTGACGCGCAATGACATCAAGGTCATCGTCGTTGGCAAGAATCTCGATGAACGCGTCTGCACACATGGTAGCAAGAAGGCGCGGAGAGAAGCCATCAGAGACGTGGCCATACTTGCGCTCGGCACGGCTTGCTACGCTCTTGGCAATCTCGTCCACCTTGGCGTCGAGATATCCCTTGACCACAGGGTTGTCGCGGTTGCTCTTAACAATCTTGGGAACCAGCGGATACCGCTCGAGAAGCTCGACAAGGCCATCGGGCAGCTTCTCGACGTTCGTGGGCTCGCCCTTGCCGTCACAAATCACAGTAAGGTCACGCTCGATCCACGTGGCGAGAATAGAAGGGAACTCGGTCATCAAGGGAGAGACAACACTCTTGAACAGGTCTTCCTTGCTATCGAAGAAGAAGTAGAGAGCACCAGTGGTCACGCCAGCCTTTGAGCAAATCTGGCGAAGCGAGGCTCCCTCATACCCGTACTCAGCAAATTCCTCTGTGGCTGACGCAACGAGGCTCCTCTTAGTCTCGCCACTGTCGGTCTGTGCCTTTCTCGACATCTGGCTACCGCCTTTTTTCCCTCTTGAGCATTTGGCTAGACACTGCTAATGCCCCCTCGGCACTAGCCCGTACCTGCAGTGCATTATGAGCACAATACATTATTGAATATGCGTAAGAAGTGCAGCATTTGATAGAAATTCAAGAAACTTCCCCTGGCTTACTTCTCCGCCCTATGGCCGTGCGTCCTTGGGCCGTAGGAATCGGTCGCACACATTGCTGCGGCGAAGGTATTCCTTCCCAAACGGATCTACAACGGGCACCAGGTCATCGGGGTTATTTGCAAAGAACATGTCGGGCTCCTTGTACACGTGGGGCACGGCCAGCGTGTATCCACGACTGCAGGAGCCTTGGTACATTCCGGTCTCCTTGTTTTTGGCAAAAGAGCCATAGATGCACTCGGTGCAGTGAAAACCAGCCATGAGAGAAACCTCCCACTCAGAGACAGCAGATATTGGCGCTAAAAAACGGGCCGCCAGCCCCTTTTGACTAGCCCATCTCCCCTTGGGCGAGAAGATCGCGCACCTCAAGGAGGCTCGAACACACCCGCGAGGCCACGGAACGAATCTCGTCATTGGGCTGGGCGAGGTCAGGGACCATTACCGTGAAGAAGCCACCCGCCGCCCCCGCGCGGACCCCATTGAAGGAATCCTCAAGCACCATCGTGCGAGAAGGCTCGGTGCCAAGGCGCCGCGCCGCCTCGAGGAAGATGTCCGGCGCAGGCTTTGCATGAGCAACCTCGCTCGAAGGGACTATCGCCCGAAAGAAGTCAAGGTCACCGATAAAGCGCAGGTTGCGCTCTATGCCCTTCTTGGACGAGGATGATGCCACGGCGCAGGGAACGTCCCTCTTCCCCAAGTACACGAGGAGCTCGTCAAGCCCTGGCTTCTTCTCGACACCTTGGGAGAAAATCTTCTCGGCAAGAGACGAGAAGTAGTCCCAGAATGCCTTGGTGTCGAGCTGGGGGCTTACCATCTCGTGAAGAATGCGGGAGGCAGTATCACCTGCCGAACCACGAACCGCATCAGCGAGGCCAAGCGGGACTGCATAGCCAAAATGGGCCAACGCCGGCTCCCAGCACTCCATCCAGACTGGCTCGGTGTCAACCATCAGGCCATCCATGTCAAAGATGACGCCGTCGAACATGTGGCGCACCCCTTCCATCGCTTTGCCAGGCACATGCTTCGTAGTAGGGTACCCTAACTGGGAAGCCTCAAGAATCTCTTCACTTCATCGATACCTTTGCAACGTAACTGAGGAGGCTTGACTGTGATGCCGAGCATGGCGGCCGTGGTGTCTAGCTCGCTGACCGTGGGCTACGTTTGCGGATCGTTCCTCACAGCGCAACTGGTGAGCAAACACGTGAGCGGAAAGAGTGCCTTCGATGTAGGGCTGGGCAACCCCGGCATGGCAAACATGGGCGCCACTTATGGCGTAAGGTGGGCGGCCGTCACGCTTACGGGCGATATCGCGAAAACTATTCTTGCATTTGTGCTGGCTCGGGCAATGTTTGCAGAAGCTCCCGATGTAGCGGGAACGGCAGCGACAGTAGGGGCAACGCTTGGACACGTATTTCCAGCTTGGCACCACTTCCGCGGGGGCAAGGGCGTCGCCACGACATGTGCGGGGATCATTCTTGCGTCACCCGTAGCAGGCGGCATCGCAGCCGTAGCCGGCCTCCTTGTGGTGCTCTTTGGCGGCTACCTCTGCCTGGGCGCTCTTGTGATTCCTGCAGCGTGGCTTGCGATTGAGCTTGTCTTTGGGGACATGGTCCACGTAGTCGCTGGCGTTGTTCTTGTATCCGTAGCCATCTGGTGCCATGGTGGCCCGGCAGCAGGCATTAGAACCGGAGAGACGCCTCGCGCATCAATCAGTAAGAAGTTCATCTCGGCTTTGTTCAGGAAGCGCCATTAGGCAATCTTGATAGAATAGTTTGTCGAAGGCATGTCGTTCTGCTCTCCCATGGAATTGTTCGGTACTTACGTTATCTTTATATACACTGAACAATTACCAAACAATCGCCTCTTGAGGCGAGCGAGGAGACAGGCATGCCACAGGCCACCGTTGCGGCTAACGTCCAGTCCATCGACCCGGAGACGCTTGGCAACATCTGTTCCACACTTGGCTGCACACCGCAGGACGTCACGGAGTTCTCACCTATTGACGAGGGCCTCACAAACGAATCGTTCCGCTTTGTCGCGGGCGGCAAGCCCTACGTCTATCGCAAGCCTGGCGCTGGAACCGAGAAGATCATCAGTCGCGAGGGTGAGGCGTTTGCCCAGGGAATAGCCGCCGAGCTTGGACTAGACCGCACCTTCATCTACGAGAACCCCAAGCAAGGGTGGAAGATCTCGCACTTCGTCGAAGGGTGCAAGCCCTTCGACTACCACAACGACACTCACGTTTCACGTGCCATGGAGATGGCGCGTGAGCTTCACTCCTGCGGGGTCACGTCAAAGTGGAGCTTTGACATCTTTAAGAACACCGAGGGCATCCTCGAGCTTCTCAACAATGACGAGAAGGCGCGCTACGATGACTTTGATCGCATTGGCACTCGCATCGCCAGTCTCGAGGAGCGCGTGCGGACAACCTCGGCGGCACCGGTACTCTGCCACAACGACTTCTACGACCCCAACTTCCTGGTAAGGGGAACCGATATCTCGCTCATCGACTGGGAGTACGCTGGCATGTCCGACTACGCCAGTGACCTTGGAACCTTCATCTGCTGCAGCGACTACAGCTATGAGGAAGCACTTGAGGTGCTTTGCCAGTACTTCCAGCGTGAGCCTACCGGCGAGGAACTCTTCCACTGCATCTCCTACGTTGCATTTGCCGCTTGGTACTGGTTTGTCTGGGCGCTGTACAAAGATCAGTGTGGGGACCCCGTGGGAGATTGGCAGGACCTTTGGCACCGCTATGCCTCCGAGTACGGCAGGCGCGCGGCACAGCTCGTGCAAGAGCTTAAATAATTCACAGGACAGTATGACGTGCGGGCTGCCCTCACCCCAAGGGTATGGCGGCACGGGCACGCATTAGTAACGTAAGGGACAGCATGGAAGTATTTGGCAGAATCGTTGTCTTCATCATCATGGGCTGCGCGGCGGCAGGGTGCATTGCATCAATTGCTCGCCCCGAAAGTGAGCTGGGCAAGGAGTTTGTCGCGGGCATAGACTCCATTGGCCCCATCTTCCTGCCGGTCGCAGGAATCATGGCATCTGCTCCCTACCTCACCGCTTTCGTTTCGACGGTCTTTGGGCCGCTCTTTGGCGCACTGGGCGCAGACCCCGCCATGGCCTCCACGACCTTCATCGCCGTCGACATGGGCGGCTATCAGCTTGCGGACGCTCTCGCACAGACGCGCGAGAGCTGGATCATGGCCATGATGACCGGCTACATGGCCGGTGCCACCATCGTCTTCACCGTGCCCGTGGCGCTCAAGATGCTCGAGGTCAAGGACCGCAAATACCTGGCCCTTGGCGTCATGAGCGGGCTTCTCGCCATCCCCGTGGGCGTCCTTGTTGCCAGCGTCATCATTGCGCTTGCGAACCCCGTGATCCGCGAGACGGTCTCCACCAACACCGCGGCCACCTACCAACTGGCTCTTACGTGGTCTCAGATTGCCCACAACCTGGTGCCGCTGATCATCATCTGCGTTGCGCTGGCGGTAGGACTTGCCACCAAGCCCGACGCCATGATTCGCGGCTTCATCGTCTTTGGGCGGGTGCTTGACAGCGTGCTTAAGGTGGTCTTCGTGGTAGTGGTCATCGAGTACTTCACGGGGCTCTTCTCCACCATCTTTGGGTCCTTTGGCTTTGACCCCATCATCGCAGACGAGCAGGACCAGTTCCGCGCATTGGAGGTATCTGGCGCCATTGGCATGATGCTCTGCGGCGCCTTCCCCATGGTGTGGCTCATCAAGACCTACCTCGCCAAGCCCCTCTCGAGGGTTGGACGTGCGGTGGGCCTGAGCTCAGATGCCACGGCAGGACTTCTTGCCGCCTCCGCAAACGTGCTTGCCGCACTCGCCATGGTCAAGGACCTCAAGGCGCGCGACAAGGTCATCGTGATTTCCTTTAGCGTCTGCTGCGCCTTCCTCTTTGGCGACCACCTCTCGTTCACCGCAAACTTTCAGCCCACGCTCATCGTGCCCGTGCTTCTGGGCAAGCTCGCGGGAGGCGTGTGTGCGATCTTCTTTGCGACGCGCCTGGCAACGAGAAAGGCAGAGGAGCTCGAAGCGCAGGATCTTGCCCTCGAAACCCAGTCGGAGGCCTAGGGGCCCGGCGTCTCTGACGTACGCACGTTGACGCCTGGCTCCTACCGCTCGCCGTCAACGCCTGCCCACACGCAGCCTCATACCGTGCGGCCACGGACATCTGCGCGCGCCTCTCGCGGCGGCAAACAATAATGTTTGCTCAGCCACGACGAAGGAAGGGGCAGCATGTCCACAGAGGTCACCCTTGAGCGCTTTACGTTCCCCTCGACGGATGGCACATCGACCATCAGCGCATGTGCCTGGTGGCCGGCTGGCATGGCACCGTCACAGTCAACGGAGAGGCCCGCGCCACACGGCGTGGTGCAGCTTGTGCACGGCATGGCCGAGCACATCGACCGCTATGACGCCTTCGCGCGCTTCCTGGCTTCCCATGGCTTTCTCGTTGTAGGCCATGACCAGATTGGCCACGGGCGCTCCTGCTCGCCCGAGCACTGGGGAGAGCTGCCCGTGGGAAGCGGGGCACAGGCGCTTGTGGAGGACATCGACGTCCTGCGCGGCATGACGCAGCAACGCATTGCAACGGGCACTCCATACGTTGTCTTTGGCCACAGCATGGGCAGCTTTGAGGTTCGCTCTTACATCGCCCACCATGGAGAGGGACTGGCAGGTGCCATTATCTGCGGTACCGGCTTTCTCCCGGCAACGGCATCCAGGGCCGCGCTCAAGCTCACATGGCTCGAGTCCTTCTTCAAGGGCGCCGAGTACCGGTCTTCCTTTGTGGACTCCATGGGGGCTGGCGGCTACGGCAAGGCCATCCCCAACGCCCGGACAAACCTCGACTGGCTTTCCCACAACCGTAAGAACGTCGACGACTACATCGCAGACCCCTCCTGCGGATTCATGTTCTCCGTGGGGGCCTACCACGAGATCGCCGTCCTTACCTCCGAGGTCAACTCCCCCACTTGCGCCGCAAGCGTCCCGCACGACCTGCCGCTGCTCTACGTTGCCGGTGCCGAGGACCCGGTGGGAGACAACGGCAAGGGCGTGGAGAAGGCCGCGGCCCTTGCCCGCGGAGCCGGTTCCACAGACGTCACGGTGAAGATCTACCCGCGCATGCGGCACGAGATCTTGAACGAGACGGGTCACGAGCAGGTCTTTGCCGACGTGCTGGCATGGGTCGAGAAGCACGTTGCCCAAGCTCCCACGCCACAGGCCACCGCCAGCCAGGAGGCATAGCCATGGCAGCTGAGAAGTACGTCATCGCACTCGACCAGGGCACAACCTCCAGCCGCGCCGTGCTCATCAACCGTGAGGGCCGCATGGTCGACTGCGTGCAGCGCCCCTTCCAGCAGATCTTCCCCAAGCCGGGATGGGTGGAGCACAACCCGCAGGACATTCTCTACTCGCAGCTTGGCTCGCTCACGGAGCTTCTCGCCAAGCGCGACCTCACGGCAGAGGACATCGATTCCATAGGCATCGACAACCAGCGTGAGACCACCATCGTGTGGGACCCCACTACCGGGCAGCCCGTCTACAACGCCATCGTCTGGCAGTGCCGGCGTACGGCAGATCTCGTGGAGCAGCTCTGCGGCACGCCTGAGACGCGCCAGATGATCCAAGAGAAGACGGGGCTTCTCCCCGACGCGTACTTCTCGGCCAGCAAGATCCGCTGGATCCTCGACAACGTGCCCAGCGCTCGTGAGCGCGCCGAGGCGGGCGAGCTGCTCTTTGGCACCGTTGACACCTGGCTCGTATGGGTGCTCACCGGAGGCCTGGTGCACGCGACCGACGTCACCAACGCCAGTCGCACGATGCTCTACAACATCCACGACAACTGTTGGGACAAGGAGCTGCTCAACCTCTTTGGGATTCCGCTCTCAATGATGCCCGAGGTTAGGCGCTCGAGCGGCTCGTTTGGCGAGACGAGCTACCCCGGCGTGCCCGCAGGCATCCCCATCACCGGCGTTGCCGGCGACCAGCAGGCTGCGCTTTTTGGCCAGTGCTGCTTCGAGCCGGGGCAGGCAAAGAACACCTATGGCACCGGCTGCTTCATGCTCATGCACACCGGGCACGAGGCGCGTCTCAGCAAGAGCAACCTGGTCACGACCATCGTTGCCTCCGCACCCGAGGTCGAGGGGACGGAGTATGCGCTCGAGGGGTCTGTCTTTGTGGCGGGCGCCCTCATTCAGTGGCTCCGTGACCAGCTGGGGATTGTCCAGAATGCCGCTGACACCGAGTGGATGGCAAAGAGCGTCGAGAACACGGGCGGCGTCTACATTGTGCCGGCGTTCACGGGCCTGGGCGCGCCGTGGTGGAACCCGGACGCTCGCGGAGCCATTCTCGGCATCACGCGCGGGACTACGCGCAATCACATTGCCCGCGCGGCGCTCGAGGCGCTTGCGTACCAGATCTACGACCTTGCCGACGCCATGGCCAAAGACGCGGGCCACCCGCTTGGCGTGCTCAACGTGGACGGCGGTGCCAGCGCCAACAGCTTCCTCATGCAGTTCCAGGCAGACATTCTGGGCTGCGAGCTGAGAAGGCCGCAGAACACCGAGACCACCTCGCTGGGAGCTGCGTTTCTCGCGGGGCTTGCGACTGGCTACTGGAGCGGAATCGACGAGCTTAAGGCCCTGCGCGAGACGGATGACGTGTTCCGCCGCCAGATGGATCCCCAGCGCGTGGACAAGCTCGTGGCCGGCTGGCACGACGCCGTGCACCGCGTGATGTAGGGCACGCGTCGGTCGGACGTAACGTTCTTCTCGTTCCGCCATTTCATCTGAAAACTCTGGGCAGTACAGACCTGCGCGCGTCACACAATCGATAGCGAATGTGTGACGCACGCAGGTCGATACACATTCGGCTGACGAATGTGTATCGGAGACGCCCCCAACGGTCGTCTCGACGCCTTACCCCAGAACCTCCGCGGCGATGCGGGCGGTCTCGGTGGCATCCTTCGCGTAGAAGTCGGCGCCAACCATCTTCGCGTACTCGGGGTTGAGCACGGCGCCGCCAACCACCACCTTGCACCAGGGCGCCTCCTTGCGGAGAAGCTCGATGGTCTCGGCCATGGCGGGCACGGTTGCGGTCATGAGGGCAGAAAGCCCGCAAAGAAGTACGTGGTCTTTTTCCACGGCGTCCGCGACAACCTGAGGCGGCACGTCTCGTCCCAGGTCGATCACGTTGTAGCCATAGTTCTCGAGAAGCATGCGCACGATGTTCTTTCCGATGTCGTGGATGTCCCCGTGAACGGTGCAGACCACGATAGAGCCCTTCTCGGGCACGTTTGCGCCCTGTCCGCTGGCGTCCACGGCGGCCTTGATGGTCTCGAAGCCTGCCTTGGCGGCCTCCGCAGAGGCCATGAGCTGCGGCAGGAAGAAGATGCCCTTCTCGAAGCGCTCGCCCACCACGTCAAGCGCGGGGATCAGGACCTCGTTGATGGCATACATGGGATCATGCTCGGCGATGACCTGGGCAACGGCCTCGGGCATGGGGCCCTTTCGGCCGGCAAGCACAAGCTCGCGGGCGCGGCCGGCGGCGTCCGCAGGCTCGGCAGGTGCCACGGCAGGGGCAGCGGGGGCACCGGCCGAGAGCGCAGCGGCCTTCTCGCCGGCTGATGCCGGCGCCGGAGCCCGGTCACTTCTCCCAGCGTAGTTGGCCACAAAGTACTGGGCACTCTCGTCTTCGCCGGAAAGCACGCGCCAGGAGTCCACCACGTCCATCATGCGCGTAAGGCAGGGATTGATGATGGCAAGGTCAAGACCGGCTGAGAAGGCCGCGGCAAGGAAGGTGCCGTTCACAAGCGGCCTGAAGGGCAGGCCAAAGCTGATGTTGCTCACGCCCAACACGGTGCGAACGCCAGGCAGCTCCTGCTTGACCAGGCGTATGGCGTCGAGAATGGCCCGGGGCTGGGTCTGGTCGGTCGAGGCCGCCATGGTAAGGCAGTCGATAACAACGTCGTGGCGCGGAATGCCGAGCTGCTCGCACTCGCGCACAATCTTCCTCGCAATGGCCAGACGACCCTCCGCCGTGGCGGGGATGCCGTCCTCATCCAGCGTGAGCCCCACTACCGCGCAGCCGTAGTGCTTCACAATGGGCAGCACGTCTGCCATGGTCTGGGCCTTGCCGTTGGTGGAGTTGATCAGCGCCTTGCCGGGGTAGCTGCGCACCGCAGCCTCGATGACCACCGGATCTGCTGCGTCGATCTGCAGAGGCAGCGTGCTCACGCCTTGGAGCTCCGAGACAAGCTGGCACATCACGGCGCGCTCGTTTATCTCGGGGAGTCCGGCGTTCACGTCGAGGATCTGCGCGCCGGCGCGACCCTGCTCGATGGCCATGTTCATCACGTAGTCGTGATCCCCCGAGCGCAGCGCCTCCTTCATCAGGCGCTTGCCCGTGGGATTGATGCGCTCGCCAATGACGCCCACCTGCCCGTAGTCGAGCGAGTAGATCTCCTGGGCGCTCGAGACGGCAAAGCTATCGCGCACGTAACGCTCTGCAGGAACGCGCCCGGCGAGATGCTCGCGCTCGCGGGCGATGTGCGCAGGCGTCGTGCCGCAGCAGCCGCCAATCACGGTGACGCCGGCGTCGAGCATGCCGGCCACGGCCTCCGCGTACTCCTCGGGCCCCACGTCGTAGGTGGTCACGCCATCCACCACATGCGGAAGTCCGGCGTTGGCCTGCGCCATCACGGGGCAGGCCGCCCACGGGAGCATGCGCTCCACCAGCGGCGCCACCGCCGTGGGGCCAAGACCGCAGTTGATGCCGATGGCGTCCGCGCCCAGAGAGGAGAGCGTGACCGCCGCGGCCTCGGGCGTAGTTCCCAGGAAGGTGCGACCGTCCTCTCCAAAGGTCATGGTCACAAACGCAGGAAGGTCAGAGTTCTCGCGCACGGCGAGCAGGGCCGCCTTCGCCTCGGCAAGGTCCGCCATGGTCTCAATCACAAAGAGGTCCGCGCCGGCAGTGTCAGCAGCACGCACCTGCTCGGCAAAGAGGTCGTACGCGTCATCGAAGGGAAGCGGCCCCATGGGCTCGAGAAGCTGACCCGTGGGACCAAGGTCCGCCGCCACGTAGCGGGCACCCGCCTCGCGCGCGCAGGCCACCGCCGCCGAGAAGACCTCTGCAACGCTTGCCGCGTCGCCAAGCTTGGCAGCGTTGGCGCCAAAGGTGTTGGTGGTCACGACCTCCGCGCCCGCGGAGACGTAGGAGGCATGCACCTCGCGGATCTCTGCGGGGTTGGTAAGGCAGAGCAGCTCCGGAAGCTCGCCCGCGGCAAGGCCGCGCGCCTGCAGCTGCGTACCCATGGCGCCATCGAAGAGCAGGAACTCCTCGCCACGCAGAACGGCGGCAAGGTGCTCGTCTCGCACGCGACGCGAGTGAGGAACGAGGCGGTCCTTTGGCCAGCGTTCCTCTCCCGTGTTGGGTCCTTTGGCGCTCATGGGCAGCTCCTCTCGCCGCTATCCGCGGCAGGTGTGGCCAGTAGGCCGAATGGTGCAGAAGTCAAAGCAGGGGCATCCCGCGCAGCTTGCGTGTGTGGATGGCTGGATGGTCTCAAAGAGGCCCACCACGGCGGTCACGCTCTTGGTTGGGACCATGAGCAGGGTGTCGGTAAGGGTGATGCCCAGCTGGCGCTGTGCGTCGAGGGCCTGCAGGAGAACGGGCTGCGTCGCCATGGGCATATCGCCGTAGCCCGGGCTAAAACGGAAGTTGGCAAAGAGGCCACGCTCATGGCCTGCCGCAACAATGGACGCCTCGCAGGCGTCGGCCGTGCGCTCGACAAGCGTCGTGGCGGCGGCGTCAAAGACCACCTGCGCCACGCGGTCGGTGAGCGAGAGGCGCCGCAGCTCGCGCTCGACCCCCATGCCCACGGTTACTGCCATTACCCCAACCGCAACGGCGCCGTCCATATGCTTCTGCATGGAGGTGCCGAGAAGCTCCAGCGACGTGCCCGCAAGCCGCACGAACGGTGTGCCGTCCTCCTTGGTGCCGGTGCCCTCCACATCGAAGATGCGCCAGACACCGCGCGGCACGCCAACGGAGAGGCAGCGCTTCATGCAGCCGTCGATGCGCCCCTCAAGCTCGGGAGTCATGCTCTGGCCGGCGTAGCCCATGTAGCGCAGGACCTCGGAGCGGTCGATGGAGCCTATGTCATACGACTCGACCATTGGGCTACCCCAGGTAGCCCATGCCCGCAAGGACATCGTGGGTGGCGCAGGCAATCTCCGGGTGGTTCATGCTGTAGATGTGGATGCCGTCAACGCCGTTTCTGGCGAGGTCGCAGATCTGCTCGCAGGCGTACTCGATGCCCGCGCGGGCCTGGGCGGCGTGGTCATCGCCCGCACGCACGAGGCGCTTCACGACCTTGGCAGGGATTGACGCTCCGCAGTTGAACGCCATGCGCTGGATCTGCTTGACGCTCGTGAAGGGCATGATGCCGGCAACAACGGGGAGCTTGATGCGGTAACGCAGGCACTGCTCGCGGAAGCGATAGAAGTCGTTGTTGTCGAAGAAGAGCTGGGAGACCAGAAAATCTGCCCCCGCCTCCTGCTTGATGCGCAGGGCACGCATGGACTCATCGAGCGAGGCGGACTCCACGTGGCCCTCGGGGTAGCACGCAGCGCCAATGCACAGCGAGGGCGCCGCCTCTCGAAGGTGCGCAATGAGGTCGGAGGCATGCGCAAAGTCGACCACGTCCACGCCTGGCCTGCGGTCGCCACGAAGCGCAAGCACGTTCTGGATGCCTGCCGTGCGCAGGCTGTCCACGTAGGCGTCAACATCAGCAGCGGTTGACCCCATGCAGGTGAGGTGAGCCAGCGCGGTCACCCCAAGCTCGCCCTCGATCCTGGCGGCAATGGGGATGGTGTTCGCCGAGTTGCCCGAGCCGCCGGCAGAGTACGTCACCGAAATCCAGTCCGGCTTGTTCTCGGCAATCTGAGAGGCAACGCGGTATGCCTCCTCGAGCGGCATCTCTCCCTTGGGCGGGAAGATCTCAAACGAGAGCGTCTGCCCCGCCGCAAGCTTGTCGGTAATCCTCATGACTCCCCAATCGCACAGAAATGACCCCGAACTAGTAACAACACATGGTAGCCCGGGTAAGACGCAAGCTCCCGCCGGTTTACGAGATGGCTACCGAGAAGAGCGCTTGTCACTGGCACTCGCCGCGTCTTCGCCGCACATGAACGAGGGCATCTCGCCTGCCGCGGTCGAGCGGGCAATGTCAAATATGGCATCTGCCACCGCATCCTGGTCTGCCCGACCGATGTGCCAGCGAGCTGCCCCGGCGGCAACCGGGGTGGCATTGGCAACTGCCACGGAGTTCTTGAAGCGCGTGAGGAGGGGAAGGTCATTCTCGGCATCGCCAAAACAGCAGACCTCGTCGTTGGAAAGGCCAAGGTTATGTGTCAGCCACTCCCCCGCCACGCCCTTGTCCCAGCCCGCGGGCAAGATGTCGATGTGCGGACGCTCCTGCATGGGAAACACGAAGTCGAACTCGGGACAGGACTCCTTGAGGACGGCGCACACTTCTCGGCCGCGCACGAAGTCGCCAACCACACGCACGTTCGCCTTTACCACGGGGCGATCTGGCACCTCGTCGACGGTGCCTGCCACCGCAAAGAAGTACGGCACACGGTACTTCTCGAGATAGTCTGCGGAAGCCCTCACGGCATACTGCTCGCCCGTGTCCACATAGTCCAGGACGAGCCAGGCATCATCCATCCCGTCCAGCGACCTCGCGCAGCGGCGGAGCGCACCAAGGTCGAGCGGCACCTCGTGGACGAGCTTGCCGTCCTGGTAGATGAGCTGGCCATTGTCTGCCAGCACCGTTGTAAGGCAGGCCGTGTCGTTCTCGAACATCCAGGGAAGCGCCGAGGGGGCTCGTCCGGTGGCGGGGGCAAAGTGCACGCCAGCCGCCTGAGCCGCATGAATGGCCTCACGAGCATAGGGAGTGACGACGTGCTCGCCTGCCCATGCCAGGGTGTTGTCCAAATCTGAAAGGATGAGCTTAATCACGAAGTCCCCCAAACGGCCGTAGTCGACCTGAAGACAGGCCTTGCCCCACGAGTGTAACGCGATGCATGCGCACCGGCATTGCGGCCGTCAAGCGCCCTGACGTAGGGGGAGACGACCGGGGCGCGAGGCCGCGCACTCGAAGGGCAAGACCATTCGACAGGGGTGCGACACGGGGCCGCAGGTCCCAGCCGAACCGCCGGCGGGTGTTGGGGGACCGCCAGTGGCCCCCCTATCGTACGACTACCAAAGCCCTCCCAACATCAAAAAACTTTTTATGAAACAAATTGGAATGAGCACAAGGTGCGAACGGTCAAAATGCTCGGTAGGCGGTCAATATGACAACCGACGCAAACACCTGGGGGGCAAGGGGAAACACTCTTGGGAAGGACTTCCCCTCTCCCCGCGCGCACCCAAATGCCCACGCGCCCAAACAGCATGCCAATGCCAGCACGCACGAGAGGGCAACGCATACCATCCCCCCAACTGCCCCAAGATAGAAACCGCATGCAGACAGCAGTTTTGCATCTCCCCCGCCAAAGCCATGCTGCAGACTTCCCCGCGCTCGCATCCAGGGCAGCTGAACGCCAAGAAGGACGAGAAGCACAAGCGCTCCGCCCGCAACCGATGCCCAGGCCTCCTCAAGGACGTCGCCGCATCCCAAGCCATGCGCACTCCCCCAAACCGCTTCCAGGCAGAGATACGCGCCCCGGATAACAAGGATCCCCACAACAACGCGATTGGGAATGACGCGCCGAGCAAGGTCGGTCACGCTGCAGGCGAGAAGTGCGGCCGCAAGCATCGCCAGCTCTACCGCCTCCAGCCAACTCGTCGCAACAGCACCCACGCAAGCCCCCGCAAGCGCACCACTCAGACATATGAGGGCCTTTGCAGGAGCCTGCAACCCCACCTCTCGCCTTGCCACGGCATATCCCACACCGCCCACGAGGCCGGCGAATAGAATGCATGCCGCCAAGAGACGGGCAACCGCTGCATGCGCAAAATCCATGGCATCCTCCCATCAACGCAGCACCATGGTGGGATGGTATACGAACACATGTACGTGAGTTGGGCATAGAGTTGTGCCCAAACCATCACGGAACCCGGTTTTCCTGCCCACTTTCCCTGCCTGAGCTGCAGGGATGACAGCAGGTGACATTGGCCGTCAGAAATGTGACAGATTCGCAAGCGGCAGAATCATGACACTTGGGAGACGTCCCTCTCCTGTGCGCCAAAAGGTCTAGACTCATGCCCACTTGCCCAAATCACGGCTATGAGTCCGCGGGGCGTTGGCACTACTCACGGGGAGGAGATGGCAACGATGACAGATTGGCTTGTACGGAGGTTCCTGACAGGGGTAAGCACGACGGACCCTGCCGGCAGGACGCGCTACGGACAGTTTGCGGGCATGGTCTGCATCGTATGCAACGTGGTGCTCTGCATCGCAAAGGGAATGGTGGGCTTCATCGCGGGATCGGTCTCGATCATCGCCGACGCCGTGAACAACCTATCTGATGCGTCGAGCAACATCGTCGCCCTTCTCGGCTTCAAGCTAGCAAGCAAGCCTGCTGACGACGAGCACCCCTATGGACACGGGCGCTTTGAGTACCTGGCGTCGCTGACCGTTGCCGCGCTGGTTCTTGCCGTGGGCATCAACCTGGTCATTACGTCGGTCCAGAAGATCATCTCGCCGGAGCCAACGGACTTTGGGCCTGCGGTTATCGTGGTTCTCGTGCTCTCGATGGCCGTCAAGTCGTGGATGGCGCTCTTCAACGGCTCGATGGGCAAGCGCATCTCGTCCGAGACGCTCGAGGCCACGGCCATCGACTCGCGAAACGACGTCATTACCTCTGGCGCTGTTCTCGCCGCCGCCATCGTCTCGTACTTCACGGGCTTTGACCTCGACGGCATTGCAGGCACCGTGGTGGGGGCATTCATCTGCTGGAGCGGCTTCTCACTTGTGCGCGACGCCATCGACCCGCTCCTTGGCCGCACGCCAGACCCCGCGCTCATCAAGCACATCCACGACAAGATCATGAGCTACCCCGGGGTGCTTGGAACGCACGACCTCATGGTGCACGACTACGGTCCCGGCCGGCAGTTTGCAAGCGCGCACGTGGAGATGGCGGGCGAGGGCGACGTCTTTGCCTCCCATGACCTCCTTGACAACATCGAGCAGGATTTCCTCAAGGAGGGGATGGTCATGACCCTCCACTACGACCCCATCGTGACGGATGACCCGCGCGTATCCGACATGCGCCACTGGATTTCGATCCATATCAAGGAGATAGACCCGCGCCTCACAATCCACGACCTGCGCACTGTGCCCGGCCCCACCCACACCAACGTCATCTTTGACTGCGTGCGCCCGCACGACCTGGCGATGACCAACGATGAGCTCCGGGCCGCTATATCAAAGATCGTCACATCCAAGTACCCGAAGGCAATTTGCAAGATCACCGTCGACAACAGCTACGTATCGTCCCAGCAGTAAGGAAAGACATGGCAGGCTACAAGTCCAAGCAGATGATCGTCATGAGACGCGACCTCAAGATGCGCAAGGGCAAGATCGCTGCCCAGGCAGGACACGCCTGCGTAGAGGCAACGCTCATGGCGCTTGTACGCGAGGGACGCCTTGACCAGGTTCGCGTTCGCACGGCGCCAGACGGGACGCCCGCGTGGGTCTACCTCGACCACCCCATGGCAGACTCCACCGCGCTCTCGGACTGGTTCGACTCCGGCGTGGCAAAGGTCTGCGTGTACGTGGACTCGGAGGACGCGTTGCTCGACATTGCTGAGAAGGGCCGCGAGCGGGGCTTTGCCGTGGCTCTCGTGCGCGATGCCGGCCTCACCGAGTTCCATGGCGAAGCAACGCTCACCTGCCTGGCCTTCGAGCCACTCCCTGCCGAGAAGATCGACCCCATCACGGGAGACCTGCCGCTCTACTAGCACCCTCGCTGCCATGAGACAAAGGGACTGTCCCTTTGTCTCATATCCTACCGCTTGAATGGGAATTATTTACATTCATTAATTCCTACTTGTGTAGTGGGTTTATAAGTGCCACCCTTGTTCGTGACGAGTTGTCCGGCGGAGGAGCCCCAGTGGGGGCAGCCGACTTGCCTCGTCACCAGACGTACAAGGAGTAGAAAGATGAAGGCAGCAAGGAAGATCGAAGCTCTTATCGGCTCAACCCCCCTGGTAGACCTTTCGGGGCTCGTGGATGGCGCAGCAACCATCTACGGCAAGTACGAGGCCACCAACCCCGGCGGCTCCGTCAAGGACCGCATTGCCCGCGCAATGCTCGACGCTGCCGAGAAGGACGGCAGCCTCAAGCCTGGCGGTACCGTGATCGAGCCCACGTCCGGCAACACCGGCGTTGGCCTTGCCATGCTCGCAGCCGCGCGCGGCTACAAGATGATCCTCGTCATGCCCGAGACCATGTCCATCGAGCGCCGCAAGCTCGCCGCGTCCTACGGCGCGCAGATCGTCCTAACGCCGGGCAAGGATGGCATGAAGGGCGCCGTCGCCAAGGCTGAGGAGCTTCGCCAGGAGACCCCGGGTGCCATTGTTGCCGGCCAATTCGTGAACCCTGCCAACCCGCAGGCCCACTACCAGACCACTGGCCCCGAGGTCTGGGCAGACACCGAGGGCACGGTCGACTTCATCGTGGCTGGCGTTGGTACCGGCGGCACCATCTCCGGCACCGCTCGCTTCCTCAAGGAGAAGAAGGCCTCCGTCCAGGGCATCGCCGTCGAGCCCGCGGAGTCCGCGGTTCTCGAGGGCAAGCCCGCCGGCTCCCACAAGATCCAGGGCATTGGCGCAGGCTTTGTACCCAAGACCTATGACGCCTCCGTTGTCGACGAGGTCGTTCCCATTGCCTCCGCAACCGCCATCGACACCAAGAAGCGCCTCGCGGCCGACTACGGCCTGCTCGTTGGCATCTCCTCTGGCGCCGCCGTGGCCGCTGCCATCGAGCTTGCCAAGCGTCCCGAGAACGCGGGCAAGGTCATCGTTGCCATCCTCCCCGATACCGGCGAGCGCTACCTCTCGATGGACCTCTAATGGCTTCCGCAACCACTGGCGTCGCCAGCGCGGCTGGCTCCGTCGAGGACACGCGTTCCGTTGACGAGATGTCGCTCTTCGAGGTCATGCGCGAGGACGCCCACGCGGCGCTCGAGCGCGACCCGGCGGCCAACTCCATCTGGGATATCGTGTTCTACTCAACCGGAACCCATATCGTCTGGGCGTATAGGCGCCACCACTGGCTCTACACCCACGGTATGAGGGGCCTGGCACTGCTCCTTACCAAGCGCACACGTCGCAAGCTGGGGGCGGACATCTTCCCCTCCGCTCAGATTGGCCGGCGCTTCTCCATCGACCATGGCATTGGCGTGGTCATTGGCGCCACGTCGATTATTGGTGACGACTGCCTCATCTACCAGGGGGTTACCCTTGGCATGACCGGCAAGCACGGCGGCAAGCGCCACCCTACGCTGGGCAACAACGTCATGATTGGCGCCGGAGCCATCGTTCTGGGCAATATCACCATAGGCGATAACGCCAAGGTCGCCGCCGGTTCCGTTGTTGTACACGACGTGCCGCGCGACGTCACGGTGGCCGGCGTTCCCGCCAAGGTGGTGCGCGACCGTCGCTTCACCGGACCACGCCTGGTGGAGGACGACTTCGATCCCAGCAAGCTGGACGACGAGAACATCCGCTGGTCCTGCGCACTGTAGCTTCTCGGCAGGCTTGTTCAAGGAATATCGGAAAGCGAGCGCTCCCGCGTCTTTCGACGCCGGAGCGCTTGTTTTGTTGCAGCTGACGTCAAAGTGTGCCCTCCGGCGACAAGTTGTCTCCGGAGGGCCATATCTGTTGCAATCGTCGCCAAAAGGGGCCTTCCGGCGACAAGGAGCCGGCATCGCAGCTACCGCTTCTCCCCCTCCGCCGCAGCCTGACGCTCGCGCACCTCGTCCATCGTGAGCGAGTCCGCGTTCTTCACGAACAGCAGCGGCACCGCCGAGATGGCCGCGCAGATGGCCACGTATATGTAGAGGTACTGGTATCCCACAAACTGCATGACGGCACCAGAGAGAGTGGGCGTCACTACCTGCGCGGACATGCTCGCCGTGTAGTAGAACCCGGTGTAGCGCCCCGTCGAGTTGGCACTCGCCAGCTCCATGATCATGGGATACACGGTGAGCGAGACCGTCGCCATGCCAATGCCAAAGAGGGCAACCCACACATAGATGATCGCCGAGAAGCCCGTGGCACCCGAGATGAGCAGCGGGGATACCACCATGAGCGCAATGCCAATGTACGTGGTGATCTTGCGGCCAATCTTGCAGGAAAGCTCGGCCGTGGGCATATAGGCAACGATCGCCGCAAGGGTGGCCACGGTCTGCACCTGCGCATACGATCCGCCGGCCATTCCCCACACCACGTCTGCATAGCGAGAGATGCCGCTGGTCACGGCGTTGTTTGACATGAAGTAGAAGAAGACGCAGACAAGGACGCAGACAAGCGAGCGTCGCTTGACCGGGTCCGCCTCGCGCTCCTTGCCACCCTCGTCGGAAGCCTCGATCTCATCCTCGGGAATGCCCAGCTCGGCACTCTCGCGGTGCATTGCCGCAACCTCTTTGGGCTCGCGGAAGAACACCATAAAGATGATGGTCGTCACCAGCAGCATGAAGGAGATGACAAGGTACACCGGTATGTAGTCCGGGTTCTCCACGGCAGGGACGAGAAGTGCGATGGCAACAAGCACAATCACGCCGCCAACCGCCGCCATGAGCGAGTTGAAGGCGTCGGCCTTGCTTCGTACCGGGCGCGGAGTGACGTCAGGCATGAGCGCCACGGAGGGAGACCGGTAGATTGAGAGCACCACAAGCGTGGCCACAAGCACTGTCACAAAAAGCGGCAGGTTGCGCATAGAGTTTGCCACGGCGATGAGGGGTGTGAGAGCGGCGGCGAGAAGTGCGCCCACCACGATGAACGGCGTGCGCCGGCCCCAACGCGTGGTCGTGCGGTCGGAAAGCGCCCCCATAAGCGGGAGCATGAAGAGCGCGAGCACGTTGTCTAGCGACATGAAGACGCCCGTAAGCGTGTCCCCCATGCCAAAGGTGTTCTTGAACATGAGCGGCACCAGCCCGTCATAGGCCTGCCAGAACGTGAGCGCCCCCATGAAAGGCAGCGTCACAAGGATGGTGCGCCTCATGTTGAGCTTGGTGAGACTTCGACCGGCAGCCTTCTTCTCGCCAGGTCTCTCGTCGAACCCTTCCGTGGATTTCGCTGCCATCTACCTGCCCCTTTTCTGTCGCTTGGCCACACCGAGGGCAAACGCCGCGATGGCAGCCGCACCAAGCACGGGAAGCGCCGGCCGCGCCATCTCGCGTGCCTCCTCCGTCGAGACGGGCACGCGCTCGGACGCCCAGTCGGTGAGCGGCCGCTCCGTCTGAGAGCCCACCAGCTCCGCATACGTGAGCAGGCGCGTGGTATAGAGGGCAGCGTTCTGCTCATCAAACGAGAAGAGCCGCGCGGCGCGGGCGGTACCCGGCCCGTAAGAGCCAAAGCCGGCAGAGGGGGCATACCCCAGGTCGAGGCCTCCGTAGTGCGAGACCAGCGTGTTCTTGTGGTCGTGGCCAAAGTAGAGCGCGAAGGTGCTCCCCTCGCGCATGAGGGCGGCCACCTCGCCGGTGTCCGTGTCAGGGCTGCACACCGGCTCCCTAAGCCCTCCGGAGACGTACAGGTCCTCAATGGGAACAAGCGTGCGACCGGGATGATAATGCATGCGGAACCCAGAGACGCCGCGCTCGCCCTCGCAGGCGTCGCGCAGGCAGTCGTAGACCTGGACGGGAGGTATGTGCTGGTAGAGAATGCAGGGCACCCTGTGGCCGGCACGCTCTGCAAGGCCCTGCGCGCAGGCAGTCACCCACGCGGTCTGCGCGGGGTCAAAGGGCTCGTAACCATCGCTACCCGAGCCCGCACCAGAGTCCGCCACCATCACGGTCAGGCGGATGTCCTTGCCGTCATGGGCAAGCACGGGCACGGCAAGCGTGCCTGCACCGCGGTAGAGGCTGGGTTCACGCTCCGCAACCATGCCGTTCACACATCCGGGGATGGCCTTGTACCAGCTCTCCTGCTCCTCGTTGCCCATACCGCACTGGCGATCGTGGTTGCCGTAGGTGACCACAAACGGAATGTTGCGCTCGACCATGGGTGAGCAAATCTTCCTCACCACGGTGCGGGCGCGCTCGGTACTCTCGCCCAGCGAGAACTCAATCGCGTAGCCCTTGATCTGGTCGCCCGTGAGCACCACGAGGTCTGGCCGCGCCTCGTCGAGAGCGGCGCGGAGAAGCGCCATGGTGTCGTCACGCACATGCGATGTCTCTTGAATGTCGGAGAGCTGCAGAACGCGGAAGCGTCCCTCGGAGTCAAAGCGCAACGGCCACGTGCCCCGGTCTATTTCGTCCATCACACGTTCCTCCTTTGGGGACAGCGCCGCCCCCTCGATTTCTGGGGCCAAGCCCAGCCACCAGCTGTCTAGCCCTATGCCTTGTCGCCTGCAGGCTGCCCGTACGTCTCAAAGCGCCTCGAGACGCCCATGACCTCCTCGCCCGAGAGCACGCGCGGCGTTCCCACGCACTCCGCCTGCCACTGGACGCGCGACACAAACTCAAGGTTAACAGCAAGTCCAAAGGCGGCTGCCATGCTGGGGCCACAAGCAACCAGCCCGTGATTCTCCATGAGCACCGCGTTGGTCTCGGGGTGCTCGCCAAAGGTCTTTCCCACCGAGGTGGCCAGCTCGGGCGTGCCAAACGTAACGTAGGGCGAGAGCGGCACCTCCTCGGCACCCGAGTCCGCAATCGTGAAGTGCACCGCGCGGATGGGCTCGCCGAGCGCAGCCAGCGTGGTCGCGTAGGGCGAGTGCGTGTGGACCACGGCACGGGCGGCCGGACGGCGGCGGTAGACCTCGGCGTGAAGCGGCGCCTCAGAGGACGGCCGGCGGCTTCCCTCGACCACGCTGCCGTCCAGGCGGAGCACCACCACGTCCTCGGGCGTGGTCTCGAAGTAGCCCACGCCCGACAGGCTGATGGCGATGAGGCCGGTCTCGGGGTCATACTCCGAGAGGTTGCCACTCGTACCCACGGCAAGGCCCTCCGTGGCTATCCGCTTTCCGTACGCCACGATGCGCTCGCGCGCGTCCTCCATCAGCATGGCATGCTCCTTCCCGTACCGGCCACGTGACGCGGCACTCCGCCCAAGAGCTTACCCCATGCCCCTCGCCGCATTCGCCCAACTGCCGTGTTCGTCATCTGGTATCGTTCTCATAATGCGTGTGGGGACGCATGCGTATGAGGGAAGGCAGGAAGCGTGGACATAAACGAAATTGCAAAGCTCGCGGGAGTCTCGCGGGCGACCGTCTCGCGCTATCTCAACGACGGCTACGTCTCCAAGGAGAAGCGCGAGCTCATAGCACGCGTCATCAACGAGACGGGATATGTCCCCTCTCAGCAGGCCCGCACGCTGCGCACCGGCAAGACCAAGCTCGTGGGCGTCATCATCCCCAAGATCAACTCCCACTCCGTGAGCCGCATGGTTGCCGGCATCACCAAGGTTCTCGCTCAGAACGGCTACCAGGTGCTTCTCGCCAACACGGACAACAACGAGAAGGCCGAGGTCGACTACCTCAACCTCTTTGCCGAGCGCAACAAGGTCGACGGCATCATCCTCATTGCCACGGTCTTCACGAACGCTCACCACAAGGCGCTGGACTCGCTCAACATCCCCGTTGTTATCCTTGGCCAGCGCCTGGACGGCCACTCGTGCGTCTACCAGGACGACTACCACGCCGTCTACGACCTCACGCGCTCCATACTCAAGACTTCCCACACCCCCGGCTACATTGGCGTCTACGAGAAAGACGTGGCTGCGGGACGGGAGCGCCACCGCGCCTTTCTCGACGCCTGCGCCAGCATGAACGTTGCCGTAGACCCAAAGGCGCAGCAGAGCGCCACCTTCTCCGTCGACTCTGGCTACCTCAGCGCCGAGAAGATCCTCGATGCCGTGCCAAACGTCGACGCGCTCATCTGCGCAACCGATGACATTGCCTTTGGCGCTATGACATGCCTGCGCGAGTACGGGAGGCGCATCCCCGAGGACGTGCAGGTGACGGGAGTGGGAGACTCCAAGCTCTCGAAGATCATGACCCCCAGCCTCACAACCGTCCACTTCTACTACCTCACCAGTGGCGTCGAGGCGGCAAAGATGCTGGTAGACGCCATGACCGACGGCGATGGAGTCCCCCGTGAGCTGCGCATGGGCTACGAGATCTACGCCCGTACCAGCTCGCGCTAGCCGCCGTGGCGCCAGCAGCGCCACTGTGATGTGAGACCGTTCACACCCGCATTTCTACCACTCACCGTTATTCCTGCAATCCACATTTGCTCAGCCGGCCATTGGCTACTATTGGACATGTGAGAACGATTTCATATACAGCTGGTTCAAACAAGTTTTCACACGATGAAATCAGCTATGAGAACGGTTTCATAAGTATGGCCACTGGTTCGGGAAGGGAGACCACATGGCTCTGGACTATGCAGAAGCGGCACGCGAGGTTCTGGAGGCGATCGGCGGCTCGGGCAACATTGTCTCGGCGGCGCACTGCGCCACACGTCTGCGCCTGGTCATCGCCGATGACAGCAAGATTGACAAGGAGAAGCTTGACAACGTCGTGGGCGCCAAGGGCAACTTCCAGGCTTCTGGTCAGCTTCAGGTAATTTTTGGCACCGGTACCGTTGACAAGGTCTTCGACGAGTTCATCGCCCAGTCAGGCGTCACCGCCGCCTCCAAGGCGGAGGCCAAGGAGGCCGCTGCCAACCAGGGCAACGCGTTCCAGCGCGCCATCAAGGTCCTCTCGGACGTCTTCGTCCCCATCATCCCCGCCATCGTGGCATCCGGTATGCTCATGGGCATCATGGGTGCCCTCTCCTACATGGGATCCCAGGGCATAATCGCGCTCGACACCACGAGCGTCTGGTGGCGCATCGCGTCTCTCATCAACGCCTGCGCCCTTGGCAACCTCCAGATTCTCCTGGGCTTCTCCGCCGCTACGGTCTTTGGGGGCAACCCCTACCTCGGCGCCTCGCTCGGCGCGCTGCTCATAAGCTCCGACTTCATCAACGCCTACAGCGCCAGCACCGCAATCGCCGAGGGCACCATGATCACGCTCGACGTGATCCCCGGCATCTACAGCATCGACTGGGTGGGCTACCAGGGCCACGTCATCCCCATCCTGGTGGGCGTGTGGATCCTCTGCTTCTTCGAGAAGCGACTCCACAAGGTCGTCCCCGAGATGTTCGACCTCTTCCTCACCCCGCTGCTCTCGGTCTCTCTTGCCGCCTACATCACGATCCTCTTCGTCGGCCCCATCTTTGTCTGGCTTGAGAACAACATCCTCGGCCTGCTCATGTGGCTGCTCCAGGTGCCCTTCGGCATTGGCTACATCATCATCGGCCTGATCTACTCGCCCTCCGTTGTCACCGGCCTGCACCAGATGTACACCGCCATCGACGTCTCCATGCTCGCCCAGTACGGCGTCACCTACTGGCTGCCCATCGCCAGCGCCGCCAACATCGCCCAGGGCGGCGCCTGCCTGGCCGTTGCGCTCAAGACCCACTCCGAGAAGACCAAGTCCCTCGCCGTCCCCGCCGGCATCTCCTGCCTGCTCGGCATCACCGAGCCCGCAATCTTTGGCGTGAACCTGCCCAACATGAAGCCCTTCGTGGCAGGCATGATTGGCTCTGCCTGCGGCGCCCTGTGCTGCTTCATCTTCAACCTCGCCGCATCCGGCACTGGCGTCACCGGCATCTTTGGCATCCTGCTCTGCATCGCGCAGCCGCTGCAGTACGTCATCATGTTCGCCGTCGCCTTTGGCGTAGCGTTCGCAATCTCCTCGGCGGTGTATCGCGACAAGGACGCCACAGCGGCACCCGAGAAGGTCGCTGCCCAGACCGCTGCGGCGGCCGACGAGGCACGCGCTCTCGAAGCAGACGAGAAGGCCGAGACCCCCGCAGCCGAGGCTCCCAAGGCCGAGACCATCGGCGCACCTGCTACCGGCACCGCCGTCTCCCTGACCGACGTCTCCGACCCCGTCTTTGCCTCGCTCGCCATGGGCAAGGGCATCGCGGTCGAGCCCACGGATGGCAAGATCGTCTCGCCCGTCGACGGCACCGTGACCGTAGTCGCCGAGACCGGACACGCCCTTGGCCTGCTCTCCGACTCCGGCGCAGAGATTCTCATCCACATTGGCATCGATACTGTCGAGCTCAAGGGTGCGCCATTCACGCCCCTGGCCAAGGTGGGCGACCACGTGAGGCGCGGCGACGTCCTCATGGAGGCAGACCTTGGCGTCATCGAGGCGGCAGGCAAGAAGGCAACCACGATGCTCGTGATCACCAACACCGACGCATACTCCTCGGTTGACCAGCTCGCAACCGGCGAGGTCAAGGCCGGTGACGCCGTGGTGGCCACGCGCTAGGCGCAACCACTGCTCCACATACGGGCGGTCGCCTCTGGTGGCCGCCCGTCTCGCATATCCGCACCCACTTGAGAGGAGCCCCATGTCCCCCACGCACGAGCGCTGGACGCCCCGCTTCCACCTGGCCCCACGCCAGGGGTGGCTCAACGACCCCAACGGCCTCTGCCAGTTCCACGGTACCTACCATGTCTTCTACCAGGCGGCGCCCGCATGGCCCGCTCCCGGAAAGAAGGGCTGGGGGCACTTCGCCAGTCGTGACCTGGTGCGCTGGGAGGACCTGGGCGAACCCCTCGTGCCCTCCATCCCCGAGGACGCCGATGGCGTCTACTCCGGCTCGGCGCTGGTGGTCACAGGCGGCGCGCAGGACGGAGGCGACCTCCTGCGCCTCTACTACACCGGAAACGTCAAGTACGAGGGCGACCACATCCACAACGGCCGCGGCTCCAACCAGGTCATGGTCACGAGCGAGGACGGCGTCTCGCTCTCCGAGAAGAAGGTCCTGCTCCGCCCCAAGGACTACCCCTCCGACCTCACGCGCCACGTGCGCGACCCCAAGGTCTGGGAGCAGGACGGACGCTACTACATGGTGCTGGGTGCCCGCCGCTCTGACGACGTGGGCGACGTCCTTCTCTACGAGTCCTCTGATGCCGTGGATTGGGCATATCGCGGACGCATCGAGTCCACGCATCCCTTTGGCTACATGTGGGAGTGCCCCAACGTCATCCAGGTGGACGGCCATGACTACCTCGTGGTTTGTCCGCAAGGCCTGCCCAGCGAGCCCACGCGCTGGCAGAACCTCTACCAGGCCGGATACTTTCCGCTGCCACAGGGCATCCTTGCTACCACGCAGGTGGACGAGACGAGCTTCGTCGAGCTCGACTGGGGCTTCGACTTCTATGCGCCGCAGGTCTTTGAGGACGAGAAGGGCCGCTGCATCCTCATCGGCTGGATGGGCATGCCGGACGCCGACTACACCTCGGCACCGGACGGGCTTGCCTGGTGCCACTGCCTCACCGTGCCGCGCGAGGTAACGGTTGGGGAGAATGGCCTTCTCCGGCAGTGGCCCGTTACCGAGATCGACGGCCTTCGCGGCTTTGCCCAGCCAGTGAGTCCATCGGCGGGCGCGATTCTCCCCCACCACTACGCCGACATCGAGCTTCTGGGCATCGAGGGCGACCTCGAGATGGGGTTCGACGGACAGCTGCAGCTTTCCTTCTCGGCGGGCGATGGCCTGCTGAGAATGACGTTTGCGGACGAGACGGCCGCCTCCGGCCGCACCGAGCGTGTGCTTCCGCTTGCGACGCTGCGCGAGCTCCGCGTGCTGGTGGACGGCTCCGCCGTGGAGGTCTACGTGAACCACGGCGAGGCGGTCCTCTCGACCAGGTGGTTCCCCACGGCGGACACGCTACTGGTCACCCTGCATGCCACCTGCGAGAGCGCCCATTCCTGGGAGATGGGCGGCGAGCCACCGCGCGCATAGCGCGGTGAGCGCCCGGCACGTGGCGCCCAAAGGCCACTTTCGAGCAGGCTTTCCTCAGCAGCCCACGCTCCGGCGTCTTTTGTCGCCGGAGCGTTCACTTTGTACGCGCCTACTGCCAAAACGGGCCTTCCGGCGGCGGGCGGCAGCGCGCCGCCACCCCTACGAATACGTAATCCTCACAGTCGGCACAATCCCGTTCATGGCATTGGAGTTGACCACCACGTAGAGGTACCGATGCACCGATCTGCGCAGGTTGTTGAGGGTATAGACGCTTCTCGGATCAGCGACGGTACCCGTTGCGGCGGTTGCGAGCATGAGATCCGTCCCGGCAGCAATCCCCTGGTCGTGGTCCATGTAGTAGTCGTCCACGCTGAAGTCCGAGAGGACAACGCCGTCAAAGCCCCACTCGTCACGCAGCAGCCCCGTTTGAAGGTCCTCTCGGCCACCGCCCCAAGTGTTTCCAAGGAAGCTGTAGCAGCTCATGATCGAGAGCGGCACATTCACCTTGGCCAGGGCCTGCTCCCCCGTCGACACGTCCAGCGCGGGCACCGCGTGCCGCGAGGACGACTTGACCACCATCTCGAACGGTCGCGCATAGATCTCGCGGACGGCCTGCTCGGTGGCCCAGGTGCACAGATGCTCCCTGCGGCTGGTCTCCTGGTCGTACACGCAGAAGTGTTTGAGCATGTTGACCATGCCGCGCGAAGCGCCACCATCCACCATGGCCCGGGCAAGGGCCCCCGTAAGCAGTGGGTCTTCCGAGTAGTACTCATAGTTCCTGCCCGAGAAGGGCGAACGGTGCATGTTGATTGCCGGACTCCACCAGCCAAAGATGCCAGACGAGAGGGACTCCTCGCCAACGGCCTCGCCCATGCTGCGCAGCAGGTCAACGTCCCAGGACTCCGCCACTAGGTACTCGCTTGGCCACACGCAGTGCGAGCCGCCACGCTCCATGCCGCCCATCGCCACCGGAGAGTCGTCCCAGTCGGTTGCCGGCTTGCCTACGGAGTCGATCTTCTCGCCAGCACTGGTGCACACAAGGGCGACCATGTCGCCAGGGGACAGCTGGTCGAGAAGCACGTTCCACAGGGGGTCGTCGAACGTGCGCCCCCTCAGGTCGATGAGCGAGACCCCGTTCTGGGCGCCGGTCTCCGGTGCCGTCGCCGTCCCGTCATCCTCCGCCGCCGCGTCGTACATGGAAAGCGTCACGCCGACCGATGCTGCAGTCTTGTCCTGCGCAGGTGCCGGGAAGCTCCCCTGCATGTCTTTGCGGGTGAGAAGCACCGGGGTACCCCCGGCGGCTGCGGCCCGGTTGTCGAAGTACTCGTCAAGGTCTGGAAAGCGCGCGACAACGTCCGCGCCTGTCGCGTCATCGGTCTGGTAGCGCCTCTCGTCCAGGTCGAGCGCGCGCATCTCCACCACATGGTGGGAGTCAGTGCGAAGGGAGACCTGGTACGAGCCGGCGGCAAGCACCCAGCAGCCGTCCGCCGCAGACCAGCTTGCCATCTGGCGCACCGGCCAGCTCAGCTCCAGCGTTTGGGACGCGCCGGGTGCAAGCTCGCCGGTCTTGGCAAAGGCGACAAGAGACACCGCGCTCTTCTCGACGGACCCATCCCAAGGGGCACCCACGTACGCCTGGGCAACATCCTTGCCCGAGAGCTGCCCGGAGTTGGTGACCCGCACCGAGAGCACAACGTTGTCTCCGTCCAGCCGGCAGTCGAGAAGCGACCACGAGAAGCTCGTGTACGAGAGGCCATAGCCAAACGGGAAGGTCACGGCGCTGTTGTAGTCGATCGCGCCCATTGCAGCTGCCGTCTCGAAGTAGCGATAGCCCACGTAGATACCCTCGAGGTACTCCACAAAGCGCGCGCCGTCGCCGGTGGTCTCGTTGCCGGGATAGAAGTCGTGGATGTCGGTGTAGCGATGCTCGCCCATGGTGTTGAAGCTCGGGGCAAGGTGCATGTCCCGAGCCCAGAGGTCGCAGGTCCGGCCGCAGGGGTTATGCCTCCCGCAGAGGACGTCGCCCACCACCTCCGCGCCCACCGCACCGGGAAAGCCCACGTGGAGCAGCGCGTCCACCTGGTAGGGACTACCCTCCTCGACGAGCGGCCCCACCTCGAGCGTGGTTCCCGTGTTGAGAAGCACCACCACGTGGTCCGCAACCTCGCGCGCCCCCGCAACAAGGCCCAGCTCCTCCGTCGTGAGCTGGAGCGAGTGCTGTCCCTCGGCATAGTTTGCGGTCTCCTCGTTGGGGACAAATGACGAGAAGCGCTCGTCTGCCAGCGAGGCGTTGAGGTCGAGCGAGAGGTCGTACCCCTCCCCGCTCGCCCGGCCAAGAACCACAACGGCAACCGTCCCAGAGACGCTCGCGCGCACGCCCTCCGGATAGCTCGACCACGGCAGCTCCCCAATGTAGTACGTGGTGGTTGCGCGCACGTCCAGCGTCTGGATGCCTCCGCGGGGACGGTCCTGCGCGTGCGCGGAGAGCCACTCGTGAACGGTGGGATTTACCTCGAGTCCCGCCTGGGTCAGGCCACCGTAGAAGCCCGTGCACACCGCGTCCGGCGCAACCGAGCCCGCGCCGTAGCCGCCAAAGAGCGGGTCCTCTGCGCAGCGACCGAGAAGGCTCACAGAGCAGCCCTCCGGCAGCGGCAACACGCCGTTGTTCGCCAGGAGCACCATGCCCTCTGCCTCAATCGTGCGCGCGACCTCGTGCGATGCGAGAACTGCCTCGTCGAGCGACGCGTAGGCAGGGGTGTAGTACGCGCCGTCCCATCCGGCGGTTACGTTGGGGTCAAGCGCCTCGACGCTCTGTACGCCGTGGACCTTCTCGGCGCCCTCGCCTTCACCCTGTGACGGCGCGGCAGCGCACCCCGCCTGCGCGAAGGCCGCAAGCGCACCAGCGGCAAGACCGAGCGCCTGACGACGTGTAACATCCCGCATAATGACCCCCCACCAAACCTCAGCATTAGTGCGCCCATGCGCGCCTTGGCAAGGGTATCTGCCGCGTAGACGCCAGCCCAAGACTCGTCGCGATTGGTCGACGCCATAACGCAAAATGCCGTGCCCGCCACCAGGTGGCAGGCACGGCATGGGGTCACGCTTCAGGGCCACCGCAGCGGTCCCTATCTGACGACGCGGCTCTTCAGGATCCAGAACGTCGCAACCACGGAGAGCCCCAGTGAGAGTATGACCGGGAACACCCATGTCTCGTCCATGGGAAGCCCGGTGTTCATGCCGTAGAACGAGAAGACCGTCGTGGGAACCGAGAGCACAAGCGTGATGATGGCGAGGGTACGCATCGTGAGGTTGAGGTTGTTGTTGATGATCGAGCCAAACGTCTCCATGGTCTCGTTGTAGACCTGCGTGTATATCTCGCACATCTCGATGGCCTGCTTGACCTCAACGGACGTGTCGTTCAGGAGGTCCCGGTCCTCGTCGTAAAGCTTGAGGATACGTCCGTAGCTTATGCGCTGGATGGTGGTGTCGAGCGCCTTGAGCGATGTCGAGAAGTACACCAGCGACTTCTCGAACCCCAGCATCTTGATGAGCTCCTCGTTGCGCATGGACCTCCGAAGCTCCCGCTCGTTCTCACGAAACTGGCGGTTTACCGACCGCAGGTCAATCTGGTAGCGCTTGGAGATGTGCAACAGAATCTGCAACAGGAAGCGCGTGCGCTGCGTCGTGTTGATGTCGCGGACCCGGCCGCTCTCAAGTGCGGAGACAGTCCAGTTCTCCTTGAGGCTCACGGTCATGACCAGGTCCTTCTCGGGCAGGAAGAGCACGGCGAGCGGATGCGTGTCGTACTGGACGATCGACGTACTCTCGGCCTCGCTCTTGTCCTCCACAAAGGGGCAATCCACGATCACGAGCACCTGCCTGGTCTCGTCATCCCGCTCGATGCGCGAGCTCTCCTCGTCATCGAGCGCGGATGCGACAAAGTCCGGGATGACGCCCATCTCGTTTTGCATCCAGGCGCGTTCTCGCTTGGTGGGAGCTACGACGCTCACCCAGCATCCCGGGCAGGGCCCCGCCACTCGAGAGGTGAGAAAGAACTTCTCGCCGCTCTCGTCCTCCTCGACGGATGTCTTGAAGCACTCGATCACAGGCCACGCCCCTACCCTTGGCGCTCTTAGAAGTCCGCGTTGCCCACGGTGCGCGGATGCGGCAGCACGTCGCGGATGTTGTCGACGCCCGTGAGGTACATGACCAGGCGCTCGAAGCCCAGGCCAAAGCCCGCGTGGTGGCAGCCGCCATAGCGCCGCAGGTCAAGGTAGTACTTGTACTGCTCGGGGTCCATGCCCAGCTCCTGGATGCGGCGCTCGAGCACGTCCAAGCGCTCCTCGCGCTGAGAGCCACCAATGATCTCGCCAATGCCGGGGACCAGGCAGTCCGCGGCGGCGACGGTCTTGCCGTCGTCGTTCAAGCGCATGTAGAACGCCTTGATGTCGCGCGGGTAGTCCGTCACAAACGTGGGGCGCTTGAAGTGCTTCTCGGTAAGGTAGCGCTCGTGCTCGGTCTGGAGGTCGACGCCCCAGGAGACGGGGTACTCGAACATCGTGCCGGAGTTCTGGGCGTCCTCGAGGATCTTCACGGCGTCGGTGTAGCTCACGCGCGCAAAGTCGCTCGTGGCCACGTGCTGCAGGCGCTCCTTGAGGCCCTTGTCCACCCACTTGTTAAAGAAGTCCAGCTCGTCGGGGCAGTGCTCCATCACGTAGGTGATAACGTACTTGAGCATCTCCTCCGAGACGTCCATCTCGCCCTCGAGGTCGCAGAAGGCCATCTCGGGCTCGACCATCCAGAACTCGGCGGCATGACGGCGCGTGTTGGAGTTCTCGGCGCGGAAGGTGGGGCCAAAGGTGTAGACGTCGCCAAAGCTCATGGCAAAGTTCTCGGCCTGGAGCTGACCGGAGACCGTGAGGTTGGTGGGCTTGCCAAAGAAGTCCTTGCTGTAGTCCACCTTGCCGTCCTCGGTGAGGGGCGGGTTGGCCGGGTCGATGGTGGTCACACGGAACATCTCGCCCGCGCCCTCGGCGTCCGACGCGGTGATGATGGGAGTGTTCACGTAGAGGAAGCCACGCTCCTGGAAGAAGCGGTGGATGGCGAAGGCAGCCACGCTGCGCACGCGGAAGACCGCGCGGAAGAGGTTGGTGCGGCTGCGCAGGTGCTGCTGGGTGCGCAGGAACTCGCGCGTCTGGCGCTTCTTCTGCATGGGGTAGTCGGGCGCGGAGGCGCCCTCCACCGTGACGGTCTCTGCCTGCAGCTCGAAGGGCTGGGGACGGTCCGGCGTAAGCTCGAGCGTTCCGCGCACGATGAGGGCGGCGCCCACGTTCTGCGAGACAATCCCCTCGTACGCCTCGTCCCCCAGGCGCTCGCGGTTGACCACAACCTGCAGGTCCTTGAAGCAGCTGCCGTCGTTCAGGGTGACAAAGCCAAAGTTCTTCATGTCGCGGATGGAGCGCACCCAGCCTGCGACGGTGAGCTCGGTGCCACCCAGCTGCTCCATGTCCGCGTAGAGCGCGGCGATTCTCGTGCGATTCAAGGGACGTCCTTCCTCTTGGAATTGTGTCATGCTCGTTAACCGTCCTATCTTATCGCGACGAGCTGGCACCGCATCCATCATTCTCCGCACTGGAAGGAGACGCCATCATGGACAACCCGCAGGCCACAGACTACGAACTTCTCGCGCAGCAGGTAGGCTCACTTGCCGAGGGAACGCCGGGCTGGCTGCCCGCGCTTGCCAACGCAGCCGCCCTCCTGGGCGAGGCGCTGCCAAGCATCAACTGGGTGGGCTTCTACGTGGCCGTCGCAGGTCCCACAGGCAAGCAGGACCTTGTCCTTGGCCCCTTCTGGGGACGCCCCGCATGCGTGAGCATCCCCTATGGTGCCGGCGTCTGCGGAAGGGCCGTCGAGACAAACAAGCCCCAGCTTGTGCCCGACGTCCATGCATTCCCAGGCCACATTGCCTGTGATGCCGCTTCGCGCTCGGAACTCGTGGTGCCCATCCACGTAACCGCCGCTGACGGCAGCACCACCGTCTGGGGCGTCCTCGACTGCGACAGCCCTGTCCCCGCGCGCTTCTCGGCAGCAGACCTTGAGGGCTTCTCGCGCATAGTGCACGCGCTGGAGAAGTCTGCAGACCTTCTTGGTCCCACCGTGGTTCCCGTTCGCCCGTAGTCGCGTAGAATCTCTTGCGAGACGATCGTCACCACCGAGAGGAGACGTCAATGGAGGAGTACAAGCGCCAGTTCATCGACTTCATGGTCGAGAGCAAGGTGCTCAAGTTTGGCGAGTTCACCCTCAACAGCGGCAGGAAGTCGCCGTTCTTCATGAATGCGGGCGCCTACGTCACAGGCTCACAGCTCAAGCGCCTGGGCGAGTTCTATGCCCACGCCATCCACGACAACTTTGGCCTGGACTTCGACGTGCTCTTTGGGCCCGCCTACAAGGGCATCCCCCTGGCGGTCTCCTGCGCCATCGCCTTTCACGACCTCTACGGCAAGGAGGTGCGCTACTGCTCCAACCGCAAGGAGGTCAAGGACCACGGTGCCGACAAGGGCAACCTCCTTGGAAGCGAGCTTATGGACGGCGACCGCGTGGTTATGATCGAGGACGTCACCACCTCCGGCAAGTCCATCGACGAGACCTACCCCATCGTGACCGGCGCGGCCGCGGTCGAGGTCAAGGGCCTTATCGTCTCGCTCAACCGCATGGAGGTGGGCAAGGGCGGCAAGGTGAGCGCCCAGGAGGAGATCCAGGAGCGCTACGGCTTCCCTGTCGCAAGCATTGTGACCATGGCCGAGGTCGTCGAGGCACTCGACGGCACCGTCATTACGCCAGAGCTCAAGGCCGCCATTGACGAGTACTACGAGAAGTACGGCGTAAAGTAGCGCGCGGATACAAGCGCCGCTTCACGCGGCACAGAAACGCGGGGCGTCAGCACAAGCTGGCGCCCCGCATGCGTTGCGAGTGACCTGAGCCTTTTAGCAGCCAGCCCGGTTACGACTGCTTGAGGTTCTCGGGCGTGAGGATCGGCGAAACCTTGTAGGTCTTCACCCTGTCATCGTCGATGACGCCGGACCAGTTCATGCCAAAGGCAAAGTCATAGGTGTTGCCCTCGGAGTCGGTGTAGGCGGTCATGTCGCGCGGCGTATCCTCCGCCTGGGCCTCGACGGTGTCCATATCCTTTGGCATCTGGATGGGCAGCAGACCCGTGGGCTCGGTCTTGCCGCAGGCGATGTCGAAGAACGAGAGGTCACGCGTGCCAAAGCCAACGAGAATTGCGTCGACCTGACTCTCGAACTCGGAGAAGACCATCGGGTTGGTGGTGTTCACAGCCACGATGACGGGCTTCCCGGCCATGAGCTGGGCCGTCTCGAGGATGATGTCGATATCCCTTGCGTTGGATGCGGTGTTCTTCTGGCCGTAGTAGCTGCGGTTGGCAGGCATGCCGTCGAGCGCCACGTTGGAGACGGACTGCGTGCGCACGTTGGGGCCATCGGCAACGTAGTCGCCGTACTGCAGCGTGATGGGAAGGAAGGTCGTCTGGTCGCCATCGGTCTTTGAGTTATCGGAATACTGCGGGTTATCGATAAAGACGATGGCAAAGTCGCAGTCGGCAACCTGGTCGGCCGTGGGGGCGCTCCTGTCCTCGTACGCGTAGCCGCCATCAGCGGCGGACGGGTCTGCCAGCGTGTCCGTCACCACGGTAAGGTAGTCGGGGACGGCCTGGACCTTGAAGGGCAGGCCCCAGGAGCCCGGCGTGGTAGTGGTAACCCCGCCCATAAACTTCGATGAGGAGGGCGTGTACGTCATGGGGATGTAGACCTTGGGAGAATCACCAAAGCCGTTCTCGGCAATCACGCCACCCTTGTTCTTGAGCATCACGATGGACTTGAGCTGGCACTCGAGGTTTGCGTTGGTGGCATCGTCGCCCTCGTAGAGTTCCGTGATGTCAGACGAGTCAACATAGCCATTCTCGAAGACGCCAACCTTGAAGTGATCGGCCAGGACGTGGCGGGCGGCCTCGCGCAGGATCTTCTCGCCCTCCTCGTCGCCCACGTCCTTGAGGAGCTGCTCGCAACCGGGCTTGTAGTTGGCAGACGGCTCGGGGCTGTCTCCACCGATGGTGTCGTTTCCGCACTGCAGGATGTGCGAGTAGCGGTCGTTCTCCTCGATGTCGCTGACGCCCCAGCCAGACCTGCCCGCAACGTTCCAGTCGGTGCAGACGGTTCCGTCATAGCCGTAGGTCTCGCGCAGGAGCTTGAGCTTCCACTCGCTGTAGGCCGTGCCAACAAGATCGCCGTACTCGCCGTCATCGGAGTACGCTACAGAGTACGAGCCCATGATGCCGGCAACTTTCTCGGTCTTGCCATCAAGCTTGAACGCGCCGTCGAGGAAGCCCACGAGCTGCGTGTTGAAGTTGCCATCGGGGTAGACGGTGTACTCGCCAGCAGCGCTGTGAGACTCCCTGCCCGCCTCACCGGTGCCGTCACCAGGCCAGTGCTTGGCCATACAGAGGATGGACTCCGTGCCCCAGCCCTGGTCCTCGCCGTTATCGTCATACGTGGACTGGCAGCCGTCCACAACCGCCTTGCCCATGTCGCGGACGAGCGCGGGGTCCTCGCCAAAGGTACCGCTCACGCGCGTCCAGCGAGGCTCGGTCGCCACGTCGAACTGCGGTCCCAGCAGCATGTGCACGCCCTCCGCACGGTACTGCTTGGACTGGAGGTTCCAGACCTGCTTGACGTAGTCGGGGTCGAAGGTGGCAGCATAGGCAAGGTTGTTGGTTGGCCAGCCCGTCGCCATGAGGCCCGAGGGGTCCGTTGTGAAGGTGCAGGGAACGCCGTAGTCTTCCGCCTCGGCGGCAGCCTGGGCGATGTTGACCCACTGAGCGTGGTCGTGAGCGTTAACGGTACCGGAGCCAGACTGGATGGAGCGGTCGAGAATGGTCCTGAAGTGGCAGTTCCTAATGCGGTCAAGCTCGCTCTGGTCACCGTCGTCCGTGTTCACCACCGCGTCCGTCGCGTCCTCGTTGAGGCTGTTGGTGGTGTCGTGGATGATGAGTCCCTCGCAGAACTCGAGGGGCAACTCCTGGGAGAGCGCTGCGGCACGGTCCTCCGGCGTCTGGCGCCAGTCCTCCCAGAGGTCAAGCTTGCCGTTGCGGTTGAGGTCCTTGAACGCGTACCCGTCTACCTGGATAAGGTCGAGGCCGTTGTTGGGGGTGTAGCCAAGGGTGGGGCCACCCTCCTGGGTAACCTTGGTCCAGCCGTCCTCGACGTCTTCCGTGGTGTACTTGGGGGTGCCGGAGCCAAACTCCTCCGGGTCGATGGGATACGTGTCGCTGGCTGGGGCAGCCAGGACGTCCTTCTCCTCCGTTGTGCCCCCCGAGGTGGAGCAGCCGGCAAGTGCAATCATGCTGGCAACGGTTGCCCCGCCCAAGAAACCTCTGCGCGTCGTGCTTCCGCTCATGTGTCTTCCTTCCCTCGTTTCCCTGCCCGCCAACCTCGGCGGGTCTTGTGAGGCAAACGTATCCAACGCAGAAAGCCACAGAGTCGCGCCATGCAGAACAGGCATGCGACGCAGCAGAATCTGCACCGCTGCTCGGCGGACGGCAACAAAGTAGAAAAGCAGCAAACCTATACTTTGAACAGGGAGACTTCTGTTGGGAGGCAGTAGTGCTGAGGGTACTCGTCGTTGAGGACGAGCAGAACGCGGCGGGTGCGCTGCGTGACTGCATCATGCGTTTTAGCCGGGAAGATGATATCGATATTGATATTGTTTGGGAGCGAGACGCCCTTGGGCTCATGAAGGTGGCGAGCCCCATAGACCTGATATTTCTTGATATTGGACTTCCGCTCACGAACGGTCTTGAGGCAGCAGGTCTCCTCAGGACCTACGACACCCAGACGCCCATCATCTTCATCACCAGCAACGCGCAGTATGCCCTGCGCGGCTATGAGGTTGACGCCCTCGACTTCATTGTGAAGCCCGTGCGCTACGGCGACTTCAAGATGCGCATGCGCAAGGCGCTGCGGGTCGTGCAGAGAAACGCCAATGAGACCGTGGCCGTGGGAACATCGCGCGAGACGCACGTGCTGCCCATCTCGGACATCTCCCACATCACGACGAGCGGTCACAATGCCGTCATTCACCTTTCCTCCCAGGATGACACGGTCGTTGACCACGAGAGCCTGGCAAAGCTCTCCTCAAGGCTCCCGTCTGGCAGGTTCGTGCGCATCTCAAGCGGGTGTCTGGTGAACATGGCCTACATCCGCACTGTACAAAGCTCTGCGATACGGCTGACCAGCGGGGAGACGCTGCCCGTAAGTCGTGGCAAAAGGAAGCCTGCGCTAGAGGAGATTGCCCGCTATCTGGGAAGAAGCGTCTAGCCATGCCCGCCTGGACCGGAATCACCGTCGCCGTAGCCCGCATGGTTGTCTCGATTGTGGTCATGGCTTCGGTTCTCCCCCGCCGCGATCACTTTGCCGCAAGGATGTGCGGCCTGCTGGCGGCAACTACAATCGTCTGCGCTGCTGCCATCTGGTTCTGCTATGCGGTGAGGCCTGAGCTCTCTACCACGTACCAGCCAATTTCGCAGCTTGTGGCCTTTTCGGCACTTGTGCTGATAGCAGCCTTTGCGCTGAGAATCCCGTTTGATGCGTCGCTTTGGGCAACCGCCGCCTGCTCGGCAACGGGATACCTGCTCCAAAACCTTTCGTCGAGGTTGAGCGAGTTTTTGGGGATTGTCGTGAGCGGGGGCATGTTCACTCCCGACAACTCGTTCTGGTACTGGAACTCCATCATTATCCAGGCCATCGTACTTGTCGTCGTTCGCTATTCGCTGGGACGAAAGACGGCGAACTTCTCACCTTCTGTCATGGGCAACGCAAGCATGTCCATCATCGTTGCCATGGTAACGGTGGTGTGTATTGCCTCCGACATCGTGCTTAAGAACACGACGTTCCCCAACATGCCCGCCCATCTCATCATGACGCTGGCGCACGTGCTTGTGTGTCTGACGCTCCTGTACCTGGAATACCAGATGATCTACAGGCGCTCGCTCGAAATTGAGACTGCCGCAATGGATGCCATCGTGCAGAGCCATGCGCGTCACTACGAGACGAGTCGTAATGCCATGGCGAGAATCAGCAGCATTTGCCACGACCTGCTCCACGAGATGAGCGGCCTTGCATCCAAGGGGGACGAGGCTACGCAGGCGCGGCTCGAGGAGCTGGCGGGAGAGCTTGAGACGCTAGGCTGTATGTTGAGGACTGGAAACGATGCCCTCGACACGGCATGCGCTGAGGAGGCGCTACATTGTCGCGAGCGAGGAATCACACTTGGGTGCATCGCCGATGGTGCCGCGATCTTGTTCATGCAGCCGGCTGACGTCTACACCCTTGCCATCACGTTGCTCGACGCTGCTGTTGACGAGGTGTCCACGCTGCCGGCGACAGCTAGGTCCATCTCGCTTGTCGTGAGAAAAAGCGGTGGGCTCGCTTCAATACACTTGGAGCACCCGAGAGGCGCGATTGGCACTCAGAGGACGCAGCACATCAATAGCGCAGATGCCGCACTTGTCCGCACCATTGTTGAGCACTATGGAGGCGTCGTGGTGGTGGGAACTGCAGACGAGGCGACCACGGTAGACATTAGCGTCCCCATACCAGAAGAATGGGCCCCACCGAAGCGGGGACCCACCTGTCCTAACCCTGTGAGGTTGTCAGCGCGAGAATAGACTACGCGGCCAGGTCGGCGCGACGGGCCGTGGCCTCCTCGAAGTCGCGGGTGCCCACAAAGACGTCCTGCTTGTAGGGGTTGACACCCAGCTTCTTGGCACGGTAGGCAATGTAGCAGATGGCAGCCACGTTGGCCACGAGCGCGATCACAGAGACCACGGTCGCCGTGGTGGGGTTGAGCGTGGAGTGCGTCACGAAGACGGACTCCTCCTGGAACGCGGGGAAGACCTGCGCGAACATGCACCAGATGGCAAGCGTGTTGGCGCGGTTCTGGATCCAGCCGCCCTTGTTCCAGAGCGCGTTTGCCACCGTGGGGGCAAGGAGCAGCGCGAGGCCGCAGTACCAGGGCGTGGTGCGGCAGGCAGTTGTAGGTGTAGCAGAAGTTCCAGATGTCGTAGGCACCAATGAAGACCCAGGTCATGTCGGGCCAGAGCATGTCTCGCCCGTCCTTGGAAGAGTAGACGTTCCACCAGGCCGTCATGCAGAAGATGTTGATGATGCCGGCGATGCCGTTGAAGACGTTGTTCCAGCCCGCGAGCTGCGTCGCGCCCTCTGAGGTCACCCACGTGCTCTGACCGGGTGCAAAGAAGTGGTAGGCGCTCTCGAAGTCGGAGCATACGGCAATGAGGATGTTGATTGCCACAATCGCAAACGGGAAGGCGCGGAACCAGTGGGCGCGACCAAGGCTTCCCCACTGGTACTTGATAATCATGAAGCCAATGCAGCCGGCAAGTGCGGCGTACACCTTTGCGTAGTGGAACCAGCTGTTCTGGTAGATGTGAGTGGGATTGGTGAGCGCCCAGTCCTGGCCCTGCGCCACGCCCACGGCAATGGCAATGCAGTAGATGGTCATGGCCACGGGCAGCACGCCGAACATGATGAGGCCCCCAACCTTGGACCTGCGGGCGAACTCGTTGAGCACGATGAGCCCAACGAAGACCATCACCCACCCCAGGAGCTGGAACGGCAGATTGGCGCTGTGGTCGAACAACATGGCACTTCCTCTCTCTTGCTGTCTTTGGGGAAACGCTACCGTCGCGCCGTGGCGCGGCTAGTCCTGTTGGGAGCCAAGGTCGAGGTGGAGCGTGTCGGCGATGAGGTCGGCAACAAGCTCGTCCGAGGCGTCGGGGTGGGTCCTCATGTAGCTCATGAGGCCAATGATGAGCAGGTAGAACTCCTCGTAGGGATGGCGTATCTCCACGCGGTGGTACCTTGCGTACTCGGTGACGGTGGTACGGGTGAGGTACTCGGCAAGAGTGTGGGCCGTCTGCTGACTAAAGCGCTGGTAGAGCAGGGCGTTCTGGCTCTTGAGAAAAGCGCTGGTAGAGCAGGGCGTTCTGGCTCTTGAGAAGATCGGTCCTAAAGCTGTCCTCGTCAAAGAGGTGGCGTCGAAGCATGGCGACGCAAGTCTTGAGGGCGCCGGCAACGTCCCCGCGCACACGCTGCGCGTTCCACTCGCGCACGGCAGCCACAAAGGTGTCGACATAGGCGTCGAGAATGGCGTCAGTCACCTCATCGCGACTCGAGAAGTAGTGATAGAAGAGGCTGCGCGTGATTCCCACTCGATCGGCGATGTCCTTTACCGAGGTGCGGTCGATTCCCTTCTCCTCGTAGAGGGAGCGAGCAGCGGCAATGATCTGCTCGCGCCGCGTCTCTGCAATCTCGCCGCGCATCGACTCCACCTCCTTTGTTGACACCATGTCAACGAACGAGCCAATAATAGGATGTGAAGAGAATGTGTGGCAACAAACAGTTTGCGAAAAACGTCAACAAGCCGCAGCCCAGGGGGTGCGTGGCATAAAACGTCAACAAGCCGCAGCCCAGGGGGTGCGTGGCATAAAACACTATGAGCTGAGCATTGAGCCCCTCACATGCTGCAGCTCCGTGGGTCGGGCGACAATGGTTGTACCGCCAACCGTGGCCTGTTGCCACAACGCAGAGAGAGGGGCTCCCATGAAGAAGTATGGCACGTTCGTCGGCCTTGACGTCCACGCGAGAAGCGTCAGCGCCTGCGCCCTCGACCCCCTCACGGGAGAGGTCACGGAGGGGAGGTTCGGTGCGGAGGCGGGGGCTCTCGCCGAATGGGCCCTTGCGTTCGACAGCCCCCCGTGCGTCTACGAGTCGGGCCCGACCGGCTGGCATCTCGCCCGCGAGCTCAGGGCCCTGGGCGTCGATTGCGTCGTCGGCGCCTCCTCCAAGATGCTGAGGCCACCCGCCGACAGGGGCAGGAAGACCGACCGCAGGGACGCCGAGTTCCTGGCGCGCCTCCTCGCGACGAGGAACATCACCGAGGCGTGGGTGCCAGACGAGGAGCGCGAGGCGGCCCGAGACCTCTCGCGCGCCCTCGAGGACGCCAGGCGTGACCTGCAGCGGGCCCGGCAGAGGCTCTCGAAGTTCCTGCTGAGGCACGGGTACGTGTACGACGAGCTCACCCCCGCGGGCGCAAGGAGGGGCGCCTGGACGGCGGCGCACGCCCGCTGGCTCGACAAGATCAGCTTCGGGCAGGAGGGTGACGCGTCGGCCTACGAGTACTACCGCGACTGCGTGAGGAGGTGCACGGAGGCAAAGGGCGACCTCGAGAGGAGGGTCGCCCGGTCCGCGGGCGGGCCACGGTGGAAGCCGGCCGCAGACGCGATCAGGTGCCTCAGGGGGATAGACGTGGTCACGGCGCATGCCCTCGTGGTCGAGATAGGCGACTTCTCCCGCTTCAGGAGCGCCTCCGGCATGGAGGCCTGGACGGGCCCCGCGCCCTCCGAGCACTCGAGCGGCGAGACCGTCTCGAGGGGCGGGGTCACCAAGGCGGGGAACGCCCACGTGAGGCGGCTCCTGATAGAGGCGGCCTGGCATGTCCCCACGGCCGGCCGCGACCCGAAGGGGCTTGCCAGGGGACAGGTGGTGTCCCCCGAGGCAAGGCGCCACGCCACCAAGGGGAACCGTCGCCTCAAGGAGAGGCGGCTCGCCCTCGAGGGGGCCGGCAAGAAGCCCGCCGTCGCGAACTGCGCCACCGCGCGCGAGATGGCGGGCTGGGTGTGGGCGCTGGGGAGGATGGCCGAGGGCTAGGCCCCGCCATGGCCCTTGGCCCCAAATGGGTCTGACCCTGGAAGGCGTCCCGCAACCGAGGCCGTTGGGTGGCCACTCAAGTCGCCTTTTTGGGCGGCCGCAAGGCCATGCCCGCGCAGAAAACCGTCAGACGTGACCGGAGGCCCCCAGCCGTAGCAACGTAGTGCGGTTCCGACCCGCGAATAATAAAGTGCAGATACGAGCGTCGGTAAGACACGCGCCCCAAAGGACGAACTCTCCAGGTACAGATACGAAGTCCAGGCCGCTCGGCTAGCTACCGAGCGACCTGGACCGTTTTGCCTCTTGACAATGCTCAGCTCATAATAAAAGACGCGGCGACCCGCTTGGGGCCGCCGCGCTTCTCGGCTCTGGTTGTATTGCAGAGACTTACATGGGCATTGTGGGGGCAACAAAGGTGCGGGCCTGGTACTCGCGATCCAGGTCGTAGAGGCCCTTGGGGTCGGAGCCAAAGAGCTCCATGTTCTTGATCATGTCGGAGGCGTTGGTCTCCTCCTCGCCCTGCTCCTTCACGAACCAGTCGAGCAGCTGCATGGTGCGGAAGTCGTGAACGTCGTAGGCGGCCTGGTAGCACTCGTTGATTGCGGCCGTGATGTAGCGCTCGTGCTCGAGGCCAGCCTGCAGCGGCGCAAGGTCGTTGGTGAAGGTCTTGTCGGGCTCGGCGATGGCCGCCATCTTGACCTGGTAGTCATTGTCCAGTAGGTAGCGGCGGAGAATCTTGGCGTGGGCAACCTCCTCCTGCACCTGCACCATGTACCAGTTAGCGAACCCCTTGAGGCCGCGGTCCTCGTAGTAGTCGGCAAACGTGAGGTAGAGGTATGCCGAGTAGAGCTCCTTGTTGATCTGGGCGTTAAGGGTGTCGCCGACCTTCTTGTCGAGTGCCATGACAACCTTCTTTCCTGCCCCGCGGGGCGTTAGCGAAATGCATTCCATAGGAGAGTCTACCCGCCGGGACAAGGGAATGTCAGCTATTCGAAACTTGCACCAATTGGCAAGGGCACGCCGGGAAACGGGGCAACACCGGGGAGCGACGGGTGATGGCCCCGTCACCGGCACCGCTCCCGTCACCGGCACCGCCCCACGCCCCTCTGCGGAGAATAGCTCCTTTTCTTAAACGACCGCCACGTTTGCCCAGTTGACGAGTATCGCGTTTAAGAAAAGGAGCTAAACTCCGGGGTTACGATAGACTCCGTGGGCAACGAGAAACCCCGTGGGCAACGGTAAACTCCGGGGATTTGGATGAACCCCGGAGCACAGATGCAGGATAGGGGGCCGTCGCAAACCCCGCTGACGAGAGGAGAACGCCTTGACCAGGCTCATGGAGTACCTGCTAGAGCCGCAGACCGCCGTAATCTTCGACATCGACGGCGTCCTTGCGGTCTACGAATTTGGCAATCTCTCTCACAGCGCCTGTCCCGACGAAGACTGGGAGGACTACGTCCGGACGCACGACCCATACGCCAGTTCGCGCCCGGTTCCGCAAATTCAACGTTTCATTAAGGACAAGGGCGCCGATCGCGTGTGGGCCTGCTCACAGGCAAGCGACGTCGAAGCTCCCGGCAAGCGCGCCTTTGTCACTCGCTGCTACGGTCTTGCGCCCAGCCACGTGGTTACTGTGGCGCGGAAGGCAGAGAAGGTCGACTTTCTCCGTCAGCTAGCTCGAAAGCTGGAAATCCCCGAGCGCCGAGTTGCCATCGTGGAGGACACAGTCAAGACGTTGGACCTCGTTGACCAAGAGACGGACTGCGTCACGGTGCATGTCTCGTCCTTCTTTGACTACGGGATGTAGCTCCGCGTCCGCTTGTGCGCCGAAGCACCTACGCCCTGCCCTCGTGGATCTCTCGTTCAACTCCATCGGCATCGCGTATGACCTCAACCCAGCGCTCAATGCGCTCCCCGTCGATCAGCCGCGCCGCCTCATCGACTTTGTCGGCGAGAAGGTCGAGCGACTCTGGCGAGACCGAGCCGCTTGCCGCCTGAAGGGCAAGCGCCCTGGCGATATCTGCACAGCCACGCAATGCATCTTGTGGACTTTCCAAGGTATCACCGCCACATATCGTTGTTTCCCTGGTAAACACCAGGATATTCCATTTTTGAATGTTTGGCGCTCGGGTCTAAATTCCGACGCATGTACGAGATTGCCGACAGACTAGTGGGGAAGGTCCTCCGTAAGCTGAGGATAGAGTCCGACCTGAAGCAAGAGCAGGTCGCGGCTCGTCTTGGCATCAACCAGTCGATGATCTCTAAGTTCGAATCTGGCGAGCGTTCGCTTCACCTGGGCGAAGTCTATGCATATGCGGATGCGCTGGGCACCACTCCCCAGCGCATCCTGCAGGAAGTCTGGGACAGCCAAAAGCCACCTCACGGCAATTGAGAAGGCAAGCCCATAGTCTCCGCTTCGCGGCGCAACCAGTTCCCGACCGCGCTACTCTAGGCTGGAAAGCAACACAAACAGTTACTGGGAGCCGCATGGACAGGGGAACACACGCCACGGGAACGCAGCTCATGCGTATTGCCGAAGTACAAGGCCTTCTCGCCAGCGCAAGCAATCCCCTCTCCCAGCTGCTAACGCCTGCGGAACTTGCGCAGGCCAACGCGCGCGAGAACACCTCAGAGTACGTGGCAGGCCACCTTGCCGCCAAGGGTGCGGCAACAGACGCCCTGGCCCAGCTTCTTCCCCCGGGCACGGCAATCAATCCCTTGGAGCTGGAGACCCTCGATGCCACCTCCGGCGCACCGGTATGCACGGTCCGCGGGTGCCTGGCAGGCGTCCTTGCCGCACACGGCATCGAGCCGCCGCGCATCTCCATCACCAACGAGGCCGGCGTCGCGTTGGCAACGGCGGTGGCCTGGGCTCCCGCAGCGGGAGGCGAAGAGGCGTGATCTTTGACCAGCCGCTTGCCGTTGGAAATCTGGTGCTTAAGAACCGCCTGGTCATGGTGCCTGTTGCCACGAGGAAGGCAAGCTTGCGCGGCCAGGTGACCCAGGCGCTCTGCGACCACTACGCCGCACGAGCGCGTGGCGGCTACCTGGGCCTCGTCGAATGCGGCCATCACTTTGTCTGCGAGGAGGGTCGCGCGACCGCGCACCAGGCGTCCATCGCGCATGACGAGGACATCGAGGGTCTCAAGCGCGAGGTAGAAGCCGTCCACGACCAGGGAACCCCAGTCTTTGTGCAGCTCTCTCACGCCGGCTCGGCGGCAACCGAGGGGCTCACGGGCTCGCAGCCGCTGGCACCCTCGGCCGTCACCTGCCCGGGTGCCAAGGTGGGCCACCCTCTCCCCCGAGCCATGAGTGCAGACGACATCGCGCGCGTGCCAGAGCTCTTCTCGGCAGCGGCACGGCGCGCCCACGCGGCTGGCTTCGACGGCGTCGAGATACACGCTGCCCACGGGTACCTGCTAAACCAGTTCCTCTCGCCCCTCACCAACCTCCGGACGGACGCCTTTGGCGGCTCGCTTGAGAACCGCGCGCGGCTCCTTGTGGAGGTGCTCCAGGCCGTGCGAGCAGAGCTGCCCTCAGGCTACCCGGTCTCCGTACGGCTGGGCGGCTGCGACTATATTCCCGGCGGCAACACCATCGACGACGCCGTGGCGCTCGCGCGCATGGTCGAGGCGACAGGCGCGAGCCTCATCTCCGTCTCCGGCGGAATGTGCTACTACGGCAGGCCCGGCCACGAGGACACCCCCGGCTGGTTTGCGGACTCCTCGGCGCCCATCCGCGCATCCGTTGGCGTACCGGTGCTTCTGGCGGGCGGCATCAAGACGGGCGTCCAGGCGGAGTCCCTCCTCGAGCAGGGCGCCTGCGACCTTGCAGGCATCGGACGTGCAATACTGAACAGGCCCGCGTGGGCGCGACGCGAGACCACCAAGCTCCACGCTGCAGACGCGCCCACAAAGGGCACCACAAGATAGCGAGAACACCGGCCGCGCAGGCCGAGGAGGACAGCATGGACCAGAGCGACATGAAGCTCGCGGAGCAGCTGCGCGAGCAGCTCGAGGCGAACGGGGCAAGGACGGCCTTCGACGTGCCCGCAGAGGCGCCGCGCAAAGGTGCCCCGCAAGACGAGAAGGATGACGCAGGCAGCCTTGTGGAGGGACCGTTTGCCCAGGCGATGGCCGCCTACCGAAAGGCAAAGCGCTCGGGTGACGCCGAGGCAACGGCGGCAGCCGAGCGCCATCTCCAGGACGTGGTGCGCGCCGAGCTTGCCGGCGGTGCAGAGCCCTGCTCGGGAGACGAGCGATGAGCGCCGCCGCTGCCGGAGGTGCCTCCGAGCCCACCCCCGTTGACCTTGGCCCCAATGGCCCGGGCTCGCTGGGGCGCCTCATCCCCTGGCCGGATGACGAGACGTATCCAAACATCCCCGCCGAGGACGCCCTCGAGCTCTTCCTCGGTTGGGTCGAGTCGCGCGGCATGCAGCTCTGGGACCACCAAGAGGAGGCCCTTCTCGACCTGGCGTCCGGCGACCACGTGATCTTGGGCACCCCCACGGGCTCGGGCAAGAGCATGGTCGCCGTGGGCTTGCTCTTCATAGCCAACTGCACCAACCGTCGCGCCTACTACACGGCACCCATTAAGGCGCTGGTCAGCGAGAAGTTCTTCAACCTGGTGGACCTTCTCGGCAAGGACAACGTGGGCATGATCACGGGCGACGTGGTGATAAACAGCGAGGCGCCCGTCATCTGCTGCACGGCCGAGATCCTGGCGCAGGACGCGCTGCGCTTTGGCGAGCACGCGGACATTGGCTGCGTGGCCATGGACGAGTTCCACTTCTACAGCGACCGCGACCGCGGCTGGGCCTGGCAGGTGCCGCTGCTGGCGCTACCCCACACGCAGTTCCTGCTCATGTCCGCCACGCTGGGCGACGTCACTGACATCGCCAACGCGCTCGAGGAGCACACCGGACGCGCCGTCGACAAGGTGCTCGACGCCCCCCGGCCGGTGCCCCTCTCCTACGAGTTCGTGGAAACCCCGCTCGAGGGCACGGTCGAGCTGGCCCTGCGTGACGGCGACGCGCCTCTCTACATTGTTCACTTCTCACAGGAGGCTGCCCTCAAGAGCGCGCAGGCCCTCTCGAGCTACGGCGTCTCGTCGAAGGAGCAGCGCGAGGCCCTGAAGGACGTCGTCAAGGGGGTGCGCTTCACCGCCACGTTTGGCAAGACCCTGAAGCGGCTCATCCTCACGGGCGTGGGCGTGCACCACGCCGGTATGCTGCCGCGCTACCGCCTGCTGGTGGAGAAGCTCGCGCAGCAGGGCCTCCTGCCCGTAATCTGCGGCACAGACACACTGGGCGTGGGCATCAACGTCCCCATCCACACCGTGCTTCTCACCCAGCTCACCAAGTTCGATGGCCGGCGCATGCGCCGTCTCAACGCACGCGAGTTCCACCAGATCGCGGGACGCGCTGGCCGCGCCGGCTTTGACACCGAGGGGCGCGTCATTGCCGAGGCAACCGAGTACGACATCGAGCGCGCAAAGGCGCTGGCCAAGGCAGGTGGAGACCCCAAGCGCGCCCGCAAGATCAAGGTGAAGACGCCGCCCTCGGACTTTGTGGGCTGGAACAAGCAGACGTTCGAGCGCCTCATTGCGGCAGAGCCCGAGAAGCTCCGCCCGCGCCTGCGTATCACGCACTCCATGGTGCTTGCCGAGATCGAGCAGGGCGGGGACGCCTGGGCACGCACGCACAAGCTCATCGAGGACTCCGCCCAGACGCCGGAGGAGAAGGCCGAGCTCTCGCAGCGCACCGACGAGGTCTTTGCCACGCTCATCGACGCCGGCGTGGTCGAACGCCGTGAGGAGGAGGATGGCACCACCTCCTACCTGCTCACCGTTGACCTACCGGAGGACTTTGCGCTTGACCAGCCCCTCTCGCCCTTCCTTCTCGCCGCCATTGAGCTTCTGGACCCGGAGAGCGAGACCTACGCGCTCGACCTCATCTCGATGGTAGAGGCCACGCTTGAGGACCCGCCGCAGATCCTGCGCGCCCAGGAGCGCGAGGCACGTGGTGCCGCCATCGCGGCAATGAAGGCCGAGGGCATCGAGTACGAGGAGCGCATGGAGCGCGCGCAGGAGGTCACCTACCCCAAGCCGCTCGAGGACCTGCTCGGCGCCGCCTTTGCGGAGTACTGCGAGAAGGTCCCCTGGGCAAGCGACTACTGCCTGCGGCCCAAGAGCGTCCTGCGCGACATGGTCGAGACGGCAAGCGACTTCAAGACCTACATTGGCCGCTACAAGATCGCCCGCTCGGAGGGCACGCTCCTGCGCTACCTCTCCGACGCCTACCGCGTGCTTGACCGCACGGTGCCCGCCGAGAAGCGCGACGAGCGCCTGGATGATATCGTGACCTGGCTCAGGCTGGTCGTGCGTACCACGGACTCCTCGCTCGTGGACGAGTGGGAGGGCGCCGGCACCGAGGATGGCGCCGCGGTTGCCGCGCCCAGCGTGGACGAGGTCGTCCATGACAGGCGCGGCCTCACCCTGCTTGTGCGAAACGCCCTCTTCGCCCGGGTGCGCCTGGCGGCGCTGGGCAAGGTCGAGGAACTGGGTGACCTCGACGCAGATTGGGGCTACCGCTCGGTCGTGTGGCAGCAGGCGCTCGACGCCTTCCATGCTGAGCACGAGCAGATCCTCTTGGACGCTGACGCTCGCTCCTCTGCCTACCTCGACATCGACGAGAAGGACGAGAAGACAGACCACGTCTGGCACGTCCACCAGGTCTTCCGCGACTCCGACGACGACCATGACTTTGGCATCTGGGGCGACGTCGACCTCGATGCCACGCAGGACGAGGGCGCCGTGGTGTTCAAGACCTACCGCGTTGGCTTTGTGGACACGGTTGCGTAGGGTAGTGCCGTTCAGGGGCGCGGGACGCACATCCCGCGCCTTTCTCGTCCACTTGGGTGTCCAAGCGGGTAGAACCATGCCGTAGGGCAACGCATGGGCGTTGTCCCCGGCTCGCACACAAGGGAGGACGCCATGGCAGAGACAAACCAGACCTACCAGGACCTCGGGTACGACAAGATCTTTGTGTCGCTTGACGGAACGGAACGCCAGTCCAAGGTGCTCCACCGCGCCATCGTAATGGCGGCGAACGACAACGCGGAGCTCTACATTGGCCACGTGATTGACTCCACCGCGCTCGAGACCGCGGGAACCTATCCCGTCGACCTCATCCCCTCGCTCGAGAAGGACTTCCGCGAGTCCATCGCCGAGCAGATCGCCGAGGCCGAGGCGGAGCCGCAGATCAAGAGCGTCAAAGTCATCGTGAAGGCGGGGCGCATCCGCGAGACCCTGAAGGATGACATGCTCGACGTGATCAAGCCCGACCTTGTCATCTGCGGGGCGCGCGGCCTCTCGTCCATCAAGTACGCGATTCTCGGCTCTATCTCCACCTTCCTCACGCGCTCTACGACCTGCGATGTGCTCGTCGTAAAGTAACGCACCTACGACGAATCACGTACCGCTCACGGATTTCTTGGGTACCTTCGCGGTATCCCACAGAAATCCCACAGCTTGTTCCTCCGCTCGGTGGTAATCCTCAGTGACTTTGTAAAGTCGCAGGTACTTATCGTATTTTTTGTTGCGGCCCCTCTCGCGCGGAGGGGCCGCAACCCTATATGACGACTTGAGACTTTTGCAGGAACCGTGATACCTCACTTTTCACGCTAAGGTTATCTAGCTGCGCTCTTGGCATGTCCGTGCACGGGCGCACCGTCAACGTCGGCCACGGAGGTAACCTTTGTCGCTCTCGTCTACAACCCGAAACGGAGTCCTCGCACTTGCCCTCGCCAGCACGATGGCGATTGGCATTGGCACAGTTAGGCCCGCAATCGCCTTGGGCGAAACGCTCGATGACCTCGAGGCAAAGGTCGAGCAGACCAACGACGAGCTCACTGCGGCAAACGACAAGGTTGCCCAACTCCAGCAGCAGATCGATGACAACCAACAGCGCATCTCCGAGATTGAGGCCCAGCTTCCCGATGCCCGCGCCGCTGCCGCGCAGAGCATCCGTGCCCAGTACAAAATGCAGCAGGGCTCGCAGGGACTTGTCGAGCTGGTCCTCTCGTCTGAGAACTTCTTTGACTTCCTTGCCACCATCCAGTTCCTTGACTCTGTGACCTCGTACAACAGCGACCAGATTCAGTCGCTTGTCGACCTTACGACCGAGCTCTCAAGCACGCAGACAGACCTCAACTCCCAGCTCTCCCAGGCCGAGACCGAGCGTCAGAACGCGCAGGACGCGCTCGACTCCGCCGTGGCTGCACGACAGGCACTGCAGCAGCAGATGGCGGAGGAGCAGGCCGCGCAGCAGGCCGAGGCCGAGGCCGCACTTCAGGAGGCGGCGCAAAGCGAGGGCGAGACCTTCGAGACCGAGTCGGGCAATACGGCGACCGTCGAAGTGCCCCAGTCTTCCAGCAACTCCTCGAGCGACTCGGGGAATTCCAGCAACTCGAACAGCTCGAGCGAGAACGTTGACTGGCAGAGCGACAAGGACAGCTTCGTGTCCCAGTGGAGCGGCCGCATCGACGCCTACCTGGCAGGGTCCCCGCTTGCCGGCTACGGCAGCACCTTCGCCGCCGCGGCTTGGGACTATGGCATCGACCCGCGCCTCTCGCCCGCGATTGCGGCCGTCGAAAGCAGCAAGGGGCTCTACTGCGCCTATTCCCACAACGCCTGGGGTTGGGGCAGCGTGAGCTGGGACAGCTGGGAGACTGCCATCTATGCACACACCGCCGGTCTTGCCTCGGGCTACGGCGGCTACCTCACCTACTCTATGGCGCAGAAGTACTGCCCGCCCAACTCTTCGGCGTGGTACTCCTCCGTCGCAGCCAACATGGCGATGATCTAGGGGCGCTTCCAGACACGCCGCATCCTGCGGGTCCGCTGTCGGCCTCTCGTCGGCCTTTCGTCGGCCTTTCTCTCACGAAACCTGCGGGTTAATAGCAGTTAGCCTCATGCGTCGCTGAGAGAAACTGCAGGTAGATGGCCCGTGACCTTCTCGGGCACTGCTATTAAGCCGCAGGTTTTGCGCCCAGGCACCACACGCGCCCTTCTGGCGGAACGCCACAACCCCCATCAAGCGTGACGCTATCATGTCTACATGACGATGCTACTCGGACATATCTCGAGCATTGAGGCGTACGACCTCCTTGGGCTAGGGCGCGATTCGCTCTCGCAGCCACGGGGCATGACCCCCGAGGTAAGGGGCACTATTGAATCCCTCGCCCTTCTCAACACATCCTCCCTCGAGCAAAGACGTTCCAGACTAGCGCGCCTCACGGAACTTCCCCTGCCCGCTCACGTCATTGTCTCCAATAGACCCGGCCTCAAGCCAAGCCATCAAGTCGTTCCGCACGGTTGGTCCTATGGCCAGCCTTACAGTGACCTGGCGTCCGTCAACCTTGCAGCGGCAACTCCCTATGTCTGTCCTCCTGAGATGGCTCTCATGCAGATGGCTCGTGCGCTGAGCAGGCCAAAGCTTGCACTGCTGGTAGACCAAGTAGTTGGTAGCTACCGAATTCTTCGACCAGAGGCGGTCCCTTTCTACGAGCGCCTTTCCAACGTAGGCTTTGAGCGAGCAGATAGCTCCTCTTCTAATGCAGGGGTCGTTGCACCAACCACGGTCTATGGCCTTCCACCGCTCTCCAGCATCGAGACCATACGCTCCTACGTTGCCGCCATGCCCAGTGCTTGGGGCTCTCGCCTGCTTGGGAGGTCATTGTCTCTTGCGGCAGACGGCCTTGCCTCACCGCTTGAGGCACAGGTGTACGCGCTTGTATTCTGTGGAAGGGTAAACGGCAGCGCGGGCATTCCCAAACCCCTTATCAACTCAAGACTTGAGGTTAGTGGACCTGCTCAGCGACTGTTTGGCTCATCGTGGATCAAGCCAGACTACTTCTGGCCAGATGTCGGAGTCGCAGTAGAGGTAACCGGGTTCCTCTGGCATGGAGGGCGACAGGGAACTGCAGACACGTCGCGTCGCATGAAAGGCTACGAGGTGATGGGCATCCGTTCGATGACGCTCACCTCACCCGAGGTATACGACCTTCTCGTCTTTGAAGGAATCCTGCATCAGCTGGCCGGATGGCTGGGACACGACATTCCAGAAGAGACCCCACACTTTAGACAGAGAAGAGCATGGCTCCGCAGCGAGGTGCTCGGGATTCGCGGGACGAGAGTTCAGCTTCCGCCCGAGGATGACGACGCGTGGCTTGACGCCCTACTTGCCTCATACGATGCAACCGGCGCGTAGATCGCAACGAGCAGGGGCAAGGTTGCGTCCTTATCGCACCCCCATTCCGCCAATCATTCCTCGAAACCTGCGACTTAATAGCAGTTAACTTCGTGCGTCCGTCTATTGTCGGCACGTACGTCCATCTTGTGTCGGCACTTCTCTCTCGAAACCTGCGACTTAATAGCAGTTAGCCTCGTGCGTCACCGAAAGAAACCGCAGGTAGACGACTTGAGACTTTTTCAAGAGGTGCTATTAAGCCGCAGGTTTTCCAGCACCCCCAGAAGGTCTTCTCGGGCACTGCTATTAAACCGCAGGTTTTGCGGCCACGACCGGGGAACCGTTCCGGCCGCCGCTACTAAGCCGCAGGTTTTCCAGCTGCCGCCCCCACCTATGCCGTGAGATACACCATCGCAAGCACCAGCGCAAAGCCCGCAAGGTCTGCTACCGAGAAGCTCGTGCCCAACCACAAAACCGAGGTCACCGTGGCGGTGAGGGGCTCGATCGTCCCCAAGAGGCTCGCGCGCATCGAGCCCGCATCCTTCACGCCCTGCAGGTAGAGCGCGTACGCGCCAAACGTCCCCACAACCACCATGAAGGCGAGCAGCGCCACGGCAGCCACATCCAGCTGCGGCATGTGCTCCCACGGCCTATACGCCACAAGCAGAATGACGCCCGAGAAGAGAAACGCCAGCCCGTTCACCACAAAGTTTCCCCACTTTGCAAGCTGTCGGGCGGGCAGAATCGAGAGGCACGCAGAGGCGGCCGCGCAGAGAAGCCCCCATGCCAGGCCGCCCAAGGGCAGGCTGAGCTGGCCGGGATTGCCGCCCGTTGCCAGAAGATAGGTACCTGCCAGGGCAAACACGATACCCAGAACCTCTCGCCGCTTTGGCCCGCGGTGCATCTTCACGCACACGTAGGCGAGCACGGCGAGCATCCCCAGGCTCTGCATCACCGTTGCCGTGGCAGAGTTGGTCCAGCTGATGGCCTCGAGATAGGCCACCTGCGAGAAAAGAATTGCCCCAAGGCTCACGCCAAAGATTCCCACCAGCGAGCGCGGGTCGTGCAGGGCACGGGTGACCTGCCCCTTGTTGGTGACGCGCGCCGCGGCGAGAAAGAGCCAGCAGGCAGAGAGCTCACGAACGCACGCGAGCCACAGCGGGTCGACCGCGTACGCATCCATGAGCAGCTTCGAAGCCGTGCCGTTGATGCCCCAGAACGTGCCGCCCACAAGCGTGCACGCCACGCCGCGCAGAACGCGCTTGCGACGCTGCTCGTCGCTGAGCGGCACGGTACCAGCCGCCTTGGGGTGGTTGTCCCTCTCGTCGCGCGAGCCGTCCTCGAGCGCCTCTGCCATTACACGTTCCCCGTCCCTCTCAGATGAGACAAAGGGACTGTCCCTTTGTCTCACAGGATTCTACAGCGGAACGGCCAAGAGGCCGCACCCGGGTCTGCGTGCCGGGAAAAGCGGGCACCATACCATGCGTGTTAAGCTTCTTCTCGAAACAAGATATCGGCGGCCAAAGGCCGCAAGGAGGAACCATGGCATCCGAAGGCATCACCGCAACACCCCAGCGTGACTTCCTCACGCCCGACCCGTCCCTCGCCCCCGGCAGCGTGCACGCCGGCTTCGAGGTTGTCTCCGCGACACCCATCCCCGAGGTCTCCGGCACCATCTACGTGCTGCGCCACCAGGCGTCGGGCGCCCGCGCCATGTGGATCTCGTGCGCCGACACCAACAAGTCATTCTCAATCGCCTTCAAGACGCCGCCCGCTGACGACACGGGCGTCTTCCACATCATCGAGCACTCCGTGCTCTGCGGCTCCGACGCCTATCCCGTGAAGGAGCCCTTCGTCAACCTGCTCAAGACGTCCATGCAGACCTTCCTGAATGCCCTCACGTTCCCGGACAAGACCATGTACCCGGTGGCCTCCACCAACACGGCCGACCTCGAGAACCTCATGGGCGTCTACCTTGACGCCGTCCTGCATCCAGCCATCTACCATCGCCATCGCATCTTCGAGCAGGAGGGCTGGCATCTCGAGGCGGCAGACGACGGCTCGCTCTCGTACAACGGCGTGGTCTTCAACGAGATGAAGGGTGCCCTCTCCGACCCGGACGAGGTCCTGAGCCTGGCGCTCTCCCGCGCGCTCTTCCCCCAGAGCCCCTACCGCTTTGAGTCCGGCGGCGCGCCACGTGCCATCCCCACACTCACCTACGAGGGCTTCCTTGACGCACATGCCCGCCACTACGCCCTGCCCAACAGCTACACCATCCTCTACGGGGACATGGACATAGACCGCGAGCTTGCCTTTATCGACAAGCGCTTCAGCGGCGCCGAGAACCGCAATGCAGGCGAGCCCAACCCCCTTCCGCTCCAGCCGGCGGTCACCGCCGCCCCGGTGAAGGTCGAGATGGCAACCACCCCCGACAACGCCTCCGTAGGCTTGGCGTACGTTGTTGCCACGTCTAACCAGCGCGAACGCGTGCTCGCCGTAGACGTGCTGCTCGACGCGCTCTGCGGCTCCAACGAGGCCCCGCTCAAGCGCCGCGTCCTCGACGCCGGCCTTGCCGACGACTTCCAGGCTGCGCTCATCGACGGCGTCGCCCAGCCCGAGGTGGTCTTCCAGCTCAAGGGCGCCCGTGCGGACGTGGCAGACCGCTTCCGCAAGCTCATCGAAGACTCCTGCCGCGAGTTTGCCGAGAACGGCATCCCGCGCGACAAGCTCGAGGCCTCGCTTGCCCAGGCGGAGTTCAACCTGCGCGAGCGCGACTTTGGCTCCTGGGCAACAGACGGCGTGGCCCTCTCGATGCAGGCGCTCTCGAGCTGGCTCTACGACGACAACCATCCCTTCGACTACCTGCAGTACGAGGACGCGCTGGCAGACCTCAAGAATGGCCTGGGCAACGGCCTGTTCGAGAACCTTCTCAAAGAGACCGTGTGCGAGAACCCTCACTCCGCACTGGCCGAGCTCGTTCCCACCGAGGGCGGCGACGCTGCCGAGGAGGCAGACGAGCTTGCCCGCCTGCGCGCGCAGATGAGCGACAAGGACGTCGAGGACGTGCGCCGCGAGGTCGAGGCGCTCCGCGCCGAGCAGGAGGCGCCGGACTCCCCTGAGGCCCTGGCCACGCTGCCCACGCTTACCGTCGCGGACATCGAGCCGGCACGACCGGACCCTGAGGTCGCAGACGTAAAGGCGCCACTCCCCTGCCTCGCCCACGAGCTTGACACTCGCCACATCGACTACGTCTATCACTACTTTGACCTGCGGCGTGTTGGCTTTGCCGAGCTGCCCTACGTGGGCGTGCTCACAGATCTTCTCGGCAAGCTCGACACCAAGCTCCACACGGCCTCGGACCTCGACACGCTGGTCGAGGCAAACCTTGGCAACCTCGGCTTTGGCTACGAGACCTACGGCCGCGACGACGACCTCTCGTTTGCCCGCCCCATGCTTGTGGTGAGCGCGAGCGCCCTCTCCGAGAAGGTCGACGCCCTGGCAAGCATCCCGCAGGAGGTCTGGGGCAAGACCCTCTACCTCGACGGCAACCGTATGCGCGACATCCTCACGCAGCGCAAGGTGGCGCTCGAGCAGTACTTCGTGAACTCTGGCCACGCGGCGGCCGCAGCGCGCGCAACGAGCTACTTCTCGTCCGCCTCGGTGGCATCGAGCCAGATGGGCGGCATCGACTACTACCTCTTCCTCAGGCGCCTGCTTGCCAACTGGGACCGCAGGCTCCCGGCACTCCAGGAGATTCTCCCCAACCTGGCAGACCGCATCTTCACCGCAGACGAGGTCACGGTGAGCTTCACCGGCCCCACCGAGGACCGCAAGCGCTTCTGGGAGCTTGGCGGCACGCTGGGCCTCGAGGAGCAGGGCGAGAACGTCTGCGAGCACAGGCTCCAGATCCCCGCCCCCAAGGTCGCGCGCGAGGGCTTCGTGATCCCCTCTAACGTCTCCTTCGTGGCACGCGCCGCCGCGCCAACCACGGCAGACGCAGGCACCCTGGGCACCTGGCAGGTGGCAACACGTGCACTCTCCTTCGACTACCTCTGGAACGAGGTCCGCGTGAAGGGCGGCGCCTACGGCGTGGGCTTTAGCCACACCACCGAGGGCATCCGCAGGTTCTGGTCGTTCCGCGACCCCAACGTTGCCTCCACGCTCCAGCGCTACGACGGCGCCGCCGCGTGGCTTGCCAACTGGACCCCCACGGACGACGAGCTCTCCGGCTACATCGTCTCCTCCGTGGCCACGCAGGACGCTCCCGAGAAGCCCCGCGCGCTTGCCCGCAGGCAGGACATGCAGCGCTTCAACGGCAGGCCCGCCAACTGGCGAAACATCATCCGCCAGCAGGAGCTCGACACCACCGCCGAGGCCGTGCGCGCGCTCGCGCCGGCGCTCGAGCCCACCGCCGCTCCCGCGGGCGTCTGCGTCTTTGGTCCGCGTGAGGCCATCGAGGCATCCGGGCTCGACCTTACCGTGCACGAACTCGTCGGCAGCGAGGAGGTGTAACGTGGCGGGCGGCTCGGCAGGCGAGCGCCTCATAGGCTGGTACGGAGGCGTGGCCGAGAAGAACCTCTCGACGCGCCCGGACTTTGTGCGCAACTGGCTCATGCTGGGCTTCCAGGCCATGCGCGGCAAGGTCCACCTGGCCCCCTACGGCGACCTTCTTCCCTCGGGCAACCACGGCTACCAGCTCTTCATGGACTCCGTGGTGGGCGCACTCGCGGACTTCGACAATGCGGTGGTCACGAGTGTCTTCACCCCCAACGAGATATTCCATGCGCTGGGGGCGCACCCCGTGACGGCAGAGGCCGTGGCCTCCTTTGCGAGCGGCGCCCAGGCGGAAGGCGCGTTCATCTCTGCAGCGGAGGGACGCGGCATTCCCGAGACGTACTGCTCCTACCACCGCATCCTCATGGGCATGGCAACCTCGGGCGTGCTCGGCAAGCCCCGCATGCTCGCCAGCTGCTCGGTTGCCTGCGACGCCAACAACCTCACCTTCAAGGCCCTGGACCGTTTCTGGGGCGTCCCGCACGTGTACGTGGACGTCCCCTACGACGTCTCGCGTGACTCGGCTCTCTACGTGGCAGACGAGCTGCGAGAGCTTGCCCGCGCCACGGAGGACGCGTTCTCGCGCAAGCTCGACGAGGGTCGCCTGCGCGAGGTCTGCGCATGCTCCGAGCGCACCATGCACGAGCTTGCGGCAACGCTTCCCACGCGCCGCGGGCGCTACCTGGCAAACACCATGACCATCGACATGATGGAGATGCTCGACCTCCACCTCTCGCTGGGACTCCCAGAATGCGAGAACCTGGCGCGAGAGATGCAGCGCGACTTTCTCGCCGCCTCCCCGTACGAGGGCGTGAACCTGGTGTGGGCGCACGTCTCGCCCTACTTCCTGGAATCTCTAGGTGAGCTCGTGAACACCAGCCAGACGTCGCAGATTGTGGCATCGGACATGATGTTCGAGCACGTGAGTGCAGGGGACGCATGGTTTGACGCATCGAGCCCCTATGAGTTCATGGCCGAACGCCTGGTGCGCAGCTGCTTCAACGGCCCGGCGACGCGCCGGGCGGACTGCATCGAGCATCTCGCGCGCGAGACAGGCGCGGATGCCGTAGTGCTCTTCTGCCACTGGGGCTGCAAGCAGACGGCGGGCGCGGCGCAGCTCATCCGCCGGCAGCTCGAGGGCGCCGGCTGGCCCGTGCTGGTGCTCGACGGCGACGCCTGCGACCGCGCCAACTGCATGGAGGGCCAGATGTCCACGAGGTTCTCGGCCTTCCTCGAGATGGTCGAGAAGCGCAAGGAAGCTGAGAGACATGCCAGCTGAACAGCAGAAACATAGCGAACTCTTCTACGCGTGCAAGTACACACCCATCGAGCTCCTCGCGGGGTTTGGTGCCGCGCCACGCATCGCCGAGGCGGACGTTGCCTCCTTTGCGTACGCCGACGCGCTGGCCCATCCCAACCTCTGCGGCTACGGCAAGGGCCTCATCGAGCGCATGATGGCGACCGACGTGCACGAGGCCGTACTTGTGACCTGCTGCGACGTGGTACGCCGCGTCTACGACGTGCTGCAGGCCTCTGGCCGCATGGACTTCCTGTACCTGCTCGACCTGCCGCACCGGAGAGGGCCTGCGGAGATTGCGCTCTTCCGTCGTCGTCTGCGGGCGCTCGCAGACGCCTATGCCGCGTACAGCGGCGCGCAGTTCGACGTGGGTGCGGCATGCGCCGCTTGCGGGACGGGCGTGGCGCGCGCGGACGACCGCGTGACGCTCATGGGCGCGCACGCCTCGGCATCGCTTGTCGCCGAGGTGGAGAAGGGCGTGGGCATGCCAGTGGAGAACGCCACCTGCACGAGCCGGCACCTCAAGGTCTCTCCCCCGCCCCAGCTCGCGCGGATGGCTACGGGTCCTGCCTGCGGCGTGTGCTGCGATGGCGGTGCAACCCCCGCGGCCGACCCCCTCGACGCTTTTCTCGACTGGTACGCACCGGCGCTTCTCGGCCAGATTCCCTGCATGCGCATGGATGACATTGCCGAGCGGAGCGAGCTTGTGGGCGAGCGCGGCCAGCGGGGCGTGGTCTACCACACCATGAAGTTCTGCGACTACTATGGCTTTGAATACGGGGCCCTTGCGGAGAAGGACGAGATTCCCATGGTCAAGATTGAGACGGACGGTACGTCGCAGAGCGAGGGCCAGCTGCGCACAAGACTCGAGGCCTTTGGCGAAACCCTGCGGGCCCGCGGCGGTGCCGCGCACCAGGTACAGCCCGCGCCGACGGCGTCAGGCAACGCACCCGTAGGCCCCAAGGCAGCGGCCTACGTCATGGGCGTGGACTCTGGCTCCACCTCGACCGACGTCGTGATCATGGACGCAGACAGGCACATTGTGGCCACGGCCATTGTGCCAAGCGGTGCCCGCGCGGCAGACGCCGCGGCCCGTGCGATGGACGAGGCGCTCTCAAAGGCGGGTCTTGCCGCAGGCGACGTGGTCTTGCGCGTCTCGACGGGCTATGGTCGCGACAACATCGAGGGCATGGACTCCTCGGTCACCGAGATCACCTGCCACGCGCGCGGCGCCCACTACCTCGCGCCGGATGCGCGTTCGGTCATCGACATCGGCGGGCAGGACTCCAAGGTCATCCACCTGAACGCCAACGGCAGCGTGGCAGGCTTCGTGATGAACGACAAATGCGCCGCAGGTACCGGGCGCTTCATGGAGGCCATGGCGCGCGTGCTTGAGATGGACCTCGACGAGTTCTGCCGCCGGGGCCTCGAGTGGCGCCACGAGGTGCGCATCACGAGCATGTGCACCGTGTTTGCCGAGAGCGAGGTCGTCTCGCTTGTGGCTGCAAACACCCCCACTCCCGACGTGATCCACGGGCTCGACGTATCGGTGGCGAGAAAGACCGCCACGCTCGCAAGCCGCGTGGGTGCCGAGCCGCCCTACCTCATGACCGGTGGCGTCGCACAGAACGAGGGCGTGGTGCGCGCGCTCTCCGAGGTGCTCAAGGCACCGGTCGCCACGCACGAGGACTCGCAGCTCTGCGGCGCCATCGGCGCAGCCCTCATCGGCCTGCAGTCGCTGGGATGAGACAAAGGGAGTTTCCCTTTGTCTCATCTAAATGAGAAGGTCCTCCAGAGCGAGCTTGGGCACGTGGTGGACGCCCTCGGCGTCGCGCCAGTACGCAAGCCCGTGCTCGGTCTCGCTCGTCTCCAACACCACGCGCTCCCCACGCACGCCGAGGGCCAGCACCAGCTCGGTAACGTAGTCCTCAGCCGAGACCCCCATGGCGTCGTTCACATCGGGGTCAAAGCTCTTGAGCATGCAGCAGCCAAGCCCACGCGATGCTGCAGCCAGCGCAATCGTCTGAGCTGCAATGCCCGTGTCAATAAGGCGAACGGGATTGGTGGCAAGGGCCTTGGGTGCGCACACGGCAATGTAGCCTGTGGGTCTCTCGCCCGCAGCGGGTCCGTTCCAATCCCGCAGCAGCGCCGCCCAGTGCAGGCGCGAGAAGACCGCCGAGCGCTCCGCTGGCTCAACAACAATGTGGAAGCGCAAGACCTGCATGTTGTTTCCCGAGGGAGCAAAGCGCACTGCGTTAACCAGCGCGGCTAGGTCCCCGTAGCACAGCGGCTCGTCCTCGGCGAATCGCCGATACGAACGAGACGATCGCACCAAGTCCTGGAAGTTCTTCGAGTTCATGTCGCCACCCCCTTTGCCGGGCATGCCCGACGACCTGCCGCTGAGGCCAGTCCTCAGCAGCGCAAACGCGCCCGCGCCACGCCCAAGCAGCCACGCGAGCGCGATCTTGCTAGATGCCGGACTCTCCAATCCTCCGGCATGCCTCGCGCAGGCGCGCCGGAGGCATGACCAGGGCAAACCGCACGTAGCCCTCGCCCGAGGGGCCAAAGCTCGCGCCCGGCGTCACTATGACGCCGGCCTTCTCCATGAGCTCGAGCGCAAACGCCTGGGAGTCCATGCGGCCGTGCGGAATGCGCGCCCACACGAACATCGACCCGTGCGCGTTGGGGCGCTCCCAGCCAACGACCTCCAGGCCGTCGCACAGCGCATCCCTGCGCTCCTGGTAGAGCAGGCGCTGGCGCTCAACCGAGTCGCGCGGGCCCGTAAGCGCGGCAATTGCCGCGTCCTGCTCGGGCAGGAACATGCCAAAGTCCACCTGGCTACGGAGCTTGCGCGTGGCGGCCACGATGTCCTCGCGCCCCACCAAAAACGAGAGGCGCGCGCCGGTCACGTTGAAGGACTTGGAGAGCGAGAGGAACTCCACGCCCACGTCGAGCGCGCCGGGATAGTCGAGGAAGCTCCCGCCGGCCGGGCCGTCGAAGACGATGTCGGAGTAGGCGTTATCGTGAATAACCACGATGTCGTGAGCCTTGGCAAAGGCGATGATTTGCTCGTACACCTCGGGCGTACCCACGGAGCCAACGGGGTTCGCGGGAAGCGAGACCACCATGTAGCGGGCCGCATCCGCAACGTCAGCGGGAATGCCCTCCACCCACGGGAGGAAGTCGTGCTCGGCCGTGAGCGGGTAGTACCAGGGCTTTGCGCCCGCCAGAAGCGTACCTGTGGCAAAGACCGGGTAGCACGGGTCTGGGATAAGGGCCACGTCACCGGGGTCTGCCAGCGCAGCGCACACGTGGCCCATGCCCTCCTGCGTACCACGGCAGCTCATGACCATGGAGGGCGTGATTCCCTCTACGCCAAAGCGTGTGCGGTAGTAGTCGCAGACGGCCTGGAGCAGCTCGTCCTTGTCGTGCAGGGCATACTTCCAGTTGGCAGGATCTTCGGCGCTCTGCCGCAGCGCCTCGACAATATGGCGCGGTGGCTCGAAGTCCGGCGTACCAACAGAGAGGTCAAAAACCTCGCGACCCTGTGCCTCCAGCTCGCGACGCTTGGCGTTAAGCGCGGCGAAGACCTCGTCACCAAACAGGTCGAGCCTCTTTGAGAACTGCATGCGTACCCCTCCCCGGATGCAGACGTAATGTACGCATGGGACTGTAGACCACCGGCAAGCGCCGGAACACGCCTTGGGGCAATGACGAGCCCGATTGTTACATTGGGTGGGGCAGGTGGCGGCCCAGGGAGGGGCCAACGGTAGGGCGGGAGCCCGTGCCAACCCCAAGACCGGCCAGTTGGTCGCTTGGACCACATGGCACGCAAAGCCCACAAGGCCCCTCTCACCGTTCACCGAAAATCGAGTCGATAAATTTCATCGTTATCTTAAATGTTTGAACTTCCGCCCTTTTCTCACCTGCGATGACTTCGCAATGTTCCAACGCAATATGAAATATCGAGATGCAATATCCGGTATTTATCTCACTGCCTTGGCACAAGATATTGTGGCATAGTAGACAGCGCCGCAACGCTGCACCGGCTGCAGCGCCAAGAGAGACACACCAAACACATTGCAAACACCTGCACGTTTTATCTTCTGCCAGGCATTGTGCAAAGGGAGAGTGAGCACATGAAGATCATCAAGCGTAACGGTTCGGAGGTCACCTTCGACGTTGCCAAGATCGAGAATGCCATCCGCAAGGCCAACATGGAGGTGCCCGAGGACGAGCGCCTCACCGAGCGCGAGATTCGCTTCGCTTCCCTCAACGTGACCGACGAGTGCATGGAGTCCGGCCACACGGTCACCGTCGAGGAGGTCCAGGACCTCGTCGAGGACCAGCTCATGGCCCTCGACCACTTCTCCGTGGCCCGCAAGTACATCATCTACCGCTACGTCCAGAACCAGAAGCGCCAGAAGAACACGACGGACGACAAGATCCTTGCCCTCATCGAATGCAACAACGAGGAGGTCAAGCAGGAGAACTCCAACAAGAACCCCACCGTCGTCTCGGTCCAGCGCGACTACATGGCCGGCGAGGTCTCCAAGGACCTCACCATGCGTGACCTTCTCCCCGCCGACATCGTTCAGGCGCACAAGGAGGGCATCATCCACTTCCACGATGCCGACTACTACGCGCAGCACATGCACAACTGCGACCTCATCAACCTCGACGACATGCTGCAGAACGGCACCGTCATCTCCGGCACGCTCATCGAGCGCCCGCACAGCTTCTCCACCGCCTGCAACATCGCCACGCAGATCATCGCCCAGGTGGCCTCCTGCCAGTACGGCGGCCAGTCCATCTCGCTCACGCACCTCGCGCCCTTTGTCGACGTCTCCCGCAAGAAGATCCGTCGCTCGGTCTACGCCGAGATGGAGACCATTGGCTACAAGGCCACGCCCGAGCAGATCGACGCAATGGTCGAGAAGCGCCTGCGCGACGAGGTCGCGCGTGGCGTCCAGACCATCCAGTACCAGGTTGTCACCCTCATGACCACCAACGGCCAGGCGCCGTTCATCACCGTCTTCATGTACCTCAACGAGGCACGCAGCGCGCAGGAGAAGCACGACCTCGCCCTTATCATCGAGGAGATGCTCAAGCAGCGCTACCAGGGCGTCAAGAACGAGAAGGGCGTCTGGATCACCCCGGCGTTCCCCAAGCTCATCTACGTGCTCGAGGAGGACAACATCCACGAGGGCGACCCGTACTTCTACCTCACCAAGATGGCAGCCAAGTGCACCGCCAAGCGCATGGTGCCCGACTACATCTCCGAGAAGAAGATGCGCGAGTACAAGCTCTCCAAGGGCGAGACCGAGGGTCACGGCGACGTGTACACCTGCATGGGCTGCCGCTCCTTCCTCACGCCCGACCGCTCCGGCAACGGCTACGACAACGTCGCCAAGGCCAAGAACTACGAGCCCGGCAAGCCCAAGTACTACGGCCGCTTCAACCAGGGCGTCGTGACCATCAACCTGCCCGACGTTGCCCTCTCGTCCGATGGTGACATGGACAAGTTCTGGAAGATCTTCGACGAGCGCCTCGAGCTCTGCCACCGCGCCCTGCGCTGCCGCCACGACCGTCTCTGCGGCACCCTCTCCGACGCCGCACCCATCCTCTGGCAGTACGGCGCGCTGGCCCGCCTCGACAAGGGCGAGAAGATTGACAAGCTCCTCTACGGCGGCTACTCCACCATCTCGCTGGGCTACGCCGGCCTCTACGAGTGCGTGAAGTACATGACCGGCAAGAGCCACACCGACGAGGAAGCCAAGCCCTTCGCGCTCTCCGTCATGCAGCACATGAACGATAAGTGCGCCGAGTGGAAGGAAGCCGAGAACATCGACTACTCGCTCTACGGCACGCCGCTCGAGTCCACCACGTACAAGTTCGCCAAGTGCCTGCAGAAGCGCTTTGGCGTGGTCAAGGGCATCACCGACCACGGCTACATCACGAACTCCTACCACGTGAACGTGCGCGAGAAGATCGACGCCTTCACCAAGCTCAAGTTCGAGAGCGAGTTCCAGCGCCTCTCCCCCGGTGGTGCCATCTCCTACGTCGAGGTGCCCAACATGCAGGACAACCTCGAGGCCGTCATCCGCGTCATGCAGTTCATCTACGAGAACATCATGTATGCCGAGCTCAACACCAAGTCCGACTACTGCCAGGTGTGCGGCTACGACGGTGAGATCAAGATCGTGGAGGACGACGGCAAGCTTGTCTGGGAGTGCCCGCACTGCGGCAACCGTGACCAGTCCAAGCTCAACGTGGCCCGACGCACCTGCGGCTACATTGGCACGCAGTTCTGGAACCAGGGCCGCACGGAAGAGATCAAGGATCGCGTGCTGCACCTGTAAGCTCGATGGGGGTCGCCCCCTCGTGGACATGCTCGGCGCTCGCGCGTTGCGCTCGCTCGCTTCGCGACTCGCCGTCCACGAGGGGGCGACCCCTTCTTACAGGCAGCACGTGCTTGGCGGCTGGTGGGGGCAGAAAAGGCTCCCTGCTCGAAAACCGCGACTTAATAGCAGCTCTCTTGGCAACCGCAGGTGTTCTACCTGCGGTTTTTCTCAGCGTGCAATCAGCAGTGAACAGAAAGCTTCGGGTCGTCTCGGCTTTGCCACGCTGGAGCGGAATTATTGCGCGTTATTTCTAGGTGTCGCTGAGCTCAACTGGTCGAACGTCATTCTTGCCAGGAATTTCGCGCAATAATTGCGACGGTCTTGGGCAACTTCCCGCGAGAGACCAGCAACAACGAGCTTCTGTGCGGGGGTTTGGGTCGCAGGTATCCATCAGGCCACCCTACGGTACTAATCAGATGCCCAACTTAGTACGATATTAGATATCGAATTGCATCGACCAAGGAGCTTCCATGACCGCCATCTTCTCGTCCACAGCCCTCAAGACGCGCCAACGTCAAATCAAGGACATCGCCCGCAAGGATGTGGTCCACATCACGGAGAACGGCAACGCGGCCTTTGTCTTCATGAGCGAGGAACTCTTCGAGGAGCAGCTCAGAAAGGTCGCGGAGGAGGCAGCGCTCACGGAGCGCATGCGCGCGTGCATCAAAGCCTCAGACGATAGCTTTGAGCAGGGAGAGTACGTCGAGGGAACTGATACATTCTTTACTGCGCTCGACGAGAGGTTGGCAGCCAATGGCTAAGATGCTTTACGCCCTCACGTTTCTTGAAGATGTCGAGACCATCTACCCTCCGCGCGTTCGTAAACATCTCGAATCGGTCCTCTCGATGATCGAGACCTTCCCGGAAAGTGGCCCACTTGTCTCCTCGGAATACCTTACAAGCAGGTATGGAGGGGAAGTACGCCGATGCGATGTTGCGACGTCTTGTATCGTTTACACCTATGAGCGTTCAACCGATACGGTGCGCATACGTGGCCTTGTCCGGCAGCGCTCTACCCACTAGCACGCCTCAATCCAAAAGGGGTCTTCCCATGAACTATGCAACCATCAAGTACTGCGACATCGCCAACGGGACCGGGGTACGTACCTCGCTCTTTGTCTCCGGCTGCCGTCTGCACTGCAAGAACTGCTTCAACGAGGAGGCCTGGAGCTTCTCGGCCGGCAAGCCGTTCACACAAGAAACCGAGGAGGAGATCCTCTCGTCGCTTTCCGCACCCTACGTCGACGGGCTCTCCGTCCTGGGCGGCGAGCCCACGGAGCCAGAGAACGCCGCGACCCTGGCGCCCTTCCTCGAGCGCGTGCGGGCAGCCTATCCCGAGAAGAACATCTGGATGTACTCCGGGCGCACCTGGGAGCAGCTCACCGGCAACGGCGACCACGCCTCCCATGACATGGACCGCATTCTCGCCTGCCTGAACGTCCTGGTAGACGGCCCCTTTGTGCAGGAGCTGCACGACATCACGCTGCGCTTCCGCGGCTCGTCCAACCAGCGGCTCATCGACGTTCCCACAACGCTTGCCACGGGCGCAATCACCATCTGGGAGGATGATCCCCAGTTTGCCCAGCACGCGTGGGCATAGAAAGCGGCGCCCCGGCCAAAACCGGGATCCCTTTTTCATCAGTTATCGCACACAGAGCACAGACGGAGCAAAACGCCCCGACTTCGCAGAATGGATTGCGAAGCCGGGGCGGACATTGCAAAAGCGACCTCACCTACTCCAAGAACCCGCCGGTCTGACGGTTCCAGAGGCTCGCGTACTCGCCACCGCGCTCGACCAGCTCGTGGTGGGTGCCGTCCTCCACGACCTCACCGTGTGCAAGCACCACGATGCGGTCGAGAGAGGCAACCGTGGAGAGGCGGTGAGCAACCACAATGGACGTGCGTCCGCGCATGAGGTTCTCGAGCGCGCCCTGCACGAGCGCCTCGGACTCGGAGTCAAGCGCGGAAGTCGCCTCGTCGAGCACCAGGATTGGTGCATCGACCAGGATGGCTCGGGCAATCGCCACGCGCTGGCGCTGTCCACCCGAGAGCTTAACGCCCCTCTCGCCCACCATGGTGTCGAAGCCGTCCGGCAGCCGCTCGATGAACTCGAGCGCGTTAGCCTCCTCGGCGGCGCGGCGAATCTCCTCCTCCGTAGCATCGGGCTTGCCGTAGGCAATGTTCTCGCGAATGGAGCGGTGGAAGAGCAGGGCCTCCTGCGGGACGTAGGCAACCTGGCGGCGCAGGCTCTGCTGGGTGCAGTGGCTCACGTCCTGGCCGTCCACCAGCACGCGACCCTCCTGCACGTCATCCAGGCGCAGCAGGAGCTTGGTGAGCGTGGTCTTGCCCGAGCCAGAGCGTCCCACTAGGCCAACGCGCTGGCCAGCTGGGATGTGGAGGTTGAGGTCCTCGAAGACGTAGTCATCCTTAGGCGCGTCCGGGTAGCGGAAGCGCAGGTTCTCGAAGTCGATGCGACCCTCGGTAACGGCGAGCGGCTTTGCGTCTGCGTCGTCTGCCACGAGCGTTGGCTCGTCCAGCACGCGCGTCATCTCGGCGGCATCGCCAAGGGCGCGGTTGATGCGCTGCATCATGGAGTTGAAGTAGTTGAAGCGCATCGTGAGGTTGTATGTGTAGGTGAACATCATGACCAGCGTGCCAGCGCTAATACCAAACCAGGCGTTGCCACCCACCACAAAGATCGAGACCACAAACATGATGGCAGTGATGAGCGCCGACGTGGTAAAGCCGCGACGCATGGTTGCACGCATGTTGACGTTCTCGGCCGCCATTGCCTCACGATCCGCCGTTGTAAAGAGCCCGCGCTCGTAGTCCTCACGGCCGTAGGTCTTGACGGCAAGGATGTTGGTCACGGCATCAGAGAGCACGCCGGAAAGCTTGTTCTGCGCACGCGAGGCCTCGGCAGAGAGGGGAAGGATACGCCGGTACATGCCATAGGCAATGACCACGTAGAGCACAAGCATCACCACGAGGATTGCCACGAAGAGCGGCGCTATGGGGGCGAGAATACCCACCGTGAGCACGATGGAGGCAAGCGTTGGCCACAGCGAGTACGTCACCACGTCCACCAGGCCAGAGTAGCCCGAGACAAACCGCGAGGTCTGACTCACCAGGCTGCCGCCAAAGCGGCTGTTGTGAAACGTCATCGACTGGTTGGAGAGCGTGTCAAAGCACAGGCGAGAGAGCTGGTAGTCACCGTTGATCTCCAGCTTGTAGACCGAGTAGTCCTGGAGCTTGGAGAGCGTCTGCCCCACTGCGTTCACCACGAGAAGCGCCAGCACATAGGGTCCAAACACGGGAAGCACCTGGTCTGCCGAGACGGGCGAGGCCTGCACGCGGTCCACAATGAGGCCCATCACGTAGGTGTTCGCAAAGGTGAGAAGCGCGATGTAGCCCACCGAGCTCACGATGGAGAGCACGAAGGCACCCATCTTCTGGCGCGTGACTCCCCAGAAGTAGTGCAGCGTGCGACGGATGGTCGCGCGGTCGTTCTTGTCGGTTGGTCGAACAGCCAAAACAATCCCCCTCAGGTTCCTTCGCCACAAGTGGCGTGGGTGTAACTGATGTAGCTTGCCCCAAGCAAGCCAAACGATGCGCCGCATGCCTGTCATCGCGGCTAATTCACAAACAGGCGGGACGTAACGGCCCCGGACTACTTCAGCTCGAACATCCCCCTAATGGCAGACATGATGTTGAGCATTGCGTCACGGCCGGCGACCCCAACAAGCCGGTACCCACGGGCCGAGAGGTCAAGACAGCGCAGCTGCTCTACGCAGGCGTAGCCCTTCACTGGGCTCTTCCCCATGTCGAAATGGAGGGGGTACCCATTGTTCGTCGTAGTCACAGGGACCACTGCCGTCGTGCTGGAGCGGCTGTTGAAGCCGTATCCACTCACAACGACGGCCGGCCGATACTTGGCCGGCTCGTGACCGTAGGCCGGGCTAAAGTCCACCTCGACGATGTCACCCTGTTCGAGATGAGTCACTCCACGACCTCCCCGCCAACGTCCTCGCCCCAATCCACCTCGGTGGGCTGGGAAGCATCCTCGTGCCCCCTGAAGAGGGAGTCAATCGACACGTAGGGAGCGTCGCAATAGCACCTGTGGCTCTCCTCGGCAGGACGCATCATGATGAAGGGGCCGTTCTCGTCTGTCCCGCAGCTAATGCTGAGATTGGACCCCACGGCAAGTCGCAGCGAGTCACAAACTGCCTTGGGAATGCGCACCGCTTTGGATGCGCCCCACGAGCAGAGCTTGGCCTCGCACTCCTCGACAACCGGCATAGCGCAACCTCCAATTCAAAAGATATCTTGAGAGATATCTTACCCCGTTGCGAGATGAGACAATCGCCACACGCCAGCGTCATGGCAACCAAGCGCATTCTTGATGTCAAGACCTTGCACCCCTCTCGGCGTGATACAGTGAAGCCACAGGAAACGCGCTGTTACTGACGGATAATCGTGGGACACCACGGGGAAGCAGCGTGAACACAACCCGCCGACCGTCTGGGCAAGCGCACCTGAGTGGGTGCTTGCCCGCTGCTGCCTTTTGGGGCCGGGTCCACTCGCGTGCGCACGAGAGAAGAGAGGACCCATGGAGGATCTGCTCGAGCTACTGCGCGACAACCCCTATCCCGGACGCGGCATTGTGGTTGGCAGCCACTGCGTCTACTACTGGATCATGGGACGCAGCTCCAACAGCCGAAACCGCGTGTTTGTGAAGACCGAGGACGGCATTCGCACCGAGGCGTACGACCCTGCGCTTCTCGAGGACCCCAGCCTCATCATCTACCATCCCGTTCGCACCATGGGCGACGACCTTGTGGTGACCAACGGCGATCAGACCGATACCATCGTCGAGAAGGGCGACTTTGTCGCCGGCTGCATGGCGCGCGAGTACGAGCCGGACGCCCCCAACTACACGCCGCGCATCAGCTCGGTGCTGCACCCCGATGGCTCATTTGAGCTCTCTATCCTCAAGCGCGCGCGAGACGGGCGCTGTGCACGCGAGTTCTTCTCGTACGAGGGTGCCGACGGCGGATGCGGCTATTTCATCAGCACCTACCAGGGAGACGGCAACCCGCTTCCCAGCTTTACGGGCGAGCCCATCCACGTGGGCATGGGGAGCCCCGAGGAGGTCTGGGCGGCGCTCAACCCCGAGAACAAGGTCTCGCTTTACACCAACGTGGAGGGCGAGGTGCGCATCTTCAACAAGAACCTTGGCAACTAGGGACGGCGGTGGGTTGGCACGGCATGCCTTTCCTGCGGACTCAAACAGCGCTTCGCGAACTCGCCGCAGGAAAGGCATGCCGTGCGCCCGCCGGCCCTCGTCGCCTCCACCCCCTGACGTAGTGCAGCTCTTTTAGGTTTGCTTGCGTGTCACGGCTGATGGTCTTGCAGCCCCACTACGTCACGCAAGGTCTTTCTTCTCGCCACAGGCTCTTCGTCTCTTGCCTGCGGCGAGTTCGCGAAGCGCTGTTTGAGCAGCAGACAAGAGACGAAGAGCCTAGTTTGAGAAAGGAAACACATGAACTCGCTTGAACTCAAGTACGGCTGCAATCCCAACCAGAAGCCTGCACGCATCTTCATGGCGGATGGCTCCGAGCTGCCCGTAACGGTGCTCTCCGGTACGCCGGGCTACATCAACTTCCTCGACGCCCTCAACTCCTGGCAGCTCGTGCGCGAGCTGCGCGAGGCAACCGGCATGCCCTCTGCCGCATCGTTCAAACACGTCTCGCCCGCCGGCGCCGCGGTGGGAACGCCCCTCTCCGAGGAGGACAAGAAGGCCTTCTTTGTAGATGACGAGGGCGACCTCACGCCCATTGCCTGCGCCTACATCCGCGCGCGCGGCGCAGACCGCATGAGCTCCTTTGGCGACTGGGCGGCCCTCTCGGATACCTGCGACGAGCGTACCGCCCTCTACCTCAAGCACGAGGTCTCGGACGGCATCATTGCGCCGGGCTACACGCCGGAGGCGCTCGAGATCCTGCGCTCCAAGAAGCACGGCAAGTACAACGTGGTCCAGATTGACCCCAACTACGTCTGCCCCGCCGTCGAGCATAAGGACGTCTTTGGCATCACCTTCGAGCAGGGACACAACTTCTCGAAGATTGACCGCGACCTTCTCGGCAACGTGGTGACCAAGAACAAGGACATCCCCGAAGCCGCAAAGATCGAAATGATCGTGAGCCTCATCACCCTCAAGTACACGCAGTCCAACTCCGTGTGCTATGTGAAGGACGGCCAGGCCATTGGCGTGGGCGCCGGCCAGCAGAGCCGCATTCACTGCACGCGCCTTGCCGGCAACAAGGCCGACACCTGGTGGCTGCGTCGCCATCCCAAAGTGCTTGGTCTGCACTTTGTTGACGGTATCCACCGTCCGGACCGTGACAACGCCATCGACCTCTACATCTCGGATGAGCACGACGACGTCCTGGCCGACGGAGCTTGGCAGCGCGTCTTTGCCGAGAAGCCCGAGGTTCTCACAGAAGACGAGAAGCGTGCATGGCTTGCCAAGCAGACAGGCGTGACGCTGGGCTCCGACGCTTTCTTCCCCTTTGGCGACAACATCGAGCGCGCACACCGCTCCGGCGTGACCTACGTGGCAGAGCCCGGCGGCTCCATTCGCGACGACAACGTAATCGAGGTCGCCGACCGCTATGGCATGGCCATGTGCTTCACGGGCCTGAGGCTGTTCCACCACTAGGGTTTAAGCTCGAGCTCCCACAAGCGGCATCCGTTCTTCTCGCCGCCCTGCCAGCTACCTTCGGCAGGGCGGCGAGACTTCATTCCCAGGTGGGTAAGAACGCGCTCACTTGCCACGTTGCGCACGTCAACCATGGCGGTAAGCCGAGCAAGGCCAAGCGTGCGTGCCAGGTCAACAACGGCATGGCACATCTCGGTGGCAATGCCTTTCCCCCACCAGCAAGGGTCGACCGTGTAGCCAAGCTCGCACGAGCCATCGGACGTCTCAACAAAGACCATGCCCACAAGCTCTTTGGTGTCCTTGAGGCATGCGGCAAACTTGAGGTCAAGTGGCAGGCTGCCGGGCCCCGTCTGGCCCGCATCTGCCTGCGCGTATGCGGGCAGGAAGAAGCGCCCCAGCTGGCTTATTGCGTCCTCCTCGGACATCATTGGCCCAAAGGGCAGGTACCGCGTGACCTCCTCGGTAGAGTTAATTCGGTAGATGGCGGGCGCATCCGCAAGCGTGTAGCGGCGCAGCAGAAGCCGCTCCGTCTCTAGGGGCAGGCGCTCGATCACATGCATGGTGGTTGCCTCTCAACTCATATAACTGGGCTCCAGTGTCACACGAGAGACGTGCAGACTTTAACGCAGCATGTCAATCCAGCCTCTTTGCAGCGTAGTCTTTTTAGAGCAAGCCGCCCCGGATACCTTGAACGCGGCATCCGGGACGGCATCAAACCGCAAAAGGTGTCTTGGTGACAGGAGCCACCTAAGCGAAGGCGCGGCGAAGCACGCCGCGAGCCTTCTCGCTCGCAAAGGCAAGGATGTTGTCGCCCTCGCAGAGACCAGTGTCCCCCTTGGGGATGATGACGTCACCGGCGCGGTCGATTGCGATAATCACAGCCTCGTCGGGGAGCTGCAGCTCGCTCACGCGCTTGCCGTCTGCGCTGGAACCTGGGCGAATCTCGATCTGCACGAGCGCGTGGTTGTCCTTGCCCAGGCGCATAATCGTGAACACGTCCTCCATGTCGAGCCCCTCCTGAACGGAGCGCGCAAGGAGGTCTGCCTGGTTGATGCCCACATCGACACCCATGGACTCGTTGAACATCCACGCGTTCTTGGGGTTGTTAACGCGCGCAACAACGCGAGAGACCTGGTACTCGACCTTCGAGAGGGTCGAGACAACAAGATTGACCTCGTCGCTTCCCGTTGCGGCAATGACCACGTCGGCATTAAGGATGCCAGCCTTCTCGAGAATCTCGGGGCTCGTCCCGTTCCCGCAGATGATGTCCAGGTCGGGCAGGGCGGCACGGAACTTCTGGACAGCCGCCTTTCTGCTCTCAATGACGGTGACAGAGGAACCGTCGTCCTTGAGGATGGGCGCAAGGTAGGCCCCCGTCTTACCACCGCCCACAATGATGATCTGCATGAGAGATCCCCCTACTCTGTCTTGCCGAGAATATGAGCGAACTTCTCCAAGGAGCCGCTCGCCACTGCCGCATACACCACGTCACCGTGGCCCAAAAGGGTCCCAGACGTTGGAATGAAGGTCTGGTTGTTGTGGGAGAGCGCGATGACCTTGATCTCACCGACTACCGTAATCTCCCTGACTGGCCTGTTCTCAAGCAAGGACGGCACGTCGGCACGCACGATCTGCACCTCACCCGTGCCCACTTCGAATACCGAGTCCTGCTGGTGATAGGCAAGAAGCTCGCAAGCCCTACGCACACCCCAGTCGGTCGTCGAGATGGTTTGGATGCCCAATCGGCGATATGTATCGGCCTTGGTCACGTCGTACATTCGGGCAATGACGCGCGGAACCCTGTAGGAGTCGCGGGCGATGCGCGCAATCACGATATTCGCCTCGTCTGAGGTGGTGCAGGAAATGACCGCCTCGGCGCGGTCGATGCCGGCCTTCGCGAGGACGTCGCGGTCGAAGCCGACGCCTGCGAGCTTGCGGCCGGTGTATCCCTCGCCGAGCTCCTCGAGGCGCTCGGGGTTCTGGTCGATGGCGCACACGTTGTGCCCCTGGCGATCGAGCTTCCTCGCGAGCCCTATGCCCATGCGGCCGAGCCCAACGATAATAACGTTCATGACGTCCTACCTTTCACTCTGGGTGTCCATGCGGACGCCGTTGCGATCATAGTGGCCTTGCCTGCGGACAATGGCCTTCCTCGCCTCTTCGAGCGCAAGCACCGCAGGGGGCAGAAGCACGAGGTAGAGGTAGTCCCACGCGTTGAGCGGGCAGGTGTGGAAGACGTCCTGAATCGGCGGGAACAAGGTGATGAACACGATGAGTGCCACTTCGAACAGTATTCCCTTATTGACCTGCTTGTTCGAGAACAAGCCCACCGAGAAGACAGAAGCAAGCTCCGTGCGGCAGTTCATGACCTCGCCGATCTGCGAGAACACGATGGCCGCGAGCGCCATGGTCGTTGCCCTCACGTACGTGGGGTCGAGGTCCGCACCAACGCCGAACATTGTGGCACCAGGACGCCAGCCCGCCGCCCACTGGGCAAAGAAGAACGCACCAAGCGAGGAGAGAGCGCCGAGAATGCCGTACCACAGGAACGCCTTGCGCATGACCTTCCCCGTGAGCAGGGGCTCGGAGGGGTCTCGCGGGGGACGGTTCATGACGTCCTTCTCCGGGGGCTCGGAGCCCAGGCCGAGGGCAGGGAACATGTCGGTACCCAGGTCGATGGTAAGAATCTGCATCGTGGTGAGAGGGAGCGGCACGGCGCCGCCAGAGAACAGGTAGACAGCGGAGGGGACAGCCTCGGGCACGTTGGAGTTGAGGATGTAGAGCATGAACTTCCTGATGTTCGCGTAGACGGCCCTGCCCTCCTCGACCGCGCTCACGATGGAGGCAAAGTTGTCGTCCGTGAGAATCATGTCGGCAGCTTCCTTGGCGACGTCAGTACCTGTAACACCCATGGCAACGCCGATATCGGCCTTCTTGAGCGCGGGGGAATCGTTGACGCCGTCACCCGTCACTGCGACGACCTCGCCCATTGCCTGGAGGTTCTCAACAACGCGGAGCTTCTGCTCAGGAGCCATGCGAGAGAAGACAACCTCGCCCTCGAGGGCCTTACGCAGCTCTTCGTCCGAGGTCTTCTCGAGCTCAGGGCCGGAGAACACCTTGGGGCGAGCGCTCTTCACGATGCCGATCTTCCTGGCGATGGAGACTGCAGTCAGACCGTAGTCGCCAGTAATCATGATGACGCGGATGCCAGCGCGACGACATTCGGCGACTGCAGCGGCAACCTCGGGACGCGGGGGATCCTGCATTACCTCGAGGCCAACGAAGGTCAGGTCATGCTCGATGACGTCGGGGGTGTACTCGCTCACAGAGGTGGGGACGTCCTTCTCGTCACGATGAATCGGTCGATAGGCAACCGCAAGCACGCGCAGACCGTCCTCCGCATACCCGTCGTTGGCATGCATGATCTTCTCGCGCAGGGAGTCGGTCATCTCCATGACCTCGCCGTTCACGCGAACCTTCGTCGAAAGACGTACCAACTCGTTGGGGGCGCCCTTCACGAACGCCACGCGGGTAGCCCCGTCGAGGGGACGCTCAAGCTGGTGGATAGTGGACATGCGCTTGCGACGGCTCTCGAAGGGAAGCTCGCGCACGCGGGGAATGTGGCGCTCCACCTCCGAGAGGTCAAGACCGGCCTTCTGGGCCGAGACAAGCAGGCACGCCTCGGTTGGGTCCCCAAGCACCGTATAACGGCCACCCTCCTTCTCGGGGGCAAGCAGACGAGCGTTCGAGCACAACGCGCCGCCAACGAGAAGCAGGCGAAGGTCATCGTCGTCTGCAGCAGCGAAGCTGCGCCCGTCCGCGCGGACCTCGCCCTTGGGTGCGTAGCCGACCCCCGTGACCTCGTACTCGCGAGATGGAGTCCACAGGTGGTTTACGGTCATCTCGTTCTGGGTGAGCGTGCCCGTCTTGTCGGTGCAGATGACGCTCGTCGAGCCCAGGGCCTCGACCGAGGACAGCGACTTGACGAGGGCGTTGCGCTTGCTCATGCGTTGGACGGCCATTGCAAGCGAAAGCGTGACCGTGGGGAGCAGGCCCTCGGGTATGAAGGCAACCACCATGCCAAGCGCAAAGATGAAGGACGCAGCGATGCTGTTGTGAACGAACGCCACGTCAAGCACGAGAAAGACGATGCCCATGCACAACGCAAATACGGTGATCTGCTTGGTGAGGTGATCGAGCTGCTTTTGGAGGGGGCTCTGCTTCTCACCCATGTTCTGGGTAAGGCTCGCGATCTTACCAAACTCGGTCGACATGCCGATCTGCGTCACGACCACGCGGCCATTGCCCTCAGAGACGGAGGTCCCCTCAAACACGAGGTTGGGGGTCTCGGATGTCGTAAGGTCCTCGTCGAGCACCGCATCGGAGGTCTTGCGCACGGGATTGGACTCGCCCGTGAGCGTCGACTGGTCTACCTGTAGGTCGCTCGCGCGAACAACGCGGCCGTCTGCAGAGATCTTGTCGCCCTCCTCGAGGAGCATCACGTCACCAGGGACGAGGTCCTCCGCAAGGATCTTCTGCTCGTGACCGTCACGAATGACGTTCACGAACGAAGGAAGCATCTTCTTGAGCGCTTCGGTCGCCTTGTCTGCCTGGTGCTCCTGCCAGTAGCTGAAGCACCCGTTGATGACATTCACCAACCAAACTGCCACACCAAGCTCGGGCATACCGGCAATGAAGGCAATAATGCCGGCGACCCAGAGCAGTATGGCCATAAGGTGCGTGAAGTTTGAGAGAAAGACGACAACCTGGGACTTCTTCCTGGTTGCCTGAATGGTGTTCTTCCCGTACTTGGCTTGGCGGCTTGCCGCCTCGTTGGACGCGAGACCAGCCGAAGCCGTTCCCATCACAGAGAAGACCTTGTCAGGCGTGAGCTTCGCTATCTCCTCGATTGGAGAGGACGAAACCTGCTTGGGAGCTTCCACGAAGGCCCTCCTTTCAACTAGGTGCACGCCGTCCCGACATGGGCGGCGTGCATGGCATCGACGATGACGCCGACGCAAAGGAAAGCCTATCCATGACGGCACATCCCGACACCAAGTTTGAGAGCGCGGCCGAATTCAGCATACTTGCAGCATAAAAAACTAATGAGTCAACGATAAAGATGCCATTAAAGCCGCAGGTAATAGTATATGTGATCTATTTTGTTATTCCTTATTGCGTGAGATCCAGCCCGGAAGCGCTATTACCCATCCCAAGCCTCTTTGGGCTAGGCGTCGCGCGTGGCGCCCTCACCCTGGCCCATGCCAACCATGCGGTAGCCAACGCCAACATGCGTCTGGATGTAGCGAGGATGGGCGGTATCGGCCTCGATCTTCTTGCGGAGAGACCCCATGTACACCCGAAGCGAGGCAAGGTCGCCCCCTTGGCCATCTCCCCACACCTCGTGGAGGATGTAGTCGTGGGTGAGGACCTTCCCGACGTTGTGCGATAGGAGGCAGAGGAGCTTGTACTCGATGGGGGTGAGATGCACCTCATTGCCAGCCAGCGTCACGATTCCCGCGTCGTAGTCGATGCGAAGGTCGCCGTCCTCGAAGACAGACGGGCTGGGGGTGGCCTCAGCAGCGGCTGCCCCGGCATAGCTCAGCCGGCGCAGAGCGCTGCGAATACGGGCGAGAAGCTCCCCCACCGAGAAGGGCTTTGTCACGTAGTCGTCGGCGCCGGCGTCCAGGGCGTCGATCTTGTCGGCATCTTCCGCTCTGGCGCTCACGACGATGATGGGCATCTGCGACCACCCGCGTATTGAGCGCACGACCTCAACGCCATCGATGTCGGGAAGTCCAAGGTCAAGGAGAACCAGATCTGGGTTATCCGTTGCTGCCCGCGCTATTGCCTCGCGACCGGTGACGGCAACGACGCGCGCGTAACCATATGAGTCCAGAGCGGTCGCGATGAGGTTGCGCACTGCTGCGTCGTCCTCGACTACGAGTATTCTGGGCTGGCTATTGGCAGTTGTCACCGGCATTCCCCTCCAGACAGGTCCCGCGCGGGAAGCGTAAAGGTGAACACGCACCCATGCGGCCTAGCGGAATCAAGGCGAATCGAGCCACTATGAGCCTCAACTATAGACTTGCAAAGCGAAAGTCCAAGGCCGAAGCTCCTACGACCATCGGCGAGACCATGGCCCACAGTATAGAAGGTATCGAAGACCCCATCACGATCCCCGGGTGGTATCCCCGGACCATCGTCGGATACGCTGGTCTTCACCCAGCTGCCGTCTCTCCGCAGGACAATCGTGATGTGCGAGCCAGCCGGCGTGTACTTTACCGCATTGTTCACCAGGTTTACTATCACCTGCACCATGAGACGCGCGTCCACGTCTACCAGGCAGTCGCCATCCGAAGGCTCAACGACGAGCGAATGCTCCGAGACGCGCCTGTCCACGTGGCGAAGTGCTTCCTCGATTACGTCATCCATGAGCTCAAGGCTGGTATTAAGACGCATCCCCCCATTCTCTAGGCGGGTGATCGCCAGGAGGTTCTCCACGGTTTCACTGAGCCAGGCTGCATCAGACCGCACGCCCTCGAGGAGACGACGGGACTCAGTGACATCGAGAGACCCATCCCTGTCGAGAAGAATGTCGGCGCTACCGATGATCGAGGTCAGAGGCGTCCTCAGGTCATGCGAAATGGAGCGGAGGAGATTGGCACGGAGCCGTTCCTTCTCCGCGCTCATTTGCGCCTCCTCGCGTTCCCTAAGCGCCCGAATACGACCCAGTGCGAGTGTCGCCTCACCAATGACGGCCGAGGCGACACTTCTCTCGTTGGGTTCGAGGGGCCGGTCGCCCATGAGGATGCCCATGACGCCCTCAGGCGGTCGCTTGTCCCCTACGGGCAAGTAGAGTCCGGAGGCAGAGGAGAAGCGGGGCGTGCCTTCTCCCGCCGGCTCGCCATTTTCGAAGGCGCACATCGCGACCGACGGTTCGGTTAGCACATCAAGACCCCAGGCCGGGCTCTCCCCAGCAGGGGTGAAGCTCCGTCGAGGCTCGACCTTCTCGCCCGTTGACTCATACCAGACCACATCCCGGTCGAGGAGCTTAGCGAGCTGGGCTCCTGTCGCCTCGAGAACCTCCGTGGGGCCCTCGAGCCCCTGGAGCATGTGATCGGTCTCGAGGAGCACTCTCAGGAGCCTTGAGGTCTCCTGCTCTCCTCGAATCCGCTGACGCAGCTCTACGGAAAGCTCGCTCGAGACGAACGCGACTATGCACATGACGATGAACTCTCCGGGATACTGGCTGCCCCATGCCGCAAAGGAGAGTCGCGGTGACGTGAAGAAGTAATTAAACGCGAGTACCGAGATGGCAGTAGAAATCACGCTGAGGAGGCGGCTGTTTGTGAAGAGCGCAACTAGCTGTACGGAGAGCACGTAGACCACAACGATTGACGCAGCACCCATCCCGAGGGAATCAAACCCCATGCCCACGGCCGTCGCGACCACAAGGAGCCCAGCCATCACGATGGCGTCGACGACGTGGCGGGTACCGCAGGACAGCCTCTCGCGAAACTCGACGATTGATGAGAGGTGCCCGGATTGGATAACCGACTCGTGCCTCATCGCTCTGGGACCTCCCGTGCCTTGGGGTCGCAGCATGCGTAGGCCAGGCGCTCGTCGCCGTTGCGGCCCAGCCTGATGACGCCGCAGTACGAGAAACCCCTGCTGGCGAGGAGCCCCTGCATGGGCCTGTTGTCCCGATGGGTGTCGGCGCGAAGGTTGCGCCCGTGCTCAAGCGCCCAGTCGAGCATCGCGCCGCCAACGCCACGCCCCTGGCGAAGTACCGCGAAGCGATGCACGAGGTCATAGGGCTCGTCGTTTGGCCAAGAGCCCTCGTAGATGCGCTCATAGTCGGGCTCTGGGCCGGGGAGAAACGCGAAGCAGCCAAGGACGCCGCCGTTCTCGTCCACGCAGACGCGCAGGACGCCCGTGGCGATGTCCTGCTCCACCAGCTCGCGCGGCGGGAAGGAGTTTCCCCACTGGTTGGGGTTGCCGGCCTCTCGCATGAAGGCTCGAGCGCTCTCGTACACGGCAAGGACATCGTCGAGGTCTGAAGTCGTAGCTGGACGGATATGCATGGGTGCTCCCCAAGAATACGGGACTTGACATGCAACCCATTGTAGTAGAGGGCCCAGCCGCACTCATCGCATTACCTTGTGCGCATGAGACAAAGGGAAACTCCCTTTGTCTCACTCCCTTTGTCTCACTCCGTGGTCAAGACCTCGGTGTCAACCTGGGAGCCATAGGCCGTGGTCAGCGTTCCCCAGAACACCACGTCAGCATCGCCAGCGTCCTCGTAGCGCACCTCGACGTTCGATGGGTCGAACACCGTGATGGCATCGCCTTGAAGGGTCTCGACCCAGTTGCCCTCGGAATCGAAGTAGTCAAAGACCAGCGTCAGCGTATCGCCTGCCTTGAGCTGCCCAAGGCCGCGACCGAGGACATAGCCTTGTCCAGACATCCGGTAGCCCTGGACATACCCGATGGCCTCGCCATCACCGCGCTCGCTCGCCGTGGGCCAGGTCACCACCAGATCGACCCGCTCTCCGCCGTTGAGAATCGCCGGAATGGTTCCGGAGAAGCGAATCTCGCCTTCCTCGGTCTCCTCGGGCTCATCGCAGTAGAACGAGAAGAAGCTGCCGTCAATCGAGAGCCACTCGCCGTCAAAGTCCACCGCGATGTTCTCGTCATCCGTTACCTGGTAGGCATCATCGGTACCCAGCATGAGATAGCCGTCACCGTAGTTCTGCATGACCGTAATCTGGAAGTCCGAGAAGGCATCCCACAGGTCATCATCCATCTCTGCCACCCAGTTAGAGCCATCCCATGTCGGAGTGCAGGATGGGGCTCGCGCCCTCCGGCTTCGCCGCCATGAGCATGGCGAGCATCTCCTCCTGCTGGGCGAGGCCCGGGCCCTCCGAGATGGACCACGCGACGATCTCCTTGCTGCCGAAGTCGTAGACCGGCGCGAGGTAGGCTTTGCCAAAGGAGCACTTGAACTCGGTGACGTCGGTGCCCATCTTCTGCCAGGGGCCGTCCGCGGAGAAGTCGCGGCCGAACACGTTCCCGAACACCTCGCCGACGACGCCCCCGTATGAGTTGTACCGGTGGTAGTCGGTCTCCCTGCGGATGCCGCACCTGAGCCCCATCTCGTTCATCATCTTGAGCACCGTCTTGTCCGCTATGCGGGCGCCGTCGACGGCACGCAGCTCCATCGCCACCTGCCGGTGGCCGACGCCGTTGGGGAGCCTGCCGAAGGTCTCCGCGACCCTGGCGCGCAGCTCCGACCTGGTCGGCGCCTTCGGGTGCGCGAGCACGTAGTAGTACGTCGACCCGGCCAGTCCGGCGGCCGCCAGCAGGTCGGCGAGGTCGTGGCCCTGCCCTGAAAGCTCGGCGACCGCCAGGGCCTTCTCCCGGCTGGGGAGTGCCTCTCCGCCTTCAGGGCTATCGATTTTCTTAGGAACGCCACCTGCGCCTCGAGCCTGCGGACGCGCTCCTCGAGCTCCTGCTCGCGCGTCCTCGGGGCTGCCTTATGGCCGGAGCCCCTGGGCCTGCCCTTCGGCCTGGGCCGGAGCGACTCGTCGTGCCTGCACCTCAGGTCAGATGCCATAAAAGGCCTCCCATTCCTTGGACTTCAATTTCCGTGTCCAAGAAATGGGAGGCAGTTCAGACTCGACCGGGGTCGTCTTTTAGGACAAGGGCGGAAGCCCTGAGTGAGCAGGGCAACGGCGCCTTTAGGGCTGGTGAGGACAATGAGACAAAGGGACTGTCCCTTTGTCTCACTAGTGCTGGTGGGGACGCTCGGAGGCGGGGCGCAGCTCCGCGCGGCATCGAATCATCTCGGCGGCGATCGAGATGGCGATCTCGGGCGGCGTCACCGCGAGGATAGGGTCACCAATGGGCAGGTGAATACCCTCGTCGACCCAGGTGGGGTCGACCCCGCGCTCCTTCAGGGTCTTGCGCGCAAAGACCGCCTTACCCCTACTGCCAATGCAGCCCACGTAGGCGGGGCGCACGCGTGCAACCTGCTCGAGCACGTCGATGTCCCAGGCGTGCCCGTGCGTGGTCACCACCACATAGTCGCGCGACGTCACCTGCACCTTCTCGCCCAGCTTCGTGAAGTCACCGAGCACCACGCACTCCGCTGCCGGGAAGTCTCCGGAAACCGCGACTCCCTCGCGGTCGTCGAAGACCACCACCCTAAAGCCCACGCTGGCAAGGACGGGGGTAAGGGCACGACCAACGTGTCCACCGCCAAAGATGTAGGCAATGGGGTCGGGACCGGCAGGCTCTGCGTAGGTCTTGCTCTCCTCGTCCCAAAGGGTTGTCTCCGTAGTGGCACGGGGGTCACCCTGGGGCAGCTCGTCGAGGTTGGCAAGTTCGATGGTCACGTCCGAGAGATCCGCCCAGCGCTCAGTGATCACGAAGGGCTTGCCGGAGCGCAGGCGCTCCAGCAGGTCACCCAACGCCCCCTTGGCAAACGCGGGGTCCCACAGCTTCACGCCCACCAGGGCGTCGCCGCCGCAGGCCATGCCCGTCTTGGCATGCGTCATCCACTCCAGCTGGTTGGGCTCCTCGCCCGCCAGCACATGCTGGCACCTCTCCTGCATCTGCTGCTCTATGCGGCCACCGCCAATCGTACCCAGCCAGGTTCCGTCCGCGAGAAGCGCCATGCGCGCGCTCGCGCCACGTGGCATGGAGCCGCGCGTGGCAAGGATGCTTGCGAGGGCGAATGCCCGGCCCTCCTCGGCCTCCCTTAGGAGGCGTCCTACAAACGCGATGTCGCGCAGGGTCTCGTGCGAGTCTGTCATAGGTTTCTACCTGCCATTCGTTTGGTTGGCGTTGGATGTGTCAAGACGCTTCTATCCGGCAAAGCCCAGGCGGATACGCGGACCGCCGTCATAGGCCTCCACGCGGCCCACCACACGCGCGTCCGGAACGCGCCCATCGGCGAGGAGGTCGGCCACCAGAGAGTCCGCATCGTCTGCCGCAACCGCCACGAGGAGCCCACCCGAGGTCTCCGGGCAGAAGAGGAGGTCGGCAAGGTCCTGCGGCACGCCCGTTGCGTCCACAGATGCCTCAGCAAAGTGGCGGTTGCGATACATTCCCGCAGGCAGAATGCCAAGACGAGCCCAGTCGCGCGCGTGGGCGAGAAGTGCCGGTGCACCGGCGTCAATCACTGCGCGAATGTCCGCGCCTTGGGCCATCTCGAGTGTGTGGCCCATGAGGCCAAAGCCCGTGACGTCGGTGGTCGCGTGGACGTCGTGACGCACGATCACGTCACGAGCCCAGCGGTTGAGGCACATCATCTGGCGCTCCGCAGCCGCAACGTCCGCGGGGTCTGCCAGGCCGCCCTTCTCGGCAGTGGTAATGACGCCCACGCCGAGCGCCTTGGTGAGCACAAGGACGTCACCTGGGCGCGCACCCGAGTTGGTGAGCATGCGGTGCGGGTCCACAAAGCCCGTGACTGCCAGGCCGTACTTGGGCTCCTCGTCGTAAATGCTGTGCCCGCCCACGATGGAGGCGCCCGCCTCGTAGACCTTCTCGTAGCCGCCCCGCAGGATCTCGTGGACAACGTCGGAGGACATGTCCTCGGGCACGGCCATCACGTTGAGCGCCACTTTGGGCTCGCCACCCATGGCATAGACGTCCGAAAGCGCGTTGGTGGCGGCAATGGCACCGTAGGTGTAGGGGTCGTCGGCGATGGGCGGGAAGAAGTCGACCGTCTCCACGATGGCCACGTCGTCGGTCACCCGGTAGACCGCCGCATCGTCCGACTTGTCAAAGCCAACCAGGAGGTTGGGGTCACGCTGGACCTTGATGTCCTTGAGGAGCTTCGCAAGCTCGCCCGCGCCCACCTTTGCGCCGCAGCCGGCGCACTCGGCGAGCTTGGTGAGCTTGACGTCGTTGCCGCCAGCGGATGCCACGTTGTTCTCTGCCATTGCTAGCCCTCCAGCCTGTGCGAGAAGTGCAGCAGCGCCTCAAGGACGCCACCGCCCACGGCGCGCGCCTTGTCAGAGACACTGAAGCAGTGCCCTACCTTGCAGCGCGGGTCGATGTCCCCGGACTTCATGCCCTTGGTGACGGGGCAGCCCTCCTGGAGAAGGCCGCGCAGCACGCCGTCAATGGTCGCGTAGAGGGGCTCGCCAGAGACCTTGGCCACGAGGTCGCCCTTCTTGACCTGGTCGCCGATCTTTGCGATGGGTTCAAAGGGGCCGTCTGCCGGCGCGCGCAGCACGCGCTCGGTGGTGAAGCCGCCAATATTTCCCGGCACACCGGTGTTGGGGATGGGCGAGCCGTCGTAGATAACGCGCCCCAGGTAGTGGCCGCGCTTGGTCTCGATGGCGGCATGGCAGTCCGCGCTGGAGTTCTCGCCCGCGTGGAAGCCCGGACCCACGCCAATGACCACGGGCGCCATGTCCTTGGTGGTCCCCAGGTTCTCCTTGGCGAGAATGGCGTCGATAACGGCCTCGGGCGCAAGCTTGGGGATGCTCTCCCCCTTGGGGTCCACAAGCACGGCGATGGTACCTGTGGCCGCGACCTCGGCCGCCTCAGACGCGCTCTCGCAGCGCACCGCGCGGATGCCCTCGACCTCGGCCTCGCCCAGACGCACGGCCTCCGAGAAGCACACGGTGCGGCGCACCGAGGTTGGCACCGCAACGTCCAGCATCACGATGGACGCTCCCGAGCGGTGGAGCCTCACGGCAATGCCCGAGGCAATATCTCCCGCCCCTCTCACAACAACCAGCATGTCTCCCCCTCCGTCCAACTAGGAGCAGACGCCCCTAGAGTTCCAGCTCGTACAATCCGGCGCAGGCAAAGCGGCCCTTTGCGAGCCGCTCGAAGTCACCGCGCGCCTCCGGCGGCATGGACCAGGCAAGCCCGCAGTCCGCGCGAATGCTCACGGGCGTTGGGATAATCCTTCCCGCGACGCCCGCCTCCTTGCAGGCAGCCTCGCAGGCCAGCGCCTCGTGCGTCGAGTCAAATGACGCAACAACGCGTGGCTCGCGCCTATGACGTGGCATCGTCGTCGCCCTCCCCCTCTGCGGCCAGCTCGGCCAGGGCGGAAAGCGCCGCATCCACGTCCTCCTCGGTGGTGAAGCACCCAAACGAGAAGCGCACGACGCCCGTGTCCTGCGTACCCAGCGCCCGATGCATGCGCGGCGCGCAATGGCCGCCCGCGCGCACGGCGATGTCGTAGTCGTGGCCGAGGGCGTCCGCGACCTCGGAAGAGTCCCAGCCTGGCAGGTTCACGCTCACAACCGGCGCGTGGTCAAAGCCGGGGTCGAGAAGCCCCTCTTCCATTGCCGGGAAGTCGCCGTAGACCGTGGCGCCCGCGCGGCGCGCGCCCGTCACGAAGCGCCTCACGAGCGCGAGGTCGTGGGCGTGGATGGTGTCGAGGCCCTTCTCGGCAATCCATGCCGCCGCAGCCGAGAGTCCCGCGATGCCATGGCCGTTGAGCGTGCCAGCCTCCAGGTGCTCGGGGTAGCCCGCTGGCTGGCCCTCCTCGAAGGAGAGCACGCCCGTGCCGCCGCGCAGCACCGGATGAACGTCCACGCCTGGCGCCACGGCTAGGCCGCCCGTGCCCTGGGGGCCCATGAGGGCCTTGTGCCCCGTGAAGGCCACGAGGTCAATGCCCAGCTCGTCCATGCAGATGGGACGCGCTCCCGCCGTCTGCGCACAGTCGAGAAGCACCGGCGCCCCCACGCCATGCGCCGCCTTGACCACGCGTGCCAGCTCTGCGCGCGAGAGAACGTTGCCCGTGAGGTTTGAGGCGTGCGTGAGACAGACAAGGCTCGTACCAGGCACGATAGCGTTTACCAGGGCGTCTATGTCAAGCACGCCGCGGCGGTCTGCTGCCGCGAAGCTCAGGGTCACGCCCCTCTCGTCCCTAAGGCGGTAGAGCGGCCGCAGGATCGAGTTGTGGTCCCAGTCCGTTGCCACCACGCGCCCGCCATCGGGCACCGTGCCCAGGATGGCCATGTTGAGCGCCTCGGTGGCGTTGGCGGCAAAGACCAGCCGCTCGGGGTGGCCAAAGCCGAGAAGCGCCGAGACCCGCTCCCGCGCGAGAGCGATGGAGCGGGCGGCGGCAAGCTCGGACTCGTGGGCACCGCGGCCGCACGAGCCAAAGGTGCGCATGGCGTCTGCGACGGCGTCGACCACGCACTCGGGACGCTGGTGCGAGGTGGCGGCACAGTTGAGGTAGATCATGGCGCGGGCCTTGTCGCTACAGCGTAGTGACGCCCGGCTCGCCGGCCATAACCTTGGCGATCTCGTACAGGTTGGTCACGCCGCCCACCGCAAGCTTCTCGCGGATGCCGTAGAAGTCCAGGCAGGTGCCGCAGGTGAGGATCTGCGTCCCGCGGCTCTCGAGCTCCTTGATGTCCTCGAGAGACTCCGAGCCCTCGCAGGTTAGGTGCGCGCCGCCGTTGAAGAAGATCATCTTCTTGGGGACGGACTCGCCGTGCGCCAGGGCGTAGATGAGCCCCTTCATGAGGATGTGGCCGAGCTTCTCGTCACCGCGACCCATGGTGTCGGTGTCCACGGCAATGACGGAGGCGCCGGTAGCGGGCAGGTCGCAGAAGGCCTGAGCCTCAGAGGCGGCGTTCTCGGAAGCGCTCACCTCGCCGCGCGGGGTCAGCGTGAGGGTGGTCTCGTCGCCGGACGCGGTGGTGGTAAGGTCGCAGTTCTTCTCGGCTGCCAGACGCGTGAGGTTGCCAAGGGCAACGGAATCATTGACAACGACCTCGAGGGACTCGCCGGCAGCGAGCTTGGGCAGAGCCTCCAGCGTGAGCACGACGGGCTTGGGGCAGGTAAGGTTGCGTGCGTCGATCTTCATGGTGACTCCAATCTGTTTGCCGGCGGAGCGCCACGACTGATGTCAGGCGTCGTCGGGCGTTAACCACATGAGTGTATAACGTCGGCCCGAAATGAGACAAAGGGACAGTCCCTTTGTCTCATCCGGTATGCTATTGGACAAGGGAAACTCCCTTTGTCTCATTAGAGCATATGACTTTTTGTAAGGGTTCCTCATGAATCTTGCGGATTTGCTGCGAACGGATAGCGGCGTTCTATCAGTGGTTGGAAGCGGGGGCAAGTCGACCCTGGTGAACGAGCTGGCGCGCGAGCTGGGATGCACCGTAGTTATCGCCACGTCCACGCACATGCTGGCACCCGAGGGCTGCCCGCTCCTGCTTGATGCCACGGAGCTCGATGTGGAGCAGGCGCTCTGGTACACCCGCGTGGTCTGCGTGGGGACCCGCGCACCGGGCGCGGAGGGGGCCGCCGGAAAGCTGTGCGCCCCGTCGCTTGGCTTTGGCACACTCGCCGTACTTGCCGACCGCGTGCTGGTAGAGGCCGATGGCGCACGCAGACTGCCCCACAAGGCACACGCTGCACACGAGCCCGTGGTTCCGGCCGAGAGCAGCCAGACCATCCAGGTGGTGGGAGCATCGGGGTTTGGCGGGCGCGTGGGCGAAGTTGTGCATCGGCCGGAGCTCATGTGCGCGGCCGCGGGCTGCTCCGTGAGCGACGAGTGCACGCCCGAGCTGTACGCGCGCTTTGTTGCTGCAGAGCACGCGGCTGGCGTGGTGCGTGCGGACGACATCGTGGTGAACCAGGCCGATGACCAGGCCGGCATTGAACTTGCCGCACGGTTTGCCTCTGCCCTGCGAGCGTGCGGGGACGAGACGCCCGTCGCTGCCGGCTCCGTGCGCGAGCACCGCCTGGAGCGGGTGTAGCGCGAGGTCGGTTCCGCGGGCGCCTCTCGGCGCGGGGGCTTCTCGGCCCGCAAGCTCTTCTCGGCGCGGGCGCTTCTCGGCCCTGGTCTCCCAGAAACCTGTGGCTTAATAGCAGTTAGCCTCGTGCGTCGCTGAGAGAGTCCGCAGGTGGACGGCTTGCGGCCTTTACGGAGGGTGCTATTAAGTCGCAGGTTTGCCAAGAGAGGGGCGGAGCGAGGGGGCGTTTCGGACGCAGCGGGAAGCCCTGCCGGAAAGCCAGCGGGACCCAACAGGGCCTATGCTCCGGCGGGCAGGCAGCACGCAATCACGATGCTCACGACGCCGATGAGCGCCAGCGGAACGCACCCGTCGACAAACGACGGCAGCGGCTCAAGCCGGTAGTAGAGCACGTAGCACACCAGGCTCACAACAAAACCCACCAAGGCAAGCACCGCTACCAGCGCCGCCACGCCGGTCTGACCCGCGCCCCCAAGGGCCAGCGCGCAGCAGGCTTCCATGCCAAGCCACGCCACAAAGAGCACCAGCTCGGTGGTGGGTTGCCGCTGGAACATGCGCTGCGTGATGCCGAGAAGCACCAGGTAGAGAACAACGGCACCAACCAGGCACCCAACCACAACCCTCGTGGGCGCAAGCTCGGCCGCTCCCCCGCAGATGCGCGTGGCCCCAAAGACCCCGCACGCCACCGCGCCGAGAATGGCCACGATGCCGATGGCCCTCAACACTCCGTGTGCAGAGCCACCGCTCACCTTGGGCCAGAAGAAGACGGCCCACCAGGCAAGATACAGGGCACAGCACGCAGCCATGAGCGCGTGCCCCTGCCTCATCTGCTCAAACGCAATGGCATCCACAATGGCCTCCCCTAACAGATATCACGGAGTATCGCCTAGAGAACCTCGCAACATCCCGATAATAGCTCTGCTCAGCAGAAGTACTCTCTAGCTGCTATGTTGTCGGATTCCGCGATTCTCGTTGTCACTTTCCGCTACCGCAGCCGTACCATGCGTCGAGAAAAACGGGCGGCGCCAGCACCAGCCAGCACCGTCCGCCTTGGGGAGCAATACTACTGAACGGACCAGACCTAGACCCTCGCGACGGCCTTAATCTCGACCTTACCGCCACCGGGGAGCGCAGCCACCTGGAACGCCGCACGCGCGGGGTACGGGGCCTCAAAGAACTCGGCGTAGATCTCGTTCATGGCGCCAAACTCGTTGATGTCGGCGAGAAGGACGGTGGTCTCGACCACGTCAGCCATGGAGGCGCCAGCGGCCTCGAGGATGTTCTTCACGTTGGTCAGGCTCTGGCGGGTCTGGCTCTGGATGTCGTCGCCGGCGAGCTTGCCGGTGGCAGGATCGATGCCCAGCTGTCCGGACACGTTGATGGACCCGTTGGACACAACGCCCGCAGAGTAGGGCCCAAGCGCCTTGGGGGCCTTGTCGGTGACGATGGCGGTCTTGCTCATGAGAAACTCCTTCGCTTCCTGCCCGCATACGCGGACGACCAATGGATGAGTAAAACGGGGGCCGAGAAGCGCGCGGCGTGCACGACCCGCGGCGCGCGCAGCCCTAGCGGGCCACGTAGCGGCCGGGCTTCTCGCCCGTAGGCTCGCCGTCGCGCACGGCAAGCGTGCCGTTCACAAAGACGAGCTTGGCGCGCCCGTGCGCCTCAAAGCCCTCATAGGTGGTGTAGTCGACGGCCTGGTGCTGGTTGGCCGCGCTGATGGTCCAGCGCGCCGAGGGATCCCACACGCAGATGTCCGCGTCGGAGCCAGCGGCAAGCGCGCCTTTGCGCGGGTACATGCCAAACACGCGCGCCTGGCCCTCGGAGAGCAGGTGCAGGTAGTCCATGGGACCAAGCTGCCCCTCGAACGTGGTCATGATGAGCGCCGGCCTGTGCTCAACGCCAGGTCCCCCGTTGGGGATCTTGGTGAAGTCGCCACGGCCGCGATCCTTCTGGCCATGCAGGTTAAACGAGCAGTGGTCGGTCGAGATCTGGTCGACCTCGCCGTCTGCCACGGCCTCGCGCAGCGCCGCGATGTCCGTGGGCTTGCGCAGCGGCGGACTCATCACGTACTTTGCGCCGGCGAATCCGTCCTCGCCCTGCTCCAGGTAGCGGGTGTCGTCCAGCAGCAGGTACTGCGGGCAGGTCTCAAGCGACACGCGCACGCCGCGCTCGCGGGCGGCTCGCACCTGCTCAAGGCCCAGACGAGTAGAGCAGTGCACCACGTTCACGCGGGCGCCCGTGAGCTCGGAGAGGTACATCAGCCGGCTGATGGCCTCGGCCTCGCACTCGGCCGGACGGCTCAGCGGGTGCCCCTCGGGCCCCGTGATGCCATCGGCAAGCACCCTACGCTGCAGCTCGTTGACAAGCGTGCCGTTCTCGCAGTGAACGCAGAGAATGCCGTCGAAGGGCTTGATGGCCTCGAGCACCTCCATGGTCTGGGCATCGTCCAGGCGCAGGTGGTCGTAGGCAAAGTAGGTCTTGAACGAGGTGATTCCCGCGTCGCGCATGTCCGCGATCTCCTCGCGGGTGTGGTCGTTCCAATCCGCGATGGCCATGTGGAAGGCATAGTTTGCCGTGCATGTGCCGTCGGCGCGCTTGTGCCACTCGTCGAGCGCCTGGTGAAGGGTCATGCCCTTGTCCTGCGTGGCGTAGTCCACGATTGTGGTGGTTCCACCGCAGGCCGCAGCGCGCGTGCCCGTCTCGAAGCTGTCTGCGGTCCAGTCCATGCCCGTCCAGCACTGCATGTGCGTATGAGCGTCAATGAAGCCCGGGTAGACCCAGCATCCCGTGGCGTCAAAGACCTCCGCGTCCGCAAGCTGCGCCTCGTCGACGCCACCGGGAACAACGTCTGCAATCTTGTCGCCCTCGATGACCACGTCGCCGAGAAAGACTCCCCTCGGCGTGACCAGCTGGCCGTTCCTCAGGACCTTGCGTGCCTGTGCGACCATACAACCATCCCCTTACAGAGAAGAGCCCAGCTCGCCGGGGGCGTTGTCCTTCTCGCCCGCAGCGGGCCATATGTCCTGCCCGGATTCCATGGCCTCGCGCACAGTCACCAGCTCGCTGGCAACCCGCTCGAGGTCAGACGGGGTGTCAATGTCATCTAGCTCGGCCGGGTAGCGCGCCTCGACAAGCCGCGTAGCGGCGGCCAAATCTGGGTTCCTGCGCAGCAGCTCGCCTCCGCCCACGTCTCCCTCAAGGCCGAGAAGCGCGTCTGCCAGGTAGCCCGGAAAGATCACGGGGCTCCCCGGCTTGTCCTGCCACGCGAGACGCGCTACGCAGGCAGGATGCGCGGCAAACTCGTCGAGCAGGGCCTCGACACTCGCGCCAGAGAGCAGCGGCTGGTCGCCCTGCACAAAGAGGTAGCCCGCGCGCTTGCCCAGCGCCTCGATGCCCGCACGCAGCGTTTGGCTTTGCAGCGCGCCTGCGGGCTCCACACATGTCACATGCCTGGCCTCGCACACGGCTCGGACGCGATTCCACCTTGTGGAGACCACCACGTCCAGGCGCGGTGACACCAATGCGTCAAGCGTGTGCGAGACCACCGCCCGGCCACGCAGCGGCTCCACGAGCTTCTGCCTGCCAAAGCGTGTGGCCTCGCCATTTGCCATGACCACGCAACCCAGCCGCGGCACGCCTGCAACGCCGGCAAACGCTGCCGAGAAGCCCGCGTCTGCCGCAGCGGTGACACCCTGGCGCCAGGTCTCGTAGCGGTGGAGGAAGTCCTCCCCTTCGGGCGTGAGGCTCGAGCTTCCGCCCTTCTCGCCGCCAATGGAGCGCACGGTGAGCGAGTATCCCAGGGCGTGCTCGGCTTCGTGCAGGATGCGCATGGCCTTGGTGTAGCTCATGCCCATTGCCTTGGCGGAGGCCGAGAGGCTGCCCGTCTCGCGAATGCCAGCGAGCAGGGCCAGGGGACCCGGGCCAAAGAAGCGCCCGCCGTCCTTATCAACTAGGAACGAGAATACCCGTGGTTCCATGGCCCTCACCTCGTGCGCATTGCCGTTGCGATGCCTACATGCTACCCACGCACGATGGTACCAGTCTTGCCGGCAATACCGTCCGCCGCGCGATCAAGCTCGGTGATGAGCGACATACGTCCGGGGCCGGACTGGGCAAACTGCAGCGCCGCCTGGACCTTGGGCAGCATCGAGCCAGGCGCGAACTCGCCCGCGTCGATGTAGCGCTGGGCCGTCTCGGGCGTGAGCTCGTCGAGCTCGGTCTGGTCGGGCTTGCCAAAGTGGATGGCGACCTTCTCGACGGCCGTGAGGATGACAAGCGCGTCGGCATCAAGCTGCTCGGCAAGGCGGGCTGCGGCAAAGTCCTTGTCGATAACTGCAGCGGCGCCCTTCAGGTGGTGGCCCTCGGTGTGGTAGACGGGGATGCCGCCGCCACCGCAGGCAATGACCACGTGGTCGGCCTCGACCAGCGAGCGGATGGTGTCAAGCTCGACGATGGCCTGGGGCTTGGGGCTTGCGACCACACGGCGCCAGCCGCGGCCGGAGTCCTCGACCACCGTGTAGCCGCGCTCGGCCACCATGCGGTCGGCCTCCTCCTTGGTCATGAAGGCACCAATGGGCTTGGTGGGGTTCTCGAAGGCAGGGTCGTTGGGGTCTACCTCGACCTGCGTGAGCACCGTGGTCACGCCGTGGTGGATGTCGCGGTTGGCCAGCTCCTCGCGGATGGCGTTCTGGAGGTCGTAGCCAATGTAGCCCTGGCTCATGGCAACGCAGACCGAGAGCGGGCAGGGAATGTACTTCTCGGGATTAGAGCGCGTGAGCTGGGTCATAGCCTCCTGGATCATGCCCACCTGCGGTCCGTTGCCGTGCGCCACGATGACCTCGTTGCCCTCGGCAATAAGGTCGACGATGGCCTTGGACGTGTGCTTCACGGCCGCCATCTGCTCTGGCAGGTTCTTCCCCAACGCGTTGCCGCCCAGTGCGACGACGATTCTCTTGCCCATGCGTTCCTCTCCGTTCTCCCCTTGTAGCGTTCGTGTGAAAAAGAGCGCGGGCCGGCCAACCGAGCTCACCGGCTCGGCCCGACCAGCCCGCGCGTTCCCTTGTGGGTACTGCGCCAGTCGCCCCGATACCCGGCTTTAGGCCTCGAGCCAGCGGCTGCGGCCGCGCTGCTCGAGCTCCTTGAGCATGGCAACGGGATCCTTGGCCTTCTGCAGGAAGATCATGGCCGCCACGGCGTACGGCTTGTAGCTGGCCTCCTTGTAGAGACCGTCGCGGTGGAGGTCAAAGACCTCGTTCGCAACCTCGCCGTGCTCGCAGGAGACGCCCTCGATGTCGGCCGGCAGCGGGTGCATGTAGATGGTGTCCATGCCGTTTGCGGTCTTGGCCATGAGCTCGGGCGTGCAGTGCCAGTCCATGTGGGTGGCGTTCTGGGCGAGAAGCTCCTTCTCCAGGGTGTCGATGCCCTCGGAGTCGCCGGCGGCGTAAAGCTTGGTGCGCTTCTCCATTGCCGCGTAGGGAGCCCAGCTCTTGGGGACCACGATGTCGGCACCCTCGAAGGCCTCCTCCATGGAGTGGGCCTGGGTGAACGTGGCGCCAGACTCCTGGGCGTAGACGCCGGCCTGCTTGACTAGCTCGGGCATGAGGTCGTAGCCCTCGGGGTGAGCCAGGGTGACGTTCATGCCAAAGCGGGTGAGCAGCATGATGAGCGACTGCGGGCAGGACAGCGGCTTGCCGTAGGAGGGGCTGTAGGCCCAGGTGACGGCGACCTTCTTGCCCTTGAGGTTCTCAAGACCGCCAAACTCGTTGATGAGGTAGAGCAGGTCGGCCGAGGACTGCGTGGGGTGGTCGGAGTCGGACTGCAGCGAGACGAGCGTGGGACGGTGATCGAGGATGCCGTCGGCGTAGGACTGCGCCACGGACTCCGCGACCTCCTTCATGTACGCGTCACCCTCGCCGATGAACTTGTCGTCGCGGATGCCGATGACGTCAGCCATGAAGCTGATCATCGTGGCGGTCTCGCGCACGGTCTCGCCGTGGGCGATCTGCGACTTGGACTCGTCGAGGTCCTGGAGCTGCAGGCCCAGCATGTTGGTGCCGGAGGCAAACGAGAAGCGCGTACGGGTGGAGTTGTCGCGGAAGTTGGAGACCGCAAGGCCGGAGTCGAAGATGCGCGTGGAGATGTTGCGCTCACGCAGGTTGCGAAGGGCGTCGGCGACCAGGTAAAGAGCGCGGAGCTCGTCGGTGGTCTTATCCCACGTGTGCAGGAAGTCGTTGTTGTACATCTTGGAGTAGTCGAGCTTCTCGAGCTGGTCGAGGTAGTTCTGGAACTTGGCGTCCATTCGTTTCCCTTTCTTTGATACGCGTGACTGGGTCTTCCCGATGACCGCTGGGTCTACGTGCAGAGGACCCGGTCGCAACGGTGCGCCGCGACCGGGACGCAGCTAACTACTTGATGTCGTTGCCGGTGAGGCTGGCGCGGAACTCGGTGGCGTCGCCGGTTGCCTGGCTGGGGTCGTAGAGGTTCACTGCCGCAACGTAGAGCGCGGCGCAGGTGGAGAGGTCCTGCTTGTAGGTGACCTCGTTAGGCGCGTGTGCCTGGGACTCGGCGCCAGGGCCAAAGCCAACGCAGGGGATGCCATAGCGGCCCTGGATGGAGACGCAGTTCGTGGAGAAGGTCCACTTGTCGCACAGAGGCCTGCCCTCACGCCTGTCCATGGACTTCTCGCAGCCGATGCGCTTGTCGCCAAAGAGGGCCTTGTGGGCGTCGACCAGAGCCTTGACGTGCGGAGCGCTCTCCTTGTTGATCCACGTGGGGAAGTAGGCCTCGGTCTCGTAGACCTCACCAGTCCAGCTGGGACGGTCGTACATGTACATGGAGACCTTCACGTCATCGCCGTACTTCTTGACGGCGGGGAGGTTGCGGACCTCCTCGAGGCAGGACTCGTAGGTCTCGCCGGCGGTCATGCGGCGGTCGATGGAGATGGCGCAGGAGTCAGCCACGGCGCAGCGCGAGGGGCTGGTGTAGAAGATCTGGGAAACGGTGCAGGTGCCGCGGCCCAGGAAGCGGGCGTCCTCGTAGTGCTCGGGGTTGTACTTGGGGTCGAGCATCTTGACGAGGCCCTTGATGGAGGTGGACTCGTCGCAGCCGTTGTTGTTGAGGGCGCGGACGTCGTTGATGATGTCGGCCATCTTGTAGATGGCGTTGTCGCCGCGCTCGGGCGCGGAGCCGTGGCAGGAGACGCCCTTCACGTCGACGCGGATCTCCATGCGGCCGCGGTGACCACGGTAGATGCCGCCATCGGTGGGCTCGGTGGAGATAACGAACTCGGGCTTGATGCCATCGACGTTGTAGATGTACTGCCAGCACATGCCGTCGCAGTCCTCTTCCTGGACGGTGCCCACGACCATGATCTTGTAGCCCTCGGGGATGAGGTCCATGTCCTTCATCATCTTGGCCGCGTAGGTGGCGGAGGCAACTCCGCCCTCCTGGTCGGAGCCGCCACGGCCGCCGATGAGCTGGTCGTCCTCGAAGCCCTTGTACGGGTCGAAGTCCCAGTTGTCGCGGTTGCCAATGCCAACAGTGTCGATGTGGCCGTCGATGGCGATGATCTTGTCGCCCGTGCCCATGAAGCCCATCACGTTGCCCAGGCCGTCAACCTTGACCTCGTCAAAGCCGAGCTTCTCCATCTCGGCCTTGATGCAGGCCACAACGTCGCCCTCCTCGCAGGACTCGCTGGGGTGGGAGATCATGGCGCGCAGGAACGCAGTCATGTCCGCGTTGTAGGCCTTCGCCGCTTCCTTGATCTTGTCGTAGTCGAGTTCCTTCATTGGGTCCTCCTCGCATCGGGCAACGTTCTTGCTGACTTGGTGCCGTAAACAATAAGTCTGCTTACCAAACTTTTTGTTTGGTTGACCTAATTAAAGCACGTGCGAGAGGGAATTCAAGGGCCTTTGGCAAACTGTTCACTTTTCTCGCAGACGGTCTTTTTGACGCGGTGGACGGTGGGTGCGAAGGGTGCTTCCCCGCTCGGGCATCGGAGCGGGCCGCAGCTCGGAACAGTTTGCAGCCCGCGAAGGGGCGTTGGGGGCGTCCCCGGCCAAACCTGCGGGTTAATAGCAGTGCGCCAAGAAGGGCCGGGCCATCTACCTGCGGTCCTTCTCGACAGGCCCCGCTCGCGACTTCTACTAAGCCGCATGTTCCCCTCGAGGCGGTCGGCGGGGGGCGGCCCACGCGGGCGAGGACGGCGGCCCGCGCAGGCGGTCGGCGAGTTCAGCAGGCCGAGACGGACCTCGCACCACGCAAAGGCCCCGGCGACGAAATGCCGCCGGGGCCAAGGTCCCACGTTCTTCTCGGCAGTGCTACTGCTGCTGGGCGCGCCAGCGCTTCATCTTCATGTGGCGACGCACGAAGTACGTGACCAGCAGGACGATGATTGCCGCAAGCACAACCTCAACCGCGGTGATCAGCGGACTCTGCCCAAACATCCCCACCGCAAACGTACTCGAGGAGTTCGCCTCGGTATAGAGGATGTTGTGGCAAGCGTTACGCAGCGCCTGGTGCCCAGCGGCCGTGTCCAGCGTGTCGCTGGTAAGCATCTTGTCCTGAAGGAACGCGAGGTAGAGGTCGTTGCCCGCACGCAGCGCCCGGTTGATGTTCGAGGTGTCAGCGGCAAGCACGCAGTCCGTCACGATAGACCCGCGGAAGCCCCACTCGTTCCTCAGCACCTGGGTGAGCAGCGCGTGGCTCTCGGCCGTGGGCACAGTTCCCAGGCGGTTGTAGGAGCTCATCATCGCCATGGCGCCGCCGTCCTTTACGGCAATCTCGAACGGGCGCAGGTAGATCTCGCGCATGGACTGCTCGTTTGCCCAGGTCACAAGGCCGCCGGCATCGCCGCGGTGCGTCTCCTGATCGTTCAGGGCGAAGTGCTTGACGTAGCAGTACACGCCCCGTGACTGGATGCCGCGGACCTCGGCAGCAACGATCTCGCCGGTGAGCAGACCGTCCTCGCTCACGTACTCGTAGTTGCGGCCGCCAAAGGGCGAGCGGTGCGTGTCGGCACCGGGGGCGTACAGGCCGCCGACCTTGAGCGCCGTTGCCTCCTGGGCAAACAGCTCGCCCACGCGCTGCGCAAGCTCCTTGTTCCAGGTGTAGCCAAGCACGCTCTGGCCCGTGAGCTGCGTGCCGTTGTAGCTCGCCATGATGTTGTTCACGCCATTGGGACCGTCGCACTCGACAATCGCGGGCTTGCCCACGCTCTTGGCCGAGAAGGTCATCCAGCCGCCGTTGGAGACGAGCATCTTCTGCTCGTTGAGCGTCATCTGGTCGAGGAGCTTGTCCCACTGGGGGTCGTCATAGCTCAGGCCGGTCATGTCGGCCAGGGTAAGGCCGTTCTTCGCACCATAGGTCGCGTCGTCGACATTGGGGTTCTCGAGCGGCGCGGGATTATCCAGTGCATCCTTAATCTGGGCAGAGGCCTCCTTCTCGGCGGGGGCCATTGTGGGGAAGGTGCCCGCCCAATCCGCGCGTGAGAGGTACGTGACGTCGCCGCCAAAGCTCACGTCATCGAACTGGTTGGTCGCAGCGACATTGTCCGTGGAACGGGCACCGTCGTTGGCGTCATTGTAGATGTAGTCACGGTCGATGGTCACCGTACGGGTATCCACCACGTCGTGAGAGTTGCGACGCAGGCTCACCTGGTAGTCGCCGGCCTCCAAGACGTAGGCGCCGCCCTGGGCCTTGACGCCATTGTAGTCGTAGCTCGCCATGTCCTCGTGCGTCCAGCTGATCCTGAGCGTCTGGGTCTCCCCAGGCTCAAGCAGCTTGGTCTTGTCAAAGCCAGCGAGAACAACGGCGCTCTTCTCGATGCCACCCGGCGTGTAGGGTGCGCTGTAGTAGGCCTCGACAACGTCCTTGCCCGCAACGTCGCCGGTGTTGGTCACGTCGACGGTCATCGTGATGGTGGTGCCGTCGTCCGAAAAGTCCGCGATCTTCTCGTCGAAGGTGGTATACGAGAGGCCGTAGCCAAACGGGTACTGAACCGTTGCGCCATAGTCGATGTAGCCGTCTGCCGCCGCGGTCTCGTAGTAGCGGTAGCCCACGTAGATACCCTCGGCGTAGTCCACAAAGTGGACGTTCTCGGTGCCGGAAGTCGCATCACCAGAGCCCGCGAACAGGGACTGGTTGGTGTGCTGCACGTTGGTGTAGTCGTGCGCGCCAAAGTTGTAGTAGCTAGGTGCGCTTTCCGCCTCGTACGGGAAGGTGTCCACGGTGCGACCGCTTGGGTTCACGGCACCGGTGAGTACCTTGCCAATGGCCTCACAGCCCGTCGAGCCAGGTGTGCCCACCCACAGGGCGGCGTCCACCTGGGGGGCGTCAACAAAGCCAAGCTCCATGGCATTGGGGCTGTTGAGCACCACGATCACACGATCGAAGTTGCCCTCGACCATGGCGAGAAGGTCCTCCTCGTTGGGCGAAAGCTCAAGGTAGCTGCGGCCGGCCTCGGAGCCCTCATAGGCGGCCATGTCCGTGGGAAGGTCAAAACCTTCGCCGCCCTTGCGGGTGAGAACCACGATCGCCGTGTCCGAGTACGCCTTGGCGTCATCGATGACGTCCTGGGTGTAGCTGGACTGCGGCAGCTCGTAGAGGTTCCAGTCCGTGCCCACGAGACCCATATCCTTGGGAGTAGCGGCATTCTCCTCGTAGAACTGCTCGAGGTCAGGGTTCACGGAGAGGCCCGCGTCCTCAAGTCCCTGGTAGAAGGTAACGTTCTTGCTGGTGTCGCCAGCTCCGGAGCCCGTCCCGCCATAGCTGAAGTTGTTACCTACAGTCGAGCCAAACACGTTCACCTTGGTCACGCCCGAAAGCGGCAGGGCGTCATTCTCGTTCTTGAGCAGCGTGACGCCTTCCGCCTCCACCTCCTCGGTGATATCGCGCGTGGCCTGGCTTGCCTGCTGGACCTCAGTTGATGCCATATCCGGCTTCGTTGTAAACGTTGTCACAAGGTCAAAGTACGGAGACACCACAACTCCCACCACAAGTGTCACCGCAACCACGAGCACCGACAGGATGCACATGATCACAAACAGCGCCTTCTTTGGGCGCTTTACCGGCTTGGTCGGTTTTGTCGGCTTGTCCTTCTCGTCTGCCATCTCTCCCCTTTCCCCTGGGATCTTGCCTTCCCGCCGCATTATCGCGGTGGGAGTTCCGCTAGATGGCCCCATGGTGGTCAAGACCCCCGCAGGCTGGGGGCTGCTGTCATAATCGGGTGAGGGCCACGACTTAGTTGGGAGGCAACCGTGGCATACCGAATTCTTATCGTGGAAGACTCCCCCGCAGAGGCGGACGTCCTTCGAGGGCATCTCGACCGCTATGCAGCAGAGAGGGGTCTCTCGTTTGCCGTGACCGTGCTCTCCTCGGCGGTGGAGTTCGTGAACGCAAGCCACCCGGCGGACCTGATCTTCATGGACATCGACCTGCCTGGCATCAACGGCATGGAGGCGGCACAGATCCTTCGCGGCTACGACGAGCAGACGCCACTTGTGTTTGTGACCAACCTGGCGCAGTACGCCATCAAGGGATACCAGGTGGACGCCCTCGACTTCATGGTGAAGCCCGTTGCCTACGATGACTTCTCCCTGCGCATGGACCGCGCCATGCGCATGGTCAGGCGTACCTCTAAGGGCACCGTGTCCATCCCCACGCCCGACGGCATCCGCGTGGTGCGCCTCGATGACGTGCTCTACGTGGACATCGTGAAGCACGACCTGCACTACCACCTTGCCGAGGAGCCCAACCCCCTGCGGGTGCGCGGCACCATCACCAAGGTTGCGGAGGAGCTTGCCGAAAAGGACTTCCTCAAGATCGCCGCCAGCTGCGTCATCAACATGGCGCAGGTAGCACGGATACGGGCGACCTCGGTGGTCATGTCGGACGGCACGGAGCTGTTCTTTAGCAGGTCGCAGAGGAAGGCGGCGCTCGAGCGCCTCACGGCATACGTTGGAAGGAGCGCGTGATGGGCGAGGTCGCGACTGCAGCCCTGAGCACCACGTTCCTTCTCGCACGCGTCATCTTTGGGATTGGCCTGTTTGCAGTTGCCCTCGAGCCGCGAGAGCACTTTGGCAGGAGGCTCGCTCTTGCGGCGATTCTGTACATCGCCGCCCTGACGCTTCTCTTCTGCCTCGAGGGAATGCTGCCCGGCATCTCCCGAACTCAGGCATATGCCGGCGAGGAGGTGTTCTTCTCCGCACTGCTCGTTGCATGCTCCGTCGCCGTGACCTACCTCTTTGACGCCTCCATCTGGACGGCGCTCTTCTGCTGCTCGGCGGGATATGCCATCCAAAACCTTGCCTCCGGCGTGGGCGAGGCGGCATGGCTGCTCATGGAGGGAACCGGACCGGAGGCGGCCAGGGGGCGAGAAGTGCCACTGGGGACGTTCGCCCTCGTCACCCTAGTAGTCACCGTTGCAACGTACGCAATTGCATATCTGCTGATAACCCGTCGGCTGAGCCGCCGCGGCCTGGAGCAGGTGAGCGACCGCTCGATGATCGCCATGATGGCCGTGGTCATGCTCATGGTCATTGGGTTTGACCTGATGATCAAGAGCCTCTGCGAGATGGGAATACCAGTAGCCTACGCGCTGATGCTCCGGTTTGTGCATGGGTTCATCTGCGTGTTCACGGTTTGGATGGAATACGAGCTGCTGGTCAACCGCAAACTCGCATCCGAGAAGGACACGACCGAGCGCGTGCTCGCCGAGCGCGAGCGCCAGTACGAGCAGAGCCGCGAGAGCATCGAGGCGATCAACATCAAGTGTCACGACCTGCGCCATCAGATACGAGCGCTGGCAAACGGGGGTGCCGCTATCGACCCCGCCGCGCTGGCGGACGTCGCACGGGATGTCGCTGTGTACGACGCGGCAGTTCGCACGGGCAACGAGGCGCTGGATACGATACTTACCGAGAAGAGCCTGGTCTGCCAGCGCGAGGGCATCACGCTCACCTGCGTGGCTGATGGGGCTGCACTTAACTTCATGGCGCCGGCAGACATCTACGCGCTCTTTGGCAACGCCCTGGACAACGCCGTCGAGGCTGCTCGCGGGGCGAGCCGGCGATCGATTTCCGTGGTAGTGCGCCGCACGATGGGCGTCACGTCGATAAGCGTCAAGAACTACTACGACCTGGGCGCCCAGCCCACCTTTGAAGACGGCCTGCCGCAGACGACAAAGGCCGACAAGGCCAACCACGGGTTTGGCATGCGCTCAATGCGCGCGATAGCAGAGCGGTACGGCGGCACGCTGGTTGCGCGGGCAGAGGACGGAACATTCTCTCTCGACATCATGATGTAGGTGCGGAGAGCGACGCACCTCGGGGCGGGGAGGCTCGGGGCGTGGCGGCACGGGGCGTGGCACTACACATTCGGACCCGATTGCGTATCCCGCGCAAGACGGTACAGGTTCGGGTGACGAATGCGTGGCGGCTCGCCACAGGTTCGGACCCGATTGCGTATCCCGCGCAAGACGGTACAGGTTCGGGTGACGAATGTGTGGCGGCGGGAGGCCGACGAAGGCGCGTTGGGGACACCACCGGCCAAACCTGCGGGTTAATAGCAGTGCGCCGAGAAGGGCCGAGCCATCTACCTGCGGTTCTTCTCGACAGGCCCCGCTCGCGACTTCTACTAAGCCGCAGGTTCCCCTCGAGGCGGTCGGCGGGGGACGGCACACGCGGCGGGGACAGCGGCATACGCGGGCGGCTGGCGAGTTTAGCAGGCCGAGATGGACCCCGCGCCACGAAACGGCCCCGGCGACAAGATGCCGCCGGGGCCAAGGTCCCACGTTCTTCTCGGCAGACGCTCCAGAGACGCTATCGCCGGTGTGTCACCGCCGCTCGCACGCGGCCACGCGGGTCTTTCACCAGAAGCGTCACAACCCAGATGACCAGCCCAAGAGCAACCACGCAAACACCGAGGAACGCGTCGTTGGAAAGTTGCTCGCCAGACGGCTGGAAGATGGCCACGCCCTCCTGAAGATACTCGGCCACCGCGTCGACCAGCCACATGAGCGACGCGCCCCAGAACATGAGGCACGGCAGACCCAGGCAGAGGTCGTCGTCGCGGCGCAAATACCACACAAGCGTGAAGGCGACGGCCACCAGAACGGTGATGGCAAGCGTCATCTGCTACACCTCAAGCGCCGGGGCCTGCTCGGAGGCAGCGCGCTGCTCAATCGCGTTCGCGACGGCGCACAGGCCACCCCAGGCGGCAGTCACCACGACGGCCATCGCGACGCCGGTCGTCGCCATCTCGCCGAGCATCGCCGCAGCGTCCGCAGGCGTGGCCATGGCAGAAAGGAACGGGAAGAACGGCACGACCTCGCCATGCCAGACATGCTCAAAGGCGAGAAGGGCGCTGCCGCCCCAAAGCATCTTGGAGAGCCAGCCGAGACGCTCGACACGGCGGGCGCATGCCTCGGTGTTCTCGCCACTCTTCTTGGCCTTCTGCTCGATGACCTTCACAACGGCGCCCTCGGCGGCGGGTACGACAAAGCAAGCCATGGCAAATCCCTTCGTTGGGGTGTGGTCGACACTTGTGCGTTTCATTGTACGTTGTTGTGCCGCGTTAGCGGAAGTCGCGGCCACCTTTGTAACCAAGTTTGTTGGACGCCCGCCGGGCAGCTTGCCGGACGGCCAGTCGGGCAGCTTGCCGGACAGACCGCCGAACATTTTCCGGAGTTTAGCTCCTTTTCTTAATAGCGGAATCGCCGACCTGCGGAAACGCGACCGGCGATTAAGAAAAGGAGCTGTTCTCCACGCATGGGATGAGAAGGATGCGGGGCCTTGGCACCGGAAAGGCACCTCTCGTACAAAATCACATCGAAAAGAGGCTCTCCGGCGCAAAAATGACGCCGGAGAGTGAGTTTCCGCAGCGACGACCGCACCTACAGCGCGCGGCGCGTGGTGCGCACTGCCGAGCGCACGATCCCGTGCGCCATCCGGTATGTGAGCGCAAGGTACCCACCGTACACCAGGGCAAATAGCCCCAGCCCCAGCGTCATGTTACCGATCATGTCGCTGTATCCCAGTGCGCTCACCAGCTCGTTGATCACCCCAAGGGCGCAGAGCGAGTGCGCCATGCCCACTAGGAGCGGCAGCACGAAGGCAAGCGCTACCTGCGAGCGGAGCGAGCCAAAGACGAGACGCTCTGAGCACCCCAGCTCGGAGAGGGTCCTGTAGCTTCCCGAGGCGTCGCTCGCGTTGGAGAGCTGCTGGATGGCGAGAATCGCCGCGCAAGCGATGACCAGAACAAAGCCGATGTAGATGGCCATGTACGAGATGAGGCCGGTGGAGGAGGTGCCGTCTTCGAGCACGGCGGTGGAAGTCTCCACCCCCACGAGAGCAACGCGTCCGCCAAGGTTGTCCGCGAGCTTGCCGTCAAGCCCCTCGAGCGCGGCATCGCCCTCCTCCGTGGAGCCCGCATACATCACGTCGATGACGTTGTAGTAGGTGGGAAGCGTCGCCGCGACGCTATCCGGCACCACATAGATGCCGGGGGTCAGGCCAGCGCCGGTGTCCTGGAGCACCACGGCGTCGTCGATCACGGTGGAGCGCGCAGGGACAAGCGTGGTCCCGCCGATGGTGGCAGTGAAGCCCTTCTCGAGCGCCTTGTTCACAAAGCCCTTCGCATTGTCCATGTTGCATAGGAACAGGTACTGGCCATCCTTCAGCGAGACGGGCTCCATGCCCAAAAGCTCTCGCAGGGCGTTGTAGTCCGAGACGCTCACGACCTCCCCAACCATGACGCGCTCAAACCCCTTGGGCAAGTCCTCGCCGGTAAGCTCGGACATGCGCTGGTAGGAGGAGGCTTCGCCGCTCAGCTCGGACTCGATGACCGCGATCCTCGCGGTGGCGTGGCGTCCAATCCTGGAGAGGTCGACTCCGGCATTGGCCACCTCGGACTCGAGGTCGATGGGGTTCTCGCCGCCGTCTTTGGGCAGCGCCGAGATGGACGCGCTGTACGGAATGCCCTGCTTGGTCATGCTGTTGATGGCGCCGCAGATGCTCATGCCCGTGGTCATGGCGGTCATCGCAAAGAAGAGGATGAGCGCGATCACGCCCATGGAGAGGGCCGTGGTATTCACGCGCGAGGCGATCTGACGCGTCGTGAACATGTGGAGGTCGCGCCAATAGAAGCCCCTGAGGTGCGTGAGCAGCGCGGTGAGCGCACCGGCAAGGCCGTAGAAGAAGGCAAAGGTGCCAGCGACCACCATTCCCGTCGTGATGGAGAAGGCCTCCTGGGAGGAGTCGGACCCAGACGTGGGGAACCCGTCCCTGGTGAGACGCCAGTACGCGACGCCCATGAGCACGAGGCCCACAACGGCAAGAGCCACCGCAAGGGGAACCCTGCGCACGGACTGCTTCTCGTTCTGGCGCGCGGAGCTCATGAGGTCAATCAGCCTCACGCGGCGCAGCGTTATCCAGTTGAAGGCCATCATCACGACGAAGATCACGCCAAAGCACCGGAGGGTAAGCAGGAACGCGTCGGTCGAGAAGAAGAACGAGAAGTGCTGGACCGTGGTCTCGAACATCCGCGCGGTCACAAAGAGCAGCACCTGCGAAAGGAGGGCCCCCAGGGCGATGCCCACCCCAAACGAGACCGCAGCCACCAGCAGCGTCTCCAGCGCGAGAACCGCGTTCACCTGTCCTGTGCGCATGCCAAGCACCTGGTAGAGGCCAAGCTCCTTCTTGCGCCGGCGCATGAGGAAGTTGTTTGCGTACACCATGAGAAAACCCAGTACCACGGCGAGAAACACGGTTAGCCCGTCGAGGATCTGCCCCACCTGCCTGAGCGTCTCACCGACATCCCCGCGAAGGAAGTCGCCCTGCACGCTGATGGTGTTGAACGCGTAGAACACGGCCACGCCCAGGACGAGCGTGAGAAAGTACACGGCGTAGTCGTGCAGGAGCTTGCGCATGTTGCCAAAGGCGAGCTTAACGAGCATCGTCGACCCCTCCCTGCACGGCCACGACCTGCATGATTCGCTCGAAGAAGGCATGGCGGGTGTCGGAGCCGCGGTCAAGCTCGGTGAAGACGCGCCCGTCGCGAATGAAGAGCACGCGACGGCAGTAGCTCGCGGCAGTCTCGTCGTGGGTGACCATGAGGACCGTGGCACCCCTCGACTGGTTCATGGACTCGAGGCTCTCGAGAAGGAGCTTGGCGTTCTTTGAGTCGAGGGCACCGGTGGGCTCGTCGGCAAGCACGAGCTGCGGGTTCGTGACTAGGGCGCGGGCCGCGGCCACGCGCTGGCGCTGGCCGCCGGACATCTGGTACGGGTACTTGTCGAGCACTTCCTCGATGCCCAGCGAGGCGGCGGCCGCGACCACGTCCGTCTCGATCTGAGTTGCTGGCACGCGTCCGATGGTCAGCGGGAGCGCGATGTTCTCACGCGCGGTGAGGCTGTCTAGGAGGTTGGAGTCCTGGAAGATGAAGCCGAGCTTTTCTCGGCGGAAGTCCGCGAGGCGCGAGCGAGAGATGCGCGAGACGTCCGTGCCAGCAAGCATGATGGTGCCCGAGGTGGGGGCATCGATCGTGGCGATGCAGTTGAGCAGCGTGGACTTGCCCGAGCCAGAGGGTCCCATCAGGGCGACAAACTCCCCCGCCGCGATGGTGAGGTTGATCCCGTTGAGCGCGTTGGTCGTGACCCCGCGGCCTCCGTAGGTCTTCGTCACGTCGCGCACCTCGAGTACCGGCGTCGCGGTCGTGGGGACCACGCTCGTGGGGTTGCTCTGCATATGGCGTGCCATGTGTGGCTCCTTCTCCTTGTCATGCGGTGCCGCCGCGCGCAGCAGGCCCGCGTGTCGATTGCGCCATACATGGTGAACCAGGGGCGTCGTGGCTGCCATCGATTGCCGTGACACAACCTTACGTTTGTGTAAGGGCAAAGCGCGTGCGAGAAAGACCGGCTAGACGGTGCGCGAGTGCTCCCTGGGGAAGGTGATGTCGATTCCCGTGCCCTCGCCCACGGCGCTTCTCGCGCCCACGGCAAGTCCCATCTTCTCGCAGAGCGTCCGCACGAGGTAGAGCCCCATGCCGGTGGAGCGCTCGTGCGTCCTGCCGTTGGAGCCGGTGAATCCGCGCTCGAAAATGCGGCCGAGGTCGGCCTGGGGGATGCCACACCCGTTGTCCTCCACGCGGAGCACCACATGCTCGTTGGCGCTGCCCGCCCCCTCGACGCTGGCCGAGAAGCGCAACTGCGCCGCACGCCCGTCGCGCTCGGGCACCGCCCGGTAGCGCACGGCGTTGTCGATGAGCTGCCCCAGGATGAAGGTCATCCACTTGGGGTCGCAGTAGACCCAGAGGTCCTTCTCGCCCTCGAGTCCTGCCACGTCGATGGCCACGTGGGCCTCGATGAGCGAGCGCGCACGGGACTTCACGGCATCCCGCACAAGCTGGGCCAGGTCGCAGCGACGAAGGAGGTAGTCCTCGGCAACCGAGGTGCTCCGGGCGTAGTAGAGCGCGTTCTCGACGTCCGCCTCCACGCGCGCGACCTCGCGCGAGAGGGCCCGGGCATCCTCGCTGCGAGCGTTCGCGAGCGTGAGGTTCATCGCGGCGAGCGGGGTCTTTATCTCATGGACCCACAGCTCGACGTAGCGGCGGTACTCCCGCATCTCCTGCTCGAGTCCGGCGCTCCTGCGCCGTGAGGCCTGGGCAACGCTCTGGAGGGCGCCCCAGGCAAGCTCGCCCTCGGGGTAACTGGGCTCCGGCAGGGTGTCGACGGCGTCGAGGACGTCCTCCTCGCCTCCGGCAAGGCCAGCAAGGCTCCGCATGAAGGAGCGCCCACGCAGCCACTCCCAAAGAAGACCCACAAGCTCCAGTACGGCAACGAGCAGAACGACAAGCTCCATCGCCGCGCGCTCGACCCCCACCACCGGAAGCATCGCCGCGAGAAGCGCCAGGACCAGGACGGAGCAGACCACGCGCACGGCATGGCTGTGCAGGAAGGCGAGAAGGCTCATGCGTTCTCGACCCGAAGCGAGTAGCCCATGCCGCGGTGCGTCACGATGGCGTGGGGCAGCCCCACCTTCGCGAGCGCCTGGCGCAGCCGGGTGACGTTCACCGTGAGGGTGTTGTCGTCCACAAAGGCGTCCGTTGCCCAGAGTGCCTCCATGAGGTCCTCGCGAGAGACGATGGCTCCGGGCTGGCGCATGAGGCATTCGAGGATGCGCAGCTCGTTGCGGGAGAGCTCGACCGTCTTTCCCCCGCAGCTCGCCTCCGCGCGTACGGCGTCGAGGCCCAGCGCACCGGCACGCACGAGGGAGGCCTGACTCGGCTGGCGACGACGGAGCAGCGCCTCCAGGTGAGCAAGGATGAGCTGGGGATTTGCGGACTTGGCCACAAAGTCGTCGGCACCCATCGAGAGGCTCATGAGCTCGTCGAGCTCGGACGTGCGGCTGGTGAGCACCATGATGGGCACGTCGCTCTCCTGACGCAGGGTGCGTGCCACGTACTGGCCGTCGGTTCCGGGAAGGCCCAGGTCGAGCACAACGGCATCGGGCGAGGCGGCCACGACATCTTCGACCAGATGGTCGAAGCGGGTTGCGCACTCGACGCTGTGGCCGGCGCTCGAGAGGAGCGCCGAGAGCTGCTCCCGTACGCTGGGGTCATCTTCCACCAGGTAGATCTTGGCCATCGGTCCCTCCGCATGCGCCGAGTTATTGCCGCGTACCAACCAATCTTAGCATCGAGAAGGACGCGGCCGGCACGCATGCGCGCACCGGCCGCCATGGCCCTGGGAGGCAGGGCTCGTCCTTTGCAATGACGCTTAAAGCGTCGGAGGGAAGTTCTACTCGGCCTTCTCGCTCTGCCATGCGCCATCCCAGACGATCTGGCGGTAGCGGACGGGGTCGGTGTCGCCCTCGGTCGAGAAGAGCAGCACCTGGGAGTCGGGGCCAAGCTCGAGGGCCTCGCGCAGCTCGGCGTAGGCCGGGTCGGTCATGAGGGTGGAGATGACGCCCATACCCACGGCGCCAGACTCGCCGGAGGTAACGGCGGGATCACCCTTCACGGGTGCGGCCAGCATGCGCATGCCCTTGGAGGAGACCCAGTCGGGGCAGCTCACGAAGGCGTCGGCGTGGTTGCGCAGGATGTCCCAGCCAATGGTGTTGGGCTCGCCGCAGGCAAGGCCGGCCATGATGGTCTGAAGGTCGCCGCCCACGATGCGAGGGTTGCCATCGGCCGCAACGGCGCCCTGGTAGAGGCAGTCGGCAGCGCCGGCCTCCATGATCACGAACTTGGGCGGGTTGCTCGGGAAGAGGTTGCTAAAGAAGCCCACCATGGAGCTTGCGAGCGAGCCCACGCCTGCCTGGACAAAGACGTGGGTGGGACGGTTGACCTCAAGCTGGCGCAGCTGGTCCGCGGCCTCGGCCGCCATGGTGCCGTAGCCCTGCATAATCCACGACGGGATCTTGGTGTAGCCCTCCCAGGCGGTGTCCTGCACGATCACGCCGTGCTCGGTCTGCTCGGCCTCCTTGGCGGCAAGGCGCACGCAGTCGTCGTAGTTGAGCTCCTCAATCGTGACCTTGGCGCCCTCCTTGGCGATGTTGTCGAAGCGGGTCTTCGTAGAGCCCTTGGGCATGTGCACCACGGCGTTCTGGTGCAGGCGATGGGCGGCCCAGGCAACGCCGCGGCCGTGGTTGCCGTCGGTGGCGGTGAAGAAGGTCGCGTGACCAAAGTCATGCTCGAGCTGGTCGGACGTGAGGTAGTCAAAGTCGCAGTCCGCAACGTCGCGGCCGGTCTCCTCGGCGATGTAGCGAGCCATGGCGAAGGAGCCGCCGAGGACCTTGAACGCGTTGAGGCCAAAGCGGTAGCTCTCGTCCTTCACGTAGAGGCCGCCCAGGCCAAGGCGGTTGGCCATGCCGGAGAGATTGGCAAGCGGGGTCACGGAGTACTGCGGGAAGCTCTTGTGGAACGCGCGGGCCTTGGCAACGTTCTCCAGGCTCATGACCTGCAGGTTCTTATCCTCGCTCTTGGGCATGTGATTGGTGACCCACTTGAACTTAGGCTCCATGGTGCTCCTCTCTCTTGGCGCCGCTCCCGACGCTTGCCGGACCGAATAAGAAAAAATGTCTTTTTGCCAAACTTTTTGTTAGCACACCAATTACACCACTTCCCCAGCGCATTGCAAGGGAGAAAACGCACCCTCCGGCAAAAGGTTGCTTGCGCGCTTTGGGCGGATGAGACAGAGGGAGACAGAGGGACAGCCCCCTTGTCTCATTCGTCCTCGTCGATGAGACAAGGGGAAACTCCCTCTGTCTCATCGAGCGGCTTGAGGTTGCGCTGCTCGGGCGTGTTGTCCTCGGGCGGAAGGACGCTGTTCAGGATGATTGCCATGACGGCGCAGGGCGTGATGGCCGAGGTGCCAAAGATCGTGGAGATCCACTCGGGCATGCCGGGGCCAGCCAGCGAGCCGGATACCTGCGCGATGCCAATGCCAAATGCCACCGAGATGCCAAAGACGGTGCAGGCACGCGGGGTGAGGCCGTCCTTCACCAGGATTCGGATGCCGTTCAGGGTGATGGTGCCAAAGACGCTGATGGTGGCGCCGCCAATGACCGGCTGGGGGATCATGAGCAAGAGCGCCGAGAGCTTGGGGCAGAGTCCCGCGGCGAGAAACACAAACGCCGCGCCGCCAAAGACCCACTTGTTGATGACCTTGGTGCTCACGATGATACCCACGTTCTGACCAAAGGCCGAGGTGGGGAGGCCGCCAAAGAATGACGAGATGATGCTTACCAGGCCCTGGGCCTTGATGGCACCACCAATCTCGCGCTCGGTGGGCATCCGGTCCAGCGAACCCGCAGAAGCCGCAGAGAGGTCGCCGATGAGCTGCACGTTGACCATGATGTAGACCACTCCGAGCGTGATACAGGCGGCCGGATTGAACTCGATGGCGTAGGGCATGAACTGCGGAAGCGAGAACCAGCCGGCGCTCAGCACCTCGGAGCCATCCACCATGCCAAATGGGATGGCCACGATGCAGCCAATGATTATTCCAAAGAAGATCGAGCCGAGCTTGAGCACGCCCTTGCCAAAGTTGGCGAGCGCAAAGACAACGGCAAAGGTGATGAGGCCAACAATCCAGTTGTAGATGCCACCGAAGTTTGCCGAACCGGCGCCGCCAGCCATGTACTTGATTGCCGTGGGATACAGCGAAACGCCGATGGTGAAGATCACGGTACCGGTTACCAGCGGCGGGAAGAGGCTACGCACCTTGCTGTAGAAGATGCCAAAAAGTATGGCAACGATGCCGCCTACGAGCTCGGCGCCGAGAAGCACCGAGAAGCCAAACTGCGCACCAACCGCTTGGAACGCAGGCAGGAAGGCAAACGAGTCACCGGTAAGGATGGGAAGGCCCGAACCAATGCGACCAAAGAGCGGGAACTGCTGCAGCAACGTATCGATGGCCGAGAGGATGAGCGCCACCTGGATGATGGCGGTCTCTTGCTCCTGCGTAAACCCGCAGGTAGTGGCTATCATCATCGCCGGCGTGATGACGCCGGCGAAGGAGGCGAGGACATGCTGGAGGGACATGGGGACGAGCGATCCTACCGGCGGTAGTCCGTCTCGCTTGAAGAGTGACTCGTCAAGCTCCTGCTCTGCCTGTGCCTGCACTGCCATGTGAGCCTCCCCCGAGCGCCCCTGCGCCCCGTCGGATGTCTTTCACGTGCACAAGCGTACCGCAGCCCGCTTGGCCGCGACAAATTATTAGTCTGATTGCCATACAAATTGTTTGACAATCGACTGGGGACCCCCAACGGTAGGAATCCGCCCGCCAGCGGTGAGCCTTTCGCCCCTCGCCCTCCGAGCCACGGCTGACTCTGTCCTCGTTCTTTATCGGTTTTTGAGAATCTGAGGTCGCGTTTGCCCAGTTGGCGAGCATCGTGATTCTCACATACCGCTAAAGAACGAGAGACACAGAAGGGGCCGGGCAACCATCGGCCGCCCGGTCCCAACAGGTCAAATGGAAAAGCTGCTAAATCATCTCGAGGAAGGCCTGGATACGCGTTGTGAGCTGGCCGTCGCCCTCCGCGGAGTAGTCGGTCGAGAGGTGCATGTAGGGGATGCCAGCCTCCTGCGCGGCCTTCTCCATGTCGAACGCCTCCATCTCGTAGATGGTGCAGAACGAGAGAGACGCGTCGATGATGCCGTCGGCGTGGAGCTCGCGCGCCATGCGGATGACGTCGTCGCGACGACCCTGGTTGGGCGTGAAGATGGCGCACTGGATGTTGAGGTAGCGGTCTGCGATGTCGTCGAGCATCTCGTCAACAGTGGCGCCGTCCTCTGGCACGAGGTCCTTGTAGTACCGGCTGCCAGTGCAGCACTCCTCGCCTACCACTACGCCGCCGGCCTTCTCAATGATGTTGAAGAGCTTCCAGTTGGGCACGGCCATTGGCGTGCCGGTGTAGAGGATGCGCTTGGCTCCCTTGGGTGCAGCGCCAATACCCTCCGCCACGCGCTTCTCGCACTCGTCGGCCATCTGGTTGATGGCGCCGGTCAGACGCGCCGAGTCATCCATAAAGGCAGCTTGCACGGTAAGCAGGGAGTCCAGACCAGAGATGGGCACGGGATCCGCCGCGCGAGTGGCCGAGAGGCGCTGCAGGGCACGGCGCTTGTCGTTGGCAAGCTTGATTGATGCCCGCAGGCTCTCCTCGGTGATCTTCTGGCCCGTCTCCTCCTCGATGCGCGCGGCAAGCGCGTGGACCTGGTGACGCCACTGAAGCTTGGTGTCCTCGTTGCGGACATGCGGCACGTCCATGATGTACATGGGCTTGAGCTTGGAGAACTGCTCGTAGGCCTTCTTCTTGCCATCGCAGGTGTTCTCGCCAACCACGAGGTCGGCGCTCTCGATGTAGGGGCACACGCGACCCAGCTTGAAGCCCATGAAGCCCTTGATGAGCGGGCAGGTGTTGCGCGGCACGTACCTCTCGGCATCCTCGGGCGCCCACTCGGCACCAGCGCAGAGGCCAACCTCCACGGCGCCCGCGGCAGTCACGACCTCCTCGGGCACGTAGAGGCAGAAGCTGCCGATGATCTTCTTGGGGTTGCCCTCGCTGCGGCCGTCGACCATCTCACGGATGCGGCCGGAGTGCAAGTTCGCGGCAACGCCGTCCAGATAGGATGTGGATGCGGGCCTGTTCTTCTGGGTGAGGAACATGGTCTGGTACATCTCGCCCACAACGCCGAGAAGGCCATCGTGTGCCTCAACGTCCATCCCCAGGTCTCCCCACATCTTGTGGTAGTCGTACTCGTCTGCCATGGTGACTCCTCTCCTGTGTCCACGCATGGCCGACGTCCTCACGTCCAGGCAGAACCTTGCGAGAGACCCACATAACTGCAGCACTGAACCCGTCTGGGAGCGTCCTCACGCCAACCCAGCCCGGACGGGCAATCTCTATGCGTCCACCGTTATCTTTTCTCGTGACTATCGGTGGTGCTGTTTCATCATAACAGTTTGTAGGGTTTCCTGAATATCTATTGGGCGCATGGCAGACGAACGGTGCCATAAGAACGAAGAGCGCCCAAAGAGCTCGGCGAACGGTGAACATGCGCCCCCAAGCGAACTGCTCCTTGCGCAGAGGCACATCGCGGTATTATCGGCTCAACAAACCCTGCGTCCCGCCAGATACGCCTCATGCGACAAGACGCCAGAACGGAGAAACTATGAACGAGACAAACGCCAACATGCCGCAGCCAACGGAGCTCATCTCTGCAGAAGACGCCCGCGCCCTCACTGCAGCTGCCAAGCCGGGCCGATCGCAGGCCGAGGCGGACACCCTTGCCACAAATGCCCTGCGGTGGGCCATGCGCAACGCAGAGGGCCAGACCAGCACGCGCATTCGCACGTACGCCATGTACGGCAGGACATCGGTGATGCTCAAGTTTGCACCTGGCGAGACGGACTGCGCTGGTGCTGGCAACGCCTTCTACAACGATCTTCTCGCAAACAGTAACGTCCTGGTAGCCGATGCCATCTCGAGCATTATCCACGGTCGGCCTCAGGGGCTCATCTCTCCCCTGCAGGAGATGCGCCTGCTCAACGAGTACAACGCCAAGCTCGTGGCGTTCCTGCGACGCCTGCGCCGAGCCGGCTATGACGTAAAGGCCGGCGAGGAGCTTGCTTCCGAGGGCGTGCATGACAACAGCACCGTCGTGGTGAGCTGGGGCTAGAAACGAGGGGGTCTCCTCCACCCTGGCACGAATTTGCAGTTGGGCATCGTCTGCTAGAGCGTCAGCGCCAGCCCGTACGGCCTCACTTTGCCACACATTCGTCGCACGATTCTGTAACAAGCAGGGCGCGTCACACATTCGTCTCCGATTGTGTGACGCGCCCCTAGGTGAGACAAAGGGAACAGTCCCTTTGTCTCACGATATGCCGGTCAGAGCTACGCGCTCTTCTCGGCTCCCTCGCCCATCACGCCGTCAAGCACGTCGACGGCCTTCTCGACAGCGTTCACGATGTTCTCGTAGCCCGTGCAACGGCACAGGTGGCCCGAGAGCTGCTTACGGATCTCGTCACGGGTGTAGGTCTTGCCCGTGCGCTCCATCTCAATCGCGCTCATGATGATGCCGGGGATGCAGAAGCCGCACTGAACGGCAAATTCGTCAATGAAGGCCTGCTGAACCGGGTCAAGCGAGCCGTCCGCCTTCTGGACGCCCTCGATGGTGAGGATGTCCTTGCCCTGTGCCCAGTCCGTGAGGTAGAGGCAGGAGTCGGTTGCCACGCCATCGATGAGGACGGTGCACGCACCACACTCGCCAACCTCGCAGCCACGCTTGGTGCCCGTGAGGTGAAGCCTGTCGCGCAGCGTGTCGAGCAGCGACTCGCGAGGGTCGTAGCCAACCTCCACCGGCTTGCCGTTGATGGTGCACTTGAGAATGCGCATTGCCATTAGATATCAGCCCCTCCCTTGCGCGCGGCCTCGATGAGCGAGCGACGCGACATCTCGCCAATAAGCTGCAGGCGGAAGTCCTTCGACGCGCGCCAGGAGTCGCGCGGGTGCGTCTCGGCCTGGGCAAGCTCGCCGATCTTCTCGACTGCCTCGGCCACGGAAAGGCCGCGCACCGCGTCCTCGGCACCCGTGGCACGCATGGGCGTAGGGGCGGCGACGCCAAAGGCGAGGCGGATGTCGTCAATCGTGGACTTGTCAGCGCCGAGCTTGACCAGGCAGCAGCAGCCCATGGTTGCGATCTCGAGCGCACGACGCTTGCCGTACTTGAAGTAATGGCCGGTGAAGCCCTCATAGTGGTCACGCGGGATACGAATCTTGACCAGCACCTCGTCGCGCTCCCTGTAGGAACGACCAGGGCCGGCATACCACTCCTCAATGGGGATGGTACGCTTGCCGCGCGTGCTCACCACGTCGAGCAGGGCGCCGTACGCAAAGAGCGTCGAGGCACTGTCTGCCGAAGTGGCAGCGTTGCACACGTTTCCGCCGATGGTGCCCGAGACGCGCAGCTGCGGGCCACCCGGCGTGTCGCAGGCCTCGCCCAGCGTGGGAACCGTAGCCTGGATGACAGGGCTCGTAGTGACGTGATGGAACCACGTGATGGGGCCAATCTCGACCGTGCCGTCGTCGGCCAGGGTCACGCCATCCAGCTCGTCGTGCAGGTTGTGAATCGAGACCAGGTGTGCGCCCGCAAGCTTGCCGCCGCGCACCTTTACGAGCACGTCGGTGCCGCCAGCAATGACGATGGCCTGGGGGTCCTCGGCCAGGGCACGGCAGGCGTCCTCGACGCTCGTGGCCTCGTACAGGGATTCAATGTCGTACATCAGATCAGCCCCTCCCTCTTGAAGCCCTCAACAAGACGCTGCGGGGTCATGGGCATGTGATAGAACTTCACGCCGGTGGCATTGAGAATGGCGTCGCGGATGGCGGGCGCCGGGGAGATGATGGGCGTCTCGCCAACGGCCTTGTTGCCGTAGGGGCCCGTGGGGTCATCGGACTCGACGAATTCGGCCTTGAGGTCGGGCAGGTCCATCATCGTGGGGATCTTGTAGTCGAGCAGGGTATCGTTGAGCACGCGCCCGGTCTTGGGGTCCACCTGGACTTCCTCGGAGAGCGCGAAGCCAATGGACTGGCCCATGCCGCCGTGCGCCTGCTGCTCCACGAGCTTGGGGTTGATAAGACGGCCGTTGTCCTGCACGGAGATGATCCTGTTGACCGTAACCTTGCCGAGCGGCATGTCCACCGTGACGTCAGCAAAGGTGCAGCCCGTAGCGATGGCGTTGGTGTGGACGTTGGCCGTGGCATAGGCGCTCAGCTGGTCGTTGGCGTCCACGTTGTAGTACGCCTCAAGGGCGAGCGAGGCAAGCGTGCATACCTGGCGGCCGGTGGCGTCCCAGATAGCGTGGTCGCGCAGGTCGAGGTTCTCACCGGCGGCGGGGTATAGGCGGTGCGCAAAGGCAAGGATCTTCTCGCGCAGCTCAAGGCCCGCCTTCTTGACGGCCGTGCCAGAGACGTAGGTCTGGCGCGACGCATAGGCGCCGGGGTCATACGGAGTCACGTCCGTGTCCTGGAACGATACGATGTGAACGTCCTCGGTGTCGACGCCAATGGCCTCGGCAGCCATCTGCGAGAAGACCGTGTCGGCGCCCTGGCCAATCTCGGTGGCGCCCATCTGGAGCTGCACCGAGCCGTCCTGGTTGAGCGTCACACGCGACGTTGCCGTCTCGAGCGCGAACGGCGCGACGGCCGTCTTGTACACGAAGAACGCGACGCCCACGCCGTGGCGGATGGGGCCGGTCTGGTTGGCGTACTCGCGCTTCTTCTCGTCCCAGTGGATCCACTCCTTGCCCTTCTCCACGCACTGCGGAAGCGTGCAGGTGTGGGCGGCAACGGCGCCACCGGGCGTGAACTCGTCCACGAAGCCCTCGCGGATGCAGTTCTTGAGGCGGAACTCGACACCGTCCCACCCGTTGTCATGGGCGATGTCGCCCATGAGGCACTCAGCGGTCCAGACGCCCTCGGGCACGCCGTAGGCGCGCATGGCGCCTGTGTGCGGGCCGTTGGTGTAGACGGTCCAGGCCTCGCTGCGGGAGGCCACCTCGTTGGTGTGGTAGAGCCAGCGGAACGAGTTCACCGAGTTGAGCACCAGTGCATGTCCGTGGTGGATGTAGCCGCCGGTGTTGGACCAGCCACGGATGGAACGGGCATGCAGGAGCATGTCGTCTCCGTAGGAGGCCTCGACGTCAAAGGACTTGGGCTGACGGCCCGAGGTGTCCCAGAAGAGCTCCTCGCGCGAGAGCTCGAGGCGCACGCAGCGCCCGCCGAGCTGCTGGCAAATCCAAGCGTTGAGCGGCTCGTAGTGGATGTCCTGCTTGGTGCCAAAGCCGCCACCAATGTAGGGCTTGATCACGCGCACGTCGCCCCAAGGGATGCCCAGGGCCTGGCCAATCACGCGGCGCATGATGTGCGGGATCTGGGTGGAGGCCACGCAGACAATCTTGCCGCCCTCCATGTAGCAGAACGAGGTGCAGGTCTCGATATGGACCTGGGACTGCTCGCCCGTCTCGGTGTGGATGGCGATGTGGTGGTACGCGGGATCGTTGATGGCGTCGTCCACCGTCTTGTAACCGTACTTGGCGAGGTTCTCGGGACTGGTGAGCGCGCAGGTGTGGGCCACGAGGTTATCCGGCTTGATGTCCTGGACCGGGTGCTCGGTTCCCTTGAGCGACTCCTTGGGGTCGTAGACGACCGGCCACTCCTCGTACTCGACTTTGATCTTGCGCAAGGCGCGGTCGCAGGCCACGGTATCCTCGGCCACGACCACGGCGATGTTGTCGCCATAGATGCGAATGCGGTCGTCGAGGAGTTTCCTGTCCGCAAGGTCGCGCTTCTCGGCGTGGCTGTCGGCGTACCAGGGGTGACCCGCCACTGGGTAGGGCCTATCGGGCACGTCAAAGCAGGTGAAGACCGCCACCACACCGGGAACCTTCTTGGCCTCGGTGGTGTCGATCGAAAGCACCCGTCCGTTGCCGATTGTCGAGTGGAGAATCCTCGCCTCAAGGCAGGGCTTGGGGCAGAGGTCGTCGGTGAACATGGCACGTCCCGTGACCTTGTCGTATGCATCGACGCGCTTGACGGGACGTCCGACCTCCCTCAGCTGTTCCATGACAAGCTCCCTCTCCTAGAAACCTGTATTGCTGCATAACAAAATACTAGTGACCCCGCGAGGGGCCGCGGTGCGGCAGCGGCGAATGGTCACAAACCGCTGCCGACCGTTCATCTATCTGCAATCGTCTCACATACCCTCTGAGCTGGGCGTTATTCATGTAAAAAAGCAACGCCCCCTAGAGCAAAGAAACGCCGGACGCAGGGGCGTCCGGCGCTGCAACACCAGCGCAACCTACAGCACGCGCGTACCCGCAACGTACTTCTCGACGATGCGCCCGCCCTCCTCGGCGAGGTACATGTAGCGCTCGACGCGCTCGGCGGGGTTGCACTCGAGCGTCGTACGCAGACCAGAGTCATCCAGGACCAGGACGTCCGCGTCATAGCCCTGCTCGAAGGTGCCCACCTTACCAAAGAACGCGCCGCCGCCAACCGTGGCAATGTAGAACGCCTCGGCGGTAGAGAGCGGCTTGAGGTTCTGGTCCACCAGGCGCCAGCGAAGCTTGGAGCAGCCCACCAGGTCTGCCACCGCGCGGAACATCGAAAGCGACGCGCCGCCCGCAACGTCGGTGCCAAGGCCAACGTTCATGCCCTCGACCAGGTAGCGGCGAACGGGAGCGATGCCCGAGGACAGCTGCATGTTGGACTGCGGGCAGGTTGCGATAAAGACGTTGTGCTTCTTGAGGATGGCAATCTCCTCGTCCGTGGAGTAGTTGCAGTGGGCCATCACGGTCTTGCCCTCGCCGTCAAGCTGGCCAAAGTGCTCGTAGGTCTGGCCGTAGCAGGTCGACCACGGCGCCAGACCATGCACCCAGTCAATCTCGGACAGGTTCTCGGAGAGGTGCGACTGCAGGGGCAGGCCCCTCTCCTGCTTGAGCTTGCCCAGGCCCTCCATGAGCTCGTCGGAGCAGGTGGGGGTGAAGCGCGGCGTAAGGATGGGCTTGGTGTTGGCGTAGCCCTTGGCCTCGACGTCGTTGAGCCAGCGCACCGTGTCGGCAAGCGAGGTGGCGGCGTCCTTCTCGCATAGATAATCCGGGCTGTTGCGGTCCATGTTGACCTTGCCCACATAGGTCTTGAGGCCCGTTGCCTCGAGCTTGTCCATGAGGAGCTCGGTGGGCTCCACGTGCATGGTGCCAAAGACAACCGCACGCGTGGTGGGCGAGTGGAGCAGGTCGTCGGTAAAGATGTCGTAGGCACGCTCGGCGTACGAGAGGTCAGCGTACTTGCTCTCCTCGGGGAACGTGTGGGTGTTAAGCCACTCGAGGAGCTCGAGGTCCATGCCCATGCCACGGAAGCTGTACTGCGGGGCGTGGACGTGGATGTCGTTCATGCCAGGGATGACAAGCTTGCCCGTGTGGTCAACAATGCGAATGCCCTCGTACTCGGCAGGAAGCTCCTGGTAGACGCCCTGGACAACACCATCAACAACTACCAGGTAGCCGTCCTTTGCCCAGGAGAGCGTGTGGTTGTGGCGCGACCAGACGATGTCGCCCTTGATTGCAAATGCGTTCTCGTTCATGACGTACTCCCCTCACGTAAGGCGCACGGCGCGTGTGCCACCGACTAGATGAAGAAATACTTGGTGCAGAACAGCACGAACAGAACCCACATCACGCCAGAGATCTTCTTGCGGTTCTCAGCACCCGAGCAGGCGTTGATTGCCACGTAGGAGATGATGCCCAGAGAGATGCCCTCGGCGATAGAGTACATGAAGGGCATGGCCACGATGGCGACGAACGCAGGCACGGCCTCGGTCGCGGTGCCCCAGTCGATCTGCGTGACGGCACCAAACATCATGAAGCCCACGATGACAAGGGCAGGCGCCGTGGCGAACGACGGGATGGCAAGGAAGATCGGCGAGAGGAACAGCGACAGCAGGAAGAGGATGGCCGTGGTAATGCCTGTGAGGCCGGTGCGTCCGCCCTGGGCGATGCCTGCGGTGCACTCGACGGCGGTCGCGGTAGACGAGGTGCCAATGAGGCCGGCAAACGTGGTGGCCAAAGACTCGGCGAGCAGGGCGCCCTTCACGTTGGGAAGCTTGCCGTTCTCGTCGAGAAGGTCTGCCTTGGACGCGGAGCCGATCAGCGTGCCAATGGTGTCAAAGAGGTTGGTGAAGAGGAACGCAAAGACCACGGACGCAAAGCCAACCGAGAAGAAGTTGGAGAAATCCAGCTTGAAGGCAATGGGTGCAACCGAAGGGACCGAGAGGCCACGCGAGAAGTCGGGCAGGAGGCTTGCGAAGCCCGCATCGGGGTTGGGCACGTAGACGCCGGTGAGCTGGCAGATGATGCCGATGCCCCAGGTGATGAGGATGCCCAGCAGGATGTTGCCGCGCACGTTGTTGCACACCAGGATTGCGGTGATGATGATGCCGATAAGGGCAAGCAGCGCCGAAATGCCGGAGGTCGAGAAGGTGCCCGCCTCGATAGAGCCATGGAACGAGAACATCGAGACAAGCGTGGCCTCATTGGAGATGACCAGGCCGGAGTTCTTGAGGCCGATGATCGTGATGAACAGGCCAACGCCGGCGGTGATTGCGTACTTGAGGTTCATGGGGATGGCATTGAAGATGGCCTCACGCACGTTGCTAAGCGAGAGAATCACAAAGATGATGCCCTCGACAAAGATCGCGGTGAGCGCCGTCTGCCAGGAGTAGCCCATGCCCAAGCACACCGTGTAGGCGAAGTAGGCGTTGATGCCCATGCCCGGCGCCAAGATGAAGGGGTAGTTGGTGAGAAACGCCATCATCAAGGTGCCGATGGTGGAGATGAGGACCGTCGCGGTGAACAGGGCGTCCTGCGGCATGCCCGTGGCCGAGAGGACCGAGGGGTTTACGGCAAGGATATACGCCGCCGTGATGAACGTTGTAAGGCCGGCGAGAAGCTCGGTCCTTACGGTGGTTCCACGCTCCTTGAGGTGGAAGAACTTATCAAGTGCACTCTCCATGTCACACACCACTTTCTCGTTGTTGGATGCCAACACGTACGGCCCGCAGACGGCCTTGGCAGCGTCCGCGGGTTGGTTCCACGCTTGACGTGTGTCTGAAGGTGCCGCGCTCTTGGCGAGCCATCGGGGCTCGCTCATGCAGCCATCGTGACTGCCGGCAGGTGCGCGGTTGAACTGACATTCGAAGTAGGTTGCTTGTTGGAAGGCCTGCCCGTCTCGGCCGATGGCACGTTTGGTTGCGCCTGGCATTGCCTGGTACCGGCCATTTCTCTCTAGCCCGGCGGACTTTTGTACCTCCCACAAGTTTTGTTATCGCACTATTTGTTTTTTTTTGTAATGTCGATATTAGGGGCTGCGGACAAAAAGTTGGACCGAGGAGGTCCGGGACTGGGGGTCCGCATG
>CADFJN010000003.1 GCA_902834555.1 Atopobiaceae bacterium
GCCTCCCATCTCTCGGACTTCCATTTCCATGTCCAAGAAATGGGAGGCAGTTCACGAAGCCGGCGGGCCCTTTCTGGTGGAGCGGTGGTTAGGTGTGCTGTCGTCTGCCGTTCTGCGGCTAGTCCTCGAACTCGTAGACCGTGGTGTAGAGCGGGTCCTCGCCCTCATGTACCTCCACGATCTTCTCGACTTCCTCGGGCACGTCTGGCGTGGGGCAGGGTGCGGGCCCCGCATACCTCACGCAGGTGCCGCAGCTGCTGCTGAGCGAGCGCGGCACCGGGCACATGCGGTTCTCCCAGCCAGCACCCTTGAGCAGCTTGGCGTAGCGCGTGGCGCCAAAGTGCGAGTAGAACAGGGCAATGTAGCTCTTGTCGGCCACGGTTGTGCCTACGCCTTGGTAAGGGTGAGCTTCCACCCGTCCTCGGTGTCCTCCACGGCCACGTCGTAGCCCTGGCTCTTTCCAAACCTGGTGACGTTCTCGCGTGCGGCCACGGCGTCTACCAGCACAATTACGCCCTCGGGGTTCTCCTTTACGGCGTTTCTGGTAAGCACGACCGGCTCCGGGCACGAGAGCCCCTGCGCGTCGATGGTCTTCATGGCTACTCCTTTGCGGTCTTGAGGTTGGTGAGGGCAATCACGGCAACAACGACGATGCCGATGACCACGGCAATCATGCCGTTGACGGTGGGGCCGTCGCCGCTGGCGGCGAGGCCAAAGTTGTGCGCGAAAGCCGCGCCAACAAAGAGGCCGAGGATGGTCACGGCGCTGTCGGTGTTGCCCTCGCCGGAGAGGATGAGCTGGCGCAGCGGGCAGCCGCCCAGGAGCACACAGGCAAAGCCGGTGAGGTAGAGGCCCAGGAAGTTCCACAGGCCGTCGCTGTGGGCGATGGGCTGGTTCTCGAAGCCCAGGTTGAAGTACGAGGTTCCGGTGGTGGTGGAGAAGATGAGGTTCATCACCAGCGCGGAGACGAGCACGGCCACAAAGCCCAGGAGAAGGCGGTTCTCGCGGAAGAGGATCATGTCGCGGATGCCGCCCACCATGCAGAAGCGGGTGCGCTGGGCAAGCGCGCCCACGATGATGCCGGCGATGAGCGAGATGGCGAGAGGCGCGTGCATCGAACCGGGGCCCTTCTCGCTAAAGAAGATGAAGGCGGGCGCGGCAACGAGCAGAACCAGGAAGACGAGGGCGATCACGGGAAGGATGCTGCCCTCGGACTTGGAGACCTTGCGGGTGCGGTTGAGCGAGTAGCCGCGGTTGAGGAAGAACACGCCGGTTGCGATGCCGCAGACAAAGCCCACAAAGGCCACGATGGCGTTGAGGTCACCTCCGGCGATGCGCAGAATCATGCGGAACGGGCAGCCCAGGAACATGAGGGCGCCGATCATGGCAAAGAAGCCCAGCACAAAGCGGGTCATGGGCGCAGAGCCGCCGCGGGGCGAGAACTCCTTGGTGGCCAGGGCCGCAAAAAGGCTGCCAAAGATGAGTCCGATGATCTCGGGCCTGATGTACTGGACCACCTCGGCGCGATGGAGGCCAACGCCGCCGGCGGTGTCGCGCAGGAAGCACGCGATGCAGAAGCCCATGTTTTTGGGGTTCCCAAAGAGCACGAGCGAGGCGCCTATCACGCCCATGATGACGCCGGCAACTATCGTCATCGCCTTCTCGTTCTTGCTAAGGTTCATGTGACGCGTTCCTTTCTACCCGTCCGTATAGATCTGGGGGACTCATATATAATTGTTTGGGTTCATGAAAATTTGTTTGTTATTAGGCGAAAGGTACTGGTAGACCGATGAACGCGTATTTGGATAACGCCGCCACCACGTTCCCCAAGCCGGAGTGCGTGCCCCAGGCAATGTACGAGTTCATGACCACGTGCGGCGCCAACGTGGGGCGAGGCTCGTATGCCAGCGCGTTTGACATCGAGGGCGTGGTGCTGGAGACCAGGGAGGCGCTCGCCGCGCTCTTTGGCGCGCCGGACGCCCGCGACATTGCCTTCACCCGAAACGTGACCGAGTCGCTCAACCTCTTGATTAAGGGGCTTCTTTGCGAGGGCGACCACGTGATTGTCTCGTCCATGGAGCACAACGCGGTCATGCGGCCGCTTGTGCAGCTTGAGTCGCATGGCGTGAGCTTCACCCGCTGCCCATGCGACGAGACGGGCATGCTCGATGTGGGCGCGCTAGCGGGGTGCCTGCAGCCAAACACGCGCGCTGTCGTCATGCTGCATGCCAGTAACGTGACGGGCACCGTGATGCCTGTGGCCAAGGTGGGGGAGTTCTGTCGCGCGCACGGGCTGGCATTCATTCTCGACACGGCGCAGACCGCGGGCGTGCTGCCCATAGACATGGAGGTCATGGGCATAGATGCTGTGGCGTTCACCGGCCACAAGGGACTTCTCGGCCCGCAGGGCATTGGTGGCGTGGCGCTCACGGAGGAGCTCGCGCATCGCGTTGAGCCGCTGGTGGTTGGGGGTACGGGCTCCGTGAGCGACCAGGAGACCATCCCGAATTTCATGCCGGATCGGCTTGAGGCGGGCACGCCCAACCTGCCGGGTATCGTGGGGCTGCATGCGGCGCTGGAGTGGCACGCTACGCAGGAGGGCGGTGCTGTGCTTGCACACGAGCTTGGCCTTACGCAGCGGTTCCTGGACGGCCTGGAGCCGCTGGAGCGTGCTGGGCACGTGCGCGTGTGCGGGCGCCATGACGTGGAGCAGCGCGTGGGTGTGGTCTCTCTCGCCACGCCGGGGCGCGACGAGGCCGAGGTTGCAACCCTTTTGGACGAGCTTTACCACATCAGCGTGCGCGTTGGGCTGCACTGCGCGCCCTCTGCGCACAAGACCATTGGCACCTTCCCCACGGGCACCGTGCGCTTCTCGTTTGGCTTCTTCAACACGGAGGATGACGTGGACTACGCGCTTGACGTGCTGAAGGAGCTCCTGGGGAGACGCTAGCTGTTGGAGCAGGGTGGTGGCGCGGGGCGCGCAAGCGTGGGATGTGGCTTTGGCAACAGGTGCGCCTTGCCACAGCCTGCCACAGCCTGCCACATTAGAGTAGGACGGTAGGACGCCTTGCTTGTTACCGGCGCGTGGGGCTCCGCCTGCGTTTCCGCAGGATTTGTCCGAGAAGCTCGACGGGCCGGTAACAACGGGTGCGGCGCGGAGCGGCAGCGCGCCACGCTCCGCGCGTGCAAGCACTTCTCACTGCGCACTTCATCCCATTCAAAGCAGGCGTAATATCGCGTGTAGTTATGCAAGATTGGCTGCTTCGATGCAGGGATTTCCTCGTCGTTGCCGTATCATTCTTGCATGACCGCATGAAAGGAACCAGGCATGGCGCGAAAACTTACCGACGCAGAACGCATGAACCTTGATTATCTGAGGGAGACCCTCTGCCAAGTTCTGGAGCCCTCGCAGAAGAACAAGGCCGCGTCCGTGGCGAGCTCTCTTGTGCGCGTGCGGGGCGACGTGGTGACCGACGAGGACATCCAGCGGATCGTGGGCAAGTATGGCAAGGGCGCTCAGGTGGCGCTGACCGCGGCCATTCTCGCCGAGGCACTCGACCCCGTGGATGGTCAGGACGGCGTCTACACACTGCGCGTTCCGCCGCAGGTGGAGGACGCTGGCGAGAAGAACGAGGGCCTCGCGGACGCCACGGGTGTGTCGGCAGAGAGCGAGCCCGCCCCTGCGGTGGCCGAGCCGCCCGAGGCGGCACCCACGGAGGACGATGCCGCCACAGCCAAGGAGCCTGCTGCTGCGGCAGCTCCCGCGCCCGCCGATGCCCCAGAGTCCGAATCGCCCGCACAGCCCGAAGTCCCCGCACAGCCCGAATCGCCAGCGCAGCCCGCGTCCCCCGCGCGTGCCGAGAAGCCCGGTCGCTCCTCCGCCCCGCGCACCCAGCGCGGACGCCTGCGCCGGGTGGGGAAGGGCAGTCCCTCTCATCCCACGCAGCTCTCCGAGGTTCCCTACGTCCGCCGCGGCGGCCCCGCCGAGACCGAGGTGCGCGCAAAGATCCTCGAGCTTGACCAGCGCTTCTGGATGAACGGCTGGCTGCTCAGCCATCCCGGCGCGTACACGCTCTTCGAGCGCCAGCTCACGGCCATCAATGACGCCCTGGTAAACGGTGCGCTCCCCGGTGACATCACGCGTCGTCAGCTTGCCTACCAGATGGGCGGCGACGAGAAGTTCTTTGAGTACGGCTCCGACGGCCACAAGCTGCTGCGCGCGATGGGCATGGAGGACGTCATCCGCCACCGGCCCATGCCCAAGCCTGACCTTCTCTACCACGCGCCGCGTCGCAGGAAGCACATGCGCGTGCTGGTGACCGAGAACCTCGATCCCTGGCTTGACGTGCACGACCTCATGTACGAGGAGGGTCGCACAACCATCCTGGGCGAGCGCATCCATGCCGTGGTGCTGGGCGGGGGCACGCCCATCCTCGAGCACAACCGCCTTGCGCTGCTCCTTGACACGCTGGGCGCAGACTCCGTTGAGGTCCTCTACTGGGGCGACATCGACCGCGCGGGCATCGACATCATGGTGCGTCTGCGTGACGTTTTGGGCGAGCACTACCCCTTTGCGCCCTTCACCCCCGCCTACCAGCTCATGATTGACAAGGCTCAGGAGCGCTATACGGATCCCGCTGACAACGAGCAGACCTGCCAGGTGAACCTTGGCATGCCGGACATGTCGCTCATGTGCGATGACCTCACCGAGGAGGCTGCCGCCTATGCGCGCAGCGTTGTGGAGGGCTGCCGCCTGATCCCGCAGGAGATCCTCACCCGCCGCGACCTATGAGACAAAGGGAGTTTCCCTTTGTCTCATGCGAACACGAGGAGAACACCGTGAACAAGCTGCTCTTCATCGAGTACCCCAAGTGCTCTACCTGCAAGCGCGCCAAGAAGTGGCTGGACGAGCATGGCGTTGCATACGCTGACCGTCACATCGTGGAGGAGAACCCCACGGCGGCGGAGCTCGCGGAATGGCAGGCCCGCTCCGGGCTTCCTGTGCGGCGCTTCTTCAACACCAGCGGGCAGCTCTACCGGCAGATGGGCGTGAAGGCTCAGCTGGATGCGGGGATGAGCGACGCGGACGCCTTCGACCTTCTCGCCACCAACGGCATGCTGGTCAAGCGGCCTCTGGTTGTGGGAGAGGACTTCGTGCTTGTCGGCTTCAAGGAAGCCGAGTGGTCGGAGCGCCTCCTCTAGGTGGGATTGATTTACCGGGCAACGGGATTCCGTTACCGGGCAAATTAATCCCATCACCCCTGGCGCAGGATTTTCTCGAGTGAGCGCCCCTTGGCGAGCTCGTCCACCAGCTTGTCCAGCACGCGCACCCGGTGCATGGTGGGGTCCTCTACCTGCGTCACGTCAACGCCGCAGACCTTGCCGCCCACCAGCGCCGCCGCGGGGTTGTATGCCGGCGCCTCGTCAAGCCAGGAGGCAAAGCTCACCGACCCCAGGTGCTCGTCGGAAAGCTCCTCGGGCGTGTAGCCGAGAAGCCACTGGACAACGGACGCCAGCTCCTCTCGGCTCCGACCCTTGCGCTCAACCTTGGCGGCGAGAAGGTCAACGTAGCGCTTGGCCGGCCCGTCCACCTGCGCACAGACGAGCGTGACATCCACGCTCTCGCCCGGCCCCTTGCCAATGGCAGCGCGGATGTCCTTGCGAATGCCCAGCACGTAGTCGCGCCCGCCGTCGTCGCGCTTGAACGCAACTACGCTTCCGTCGTAGGGCGCGCCATCAAAGGTTGCGTGCACCTTGATTCGCCCGGCGCCAAACACTCGCGGCACGTCGAGCGGCACCCGTACGAATGCGCCGTCGATGCCCTCGACCTTCTCGATTGGCGCGCTAAAGCTGTAGGTCTTCACGTCTGCTCCTCTCGGTGGCCTTGTGAGAGCATTTGGTCCCGCGAAAAGTATACGCATGCGCCGGTGCGTCGGCTCCTCGCTGTTCCCACGGCCCATCGCCGGTGCGGCGGCTCTCGCGGGTCCCATGTTTTCGCCGTGATATCCCGCTGGGTCAAGTTTGTTGCCATGGGCCACGCGCTGCTATGCGGCAAGCCCGCGCGTGCTATATCCAACGCATCGACGAGAGGGGAGCAACCATGGCGTTCCAGCTGCCTGCCTATCACCACCCAGATTTCTCTGCGCTTGGCTTGGACGACGCGCCCAACGTGAGGTGGGGGACCGTCGAGCAGAACGGCGTGATACCAGAGGGCTTCCACAGCACGTCAATGTACCCTGAATATTTCAAGATTGATGGTAACTGGAAGCTGGCGTCCTCTTCTCGCATGGATGCCTGCATCGTTCTGAGAGACGACGGCGGCCTCCATGTGGTCACCGGCCGTCACCTCAAGCAGGGAGACCTTGTCGCCCTGGGAAGAAGCGAGGACGGCTCTGACGGAATCTACGTCCACACGGACGGCTTTGCGGACCCTGCCGCGTCCAATGGCGAGAAGTTCTCGTTCCGTCAGGGCCGCAGCCGCGAAACCGCCTACACGCGCGACTACGATGACCTTATCGAGCTGCTGAAATACGAGCGCGACCACGGGTTTGTCGAGTGGGTGATGGGCCCGGCGTTTGCGTTTGACGCGGATTCTCGTCACGCCATGCAGCGGCTGGTCGAGGAGGGCTACGTGGACGCGCTCTCCGGTGGCAACGCCCTTGCCACGCACGACCTCGAGGGTGCCATGTTCCACACCGCGCTTGGCCAGGACGTTCGCACGCAGCAGAGCATGCCCAACGGCCACTACAACCACTTGGACACCATCAACCGCGTGCGGAGGTCCGGATCGATCGCGCAGTTCGTCGATGACTACGACTTGCACGACGGCATCATGTACGCGTGCGTGAAGAAGAACGTCCCGTTCCTGCTAGCTGGGTCGATTCGCGATGACGGCCCGCTGCCCGAGACCATCGCGGACGTGTACGAGTCCCAGCACCAGATTCGCGTGCTCTCCCGCAAGGCCACGACGGTCATCTGCATGGCCACCATGTTGCACACGATTGCGACCGGCAACATCACTCCCAGCTATCACGTCGACGACGATGGCACCGTACGGCCGGTCTACATCTATGCCGTTGACGCCTCGGAGTTTGTGGTAAACAAGCTGCACGATCGGGGGAGCCTCTCGGCAAAGACGATTGTCACCAACGTGCAGGACTTCATCTTCATCGTGGCCAAGGGCCTTGGCGTGCTCTAGGGCCGGCCGGGGAAGGCCGCGGCTCTAGGGCCGTCGGGCTCTGCGGTAGGCAGGGCTCTAGGGCCGTTCAGGCGCGGCTGCCCTAGAGCACAAACTCAATGGCATGGCCCTCGATTGCCTGGCGCGGCTCCAAGTACTCCTTTGCCATGAATTGGCGCATGTACTCGATGCCGGGCTTCCAATCGAGGAGCGCCCAAATGAGGAGCTGCCGCTTGGCGCAGACGGCGGGGGAGGCGAAGGCCTTCCGGCACATGGAGAAGTCTTGGTCCGTGAAGCGCTCGGCGGCACTCATGACCTGTTGCATAAGGGTGTCGAGGCCATGGTTGGCGAACAGGTCTTCCATCGTGGCGTTGACAATAACCAAGCCTCGCGATGCAAGCTCCCGCGTCCGGCGCACGTCGTCGACGTACTTCTCGCGCACATGGTCCTTCTCGCCGGCAACCTCTTCCTGCAGATGGACGTTGCCCGGATTCTCGGTTGCTGCAATGGCGGCTGCGACAATGCGGTCCAGCTCAAGGTGGCCGCCGCCTTCGTAGTTGATGCCAACGGGCGTAGCGGGCACCCGTATGTCCGGGACTCGCGGCTCCTTTGCGTTGCCACGCGCGTTGCCGTCATGCGCGGTCGACCGCTCGTTGAGGATGAGCGTGCCAATTCCGTATCCCAGGCGCTCGATTGGGAGCGCGGCCATGGCGGCAATGAGCGATTCTGTGGGCGACCATGAATTGTCTGATACGTACTTTATGCATTCCCTTGCAGAGTAGAGCCCCGGAATGCCGTGGCATCGCGCGATGAAGTTTTTGATTTTCTCGACAGTTGTAAGCGGTGGTATTCCGTAGGTGATGGGGCCAAGCCTCGGACTGTCTGCTTCACGCGAGTATCTTCCGGTGAGCTCGTAGCCGAAAAGTACCAGCACCTGGGGAATCATCACGGTTGCGAGCTCGACAAACAGGAGCTCGGGCGACGCAACTTGGATTCCGTTGCCAATGTCCAGGAACGCGTCATCGGGAAGCCCGGCTGAGTAGATAGTGCACGAGAAGAAACGGGCGCGAACGCGGCTGGAGTCAGACGGTACGGCAACATGCAGCGGTGCGCGTTGGGTTGGCTGGGGTATGCCCAGCCAGGTAAGGTGGGCGGCCGCTGGAGACCAGCGCTTCCTGCCGTCCGGACGTTGGGGTGAGCGGAGAGGAGCCCTTGCCATGCGGGATATGGGCCGATTAACCTGCGGAATCTTTCCACATCTGATTGCCCTGAGCGCTCGAAGCGCAGATTGTTTGTTAAGCGACAGCTGCATGACCCACTCGCCTTCGACCGATGGTTGGCGAGTAGTATATGAATGCGCTGCTGTCGCGAGGCGCTAATATTCAGTGAATATTATTTTTAAACTATGCATTGTCATCCTCTGTCACTTTGGGTTACGTGATAGGGACTTTTTCGAGCTCGTTTGCATTCACGGGGGGGCAGCAAGACCTGGTTTTCTCCCCTTTGTCAGCAGCCAGATTGTGCTGCTGCATGGTGCATGCAGCTTGCTGACAAGGACCTTTCAAGGTTCTGACCAAAATCTGTCATAAATTCTGGGTTTTCCTCGCGTGCGGAAATGAATAGAAAAGTTCTGGCTTGCCCCGCGCCCAGGTCCACTATGCCCTCCATGCACCCCAGCCCCTATGGCACCAGCGTTGTTACCGGCTCGGCTTGGGATCTGATTGTTTTCCCAGGTAAGGTTTGATGGAAACTGCAAGCCGGTAACAACACCCGCTGCCCAATTGCCGTTGTTACCGGCCCGTTTGAGATTGCGCGTGCCAACTGGACAAATGCGCGAGCCTCATGACTGGCCGGTAACAACAGCCTTGCTGACTGCAGGTATCTCGCCCGCTTGTTACCGGCACAATTAACTTGGCAGCTGCCAACTGGGGATATGCTCGAATTGCCCGCCGGGCCGGTAACAAGGGCCCGTCGCTCGTCTGGCTATCATCTGGCAATCGAGCCCGTTGTTACCGGCTCGTTGTGTGAGTGCTGTTGTTATCTGGGGCAATTCTCAAGTGTGACGATGGCCCGGTAACAAGAGCTGCGTGCCTATCTGCGCGCCCATTGGTGTTGTTACCGGTCTGTTGGGAGGTGGCATCCATCAACTGGGCAAATGTCTGAGTAACGCGACACGCCGGTAACAACGCAGTGTCCTAGGAACAGCGTAGCGCTCTTAGTGCCGGGACCTTTGGCTGTTCCAACGTCGGTGCTCCACAATGAGACAAAGGGACTGTCCCTTTGTCTCATTGTGGAGCGCGTGTGACACTTGGGCAGCGGTAGACTTGCCGAGAAATAACTACTCACACTGTGCAATACTTCACAAGGCGTGAAATAGTACTCACTGTGTGAAGAAATGGGGGCCAGGGCTTGAGCCAAACCGTCAGCGACGTTTCGCCGGCCGCACGCAGCGTCCAGCGCGCCGCACGCGAAGTCCAACCGGCCGCGAGCGATGTCCCGCAGGTCACGGACCGTCGCACGCGTCGCACGCGCCTCGCGCTCCGGGACGCGCTCGCGGAGGAGATATCCGCCACGGGCGACCTCTCTCGTGTCACGGTGACCGCTGTGACCAGCCGCGCGGGCGTCACGCGTCGCACGTTCTACTCGCACTACAAGGACATCCCGGACCTTGTGAACTGCATCGAGAAGGAAACGGTCGCGGAGCTCCGTCCGCTGGTGGCGCAACTTGCCAGCGTGCATCTCGACCAGCTCGCGGATGCCATAAACCACCAGGAGCCCTGCCCCGGCTCGCAGGAGGTGCTCTCCTACTTCAAGGAGCGTGGCTCGTACCTGCGCCCGCTTCTGGGGGAGGGCGGAGACCCGGCCTTCTCGCAGCGCATTCGCTCCATGGTCCACGAGGTCGTGGCCGGCCGCGCGCTCGACGGCATCGACCTGCGCGCCTTGGGCGCCTTCTTTGACTACTACCTCACCTTTGCGATATCTGCCGAGGTCGGCGTGCTTCTCCGCTGGCTCGAGGGCGGCATGCGCGAGAGCGTCCGCACCATGGCACGCATCATGACCGCCCTCATGTTCGTGCGCCCCGGCGACCTGTACGACAGCCCTATAGAGCTCGACCTGCCCAGCTTTGCGCTGGCAGTCATGCTTCCCGACGAGGAGGACAACAACTGATGACCGAGAACAACGCAACTGCCGAGCCGCTCGAGCTCACCCAGAACGGCGCGGAGCTCTACCCTGCAACGCCGCAGGACTTCACCGGCGCCGACCTGCGCCTGGGCATCGACGTGGGCTCGACCACGGTCAAGCTTGCCGTCATCGACGCCTCGGGGAACCTGGTCTATGCCAACTACGAGCGTCACCACACCGACATCCGCGCCACGGCCAAGGAGCTCTTCGCCCGCGCCCAGCGCGTGGTGGGCAACGTCCCCATGCGCGTCTCGATCACCGGCTCCGGCGGCATGCTGCTTGCCAAGTGGCTCGACCTGGAGTTTGTCCAGGAGGTCATCGCCTCCAAGCGCGCCGTGGAGACCCTCATCCCGCAGACCGACGTCGCCATCGAGCTGGGCGGCGAGGACGCCAAGATTATCTACTTTGACAACGGCATCGAGCAGCGCATGAACGGCACCTGCGCCGGTGGCACGGGCGCGTTCATCGACCAGATGGCGACCCTGCTCAAGACCGACGCCATGGGCCTGAACGAGCTGGCCGAGGGCGCCACGCAGATCCACCCCATCGCCAGCCGCTGCGGCGTCTTTGCCAAGTCCGACGTCCAGCCGCTGCTCAACGAGGGCGCCCGCCCCGAGGACGTGGCCGCCTCGATCTTCCAGGCCGTGGTCACACAGACCGTATCGGGCCTGGCATGCGGCCATCCCATCAAGGGCTACGTGGCGTTTCTCGGCGGCCCCCTCCAGTACCTCTCCGAGCTGCGCCGTCGCTTCTACATCACGCTCGACCTCGACGAGGAGCACCGCGTGGTTCCCACCAACGCGCACCTCTTCGTGGCAACCGGCGCCGCGCTGGCGGGCGAGTCCGAGAAGCGCGTGACCTTTGCCGAGGTCATCCGCTCGCTCGAGCAGCTGAAGGACGTCCAGGGCTCCGAGGTCCAGCGCCTGGACCCGCTCTTTGCCACCGAGGAGGACTACAAGGAGTTCAAGGAGCGTCACAACAAGGAGGTCGTGCCCAAGGGAGACCTGGCCAGCTACCGTGGCCGCGTCTTCATTGGCATCGACGCTGGCTCCACCACCATGAAGTGCGCCGTGGTGGGCGAGAACGGCGAGCTTCTCTACACCTGGTACGGCAACAACAACGGTGACGTCCTGGGCACCGCGCGCCACATCATGGACGGCATCTACGACGCCATGCCCGAGGGTTGCACGATTGGCCACGTGACCACCACGGGCTACGGCGAGGGCATCCTCATCGAGGCCCTGCGCGCGGACTCTGGCGAGATCGAGACCGTCGCCCACCTGCGCGGCGCGAAGGCCTTCGTCCCCGGCGTCGAGTTCATTCTCGACATTGGCGGCCAGGACATGAAGTGCCTCCAGGTGCGCAATGGCGTCATCGAGCACATCATGCTCAACGAGGCCTGCTCCTCGGGCTGCGGCTCGTTCATCGAGAGCTTTGCCAAGTCCATGGACATGAGCGTCCAGGACTTTGCAAAGGTCGCCGTGACCGCAAAGGCCCCCGTTGACCTGGGCAGTCGCTGCACCGTCTTCATGAACTCCCGCGTCAAGCAGGCGCAGAAGGAGGGCGCGACCATCGGCGACGTGGCCGCGGGCCTCTCGTACTCCGTGATCAAGAACGCGCTCTTCAAGGTCATCAAGCTGCGCGACTTCGACGAGATTGGCAAGTACTGCGTGGTCCAGGGCGGCACCTTCATGAGCGACGCCACCCTGCGCGCCTTCGAGCTGCTCACCGGCCGTAAGGTCATCCGTCCCGACATCGCCGGCTGCATGGGTGCCTACGGCGCGGCCCTTCTCGCCCGCGACCGTGCGGGTGCCACGGGAACCTCGACAGTCCTCTCGCGCGAGGACATCGACAACCTCAAGGTCAAGCACACCAACGTCCACTGCGGGCGCTGCGCCAACAACTGCCTGCTCACGATCAACGACTTTGGCGGCGGCCACCGCTTCATCACGGGTAACCGCTGCGAGAAGGGCGCGGGCCGTTCGGGCAAGACCAAAAACGACGCCCCCAACCTCTTCGAGTTCAAGAACAAGCTGCTGTTCGACCGTCCCTGCCTGGACGCAGAGACCGCGCCGCGCGGCACGGTGGGCATCCCGCGCGCGCTCAACATGTACGAGAACTACCCGTTCTGGCACGCGTTCTTCACCAAGCTGGGCTTCTCGGTGATGATCTCTGACCAGACGTCCTCGAAAACCTACGACGCCGGCATCGAGTCCATGCCCTCCGAGTCCGCGTGCTATCCGGCAAAGCTGAGCCACGGCCACATCATGAACCTGCTTGCCAAGGACCCGGACTTCATCTGGATGCCCTGCATCCGCTGGGAGCGCAAGGAGGACGACACCGCCACCAACCACTACAACTGCCCCATCGTGATGAGCTACCCGCAGGCGCTGGGGCTCAACGTGGACGAGCTCTCGGACCCCAGCGTGGAATACCTTGCGCCCTTCGTTCCGTATGACGACAAGCGCGAGCTCAAGCGCCGTCTGTACGAGCTTATCTCGGTCCAGCGCGAGCAGGACGCCGCCAAGGGCAAGGGACGCTTCCATGGGCAGCACATCACCCGCTCAGAGATCGACGAGGCCGTGAACGTTGCCTGGCAGGCGGACCTCGACTTCAAGAACGCCATGCACCGCGCCGGTGACGAGGCCCTGGCCTGGATGGAGGAGCACAACGCCCACGGCATCGTGCTGGCCGGGCGCCCCTATCACAACGACCCCGAGATTAACCACGCCATCCCCGAGCTGGTGCACTCGTTTGGCTTCGCGGTTCTCACCGAGGACTCGGTGGCGCACAAGATGAGCCCCGAGCGCCCCATCCGCGTGGTTGACCAGTGGATGTTCCACAGCCGCCTCTACCGCGCCGCTCGCTTTGTGGCCACCCGCAACGACCTCGACCTCATCCAGCTCTTCTCGTTTGGCTGCGGCCTGGACGCCCTCACCACCGACCAGGTCCAGGAGATTCTCGAGGCATCCGGCAAGATCTACACGGTGCTCAAGATCGACCAGGTCTCCAACCTTGGCGCCGCCCGCATCCGCATCCGCTCGTTGATGGCGGCCCTGAAGGAGCAGCAGGAGCAGCTCGAGGAGAAGACCGCCGAGGGCGAGGCCAAGGAGGTCGAGCCCGTGGGCGTGCACCTTGCCGACGGATCGCTCGAGCGCGCCCGCAAGACCGACCTCTCGCGCCGCACGCCCGTCTACCGCGAGGCCAAGAGCGCGGCCTTCCAGAAGGTGCGCTACACCAAGGAGATGCAGGACGCGCACTACACCATCCTCGCGCCGCAGATGAGCCCCGTGCACTTTGAGCTGGCCGAGGCAGTCCTTCGCGACTACGGCTACAACCTGGTGCTTCTCCCCTCCGTTGACCAGGGTGCCGTGGACGCAGGCCTGAAGTACGTGAACAACGACATCTGCTACCCGTCCATCCTCACGGTGGGCCAGATCATGGAGGCCATCGAGAGCGGCAAGTACGACCTCTCGCATACGGCCGTCCTCATCTCGCAGACAGGCGGCGGCTGCCGAGCCACCAACTACATCGCCCTCATCCGCAAGGCGCTGCGCGAGAGCGGCCACCCCGACATCCCCGTGATCTCGATCAACATGGCCACGGGCCTGGACGAGGACAACCCCGGCTGGTCCATCAAGGACCCGGCCCTTCTCACCAAGGCCATCTACATCCTGCTCTACGGCGACCTCATGATGCAGTGCGTCTATCGCACGCGTCCGTACGAGGCCGAGAAGGGCTCGGTCAACGCGCTGCACGACAAGTACATGGCCCGCATGAAGGCGGCCGTGCACACGCTCAACAAGCGCAGCTTCGAGCAGATTTGCCAGGAGACCATCACAGCCTTCGACCAGGTGCCGCTCGTGAACGACCGCTCCAAGCCGCGCGTTGGCGTGGTGGGCGAGATTCTCGTCAAGTTCCACCCCACGGCCAACAACCAGCTAGTCAAGGTCATCGAGGCCGAGGGCTGCGAGGCCAACGTGCCCGGCCTTGTCGACTTCTTCCTCTTTGGCCTCACGAGCCCCATCAACATGAAGGGCGAGCTTGGCTCCAAGGCCTCAAAGCGCCTCACGCACATGGCGGGCATCAAGCTCATCGAGGCGGCGCGCAAACCCATGGACCGCATGCTGGCCCAGTCCTCGCGCTTCGAGCCGTACGAGGACATCTTTGAGCTTGCCGACAAGGCCGAGCAGATTCTGTCGCTCTGCAACACCATGGGCGAGGGCTGGCTGCTCACGGCCGAGATGGTCGACCTCATCGAGCACGGCACGCCCAACATCGTGTGCGCACAGCCCTTCGCGTGCCTGCCCAACCACGTGGTGGGCAAGTCCGTGATCAAGCGCCTGCGCCAGATGCATCCCGAGAGCAACATCGTGGCCGTCGACTACGACCCTGGCGCCTCTGAGGTGAACCAGCTCAACCGCATCAAGCTCATGATCAGCGTGGCCAAGGAGAACTACCGCAAGGACCACTCGCGCGGGTTCCACCTTGAGAACCCCAACGACCCCACGGTGAACGACGCCGTGGCGCCGTACGTGGACGAGTCGCGCTACCACCACGATTCCATCGTGAACGAGGGTGGCGTGGGGCACGGCGTGCCGGCGATTCACCTCTCGGACGAGCAGCTCGCCCAGATCGAGGACGCCAAGCGCCGCGCTGGCGTGACCAAGTAGGGGGAGTAGCGTTCGCGGGCGGCGGGCATTCCGTCGCCCGCGCTTTTCTTGCGGGGCGCTTGAGTCTAACGAGCGGCGCCACACAATCGGGCCCGAACCTGTATCCCGCGCAGGTCGATACACATTCGGGCGGCGAATGTGTACCCTCTCGCCACACAATCGGGTCCGAACCTGTATCCCGCGCAGGTCGATACAAGTTCGCATGCCGAATGTGTAGCGCTATTCTCGTCCAGCCCCGGCAACGGAATCCCGCGGGAGCGGCATAATCGGTGGGGTTCGCAACCGAGAGGAGAAATCACATCGTGCTCAAGCTCGTCTTTGTCGATATGGACGATACTTTTCTCACACCCGAGAAGACCATCACGCCGCTCAACCGAAAGGCGCTCGACCTTGCGTACGAGCGTGGCATCCAGTTTGTGCCGTGCACCGGCCGCAACCACACTGGCCTTCCGGAGGAGTTGGTGCGCCATCCCAGCGTGCGCTATGCCGTGTGCTGCAACGGGGCAATCGTCCGCGACCTTCGCGAGAACCGCAACCTGCGTGAGGTCACCATGGATCACGCGCTTCTGCATGACCTTTGGCACCAGATTGAGGGGCTTGAGATAACCTTCGACCTCTTTGCCGACAACGGCGTCTTCACGGCGCGCGACTGCTGGCACATTATCGACGAGATGGACATCCCCGAAGGCACGCGGGCGATGCTCAGGAGAGTGCGCGTCCGCTGTAACCAGAGTACGGACGAGATGATCGATTCGGTCCACAGCATCTATCGCGTGAACATCTTCTATCTCACGGAGCAGGACTGCCTTGCCGTGCGCCGCGCAATAGAGGCGCGGCCCCAGCTCACGCTCGCCTCGTCCTTCTCGTGCAACCTCGAGACGACCCAAGTTGGTGCCGACAAGGGCGCGGGTCTCGCGTGGCTCTGCGACTACCTGGGCGTCTCGTCCAAAGACGTTATTGCCTTTGGAGACTCGTCGAACGACATCCCCATGCTTCGGGTGGCTGGCGACGGCGTGGCCATGGCAAACGCCTTCCCCGAGTGCCGAGCGGCAGCCGACCACACAACCACAAGCTGCGAGGACTCCGGGGTGGCGCGCTACCTCATGAGGGAGGGAGCGCCCCTCTCCGCAAGGGTGTAGACTTTCGGCTGGTGAGCAAAACGGCCCGCACGCGGCGGGCCACCACATGGCAATCCGAAAGGAAGACCGCATGAGCGACGTTCTCGAGCGCTTCCTGCGCTACGTGCAGGTTGATTCCCCCTCCGACCCGGACAACGAGGAGGAGGTGCCCTCGAGCCCTCTGGAGCACGGCATGGCGCGACTCCTGGCGGACGAGCTTTCCGCCATGGGCTGCCAGGACGTGAGTGTGGACGAGCACGCCTACGTGCTGGGTACCGTTCCAGCCTCCGCCGGCGCCGAGAACCTCCCCGCCCTCTGCCTGTGCTCGCACCTTGACACCACGGCCGACGCCCCTTCGCTGGGCGTGCGCCCGCACGTGGTGCACTATGAGGGCGGCAACCTTGTGGCGGGCGTCGTGGACGGCCAGACCATCGAGACCACGCTGGAGCAGGTGCCAGACCTTGCGAACTTTACCGGCCAGGACATCGTGTGCTCCGACGGCTCGACGCTCCTCGGTGCGGACGACAAGGCCGGCATCGCCGAAATCTGCTCGCTGGCGGCACGCCTCCTCAAGGACAAAAGCATCCCGCACCCTACGCTCAAGCTGGCCTTTGTTCCCGACGAGGAGATTGGCCACGGGGCCGCTCTGCTCGACCTTGAGAAGCTGGGCGCGGCCTGGGGCTATACGGTTGACGGCGAGGCGCTGGGCGAGTTCAATTACGAGACGTTCAACGCCGCCGAGGCCCTGGTGCGCGTGCGTGGCGTGATGGTGCATCCGGGCTCTGCCAAGAACGTGATGGTGAACGCCATCACGGTTGCTGCCGAGTTCGACCAGCTGGTGCCCGCTGCCGAGAGGCCCGAGCACACCAGCGGTCGCGAGGGCTTCTTCCACCCCACGGCGATTCGCGGCACGGCGTCCGAGGTCACGCTCTCCTACATCGTGCGCGACCACGACTCGCAGATCTTCTCGCAGCGTCAGCAGACGCTCAAGGATATCGCCGCGTTCCTCAACAAGCGCTATGGCGAGGGAACCGTCACCGTGACCCTGCACGAGCAGTACCGCAACATGGCCGAGGCCTTTGGCGACTGCCCCTTCCTCATCGACAATGCCCTTGCCGCAAACCGCGAGGCGGGCGTGGAGCCGCAGGTCATCGCCGTGCGCGGTGGCACCGACGGCTCGCAGCTCTCGCTGCGTGGGCTGCCGTGCCCCAACATCGCCACCGGTGGCTACAACGCGCACTCGGTGCGCGAGTTCATCCCCGTGTCCTCGCTCGAGACCACGGTCGACATCCTGCAGAACCTTGTCACCAAGTTCGCCGTGCCGCAGACTTCCGGCAAGCAAGCGGCCGGCCAGCAGGCGGTGCGATGAGCCCCCAAGTGGCAGATCTCTTCTCGGTGGCTGCCGCCGTGCTGCCCGCGCTTGCCTGCCTTGTCGAGTGGGCCGGAAGCGTTGGTATCTCGGAGCGCCATCATAGCCACCACGACACCTACGTGATCTCCTCGGCGCTCTCGCGCTCGCTGGCGTTTGCGATGGTGCTCATGGGGGCAATTGGTCTCATGCTGGGCTGGCTCTGCGACGTGGGCGGCTTTGACGCCAGCGCGGACGTGGTGGTGCCGTTCTTCTCGGCCTTTGTGATTGTGCTCTTTGTGCTGTGGGCGTTCAAGCGGCGCTACCGCGTCTCGCTCTACGACGACTTCATGGACGTGCGGCCCTACTTTGGCCACATGCGTACGGTGAAGTACGACCAGATCGAGCGCATGGAGTGGACTGGCGTGAGGTGTGGGACGGGCTTCAGGAGCCTCGTGATTCACCCGGCAGGGGAGCGCTCCGTGAAGCTTCCCGGTGTCCTCGATCTGGAGCATATCCTTACGCGCATCGACCGCGACGACGCGTTGGTTGGTGGCATGCCGCAGCGGCGCTAGCGGGGGCTTCTCGGCGTGCAGGGTTTTCTTTGATGGCCTCTTTCGCGGAGCTTGCCAGAAGCTGACGTATGTCACCCGCCCCGTGCCTGTACGCCCTTATGATGGTACCTAGTCGCACAACTGCGTTCCTCGGAGGTATCTCGTTGATTAAGCTCGTCCTCTCCGACATGGACAACACCCTCATTCCATTTGGCGCCCCGAGTGTCTCTCCGCGCACGTTCGAGGCAATCCACGACGTAATCAACGCCGGGATTCACTTTGGCCCGGACACTGGGCGCGACTACGTGGAGCTCATGCGCTTCTTCCACATGGACGAGTCCTGCTTCATGACGGGCATCATGTCCAACGGTAAGCGCGTGCGCGTGGACGGGCGCGACGTGTGGACCTACTCGATACCGCACGACTGGCTCCAGCGCGTAGCTGACGCGCTCAAGCCCGAGCGTGGCATGTTCCTTGTCTGCTTCCCCCTGGACACCAACCTCTTTAACCCTGGCTACGTGGTGGGTGCCTCCGAGGAGGAGATGAACGAGTACGAGAGGCTCGTCCACTTCAACGGCGGTCGCGTTGAGGACGTCCCTGACATCGATTTCATTGCGGCTGCCAACGCCTGCAACGGAGACGAGAAGCGCCACGCCTACTGCCAGCAGCTCGTTGCCAAGGCGTGTCCCGAGGTAGAGACCATCATGTCGATTCCCAACTGGTTCGACGTGCTGCCGCGCGGGATCAACAAGGCGTCGGCGCTTGATACCATCCTTGATGCGGTGGGTGCCACGCGCGACGAGGTAGTGGTCTTTGGGGACTCGGGCAATGACGTTGCGATCCTGAGCGAGGTCCACTACTCTGTCGCTGTGGCAAACGCGACGGACGAGGTCAAGGGCATCTGCAACTTTAGCTGCGGCGCATCTGCGGACGAGGGCGTGGCGGACGCGCTGTTCGAGATTGCCCGTGCGGCGCGTGCACACGAGGTCCCGGCATTCCTGAGGGAGGGCTAATGGTACGGCTGATTGCAGCAGACATGGACGGTACCCTGCTCGACGAGAACTCGCTGCTCCCCGAGGAGACCTTCGAGCTCATCGAGAAGCTGCGCGACCGCGGGGTCCTTTTCTGCGCAAGCTCTGGGCGCAGATACGAGACGCTGCGTTGGCTGTTCGAGCCCGTGGCGGACAGGATCGACTACGTGGCTTCTCTTGGCACGCAGGTCTATGCCGACGGTCAGCTGCTTGACCGCGAGGTCTTCTCGACGCGCGCGGTGCTGAGACTTTTCCGCACGTGCCAGGAGTTCGACTGCTTCCACCTGGTGCTCTACGATCGCACGCACACCTTCCTGCTTGATGACCAGAGCAGCTACGTGCGCGAGCTTGACAAGGACCTCCCCAACGCCGAGCGCGTGTTCGACCCGCCGGCACCGGACGTGAGCATCATCAAGGCGGCAATCTGCTACGACCGCCCGCACGAGATCATGGACATGGTCTACGTGCTTGAGCGCGAGCTTGGCGACGTCTTCTCGTTCATGCCGTCTGGCAACACCTGGATCGACGTCACGCCGCGCGGGATCAGCAAGGCCACGGGCCTGGAGGCACTGCTTGGTTACTACGGCATCGACCGTGCGGACGTGGTTGCGTTTGGCGACTCGATGAACGACTACGCGATGCTGCGCTACGTGGGGCATCCGTACGTGATGGGCAATGCGCGCTATGCGGTGAAGCAGATTGCCGAGAAGGTCGTGGGCACCAACGTCGAGCACGCCGTGCAGAATGAGATGCGCGCGATTCTCGAGGGGCTGGGGTAGGGCTGCGGCGGTGTATCTTTGCGTGTCTCGGCGCACTTTTGTCTTCTCTATGGAGACACGCTGCGGTGTTGACCGAGAGTGGGCTTGAGCATATAGTTACTTCTTGCGCTGAGGCGTAACCCATTGCGGGGTGGAGCAGTTTGGTAGCTCGTCGGGCTCATAACCCGAAGGTCGCAGGTTCAAATCCTGCCCCCGCGACCAAAATCACAGCCCCGACCTGCGAAAACAGGTCGGGGTTTTTCTTTGACCACCATGTGACCACCAACGTGACCACCATTTGACCACCAAAAGTTTTTTCTGGCAAGTCAAAAACCGCCCGGAAAGCGGCGTAGCTGCTGCCTTGGCGAAACCTTCACTTTTCAACAACCGCTCCAGCGAAACCTAACTACCGCCGTGGCGAAACCGATGTACCGCCCTGGCGGTAGCTTCGGGTGGATTGCTCTCGCCCTGGCGGCATCTCTTATCTCCTTTATCTATTTTTATAAAAAATCTCCGAGCGGGCCCGAAAGCGCTGCGCTCCTCCTCTGGCGCTCGCGCTTGCGTTGAGTCCGCTCGACTTTCGAGTGAAATCCACCAACCCTAAAGCCCTCCTGCTAGCTTCTGCGTGAAGCCGAAGAACGGAGGGAAGCCCATGGAGAACGTGAACACAGGGGAAGGCGAGGACGAAGGCCGCGTCATCACGCTGTCGGAGGCGGGAGAGATCCTCCATGCCTCGTATGCCACGGTGCTCAGGCTTGTCACCAACGGAGAGCTCAAGGCTTTTCGCATCAGGAACTCATGGAGGACGAGCACCACGGCCTGCGAGCGGTTCATCGATGAGCAGTTCAAGAGGCAGGCCGTCATATGTCGCTCCACGGAAGCAAGGTAGCCAACCCGGGCGACCCCTTCGCGAGGTTCAATCCCGGACGCTACACGACGCTTCCCGAAGAGGTTGTGCACGTGATGGCGCGCCGGCGTGTGGGTTCCAACGGCTGGCCCGTGATGCTCGCGCTCTGCAGGCGCATCTACGCCGACGGAGAGCTCGGTACCTACGGGCGCGAGGACATCAGCGCGTTCACCGGCCTCACCTATCGCCAAATCGCACGCGGCATGAGCGAGCTGAGGGAAAAGGGCATCATTGTACCGGTCATCCGCAAGGTGGACGGCTACCGCAGGCTCGACCACTCCGCGCACGGCCATGTCGCGCGCTACTGCATCTGCCGCGAGATTTGGGCGCTCGTTGAGCTCAAGGAAACGGGAGGAGAACCGCCTCTTGGATAGAATTTTCAGGAGCACCCTCGCACGGGGGCTCCCAGACGCACGTCGAACCGCCGTGAAGCGGCACCCAGGGCGCGCGCCAGGGGCCTTCGGCGGAGCAAGACGAAAAGCCCGTGGCCAAGCGTGGCCACTCTAACTCCGAGCGGGAACCCTCGAATCGAAGGTGGAATCCGCACGGGACCCCTGCAAGTCGCTACCTTCCTGCCATCCGACCGGGAGGCTGCGGCGACATAGACGCTCCAAGCCGCGACCGGCACGACGCCGTGCGGTCGGAAGGCAGGAGCGAATCATGGATCCCAACAGGTACATCGCGAGCAAGATCGGGCTCGCCCGGGAGATGTCGGGCATGTCCATAGCGACGCTGGCGCGCCGCGCGGGCATGACCCCCAACGCCCTGAGCGAGAGCCTGCGCGGCAACCGCACGCTCACGGCGGCCGAGCTCGTTGAGCTCGCGCTGGTCTTGGATATCGACCTCGTCTGCTTCGTCGAGAAGGAGCGCTACGACGAGATCGTCGAGCGCCGTCAACAGGTGATCGATGAGTTCGGTACCGGAGCCGGCATGGCCGACCTCAGGAAGGTGCGCCGGTAATGGGAAAAGCGCCGGGTGATGAGGCGCGTGTGACCGCGCGCGAGGTGGCCCTGTGCCTGCTCAAGTACAGGAGCGCGGAGATCATGGACGCCCACGAGGACTGGTGGGCGTTCCTCTCGTGCGTGGAGACATCCATCGTAGAGAACACCGAGGCGATTGCCGCCGACCTCAGGAGCCTGGCCGAGGAGAAGGGCGACGCCGAGGCGCTCGCCCTCTCCCGCGCCCTCGACTGCACGGACGAGGAGGGCGATACCTGATGGCAGACGACTACGGCGACGACTCCGGACAGAAGATCCTGGACGACCTCACGCGCTTCGCGGAGCGCATGGGCGCCGCCGCCATGATACGGCGCGCCGACGGCCTGCATGCCGCTTTGGAGCATGCGAAGGCATCCACAACCCAAGAGAAGACGAAAGACGGCGTAGAGCCCGTTGAGTACGCCAAGCTCGACATGCACGAGTTCCGCGCGCTCGACGACTACGACGGCATCAAGAAGATCATCGAGGCGAAACTCGGGGCCCACGGCGTGGACACCGCATGGTTCGCCGACGAGCAGCTAGGCAAGGAGTACCTGCTCTTCCACGTCTCGGACGCCCAGGAGGTCTGGCAGGGGCTCGACGAGCTCTCGCGCGAGACCGAGGCCGCCAAGGCGAAGGCATTGGAGAGGCTCGGACGCGAAGCCGAGAAGGTCCGCGACGAGCGGCCCCTGGAAGAGCGCGCCAAGGAGGCGCGCAAGGCGTCCGAGGCATTGGAGAACGATTGCGGGCACGCGCGCGTGCGCGAGAGGCCGGCTCCCGACCGGGAGAAGGGCTCGCGATGAGCGCCGTATCCAAGGCACCGCTCATGGCGGCAGCCGCAGGTTCCCTCGCGGCGTTCGGCGCTGCAAACGCCTACGTGTCCTGTCTGCTCACGCTCCCGGGCTCCCTCATGGGGAACCTCTCCCCGGCGCTGGAAGCGCTTCCCACGTTCATCGCGCATAACGGCATCCTCCACGGAGGCGCCGCCCCGCTCGCGTCGGGGCTCGTGGCCGCCTGCGGCGTGTGGGCGCTCTGGGCGTACTCGCTCACGCACGGACGCGCGGACCGTGCCGGCGAGGAGCACGGCAGCGCCCGCTGGGCGAAGCCGAGCGAGACCCGCAAGTTCGCCGATGCCAGGCATCCCGAGAACAACGTCATCCTCTCGCGCGACGTGCGCATGGCGTTCGACGCAAAGGAAGCCCATATCGACAGTCTCTGGCAGCGCAACCTCAACCGCGCGGTCGTGGGAGGCTCGGGCTCCGGCAAGACCTTCTTCGACCTGCTCCCGAACATCATGCAGGCGAACGCCAGCTACTTCGTGACCGACCCCAAGGGCCAGACGCTCCCCATGGCGGGCGGCCTCCTCGCGGAGCGCGGCTACAGGGTGCTCGCGTTCGACACCATCGACTTCTCGAAGTCCCTCCACTACAACCCCATCGCCTACGTCGAGGACGAGGCCGACATCCTGGAGCTCGTGGGCTGCCTCATCGCCAACACCTCCGGCGACGACCGGCACGCCGCCGACCCCTTCTGGGAGAACGCCGAGCGCCTGCTCTACGTGGCGCTCATCGGATACCTGGTAAAGCACTGCCCGCGCGAGGACCGCTCGCTCTCGGGCGTGGTGACCCTGCTCTCGCTCGCCCGCGCCAAGGAGACCGACGAGGACTACGTGAGCCCGCTCGACCTCCTCTTCTTGGAGGTGGAGACGGGCATGCGCTACGTGGAGGTCGATACCGCCGCAGACGCGGAGGCGGACCCGCTCTCGCGGACGGCGAGCGCGGGAAGCGCGCGCTTCCGCTGGGTCAGGGTGGCCGACCCCGCCGCCGTGGAGGACGACTTCTGCCTCTTGCACTACAAGATGTTCAAGGACGCGGCGGGCCGCACCGCCAAGTCCATCCTGGTCTCCTGCAACACGCGCATGGAGCCCTTCGCGATACCCCAGGTGCGCGAGCTCGTCTCCTACGACGAGATGGAGCTCGACCGTCTGGGCGACTCGGACTGCCGCCGCGCCGTCTTCGCCATAGTGAGCGACACGAGCGGGCTCTACTCGTTCCTCCTCGCGATCATGATGTGGCAGGCGGTGAACGTCCTCTGCCGACGTGCGCTCACCCGCTACGGCGGGGCGCTCCCCACCCACGTGAGCTTCCTGCTCGACGAGTTCGCCAACATCGGACGGCTCCCCGACATCGAGAAGACCATCGCCGTCGTCCGCAGCCGCAACGTCTCCATGACCGTCTACCTGCAGTCGATGTCGCAGCTCAAGAGCCGCTACAAGGACGACGCCGCGACCATCGTGGACTGCTGCGACACCACGGTCTTCCTGGGCGGCAAGTCCACCGACACCGTGCGCGAGATATCGGAGGCCGTCGGCAAGGAGACCGTGGGCACCCTCACCTGGAACGAGACGAGGGGGTCCACCGGAAGCTCCACCCGCAACTGGAACACCGTCGAGCGCGACCTGGTGCAGCCCTCCGAGGTCGCGCGCCTGCCGCGCGACGAGGCCGTCGTCCTCATCTCCGGGGCCTTTCCCGTGCGCGACAAGAAGTACGACCCGCGCCGCCACCCGATGTGGGCGCGCGTGGCCTCCGGGGACGCGGGCGCTCCCGCTCCCTTCGACTTCACCGAGTACTGTGCCCGCCTCCGAGGGGGCGGCGCCGAAGCGAAAGACGGGGCGCGCACGGACGTGCGCGGGCGCCGTCCCGCCGAAGACGGGCACCCACCGCGCGCGGATGCGCGCCGTAAGGAGGGATAGCAAGTGCTTTCTCAGATCATCAAGCTGGTTTCCGGCTGCGTGACCTTCCTCGGAGGGTTCCTCATCGTGTGGGGAGCCGTCTCGCTGGGACTCGCCATCAGGGAGAACCAGGGCGGCCCGCAGCTCGCGACCGCCATCTCCACCATCGCCGGAGGCGCCATCATCGTCGCGGCGGCGGTCTACTTCGGCATGCTCGACACCTCGTGGCTTCCGTCCTAGGGGGTGCGCATGCTCACGGCACCGGTCCACAAGGACATAGGCGAGTACACCGAGAAGGTCGTCGGCAAGCTCTCCGCGCGCACGCTCGCCTGCGTGGCGGGCGGCATCCTGAGCTCTTTCGCAGCCGCCGCCGGCTCCTACTTCCTGCTCGGCATCCAGGTATCGGACGCCACGCTTCCCGTCATGGCCGCCTCGATGCCGTTCTGGCTCCTGGGCTTCTGGCGCCCGCGCGGCCTCAAGGCCGAGGAGTACGTGCCCATGAGGCTCGACCACATGCTCACGGACGGCAGGCTCGCCTACGAGGCGGGGTGCGACCCCAGGCCCATCGCCGGGGAGCACACGGAGACAAGAACCAAGAGGCGCGCCGTGCGCGCCGCGAGGAGGAAGGGGGCCGAGAGGCGTGCTCCATCTCGGGAGAACCAAGGACAAGAAGGATAGGGCGGCAAGCCCAACCGGCAAGGCGGGCTCGCTGGAGCGCAGGATGCGCGAGGCCGAGCGCGCGGGAGACCGCCGGGAGACGGAGCGACTGCGCCGCCGTCGCGCCGCGAAGGACGACTACGGCGCCGTGGGCTTCGACCTCATGTACGAGGACGGCACCTGCCAGGTGGAAGACGGGCTCTTCAGCCAGACCATCGCCTTCGACGACGTGAGCTACCAGAAGGCGCGCCTTGAGGCGCAGAAGGCGGTCTTTAGCGGCTGGTCGCAGCTCTACGACTACCTAGGAGCCGGGGCATCCGCGCAGCTCACCGTCTCCAACACGCCCATACCCGAGGCCGAGATCGGCTCGCGCGAGTTCTTCCCGCACGCCGACGCCACGACCGAGGAGCTGGCGGCGGAGTACGACCGGATACTCAACGACAAGATGCGCGAGGGCGTCTCGAACCTCGTGCGGGAGCGACTGCTCACCTTCACCGTGGAGACGGAGGACGTGGACGCAGCCGTGCCCGCGCTCGCGCGCCTCCGGGGCGACGCGGTGCAGCGCCTCTCCGGCATAGGGTGCTCCGCCCGCATGCTCGACGGCAGGGCGCGCCTGGCGGCGATTGCCTCGCTCCTGCGCCCGCTCCAATCCTGGGAGTTCTCCTACGAGGATGTGGGGCCGACGACCGGGCTCTCAGCAAAGGACCTCGTCTGCCCGATGTCGCTCGACTTCAAGCCCGAAGGGCTCGGCACCTGCTACACGGCAGACGGCATCTGGTGCCAGGCGCTCTCCCTCAGGCGCTTCGGAAGCGAGCTCTCGGACGACTGCCTCGCCTCCATCATCGACCTCCCCATACCGCTCTCGGTCTCGCTCCACGTGCGTCCCATCGAGAAGCCCGCCGCCATCGCCTACGTGATGCGGCGCATCGCGTGGATGGACAAGGAGATCGTGGACGAGCAGATGAGCGCCGTGAAGCGCGGCTACGACTTCCAGATCCTGCCCTCCGAGCTCAAGTACTCGAAGGCGGAGGCCGAGGACCTCCTCGACAGCCTCCAGCACAGGAACCAGATGCTCTTCACCTATACGGGCGTGGCGCTCGCCTACGCGGACACCCGCGAGGAGCTCGACCGCAGGGTGGAGCAGATCGTGGGGACGGCGCGCGCCGCCGGCATCGGCATCGAGCCCTTGGACTACCGCCAGCGCGAGGGCATGAACTCGGTCCTCCCCGTGGGCCACAACCACGTGAGGGTCTCGCGCATGATGACCACCTCGCAGGTGGCGATACAGCTCCCCTTCGCGACGCAGGAGCTCTTCCAGGAGGGAGGCGGCTACTACGGGCAGAACAAGGGCTCGGGAAACCTCGTGCTCTGCAACCGCAAGCTCCTCGCGAGCCCCATGGGCTTCATCTGCGGCACGCCTGGCTCCGGCAAGTCGTTCTCGACCAAGCGCGAGATGGTGAACACGATCCTCGCGTACCCGGACGACGAGATCATCATCCTCGACCCTGCGGGCGAGTACGCGCCTGTGGCCGAGGGGACGGGCGGCGAGTCGGTGCGCTTCGCCCCGGACTCGGGGACGCACCTCAACCCCTTCGACCTCGCCGACGTGGCGCACCAGTCCACGGCCTCGCAGATGGCGTTCAAGATAGACGCCTTCCTGGCGCTCTCGTCGGCCACCATGGCAGAGGGAGGCTCGGCGCTGCCCGAGGCGGACAAGTCCATCATCAGCCGCTGCGTGGAGCTCGCCTACGCGAGGTGCGCCAGCGCGGGCAGGGTCCCCATCCTGCAGGACCTCTACGCGATTCTGCGCGAGCAGCCCGAGCGCGAGGCGGCGGGCATCGCCCTGCGCTACGAGCGCTACGTGGCGGGCGCGACCTCGTTCTTCAACCACGAGAGCAATGTCTCCTTCACGCACCGCGTGACCAACGTGGACCTGCGCGACCTCTCCGACTCCATGCGCGCCTTCGGCGTCATCGCCGTCCTGGAGAGCGTGCGCAACCGCATGTACTACAACTTCGAGCGCGGCGTCACCACCTGGCTCTACATCGACGAGGTGCAGAGCCTCTTCAGCCATCCCTCGATCATCAGCTACTTCTCCAAGTTCTGGGCGGAGGGCCGCAAGTTCAACCTCGTCTGCACGGGCATCACGCAGAACAGCGTCTACATGCTCGAGCACGAGGAGGCCAGGAACATGGTCCTCAACTCCGACTTCATCCTGCTCCACAAGCAGTCGCCGCTCGACCGCAAGGCGTGGGCGGACCTCCTGGGCCTCTCGCCGCAGGAGGAGGACTTCGTGAACGAGTCCACGCGCGCGGGCGAGGGGCTGCTCGTCGCGGGAGGGGCACGGGTGCCCATCAAGGACGACTTCCCCAAGGGGAAGCTCTACGACCTCTTCAACACCAAGCCCGAGGAGATAGCCGCGCTCAAGAAGGCCTCCGAGTTCGCCCGCCGCGCGAGAGAGCGCGAGGGGAAGAGGTGAGCGCCCTCGCGGAAAAGGACGTGACTGTGCCCGCCGAGGGCACGAGCTGCGTCCGCGTCGGCAGGACCGAGGCGACGGAGACCGGAGACGTGCGCCCGCAGGACATGACCCGCGCGCTCGTAGAGGGCACGGGAGGCCGGTCGGGCAAGGGCAAGAACCCTCCTTCCAGGCAGAGGGCCGCCGCGGCCGTGAACCGAAAGACGCAGCTACGCTCCCATGCGAGCCGGATGGCCGCGGAGACGGCGCTCGACGAGGCGGAGGATACGGACGACTCCGATGGTACAAGCGACGCGCGGGGCGGCGCGGAGAACGCCGTGCGCGCGTGGCGGACGATGGGCGCAAGGGTCCGAAGGGACGCTGCCGCGCGCCCCGCCGCAGCGAGGCGCAAGGGCGGCAGGGCGGCAAGGAAAACCAAGGCAGATGCCGCGCGCCAGAAGCTCCAGGCGCAGGCGAGGGCCCATGCCGAGGCGCGGGTGCGCGAGCGGGCCGCAGCCACGGCCGCCAAGGAGGCGGCGCGCACCGGGGCTGGCGAGGCGGCGCTCGCGGGCGGGGCGTCGGCGGCGGCGCCCATAGCGGGGGTGCTCGTGGCGGTCGTCCTCGTGGTGACGCTCGCCCTCGCCGCCAGCCAGGCCATGAGCGCGCTTCTCGGCTTCTGGGACAACGAGGCGCAGGCCCAGGCGGCGAACAACATGGGCCTCCCTCCCTACATCACCTCCGAGATGGTGGAGGCGGCGCTGGAGTGCCAGGAGGAGTACGGACATCCCGCAGGATGCACCATCGCGCAGATCATCTGCGAGAGCGGCGCGGGCGACCACCTCTCGGGGCTCGCCACCCGCGACAACAACCTCTTCGGCATCAAGTGGGCTCCGAGCTTCGCAGCAGCCCCCGAGGTCACGGGCAAGGACAGCTGGTCCACTGGCGAGGAGTACGGCGGGCAGCACGTCACCATCATGGCCGACTTCACGAGCTTCAGGAGCATGCGCGACTGCATCGTGTTCCGCTCGCGCGTGCTCCTGCAGAACCAGCGCTACGCGGGAAACCCGCTCATCCAAGAGGCCGTCGCGGAGCACGACTCGGACAAGATGGCCGAGGGGCTCAAGGACGCGGGCTACGCCACCGACTCGGCCTACGTGGACACCCTGAAGTCGATCATGGCCACCTACGGCCTCTACCGCCTCGACGGGATGACCGTCGAGGACTGGAGGAACGGGAGTGCGGGAGGCGGGACCGTCGTCGAGGCGGCGTACAGCCAGCTCGGCGTGCCCTACGTCTGGGGCGGCACCTCGCCGGGGCACGCCCTCGACTGCTCGGGGCTCACGCAGTACTGCTACGCGCAGGCGGGGATCTCCATCCCGAGGAACTCCGAGGCGCAGGCCAATGCCGGCACCAAGATCCCGCTCTCCGAGGCCAGGCCGGGCGACATCCTGTGGCGCCCGGGGCACGTGGCCATCTACATCGGGGGCGACCAGTACATACACGAGCCGCACACGGGCGACGTGTGCCGCATAGGGACGGGCATCTCGTACTTCACGTGCGCGGTGCGTTTCTAGGAGGAGACATGGAGAGACGCAAGAGGACGGCGGCCATAGCGCTCGCGGCGGTGCTCGCGCTCGGCATCGGCGCCGGCGTGGCGCGCTGCGCCGCAGTGCACGCACAGCCGGATGATCCGCAGGCGCAGGAGGCAGCCGCGACAGACGCAAGCGCGACTCAGGAGACGGCCCCGGAGGACGACGACGCGCAGGACGCGCTCGCTATCCTCCAGTCCCACGCCTGGCAGGCGGAGGGCGACCCGAGCGTCACCGTCGAGTTCAGGGACGGCTCCTTCGTGGAGACGGACGCCTCGGGCGTGCACGTCACGGCCATGGAGGTGACCGACGCCTCCGAGACCTCGCTCGACGTGCGCCTCGTCCGCGACGGCGCAGACGGCGAGGCCAAGGCGACCATAACGCTCTCCGGCAGGGAGGGCTCCTGGAAGGTCTCCTCGGACGGCTTCTCGTGCGCGCACGTCTACGTCGAAACCGCTCCCCACAAGGAGGCGGTCGCCGTCGAGGGGGTCACCGAGCCCTACACCACGCTCATAGAGGGCAGGACCGACGAGCTCGCGCTCGCCGTCGCCGCCTACTGCCGCGCGCACGTGCCCACGGCAACCAAGGCCACCTTCGACGGGGAGGTCTACCTCGACACGAACGCCGGCGTCGTCACGGCGACCTTCCACTGCGACGACGCGGCGGCGACGATACTCCAGGTCACCTTCGAGGGCGGCGCCTTCGCCGTGGCGGGCTAGCCATGGGACGCGCCCTCGCCCTCGCGCGCGACCGCAGGTTCGCGCTCGCGTTCGTCGCAACATTCGCGCTCCTCTCGGCGCTCCTCATCCCCGAGCCCGCCTTCGCCTCCATCGCCGACGACGTGAACTCCTGGCTCTGCGGGGTCCTGCGCGACACCTGCAACTGGATCTTCAACAGCCAGGTGGACGTGCTCAAGTCCATCGGCACCGACGGCGTGCTCTCGGCGAGCTTCGACCAGATGCTGGGCTCCGCCGGCACCGTCACCATGCATGACGTGGTGCACGGCGTCTGGGAGGCGGCGATACTGCCCATCGGCTGCGGCGTCCTCTCGCTCGCCTTCACTCTGCAGCTCATCCGCATAAGCCAGCGCATGGACGGCAACGCCTCCATGCCCGGGGTCAAGGAGGTCGTGTTCCTGCTCGTCTTCTACGCGGTCTTCCTCTTCGTTCTGCAGCACAGCTTCGAGCTCATGCAGGGCGTCTACGAGGTATCGCGCCTCGCCGTGTCCCGCGTGAGCGACCTCTTCGGGACGGGCTCGGCCCTCGACCTCCAGACCGTGTCCATCACCACGACCGACGACGACGTGGCGGCCCTCCTCGGCATGCTCGTCGTCGCGCTCGTGAGCTGGGTCGTCGTCATCGCCGCCTACGTGGTGGCGCTGGTGGTGAGCTGGGCGAGGGCGCTCCAGATCTACATCATGGCCGCCTTCTCGCCGATTCCCCTGGCGCTTCTCTCCGAGGACGAGACGCGCCAGATGGGCGTGGGCTACCTCAGGAACTTCGCCTCCGTGTGCCTGGCGGGCGTGGTCATCCTCGTCCTGCTCGTGAGCTTCCCCATCGTGCTCGGCGGCCTCAACGCCGCGAGCGCGGGAGTGCCCGTGCTCGACTCGGTGGTGGGAGGCCTCAGCTACGCCCTGCAGTACCTGGCGATGTGCATCCTGCTCATCCTGGCGCTCGTGAAGAGCGGCGGCTGGGCGCGCGACGTCATGGGCGGCTAGCAACGGGAAGGAGGCTGCCATTGTCACTTAGGCCGAGAAAGGCAAGAAGCAAGCAAGTGAAAGGGCGGAGGCCCCCGTGCCGCCACGACGACAAGGAGGAAGAAATGGCAGACGAGAGAGACAAGGGCAAGAACGTCTACCTCACGCTTCACGAGAACTTCGTGCGCGAGAACGTCGCCTACACAGACCGAGCCACGGGGGAACAGAGGACCTTCAACCAGGTGCGCCTTCCCGCCGGCATCGTCATCGACGGACGCGACGTGGGCGGCTACGAGTTCAGCCCGCTCTTTGTGGACCCGTCGCGCTTCAAGGGGACCGAATGGCGCGACATCCCGCTTTTGGCGGAACGCGAGGTGTGGCTCAAGAGGTCGGTGCTCGACCCGGAGGGCCGTCCCGTCACCGACGCGGACGGCAAGCGCGTGAGGGACGTGGTGAAGGTCATGCCGCAGCAGATCAAGGATGCCCTTTCGGCTTCGAGGCGCGCCTGGGCCGAGGAGCACGGAGACGACCCGCGCGCCCTCGCTGACCGGGGACGCGCCGCGAAGGACTCCGCCGAGGCCATCGACCGCTCCGGACGCGTGCGCCCGGATGCCCGAGAGATCGGCTAGGTGGCGCCATGGAGAAAAGGGAAAGAGGACTCATCGGACGCGCCGCGCGCCTCGCATTGGCGGCGGCACTTGCGCTCTCGACCTGCCTGCCGCAGGCGGCGGCCTTCGCCGACACGGGGAGCGTCCACATCAGCAGCTACGAGATAGAGGGCGGATACGCGCCCGTGAACGAGGGCGTGGGATACCGCACCGCGGAGGGGCAGGTATCCTACTGCTACGACCACGACGCCCACGGCCCGGGACGCGCCGGCCAGGACTACACCGACCTGCGCGAGGCAACGCATGAGGAGGACTACCTCCTCGCCAAGGGCTACCCCGCGACGAACACGATAGGCGGCACCGAGTGGTCTGACGCCGAGGCCCAGGCCGTGACGCAGATGGCCGTGTGGCTCGCCTCCGGCACGGCGAGCGAGGTCGACTTCGCGGACGCCGACCCCGCAATGGTCGCAGCGGCCAGTGAGCTCGCGGGTGAGGCGGCGGCCTACCAGGGCGGCGACGTCTCCATCGACGGGCGCGGCACCGTGTGCTCCGTGGCGGGAAAGCCCGCCGTGCAGTCCATGCTCTTAGCGAGCGGCGGCGGGTGCATCAGGCTCGCCAAGGCATCCCCGGACGAGAGCGTCACCGAGGGCGACGGCGACTACAGCCTCAAGGACGCCGTCTACGGCGTCTGCCAGGGAGATACGCTCGTTGCGCGCATCACGACCGGCGAGGACGGGCGCGGCAGCACCGACGCCCGCGTGCCCGACGGCACCTACACCGTGCGTGAGATCGAGGCTCCCGCAGGCTACATGCTTTCTAGCGATGAGTACGAGGTCACCGTCTCCGACCACGACGCCGTGGTGGATGCGCAGGACAAGCCCGTGACCGTCACCTTCCGCCTCAAGAAGACCGATGCCGAGACCGGCGAGGCGACGCCCCAGGGCGCGGCATCGCTCGGCGGCGCCGTCTACGAGGTCAGCTTCGAGCAGAACGGCAAGACCGAGAAGGTCAGGGGAACGACGCAGGACGGCGAGGTCACCTTCGAGGGAATCCCGCTTGGCCGCATCTCCGTGCGCGAGGTGACGCCTCCCACGGGCTACCTCCCCGACACGGAGGAGCACGTCTTCACGGTGACTGCCGAGGATGCAGGGCACGACCTGGCCGTCTTCGAGCTCGCGCCCGAGGGCGAGTTCACCGAGCAGGTGGTGCGCGGCGACCTCGCGCTCGTGAAGGTGGCCGACGGCACCCAGCAGCGACTCGCGGGCGTGCCCTTCAAGATCACCAGCAAGACCACGGGCGAGAGCCATGTCATCGTGACCGACGGCAACGGCCAGGCCTCCACGGCGGCCAGCTGGAACGCCCACACCAAGGACACCAACGGCGGCACGGCAGACTCCGGCGTATGGTTTGGCGGCTCCGACCCCGACGACGCCAAGGGCGCGCTGCCCTACGACGACTACACGGTGGAGGAGCTCCCCTGCGAGGCCAACGCCGACCGCGCGCTCATCCCGGCCTTCGACGTCTCGGTCTACCGCGACAGCGTGACCGTGGACCTGGGCACGCTCACCAACGACGCGCCGCCCAGCGAGACGCCTCCCGCGCCCGGCGTGCAGACCGAGGCGACCGACGCGGACGACGGCGACCACGAGGCCGTGGCCGACGGCTCGGTGACCATCGTGGACACCGTCTCCTATACGGGCCTCACGCCCGGTAGGGAGCACACGCTCACCGGAACCCTCGTGGACAAGGAGACCGGCGAGCCCGTGCGCTCGGACGGCAAGGCCGTCGCCTCCACCGTGGCCTTCGTGCCCGATGCGGCGGACGGCACGCAAGAGGTCACCTTCACCTTCGACGGCGCGGGGCTCTCGGGCCATGCGGTCGTGGCCTTCGAGTCGCTCACCCTGGAAGGCCAGGAGGTCGCGTCGCACGCCGACGTGAACGACGAGGGGCAGACCGTGAAGCTGGTACCGCCCGAGACCCCCGAGGCGCCGACGCCCGGCGGCAAGCTCCCCCAGACGGGAGACGAGCTGCCCATAGCGGGCATCTGCGCCCTGGCCGCGGCGGGCTGCGCCGCCTCCGTCATCGGCATCGCGCGCAGCATCGGCTCGCGCCGCGAGGAGGACGAGGGAGAGGAGGACTAGCATCGTCGCCTACATAGCCGGCTTCCTCTCCGGCTTCGCGGCGCCCGCCGCCTACGCCTGCTGCAGGGCGTCTGGCGCGGCGTCACGGGCGGAGGAAAGGAAGCGATAAGCAAGGGCTCGCTACGTGCGGCCCCTTTTCTTGCCTAATGCCCTCGGCGTTTCTCTTTGCGCTTCTGCTGCTTGAGGTCGAACTGACGCTGCTTCTCTACCTCGCGTTGCTCTCTGCTGGCTTGCTTGCGCTGCACCTTTGATGCTTCGAGCTGCAACTGCAGCGCCTGCTGCGACTTGGTGCCTATGCCCGTTTCCTGCATCTGCTTGCGAGCGGAGCGCTGGCGGCGTTTGGGGTTATCACTGGCGTGGTGCTCTTCCGCGGCTACCGCAGGGCTAAACTTGAGGTCGCGGAAGTGCCTGAGCACGAAGTCGTGCACCTCGTAGTCCTTCGGCTCTGCGCCAAAGGTGACCTTGGCCACGGTAAGCCGGCCGTTCTCGACGCGCTCGAAGACGCCCACCCAAAAGGGCGCATCAAACAAGACGGTCAGCGTAATGCTGGATCGCTCCATGGATTTCCTCCTTGTATGTGGTTGCGCAAAGAACGGACAACCCAAGGAGGGAGGGTTACTTACCTCGCATCTGCGAGACGGCCGGGCTACCTACCGGCTCTAGCGCACCTTGCTCGGCGCGCATTGCGTTTTTATCTTTGCGGGCGTTGCTTTTAGGAAGCGGCACCGCTCCCCATTATGGCAGAAATGTTGGAAGGGCGCTCAGAACCGGCCTTCCTCGGATTCGCTATCCGTGGGATCCGTTGCCAACCCTTCCACAAGCTCATACGTCGCGGGGTCGAAGCCCATCAGGCGGCAGACCTCGGCTTCCACGTCGATGCCGTCTGCGTCATCCCCCACAAGCGCGCTGAGCGTGCGATGCGCCGAGACCGCCTGAGCTGGCAGGCCGTCGACGATGCGCGACGCCCAGGCGAGGCGGTTGCAGTCCACGAGGCCGTCTCCCACGCGCAGGAGAGCGAGCTCGCCGTCCACCGTCACCATGGAGAGCCGCGGCACGTCCTCGCTGTCCGCGATGACGACGCAGAGCCCGTCGCGCCTGCGGGCTATGGGGAGGCCCTCCGGCCCGGCGGGCGCGTCCTGCCCTGGCGCGGGGTACCAGCGCATGGAGAGGAGCAGCATGCCGCCCTCGCGCATGGCGCCTGAGAGGTCGAGCGACCAGTTGGTGACGACGTTTCCACGGTACATGCTCGCATCGGTGAGGTTGGTGGTGTCGAACGCGTCCGTGCGTCCGTCCTGGTAGTGGGTCTTCACGATCATCGCTGGCTTTCCCTTCCGTCGTCGTGCTGGCGTTCGCGGTAGTGCTCGCTTGCGTGTTCGGTGGTGTTGTAGTGCCGTGCGCTTGCGCCTTGGGTGCGGGAGAAGGGCTTAGCTGGTCTTGACGCATGGCTCCGCTCTGCGCTGCCTTCTCTGAGGATGCCAAGTTTCTGCACGTAGGCAGTCATATCGGGATTGGCTGCGCCCTTGGCGGCGAGGTCCGCCGCCGTGCGGATGCGGCTGCCCTTGAGCCACGCGAGCGCACCTGAGAGCCTTTCGAGCTCCGAGAGGTTGCCGAGCTCCACGGCAGAGCGCGCGAGCTCCGCGACCCTGCGCCCGCTTGCGTCCGCGAGATGCCCCGCCGCCCCCGATGAGAAGCCACGCATGAGAGACTCGCGCCCGTAGCCGAGCCCCAGGCTCTCGCCCGAGACGCGCCAGGTGGGATGCCCGGAAAGCGAGAACACCCAGTCGCGCCGTCTTGCCTTGGCGGAGTTGTCCTCGACCTCCACGCCCAGGCTCTTGAGGAGCCCTTTGAACTCGTCCTCGCTCCTCGTGACGGCGCGCGCCACGCGGATGCGCGCGCGGATGTCCGCCACCCAGGAGTAGCCGCCCTTCTCGGCGATCTCGCGCTCCGCGCGGCGCACGTGCTCGGCCTGCAGCGTGCGGGGCCTTACGCGCCCGCGTGTGGAAGCTTTCTCCTCGGCGCTGTCGAAGTCAGAGAGCCCACGCTCCTTGGCCATGCGCTGCAGCGAGTGCTTGAGCTCCCTGGGGTCGGGGTCCTGAAGGCGCCGTCCCGTGACGATGTTGGTGTTGTTCACGACAACATGGGCGTGCGGGATATGCCCGGCGTTGTCGTCGTGGTAGACGATGGCGACCTCGTAGTCGCCGAAGTGCTCGCGCGCCCAGGAAACGGTGAGCTCGCGGAGCGCGTCCAGGCCCACGCGGTCCTTGGGGTCCGGAGAGAGCACGTAGTGCTTGTAGGTGCGGCAGGGCCTGCCTCCCCAGGGCGTGTCGTTTCGCCAGCGTGAGCGGGTGTCGTCCATGGCGGCCGCCCAGTCGAAGGCGACGCCCTCGCGCTCGGGAGTGTCGAGGCTCAGGTAGTCGGCGGCGAGGGCTCGCCCGTCCTTGGTGAGGTAGCGGCAGACGCCCTTGCAGGACGTGTGGCCGGATATGGGCTTGAGTAGCGGCATGGGCATCCGCCTACAGGAAGAGCAGGCGCGACTCAGCCACCTCGCGCACGGGGGCGGCGAGCCCGCCCGTCCTCTCGCGCAGGTGCTCCAGCTGCCGCCCCACCGAGGCGAGATCCTCTAGGACGTCGGATGCGTCCATGGCCTCGCGCCTGAGGTAGTAGGCGATGCGGTTCAGGGCGTGGGTTGCCTGGTTCTGCTGGTAGCCCCACTGGTTGAGCTCGCGGTAGAGGCGGTTGGCGCAGGTTAGGTCGAGCACCACGTGACGGCGCGCCGCGACGTCCTCCGCCGGCAGCTGAAGCAGCAGCCTCACGAGCGCGGACGTGGTGATGTCCAGCGCGCCCGCGAGCGTCCGTGCGCGCTCGACGTCCGCCTCGCCGACGCGAACGTGCAGGCGTCTGTCGAATCTCTCCATGGTTCCCCCTAGGCGTCGAGAGGCGGCGCATCTTGCCCGGACATCCGTCCGGGCTTCCCAGGGGCGCGGGGCATCCCCCGCAAGGGAGCGTATCGCGTGCGCACGCGTGCGTGCTCCCGTCGCTCGGCATCCGGGTGGGACGGCGCTCCATCGAAGCGGCAGCGCGATGGACGCGGCCCCGGTGCCGACAAGCGCTATCTCGTGCGTTGTGCGCACAAGATAGGCTGCTTGCTTAGAGCTGGAAATCTGTCGTATATGGCAGGAACCGACACTTGTGCGAACTCGGTGCTGCTAGAATGTATTCACGTTGTATTTACTCAAAAGGCAGGTGCACGAGGTGAAGTATTCGGAGCTTGTGAGCAGCGGCGTCACCGAGACCGAGCTGCAGAAGCAACTCGTCGGCGGCGACATGACCACCATCACCATGCGCATTCCCAGAAACCTCAAGGAAGCAGGAGCTGAGGCTGCGAACCTGCGCGGAATCAGTTTCAGCGCCTTCATCCGCATGTGCATGATTGAAGAGCTTACAAAGAAGGGACAGTAGCCAGTGGCGCTAGACGAGCTACATACCGCTGGCTCGGGCTTCATCGAAAGCTTCGACTCGCGCTACCCGACGCGCATCTTAGAGACCCTCCTCAGGGACCGTACCACCGGCCACAACATCATCTGGGCCGATAACGAGTACGAAGCGCTCGGCGACGGCTACATGGGAGACGACGAGATAACCGTAGAGAAGATCACCGGCCTCTCCTCCGGCGTCATCAAACCCCGCATCGCCAAGGAGCAGGAGCACCAGTCACAGCGTACCAAGACGCGTGCCGAGGTGTTCACGCCGTCGTGGCTGGTGAACCGTATGAACAACGACCTCGACGCCGCATGGTTCGGCGTACGGGGCGTCTTCAACATGGAGGAGGGCGCCGCGTGGCACACCAGCGCGGAACCGGTGACCTTCCCCAAGAGGAAGGGCTTCGGCTGGCACGCCTACATCGAGAGCCCCCGCCTGGAGATAACCTGTGGCGAGGCTCCCTTCGTGTGCTCGCGCTACGACACCGTCACGGGAGAATCGCTCCCCGTGGCAGAGCGCATCGGCTTCCTCGACCGGAAGCTGCGCATCGTGAGCGAGAAGACAAAGTCGCGCCGCGAGTGGGTGCGCTGGGGTCTCGCCGCCCTCAAGGCCTCCTACGGCTTCGAGTACCAGGGCGACAACCTGCTCCTCGCGCGCATCAACGTGTTCGAGACGTTCTGCGAGCACCTGCGCGAGCGTTGGGGTGCGGGCATATCCGATGAGGAGCTTGACCAGGCCGCGTGGATAGTTTCGTGGAACTTCTGGCAGATGAACGGCTTCACCTGCGCGGTACCCACCAACAAGATGGACGCCGTCGTGCAGTCGGCGCTCTTCGGATACGAGGAGCCCGTACCGGAGCCCCTGCAGCCCACACTCTTCGATTTCCTAGACGAATCGCCCTTCGACGATACGGCAGAAGAAGAAAAGGAAGAGGAGACCAGCAAGACGGTGCCCCTCTGCGTCATATACGACTGGCAGAAAAACGAGCCCCTCGAGTTTCAAGCAATGAAAGGCAAGGCACGTCCCATGGACAAGAAATTCTATGCGGTAATCGGAAATCCTCCGTACCAGAGCGATAAAGACGACAACGACCGTAAGCCGCCAATATACGACGTATTCATGGACGCAGCCTATCAAGTGAGTGACCGAGTTGAACTTGTTACGCCTGGACGTTTTCTCTTCGATGCTGGCCAAACGCCTAAAGCGTGGAATGAAAAAATGCTTAATGACGAACATTTGAAAGTTCTGTCATATGAGCCAGACGCATCGACGGTCTTCCCCAACACGGACATCAAGGGTGGAATTGCAGTCACGCTGAGGGATGCCACCTCTGATTTTGGGGCAATAGAGACTTTCACAATTTACCCGGAGCTCAACGGGATATTAAAGAAAGTCAATCATGCAACACGTGGACAGTTGCGCCTTGACAGCATCTTTGCGTCGCAGCGTTGCTACAAATTCTCTGACCTCTTCTATCAGGAAAATGCTAAGAATGAGAACGTCTTGAGCCAACTAGGGCCAGGGAATCGAATCAAAATCGTCTCGAAGGTAATGGAGACACTGCCTGAAATTTTTACAGTCAAGCCGAACGGCCCTGAGACAGACGTCTATAAGTTCTTTGGCCGGATAAATGGCAAGAGAGGGCATCGCTATATAGCAAAGAGGTTCATCAGCGAGAACGAGTACATAGACGGATTCAAGCTCTTGATTCCAGAAGCCAACAACTCAGGAAAATACGGAGAAACGCTCGCAGAACCAATAGTAGCTGGTCCCAATACGGGGTCATCGGATACATTCCTGAACGCCGGGCCTTTCAAGACTGAGGGTGAGGCTTGCAATCTTGCGCGCTATTACAAAACAAAATTTTTCAGAGCTCTTCTTGGCGTAAAGAAGGCGACACAGCACAGCCCATCGCAAGTATGGAGGACGATTCCGCTTCAGGATTTCACCAATAGCTCGGACATAGACTGGTCAAAGTCCGTCTCCAAGATTGACCAGCAGCTCTATGCAAAGTACGGCCTTGATGACGAGGAAATCGATTTCATCGAGACCCACGTGAAGGAGATGGACTAGCCATGGCCTTCACCGACATTAGCAACCTCGTAAAGACCTCACGCCCAGCGCTTCCGCAGATATATGCCTACACCACGCCCGAAATCGCCCGCCACGACGGCTGGACCAAGATCGGCTACACAGAGCAGAACGTCAAGGACCGCCTCGAGCAGCAGGCCCACACGATAGACGTGGTGTACAAGCTCGAGTGGCACGGCAATGCGACCTTCGAGGACACGGGCGAGACCTTCCACGACACGGACTTCCACGGCTACCTGCGCAAGCTCGACGTGAAGGACAAGCCGGGAACCGAGTGGTTCGAGATTGAGCCTGACCCGGCCCACGTGCGCTTCTACGAGTTCCGCGAGAACCACGGCGTCGTCGAGGACGCACCGGCGACCATAGAGTACCGCCTGCGCGACGAGCAGGAATGCGCCTCCGAGGAGACCGCGAGCTACGCGCGCAGCCACGAGGGCGGCGAGTTCCTCTGGAACGCCAAGCCCCGCTTCGGCAAGACCCTCACCTCCTACGACTTCTGCAAGCGCGTGGGTGCGCAGAAGGTTCTCATCGTCACCAACCGCCCCGCCATCGCGAACTCCTGGTACGACGACTACGAGAAGTTCGTGGGGCGCGACTCCGGGCTCGTGTTCATCAGCTCGGCTCCCGCGCTTCAGGGCAGGAAGTACTGCCTCACCCGCGAGCAGTACCTGGACGGCCTCCAGAAGGGCGGTCCCAAGGGCTTCATCGAGTTCGTGAGCCTGCAGGACCTGAAGGGCGCCATCGACTTCGGCGGCAAGTACGACAAGCTTGAGCACATCGCCAACCTCGAGTGGGATGTCCTCATCATCGACGAGGCGCACGAGGGCGTGGACACCTTCAAGGCCGACGTGGCCTTCGACCACATCAAGCGCAAGTTCACGCTGCACCTCTCGGGCACACCCTTCAAGGCCATCGCCAACGAGAAGTTCCCCGAGGAGGCCATCTTCAACTGGACCTACGCAGACGAGCAGAAGGCCAAGAGGGACTGGGACGACCCGGAGCTCCCGAACCCCTATGCGGACCTGCCGCGCCTCAACATGTTCACCTACCAGATGTCCGACATCGTGGCCGACGAGGTCAGCCGTGGCATTGACATCGACGGCGAGACCGTCGAGTACGCCTTCGACCTGAACGAGTTCTTCGCCACCAACGAGAACGGCTACTTCCTGCACAACGAGGATGTAGACCGCTTTCTGGACGCGCTCACCACGCAGAAGAAGTTCCCGTTCTCCACGCCCGAGCTCAGGGACGAGCTGCGTCACACGTTCTGGATGCTCAACCGCGTGGACTCCGCCAAGGCGCTCGCGAAGAAGCTGAAGCAGCACCCCGTGTTCAAGAACTACGAGATCGTGCTCGCCGCCGGCGTCGGGAAGCTGGACGACGACGAGGCGAGCGCGCAGGCCTTCGACAAGGTGCGCAAGGCCATAGCCGAGCATGACCGCACCATCACGCTCTCGGTGGGACAGCTCACCACCGGCGTCACCGTCCCCGAGTGGACGGCGGTGCTCATGCTCTCCAACATGAAGAGCCCCGCGCTCTACATGCAGGCGGCCTTCCGCGCGCAGAACCCATGCCTGTTCAACAGGGACGGGAAGTTCCTGCGCAAGGAGAACGCCTACGTCTTCGACTTCGACCCGGCACGTACGCTCACCATCTTCGAGGAGTTCGCCAACGACCTCTACACCGACACCGCCTCGGGCGGCGGCACCGTAGACGATCGAAAACAGCGCGTGAGGACGCTGCTCAACTTCTTCCCGGTCATCGGCGAGGACGAGAACGGCGAGATGGTGGAGCTCGACGCCGAGCGCGTGCTCTCCATCCCGCGCAGGATCCGCTCGCGCGAGGTAGTGCGCCGCGGCTTCATGAGCGACTTCCTCTTCCAGAACATCGCGAACGTCTTCCGTGCGCCTGCTGAGGTGCTCGACGTGCTGCAGAAGCTCGAGCCCTTCAAGGCTCCCAGCAAGGAGCTCGGCGTGCGCGAGGACACGGCGGACGAGCTCGACCTCGACGAGAACGGCGAGGTGGACATCCCGCAGGAACAGGTGATAGGCCTTGCCGAGGGCATGTTCGGCGAGAAGGTCTACGGCTCCATCGCAGACGAGCTCGACGACGCCATCGACTCCATAACCGTCGACGAGGACGGCGACCCCGATGACGTGTTCCTCGACAACCTGCAGTCAATCTTCTCAGACAGCATCGCCAAGCCCTTCGTGGAGGCTGCGAATGAGAAGTACGGTGACGAGTTCCGCGCCTCGCAGCAGAAGAAGGTCGAGCGCCGCATCAAGGCGGATGTGGACATCAGACTTCACCGCGAGGTGGGCAACTTCACCATTGAGAGGAATCGCATCGAGAAGGACCGAGCAAGCCAGCTCGACCTCGCGCAGACGCAGGAGGAGGCCGACGAGATCAACCGCGCCCACGACGAGAAGATCGAGAGCGCGCGTCAGAGCCTCGTGGAGAGTCTCAAGGACTCCCGCGACGAGCTGGTGAAGAGCGCTGGCGAGACCGTGGTGCGCGAGGTGGAGACCGCCAAGAGGGAGAGCAAGAAGCAGACCATCGAGGGCAGCATCCGTGACCACCTGCGCGGCTTCTCCCGCACGATTCCCTCGTTCCTCATGGCATACGGCAACGAGGAAACTACGCTCGCCAAGTTTGACCAGATCATCCCGCCGGACGTGTTCCTGGAGGTCACGAGCGTGACCGTGAAGCAGTTCCGCCTGCTGCGCGACGGCGGAGACGTCACCGACCCCGAGAGCGGCGAGACGGTCCACTTCGAGGGTCAGCTCTTCGACCCCGTGGTCTTCGACGACTCGGTGCGCGAGTTCATCAACCTGCGCGGCAAGCTCGCCAACTACTTCGACGACAATCAGGACGAGGACATCTTCGACTACGTGCCGCCGCAGAAGACCAACCAGATATTCACGCCCCGAAACGTGGTCGTGAAGATGGTCGACCTGTTCGAGCAGGAGAACCCGGGCTGCTTCGATGACCCGGAGCACACCTTCGCCGACCTCTACATGAAGAGCGGCCTCTACATCACCGAGGTCATAAAGCGCCTGTTCAACAGCGAGAGGATGCGTGAGCTCTTCCCGGACGACCGAGACAGGCTCGACCACATCCTCGAGAAGCAGGTCTTCGGCATCGCGCCGACCGAGATCATCTACAAGATAGCGACGAACTACATCCTGGGCGCGCATGGCGAGGTGAGCGGCGGCTGCGAAGCGAACTTCGTGAAGGCAGACTCTGCCGAGCTCGCCAAGGAAGGCAAGCTCGCCGAGTTCGTCGAGCAAACGTTCGGAGGGAAGCTGTGAGCGAGGAAGCAGCTCATATGAGCAATCAACATACGTGGCCAGGCTTCTATCTACCTCACGGTGAAGGTCTAACCGCTTAGATAATCAGGCGTACTGATTTTTCGAGATTTTTGAACCACAAGAAAGGATTTGCAATGGCCGAGCCGCTATTCACAAGGGTTGACCGACCCGTCGGCAAGCTTGTCGGCGACGTGATCGAGGGCCGCGTCGGTCTACCCGACCTGCAAAGGCCGTTTGTCTGGAAGGACAGCGACGTCCGTGATCTCCTCGACTCCATGCTGCGTGGATACCCAATCGGCTACTGCATTCTCTGGGAGGCGCCAGACGACCAGGAGGACAAGAAGTCCTCGATTGGCCTCAATGACAAGAGTTATGCCACACCTAAGGAGCTAGTTATCGACGGGCAGCAGCGCCTCACTGCTCTCGTGTCGTCACTCTACGGTGTGCCGGTCAAGGATCAGTCTTTCTCAGACAGAACTATCCGCATCGCCTACGATCCCATCGCCCGTGAGTTCCACACTTGGGATGCGGCCATCGCCAAGGACGCACGTTACATCCCGGACGTGAGCGCTGTGTTCGCGGCGAAAAGGAACAACGAGGCCACCAAGTTCCGTCGCGAATACATAAGACGTCTTAACGATGCCAACGCGAAGCACGACGAGCCCGAACTTGACGATGGCGGCGAGGCAGCGGTAGAAGATGGCATCAACGAGCTGCTGAACCTGGAGACAACTTACGTCATCCCGATTCTCTCAATCTCCTCGAGGGCAGACGAAGAGCAGATGTCGCAGATATTCATCCGTGTGAATTCTGGTGGTACCAAGCTCACTGAAGATGACTTCATCATGACTCTGCTCTCCGTATATGAACCCGAAACCAGACAGCGGATTGAGGACTGGTGCGAGGCCAGCCACAAGCCTGGAGTCGGCACTTCGTACAACGCCCTTCTCATTATCAAGCCTAGTCACGTGATTCGCGCCGTGGTCGGCCTCGGGTTCGGACGTGGGCGCCTGCGCTACGCGCGTCTCATCCTCAATGGACGCGACCTGGAAACACGCGAGACAAGCGCAGCCAAACGCGAGGAGAACTTCGCGAAGTTCGATGCTGCCCTGGACAAGGTGCTCGACCTGAACGACTGGCACGCTTTCATCAACGCGCTGGGCGAAGCCGGTTATGTGAACAAGGGCATGGTGAGCTCGGAGAACACCATCCCTTTCACGTACGCAATTGCGCTTATCGCCAAGCACCGGTTCGGCATTGTCGGCGTGGAGAACCAGCGTATAGCAAAGAGCTGGTTCTCCATGGCGCTCCTTACGCAGATGTACACCGGAAACTTCGAGTCAGTCTTCGAGCAGCAGATGAACTCCATCGGCGAGCTCAAGAATGCTGACGATTTTCGCGCCTGGATTGATGCGGAGATTGCTGCCCGCCTAACCGACGACTATTTCAGCGTGACCCTGACCAATGAGTTCGACAAAAACCGCGCTAGCGGTCCCGTGTGGAATGGATTCCTCGCGGCGCAGGTCGTGCTCGGCTCCCGCGTGCTGTTCAGCACCAACACTGTCGCGCAGCTGCTCCTGCCTGCAAGCAGCGGCACCAAGAAGGCATACGACAAGCACCACATATTCCCCGCGAACTTTCTTAAGGATGGACAGTACGACTACTTCAAGGACCGTAGGGCGAACTTTGTCTGCGTGGACTACCAGAAGAACATCTACATCAGCGACGATGATCCGAAGGTATATGTAACGAAGTTCCGCAAGGCGTTGGGTGACGATGCCTACCGCACGGCATGCACCGATAACGCGCTGCCCGTAGGCTTCGAGGACATGGACTACCTCGACTTCCTAGCGAAGCGCTGCAGGCTCATGTCCGACATGATCAAGAAGGCCTTCACCAGGCTCTAGTTACTAGGACGCGAGCTGTTTTGCGACATAGGAATTGCGAGAGGAAAGCTATTGGATAGACAGCAATCATGCAAGTTAAGGGCTAAGAAGCTTTATGAGGACGTGTCTTGGACCCATAAAATTCAGGCTAAACAGTGCGATTTGTATGAGGCCCGTGATACCCGCCTCAAGATCCTCAGTATCGTACTCGTGGCTTTGACTAGCTCGGGCATTTTTAGCGGGCTATTCCTCGACTGCAAGTTTGTCGATATAGCTTCTACAGTGCTTGCATTTGTTTCTTTGTTCGTGACAATCGACCGAGAAGCGCGTGGTTATGAAGCAAGAAGAAGCACTTGCGAGCAGGCTACAAATAACTTTCTTCCATTACGAGCGAGGGCAGAGAAGCTGTATCTAAAGCTTTGTTGTCCGAGCGAAGAACTGGATGCCGACGAACGCGAGTTGGACTTACTGCAGGAAAAGTATGCTCTTTTATGTTCAAGCATGCCTCAGACCAGCGCCAAGGCGGCGCATCTTGCAGACAAAGCGAAAGCTAGCGGTGAGATGAAGATCCTGGTTGATGACAATGGATAATGCGGCAACATTCAAGAGCTTCTTTGACTCGATACGTATGCAGTCAAGGCAACAATACTCGGGGGGCCTCGACGGACTATCTAAAAAGCTGAATTCCACCTACTACAGCGATGCGGACAGTCAGGAAAATGACCATCTAATCGTTGTCGGCTCTGTCGGCAGGGGTACGGCAGTGGATGGGTGCAGCGACGTCGACGCTCTTTTCGTGCTGCCTCAAGAGGTCTTCTCCCGGACGAACGGGAGGCAGGGCAATATCCAGTCGCAGCTACTGTCTGAGATACGGGAAACTCTGAAGGAGCGGTATCCCAAGTCGAGCATTAAGGGGGATGGACAAGCTGTTGTAGTCGACTTCACTGATCGTGGCTACACGATAGATTTGGTCCCCTGCTTCGAGAGCGCGGAGAAGGGGTTTACATACCCGGATTCGAACAACGGCGGTCATTGGAAGCTGACAAACCCGATACCTGAGCAGCAGGCATGTGCTGAGGATGCGCTGGCTTCGGGAGATAATTTTCTCTGCCTTTGCAATGCGCTGCGAGTTTGGAAAGACAATCGGGGGTTCGCGTTTGGCGGATTGCTCATAGATACGCTGGTAGATAAGTTCTTGGCTGATCATCCATCCCATAAGTTTGCGGCGTACGGCGATTACATCGATGTCTTCACCGACTTATTCGACTTCCTCTCTAACCAGAATGCTGAGCAGAAGTACTGGCATGCACTGGGGAGCAACCAGGAGATTATCAATAAGGACGGCGCTCCGTTCGTCGCAAAAGCCTCCGACGCACTCGATTGCCTGCGTTCCGAGGGGATCGATTCAGAGCAAGCTCTCATAGAGATATTCGGCCGTCGTTTTGAGAAGTGCGTCACCTCCAGTGTCGTGAGCGCAACAGCGTCTCGCTGGTCTTCTGTGTATGACTATGTGCCGGATTCTGAGCAATTCATCGAGCAGATGTTCCCGGTGCACATTAGATACAACCTGACGATAGACTGCACTGTTACGCAAAGCGGATTTCGGCCCGACAGCCTGCTTAACATGTTGCGCAGACGCCTCCCCCTGCGGAAGGACAAGCAACTAGATTTCAGCATTGAAAAATGCAATGTTCCTGAGCCATACGAAGTCTATTGGAAGGTAAGGAACTGCGGGGAAGAGGCATACCGCAGAAAATGCGTTCGTGGCCAGATTTGCGAAGACAAAGGTGGCAAAAAATGGCACGAGCATACCGATTTCAATGGAGACCATTATGTAGAGTGCTACGTGGTAAAGCACGGTGTCTGCGTTGCAAGAGACAAGATTAAAGTTCCAATTCGCGTGTAGGTCCAACAAATAATGCATGCCACCCTGCCCCGAGCCCGAAGGCCCGGGGCAGCTGCTTTAGAGTCAGATCCCGTCGTTGAGGACGTTCATGTGGTGACACAGGGGAGTCTGGAGCCAGTCACCAGGAGGCTCTTTCCCTTCCCGCCGTCGTTAGGTGTTCCTGACGGCGGGGAGGGCGGCCGCGGGAGGGCTCGGCTGCGGCCGTGGCGATGAGAAATAGGGACCGCTGGGGTTCTCTCCCAGCGGTCCCTTTCGCGTCGTGAGCGGTTTGCACTTCCGCTCTAATCCTCTGACCAGCGGCAAACGCCTACGAGATGGCGCAGATTGGCCCGCCTGTCACCCGTGATGGCCACGGCCACCACGTCATGGCGTACGGCGCCTACGCGCTCGTGGTCGAGCAGGTAACGCAGGCACTCGGCCCTCATGTCGGCGGCGTCCGCCTCGCTCACGTCCAGCGCGGGCAGGGCGCGCTCGTCTCCGCCTACGCTCGCAGTGACACGCACGAGCACGACCTCGCCGGCGTCCCTGGCCACGATGGCTCTGCTTGCGCTTCCATCGTTCATGACCTCCATGTCGCGGTGCTCTAGGTAGCTCCCGCACAGCCTGCGTGCCGTGGCCATCGCCTCCTCCTTGCTCATGGTCAGCTTGCTGGTCTCGGTCGTCTCGTCCATCTCGGTCTCCCTCCGGTCCCGGGGCCCCTCTACCCCGCCATGGACTTGGATGGCAAGCGCGGCTCGGCCGACGAACGCGTCCTTGCGGGCGTGGGCGCGGCGCCTGGCGGCCGGGCAGCGCGTCGGGGAGCGGGAAGAGGTGCTTGCTCCCCGTGCCACCCTTGGCCATGGCGGGGAACGGAGACCGCCCTTGGGCGCTTGGCACTTTCCAAGAGATGTCCTGCCCCGAGCCCGAAGGCCCGGGGCAGCCGCTCTGGGGTTACCTCCCGTCGTTGAGGACGTTCTTGTGGTGGCGCAGGAGGGCCTTCTCGGAGCCCGTCACCAGAAGGCTCACGATGTCGTAGCGGATGCTGGTGAGGCCCTCCACCTCGGACTCGGCGAGGTAGGCCGCCGCGATGCGCTCGAAGCGCTCCTGGTCGGGCTCCTCCTTGGGTATGTCGTAGCCCCCGCACTTGGTGGCGGCGTCCACGAAGACGAGCTCCTCGCCGTCCATGGCGACGAGGCCGATGCTGTCCGAGCCGTGCGCCCAGCCCTCCTCCAAGACCTCGATGCCCCTGTGCCTCAGGTACGCGCGGATTGCCTCGTGCGACCTCTCGTCGATGCTCTCTCCCATGGCTGTCTGCCTCCTCGTGTTGGGGCCCGCCCCCTTGGCGCACCTTGTGGTGCGGATGGCGCCTGCGGGAAAGCGGCAGTGCAAGGGGTAAAGCGAAACGCAGACGCGCCCGAGTTTTCCGAGGGGTGTCCTGTGCCTCTCGGAAAAGTTTTCGCGGCCCTTGCGCGCAAGCGACCGTGGGCGAGTCTTCGCTCCCAAGGCAAGACGGGGTGGGGACGTGCGCGGAGGCTGCCCGTGGGAATGCGGTGATGAGGCTTGCTGCGGGGTGCTGTGTGCCTGTGTGCCGGGGCATGTGCGGCGGAGGTGCGTGTGCTGGCCGGCTGCTGGTGGCTGCATTGGACGATGAGGTGCTCGCATGGATGCCCAGCGATGTGCGGTGGTCATGCCCATGAGGTGCCCGGGTGCTTCGTGCCGTCGTGGCGTGCCCGCTGGTCGTGTGGAGATTCCAGCGTCCGCTATGTCATTGTGTCTGGTGTCGGGTTGGGAAGGTTGCTCCGCCACTACGTTGATCGTCTCGACGGGAGGTTTGCCTATGCGGCTGTCCTTGCCTTCGGGCTCGGGGCAAGGTGAGTTGTACAGGCAGCGCATAAAGAAGACCCGCCAGTGTGCATGTTCAAAAGTAGAGGCCAGGCGGGTTTACTGGTTAGAGTCTATTGCATTCAACGGATGCGGAGCTGGTCACGCTACCTCTGCATCTTCCTGAGGTTCTCGACCTTCCAGAGTGCCTCAGGGTTGACGGCAGCGGCCTTGGCCATTGACTCGTCTGGGAAGATGAGCTCTGGGCGGTAGTCTCCACCTGCAAGAAGCTCAAGATATTCGCGTTCTCCGTCCGTCCTGGGCAGGACCCACTGCACTATGAAGCTCTTGGCGTTCTCCATAAGCCCCTCAAGGGTCGGGTGCTCGGCCGAGGAGCGGAGCATGGGGTAGAGCCGGTCTGCCAGTTCTGAGAGCCTGTCTGCGAAACGCTGTTCCCTGCCGTCAAAGGGCTTTGGGAAGCATGCGGAGAGCGAGGCGTAGTAGAGAGCGAGTCGGTGCACCCTTTCCTGCTCACTGGGTTCGAGCGACTCGTAGACGCCCTGCAGGTTGGAGATGTCGTAGAGGTCGCGGACCTTTACGCGGTCGAAGAACGCCTTCACCTTGCCGGCGGCGAGCTCGGCGTCCGCGAACGTGCGGACCTTTGCGCCCGGCCTCATGGGCGTCTCGCGTATGACGGGTGAAAGGATGGGCGAGCGGTTCATGTAGATGCAGTCGACCTTCACGTGGTCGACTCCCCAGTCCCCGCGATAGCGCAGCAGGAAGGTGCGTCCGGCATGCCCGCCCGGATGAGCCTCCACCGCGTAGCCTAGCGCCTGTGCCACGGCTTCTATGCCCGCCTCGATGCGTGGCCTGTCGGCGAGCATGCCCTCACGTGAGACGCTGCCGATGTAGGAGACGTCGATGTCGACCGAGAGCCTCGGCACGTCGAGCATAAAGAGGTTGATTGCCGTGCCGCCGTGGAGCGCCAGCTTGCCCTTGAGAGTGGGGTGGCGTTCCATCTCGTCCAGAAGGTCGAGCAGGCGCTCGACCTTGTCCACGGTCCTTGGCTCGAACTCGTCGGTGCTCATGATATCCACGAAAGGACCTCCTGTTCTCCTTCGGGAAGGTACAGCTTCCAGCGAGGGCTCCAGCCCCCGTTCTCCCTTGACCTCGGGTCGAGTTTGGACGGGCCGCTCCCGAGTCTCGCTTCGAGCGACAGAAGCGTCTCGCTAGCCACGCCCCATTTAGCTTGCTTTGCTTCGAGGAGCCAGCCCGTGCGGGCGACGACGGCTGCAGGAGCGCTGCTGAGGATTTCGAGCAGGGCATCGACGTCGAAGTAGGGAAACGCCGAGCAGGACCGCACAGCCTCCTCAACGCCGCCGACCCTCCCGGGGTATGTGAGGCAGTCGACGAGAGTCTGCTCTCGCGTGGTCACACTAACCGTCCCATACGACTTTGAGTGCATGGTCTGCGTCTGCGGGTTATCGTCGAGGTCGTACGGGACGTAGCGGACGCCCCCGTACTCGAACGGCGAACGTACCTTTGCGGACCTGAACGAGCACTCGAAGCCGACGTTGTGGGCGACGCCGTGGGCGACGAGGGCGGAGTGGTACGAGATTACGGCCTCGGGGTCGACCGACCTGGCCACAAGGAACGGGTCGGGTGCCTCGCCGGTAAACCTGCCGGTCTTGGACACGTAGACGCCGCGGCGCACGCGCTCCACCTCGCCGGACTTGACGGCGCGCTGCAGCTGCGTGTGCGCGGCCTCCCTCGCCGCTATGGCGTAGATGTCCTCCGTCGTGAACGCCTGGTGCGATGCTATGTAGTCTTTGAACTTCATACAGACGAAGTATAGTGGAAACGGGTACAAAATGTAACCGTTTTTATACATTATGAACTGTAAATCAGCGCTATTCATCTGTTCACATCCAACGCGAGACGACGCGGAAGAGCCAGCGCACGAAGCGCCAGATGAGCCTAAAGACGCCCATGTCCTGCCTCCTTCTCCTCTGCGGCGGCGAGCATCGCCTTGAGCTGATCCACCGAGAAGCTGAGCGCGCCGGCACTCGGCGCTGCAGCGGGCTGCGGGAAGTCGTAGAGCGAGTCGAGGTCCACGTCGAACGAGTCCGCCACCTTGTCCACGGCCGCGCGCTTGGCATCGGGGTCAACGTCGGCATAGATGTCCAACGTCATGCTCACGCTCGCGTGCCCCAGGTAGCTCGCCACGGTCCTCACGTCGCAGCCGTTCGCGATCATCATGGTGGCGAAGGTGTGCCTGAGGTCGTGGAAGGTGCACTTGAAGCCGTTCATCTTGCAGAAGGCGGTGAAGTCCTTGCCGAGCTGCGTGGGGTTGTAGGGCCGGCTCTTCTCCTCCTGCGTGCCCAGGATGTAGGGATCTCCCAGCGACACGCCCATTTGGCGCGCCACGCGCTCCGCATCGCGGCGCCTGGCGGAGAGCATCGTGTCCAGGTGCTTGGTGAGGGGAATCGTCCGGGCGGAGCTCCCGGTCTTGGGCTCCTTCAGGTAGAAGCCGCCGGGGCCGTTCCCCAGGGCGTGGCTGACGGTTATGGTGCCGTCGTCGGAGAGGTCCGACCACCTGAGGGCGCAGACCTCGCCGCGCCTCATGCCTGTGGTGAGGGCTATCTCCACCGCGAAGCCCAGGGGCTGCGGCTCCGCCTGCATGGCGAGGCGCAGCATCCGCGTGCGCTCCTCGCGCGAGAGGGCGTTGATGGGCGTCTTCACGCGCTTGGGCGGCTTGCAGAAGTCGCTGGGGTTCTTCGCTATGAGGTCCTGCGCAACGGCCCACCTGAGCGCCTGTTTCAGCAGGCGGAATGCCTTAGAGCAGCTCTTGGGCGCGTAACCGTCCGCGCTCATGTCTCGCATCCACCCGGAGACATCCGGTATGGAGAGCTCTGCGAGCTTCACGTTGCCGAGGTAGCGGCAGATGATGCGGGTCTCCGCGCGGTAGCCGCGCACGGTGGATGGCTCGATGGTGCCCGAGTCCTCCTTGTGGCGCATGAACGAGGCCATGAAGTCGCACAGGGAGACGTTGGACGATGATGCCCCTCCTAGGAGCTCTAGCTCCACGATGAGGGCGTCGCGCGCCCGCTCCGCCTGCCTCTGCGTCTTGGCGACGAGGGTGTGGTAGGTCCTGACCACCTCGCCGGTTACGGGGTCGGTGTGCGAGAGGCTGCATTCCCATTGGTCCGTGTTGCGCCTCCGCCTGAGCGACCTGCTTGTGTACCTGGTGTCCATGTCTCCTCCTAACGAGTTTTCAACAGCCATTTGTGACCACCATTTTGACCACCAAAGTGACCACCAAATGACCACCAAACCGAAGATGGAGACATGGGAGCTGGAGATTTTGGAGAAGCGGGAGATTTGAAAAACCATAGGTCAGACGCATATCGGCTGTGCTGTGGATTGGCTAGATTTGCAGTGAAACGGCCTCTGACTCGCTCATAACCCGAAGGTCGTTGGTTCAAATCCAGCCCCCGCGACCATAAATTCAAACCCTGACCTGCGAAAACAGGCCAGGGTTTTTGCTTTGAAGGCCGTTTGTTCTCGGCGACAGTAACAGTATCGGTAACAGTATCGCGGGCGCGACATACCCAACATCAGGCCGATATCCGACCTCCGTTCATACACGGCAGTGCTCGACGAGGTGGCGTAGGGCGAAATGATGCTGAGAAGACCCTCCTTGCCCAGCTAGATTACGGTAAGCGCGTTGCTTACGAGCGCGGGGCTCTCACGACCGAACAGGCTAAAGGCATCATTGCCCGGCGCTTTGCGCAGGAGGCCTTGATGGAACTCGTATGGTCGCCCGTGGCGGTGGACGATCTGAACGCCGCGGCCGACTGCATCGAGTCCGAGCTAGCAAGCCCTATGGCGGCGAGGTGCCTTGTCGATTCCGTGGTTGAGAAAGCGCAGCTTTTCGCCGACGCCTCGGGGGCTGGAATGGCGTTTCGTACTCTCAATAGGGTCGACACGGGATACCGCTACATGTTCAGCGAGAACTGGATGGTCTTCCTGAAGCGGTACAACGGGCGCTGCATCATTGCCACTGTTGCCGGCACGTTGGGGGTCTGTGCTGTTACCTGGGAAAACGCTCGGGCATCGCGACGGCCCGGTAACAAGCCCCATCAACGCAGCTCAGTTGCCGGGCAACTCAATCCCGCTCATCTTGAGAGCCATATTACGGCAGCTGAAAAAGTTTCTGTGAAGGCTTCCGACCATGACGGTGGGAATGTCTCTCTCGTGGCTTTCTCCATTATGATATGGGGGTATCTAGGCAGTGACTTGATCTCACGCCGCCACACCAACATCCTGCGGAGAATGACATGGGTTCCAATTGGGTTGTTTGCTCTACTGCTGTGACCTTTGGGCGCGGTTCGGACGAACCCATCGAGCGTCTTAAGGCTGCTGGCTGCGAGGTTCGACTTAATCCCTATGGGCGTCCGCTGACAAAGACTGAGATGTTGGACTTCGCGGGAGATGCCAATGCCATCATTCTCGGCAACGACGACCTGCCCGCTAGCGTCATCCGGCGGCTCAAGAAGCTAAAGATCATCGCGCGCTACGGCGTCGGCTTTGACGGCGTGGATGTAGCTGAGGCACGCGACTTGGGCATCGAGGTCACATATGCTCCCGCATCGAACCGCGAGGAGACGGCTGACTTCACGTTTGGGCTCATTCTCGACCTGGAGCGGCACATCTCGCAAATGGTCATAGACACGCGGTCGGGCGGCTGGACCAAGCTGACGGGCACGAGCTTATACGGCAAGACCATCGGTATCATCGGCGTCGGGCAGATCGGATGTGCTGTCGCTCGCAGGGCCATGGGATTCGGCATGGACATCCTTGGCTACGACATTGTGCAACGCAATGAGGCAACGGTTTATGGCGTTGTCTACACCACACTGAATGACCTGCTGAGAAGATCAGACATCATTACGATTCACCTTCCGCTTGACGAGTCGACGAAGAACCTTATCGGTGCGCGCGAGCTTAGGCTTGTGAAACCGGGTGCCATTCTCATCAATACCGCCCGCGCGGGGATCGTGCGCCATGGCGCGCTTGACAGCGCGCTCCAGTCGGGGAGGCTTGCAGGCTTTGCGATAGACGTCTTCTCCAAGGAGCCGCCAGAGCACCAGCCCTACTATGACTATGACAACGTGCTCGTTACCCCGCACGTGGCGGGCAATACCTACGAGAGCAGCCGCCGGATGGGCAATATCGTCGTGGACAATATCCTTGCTGTTAAGACGGGAGTCGAGCCGCCGGATCCCATCACCCCCCAGCACCTCTACGAATCGATGATGGTGATGGGGCAGTCGGCAGATAGCGAGTAGGGTATGGTGCCATGCTCTTGAGGAGCAATGCACAAGCGTCGGAGAGCCTCCACTCCGAAGAATCAGGTTATTCACTTTCATAGCACATTAATACAATCACTTGCTGACATACATGTGTCTGCTGAGCGAAATTATATGTAGAAACTATGTAGTAGTAATCGTTCATAAAGAAAAATATACGTATCAATATAGATATACGCAGATAAATTAAGGGCATTACCCGCAATTAAATACAAATAATGCCCTTCAAAAAACGCTGCTTGTGTCTGTGATGAAACTGTGTTCAAATATGAGCAACAAGCGAGAAAAATACATTCCTAGCTTGCATCACAAATATCAATAGCAGGAGGGAAGACGTGATAGACCTCAGTCTTACTAAATTTCCCAAGGTGACGGTCATTCTCCGTGGATACAACTATGAGCAAGTTCGATGCGTTGTGAAGAGCATGGTCGGAACCAAGCTGGGCGCCGTTGAGGTTGCGATGAACACGCCCGGTGCGGCCCAGACCATCGAGAAAGTCGTAAATGAATTTGGCGATGACGTTCTCGTCGGCGCGGGAACCGTCATCTCTGCTGCGCGTGCTTACGCGGCCGTCGAGGCGGGAGCCCGCTTCGCGCTCTCCCCAATCTGCTTTACCGAGGAGATCTTTAGCATCTGCAAGGCAAACGGCCTTCTAACCGTTCCCTCGGCCTTCTCGCCTTCTGAGGTCTGGAACATGTTCGAGATGGGCGCGGACATCGTGAAGGTCTTCCCCGCAGGCACGCTTGGCCCAAAGTACATCAAGGACATCCAGGCCCCTCTTAACCCCATGCCAATCATGGTTGTTGGCGGCGTGAATGGTGACAACTGCCAGGAGTTCTTCGACGAAGGTGCCTCATATGCCGGCATCGGGTCCGGCATCTTCAATCCCAAGCACATCATCGAGATGGATGAGGGCGCTCTTAAGGCCGACATTGAGGCGTTCGAGCAGAAGGTCCGTTGGTAGCGGGCGCAGAGAGGCTAAGTTCCGATGGTACTCAATCTTTTTCCAGAGGACATTCTCCTCAACATTGACGCAGAGAGCTGCCGGGAAGTTCTTCACCTGGTATCAACCCACCTCTTTGGCGAGGGCAAGGTTAAGCAATCCTACGAGGAACATCTGGTGAGTCGGGAGAGGGAATATCCGACGGGGCTCGCCCTCGGAAGCATCAACGTCGCAATTCCCCACACCGACTACCAGTACGCAAATACCACTCAGCTGCTGGTCGCAACGCTAAAGAAGCCAGTCGAGTGGCACAACATGGAGGACTCTGATGAGTCGATTCCGGTAAGCGTGGTTGTTCTTTCCGTGTTCGATAAGCCCGAGCACCAGCTTGAAGCCCTTCAGAAAATTATGGGTGTCTTGCAAAACCAGGAACTCGTTGCACAAATCGCTGACGCCGATTCCGCGCAACAGGTAATAGAGCTATTCAATTAGGAAGGGTAAAAGCATGGAGAAAAAGACGGTTATCGTGTGCTGCGCCTCATCGATGATTACGTCGACTATGGCGGTTGCCAAGGTGAAGGAAATTGCCGCTGCTTGTGGTGCGCCTGAGCCTCGCATTATTCAGTGCAAGTTCTCCGAGGTTCAGGGCAACCTCGCTTCGAATCACGTGGATTTCATTGTTCCTACGGGCAAACTCAAGGGTGTGGAGACGGGAGATGTGCCCGTAATTAAGGGGACTGCCTTCGTCACGGGAGTTGGCGAGGATAAGGCAAAGGCCGAAATAGAGGCTCAGCTTAAGGCGTAAGCGAAAACTGCAACCTAGGAGGTAGACGCAATGGACTTTGTGGTAACTGGTCTCCAAACCATCGCTTCGATGGGTCCTATGGTCATGATGCCAATCATCATCTTGATTCTCGGCCTCATCTTCCGTGTGAAAATCAACGTTTTACTAAAGTCTGCCTTGCTGGTGGGTATAGGCTTCGCGGGCGTCAACATGGTGATCAACTGGTTTGTTGCCCAGGTCGCCGATTCCGTAACCAACATGGTTGCGAACTGGGGAATCCAGACCTCCATCATGGATGTGGGATGGCCCGCTAGGGCCGCTGCGACCTGGGCGTTCCCCCTTGCCGCAATTGTTGTCTTCGTCGTTCTCGGCGTGAACGCCCTCATGTTGATTACCAAGACGACCAAGACGGTCATGGTCGACTTCTGGTCTTATAACCACTTCATTTTCACAGGCGCTCTGGTTTGGTATGCCACCAATGGCAATCCCTGGATTTCCATCATCGCCTCTGCTGTTGACTTCATCATCACAATCAAGATTGCAGACTGGACCACTCCTGTCGTCGAAGATTACTTCGAGCTTGAGGGCGTCAACTTCCCGACCTCTAACTCCGCAATCTGGGCTCCGGTTGCATACGCGCTGAACAAGCTTTGGGATGTCATCCCCGGCATTAACAAGATCGACATCAACCCCAAGGGAGTTCAGGAGAAGTTCGGCTTCGTCGGTGAACCCATGTTCATGGGCTTCATCATCGGCGCGGCAATCGGCCTTCTGGCAGGCGACTCGATTGACAAGGTCCTTATCGTTGCCATGAGCACCTCCGCAACGATGGTCCTCACCCCCAAGATGATGCAGATTCTCATGGAAGGTCTCCTTCCTTTCGCAAACGCCGTGAAGGAGATTCTCCAGAAGCGCTTCCCCGGTACCGACTTCGTAATGGGTATCGACGCTGCCCTGACCGTCGCCAATGAGTCCGCCATCACGGTTGGAATCATCATGGTTCCTATCACGCTCCTGCTTGCTGCAGTCTTGCCCGGCAACAAGCTTCTCCCCATCGCCGATATTGCTTACCAGGCGATGTGGCTCGCTGCGTGGCCTGTTGCGTTTGGTAAGGGCAACATCTTCCGTGGTATTCTCTCCACGACCATTATTACCTGCATCGTGCTGTGGATTGCTACCGCCCTTGCGCCGGTTCATACCCAGCTCGCGATCGCCGGCGGCTTCGTACTCCCCGATGGCATGCAGTTCATCTCCACCGAGGACGCTGGCGAGCACCTTATCGGCTTCTGCCTGCAGTGGCTCGCGGGCTTCCTTGCCTAGTTCCCTATACACGTAGTACCCGCATGAGGGGCGGAGCATCACGCTCTGCCCCTCTCTTTCCAACGAATAGCGAGGATGGCAATGAAGATCACCGGAGTTCAGATTTACGAGGTAAAACCAAGATGGATTTTCTGCAAGGTCGAGACTGACGAGGGTGTCAGCGGGTGGGGAGAAATGGTCTCAGGGACCAAAACGCGAACAGTCGTCGAGGGAGCAAGGGAGCTTTCCCAGCGAATCGTCGGTCGCGATCCCTTCGAGATTGAGAGGATTTGGCAAGAGCTGCACAGATCATTCTTTCGTGGCGGTCCAATTAACGGGACCATTGTTTCTGGACTCGAGATGGCACTTTGGGACATCAAGGGTAAGGCTCTCGCCGTCCCAGTTTGGCAGCTTCTGGGAGGGAAGGCGCGCGACCGCGTGCGGGTATATTCCTGGATTGGCGGGGACCGGCCGTCTGATGTCGCGAATGGCGCCGCGGACAGGCTGGCGAAGGGTTTCCGCGCCGTGAAGATGAACGCAACGGAAGAGCTTCATTACGTTGATACCTACGACAAGGTTCAGCAGGTTGTCGACAGGGTAGAGTCAATCCGGAGTGCTTGCGGGAACGAAATCGAAATCGGTATCGACTTCCATGGCCGCGTCCACAAGCCAATGGCAAAGGTTCTCGCGTATGCCCTTGCCCCGTATCACCCCATGTTCATTGAGGAGCCTGTTCTTCCGGAGAACTGGGAATCGTTCGATGACATCTCCCGGGAGGTGCCCATCCCTATCGCCACGGGAGAGCGCCTGTATTCGCGCTGGGAGTTCAAGCGCCTGTTTGTGCAGGGGGCAGTTGATATTATCCAGCCAGACGTGTCGCTCTGCGGGGGCATCCTCGAGATGCGTAAGATTATCGCGATGGCCGAGGCGTTCGATATGGCTGCTGCACCTCACGCTCCCTATGGGCCCATCGCTCTTGCTGCAACCCTTCAGGTCGATGCGTGCTCACCCAACGTGTTCATTCAGGAGCAGAGCTTAGGCATCCATTACAATCAGGGCTTCGATCTTCTCGACTTTGTTAAGAACAAAGAGGTCTTTCAGTATTCGGACGGATACGTTGATGTTCCCAGTGGGCCTGGGCTGGGACTGGAAATCGACGAGGAGAAAGTAAAGGCGGTTTCTGCCGAGGGCCTTGTCTGGAGAAATCCCAGCTGGAAGAACTATGACGGAACCATAGCGGAATGGTAGGTAGCCATGATCAACACCGTCCTCGGAGAGATTGACCCCCAAGACCTGGGGACAACCTACATTCATGAGCACCTCTACGTCTCTCCCGACGAGCTCGAATGCTACTACGATTACACTCTCGACGTGCCCTCGAAAAGCATCGAGGAGGCCGAGCTGTTCAAGGCGGCGGGTGGCTGCACCATCGTGGACATGACGCCACTTGCATATGGTCGAAATCCCGAAGCTCTCCGCTTGATATCTCAGCAAGCTGGCATCAACGTGCTCTGCGTCACGGGATTTCACAAGGACCTTTGGCTTCCGCGTTGGTTTGACAGTCTGTCTGATGCAGAGATTGCTCGCGAGCTGACACGCGAGATCGAAGAAGGAATAGGCTTCTCGAAGGTCAAGCCGGCGGCTGTCAAGATTGGCACGTCCTTGGGAAAGGTCACGGAGCGGGAGAGGCGGGCGATTAGAATCGCCGCCCAAGTTGCGTCCAGGCATCATCTCCCAATTATTACGCATTGCGACAAGGGCACGATGGGCATGGAGCAACTCGACCTGCTTGAGGCTGAGGGTATGAACTTGGCGCACGTGTGCCTCTCGCACACGGACCTAACTCTTGACCCCGCCTACATGAAAACCTTGATGAAAAGAGGAGCGTTCCTCTCCTTCGATCTTGTTGGTAGGGATTTGGTGGGGCATGACTCCGTCCGGGTGTCGCTACTGAAGGACTTTGTTTGCTCTGGCTTCGGCGGCCAAGTTTGCCTAGCAGGAGACATGGGCAAGAAGAATTACTTCAAGTCATATGGTGGTACGCCCGGCCTTGACTACATCCTCACAGGCCTCAAAGAGCAACTCCTCAAGGAGATTGACGAACAGGACTACTGGCGGATGCTCGTGGAGAATCCCATGCACGTCCTAGATTGGTCGTAATCCCTCCGAAAAAGCACTTCCTTGCTCTCATTGTCTTACAGGAAAGGGAAACCATAATGCAACGTAAGATCGATCAGCTCGAACCATTTCAGAGAGCCATATCAAAGGCGCACCTCGCGTCGGCGGGCATTTCGATTGACTCGCTGGAGGATCCCGATAAGCCGCTCATTGCGATCGCAAACAGCTGGAATGAGGTCTGCCCCGGCCACGAGCCACTCCGACAGCTTGCTGCCGAGGTCAAGAAGGGTGTGCTCGAGGCCGGTGGGGAGCCAATAGAGTTCAACACTATTGGCATGTGCGATGGCGTCGCCCAAGGGCATCCCGGTATGCGCTACTGCCTGCCGCACCGCGACCTCATCACCGACTCCTGCGAGGCCATGATTGTGGGGGAGGGGGTCTTCGACGGAGTCGTCTACATGGGATCATGCGACAAGATCATCCCAGGCATGCTCAACGCCGCAGCGCGCATCAACCTCCCCTCCGCCATCATTACCGCAGGACCCTGCTATGACGAGATAAAGCCCTCGCAATCCAAGGCTCTCCGTGCGGCGTTTCTACGTGGTGAGGCTTCAGAGCGCGACGTGATAGAGGGAACGCTTAAGTACTACACCGGACCTGGCGTCTGCCCGTTCTTGGGCACCGCGAACACCATGGGATGCCTCTCGGAAGCGCTCGGTATGATGCTTCCGTACGGCGCCCTCTGGCCGAGCTCAACAAGCCAGCGGAGGTTCAGCGCCCGGCAGACCGGTGTGCGTGTTGTTGAGCTTGTCCGCAAGGGGATATGCCCTTCCGACATCATGACCCAAGGGGCCCTTGACAATGCGGTAAAGCTCCTTGCCTCTATCGGCGGATCCCTTAACGCGATGGTGCATCTCCCGGCCCTCGCGCATGAGCTTGGGCTGGAGGTCACCTGGGACAAGGTTGCCGACATCACCAGCCACACTCCCGTCGTGTGCAACGTTGTCCCCAATGGTGACATCAGCTGCATTAACCTCTACAAGGCGGGCGGCGTCCCCGCTGTGCTCAAGACCATAGAGGGGGACCTCGACACCTCGGCGATGACCGTTACTGGAAGGACGCTGGGTGAGAACCTCGACAGGGTCGTTCCTGTTGACCGCTCGGTCATCCGGACGCAGGATGATTCAGATTCAGTTTGCAATGGAATACAGGTGCTTTACGGGAACCTTGCTCCCGAAGGTGCACTCGTGAAAACCAGCGCCGTGCCGGCCGAGCAGCATGTTTGGACAGGCAAGGCCCAGGTCTTCGAATCTGAGGAGGAAGCGTTTGCTGCATACAATGCGCATGCCATCAAGCCTGGCACCGGTGTAGTCGTGCGTTACGAGGGCCCCAAGGGGGGACCCGGAATGAAGGAACTGCACCGCGTCACCGAGATAATGAAGGGCATTCCGAATTCGGCAGTTATTACGGATGGTCGCTTCTCAGGCGCTTCTGGCGGCCTTTCGGTGGGATATCTCTGCCCCGAGGCGTTCGAGGGAGGGACAATCGCCCTCGTGAGGGATGGCGACGAAATCCATGTTGACCTCAACAAGAACCTCATCGAGCTGAACGTCTCAGACGAGGAGCTGAGTGCACGTCGCGCATCGTGGGAGCCAGCTATTCACGAGAACGGAGGACATCTGCTCGAACGTTACTCGAAGCAGGTGGCTTCTGCGAAGACCGGTGCTGTGTTGAGCTAACTATTGCAATTCTTGCGGTGAGAAACTCCTTTGAGGTACCGTTCGGCTCTCGACGCCGTTCGGTACCTTGTTATTTAGTTTAGAAACTTTCCAACCACGTTCGCGGATGTTCTGTCGTTTTCGGAGAAGGCATCGCTGTGGATGTCCATCGTGAATCGTGGCGGAGACCTTGCTGTAGCTGGCGTGCTCGCTGGAGGTGTGGAAGTCCACGCAGTTTGCGATCATTAGCGAGATGTTCGTACGCTTTAGCTCGTGGAAGCGGAGCCGGACGTAGTGTCTGCACACCCGCCTGCGCCTGTTGCTGCGGGAGCAGGGCCTCCCGTCGTCGTCAACGGGGATGCTGTGCTCGTTCAGCTTGGTCCTCTTCACTGGTGATGTGATTGCAGCTTTTATCGGCATAGTTGGGAACTTTGGCAGATTGGATTCCTCAAATCACCCAGTAGCATTTTCTGCATCTAACTCAATTGTCGGGCAACTCAATCCCGTCGAGCTTCTACGTCGCGTCCAGTGAGTTCGGTCTTTGGGTGCGTCCATATCGTGACGGACATGCCCGCGGATCACCATCTCATTTTTCGTGAGTCTGAAGCAGAAGCGCTCCGGGAAGCGGTCGGGGTTCCTCGTGACGGCTTGGTTGAGCGTTCTGGTCTCCACGCCGTACAGCTTCGCGAGGTCGCTGTCGAGCATGACCTGCTCGCCGCGAACGGTGTAGATCATGCTTTTGATTCGGACGTCGCTCACGGCGAGGGAGGGTCTTCCCTCCTGAGGAAGGTCGATGGTCGTACGGTCGCTGGAATCTTTGCAGTTCTCGTCCATGGGCGCTGTCCTCCTCGCAGGCGGTAGAGGAATTGTATTAGTGGCCACGGAAGAGAGATAACGTCACAATCATCGGTCGCTTAGTCCTCTCATGCAGCTCCGTTGCCCGGCGATAGAATCCCATTGCCGGGCAAAGTTATCCCGTCCCGTCTGGGGCATCCCAATCCTAAATAACGGCCAGCCTTTGTCACAGGGGCTGCGACAAAACCACTCTTAAGGTGTGGATTCTATGATGGGATACTCAGGCAAGTCCAAGCGGAGCACCTCATTTTACTGGCCGTCGGCTGGGTGAGGCCATGTGGAAGGGGAGGGGACATGCTCTTCACTCGCGGAAACATTCTCGGAACAATTGATGTGAAAACCCAGGAAGAGGTTTTCGAGAGGCTCGCAGAACGTGCGGTGAGCTTGGGGCTTGCCCACGATGCGCAGGCAATAGTGCGTGACTACAAGGAGCGAGAGGAGGAGGCATCGACTGGCTTTGGAGGAGGCATCGCCATTCCTCATTCCAAGACTGATGATGTCTCGGAGCCCACGGTGCTCTTTACGCGGCTGTCCCAACCTGTCGAGTGGAACTCGATTGATGGCAAGCCGGTCCAGACCGTTATCTCCATCCTGGTTCCCAGCGGGGCGAACTCTGAGCACCTCCGGCTGCTCTCATCGCTTAGCCGCAAGCTCGTGCACCCCGAGTTCGTAGAGATACTCAACAAGGGCACTGATGATGAGGTATTCGAGGCAATCGATGGAGTGCTTTCGGGCAACGCCTCCTGAGGACGAGGGGACGGGGCTTACCTGAATGGCGTGCCGACCGTTGTCGGCCAGTAGAAAGGAGCGGGCAATGTCCAAATCGATCGTTGCGGTGACCAACTGTCCAGCTGGCATCGCGCACACCTATATGGTGGCGGAGACGATTAAAACCAAAGGTGAGGCCCTCGGCTACGAGGTTCACGTCGAGACCCAGGGTGCCAATGGTGTCGAGAATCAGCTGACCAAGGACCAGATTAAGGATGCCGACTATGTCATCCTCGCCCTTGGCAAGGGCATGGACGAGGATGACCGTGTGCGCTTCGACGGCAAAAAGGTCATCGAGCTCCCGGTGTCCGAGGCCCTGAAGAACATCGACTCCGTGATGGGCAATCTCGAGGGAGAGGCAAAGCTGTATCGAGCCACCTCAGTTGACCTCGGTGGTCGTAATGGCACCGGCGCTGTGACCGGGTTCATGAACCACCTGATGGCTGGTGTTTCCGCTGCTCTGCCGTTCGTGATTGGCGGCGGCCTTCTCATGGCCATCGGCTCGATCATGGTTCAGTTTGGTGCCCCCAACATCGAGCCGGCCGATGGCCAAGTTGCATCCATAGCGTGGGTGCTCAACACCATTGGTTCGCTGGGCTTCTCGTTCATGGTTCCCGTCATGGGCGCGTGGATTGCACAGTCCATTGGTGGCAAGCCCGCACTTGCCCCTGCGTTCATCTGCTCCTATCTTGCGAATAGCGCTGACCTGCTTGGTACCCAGACGGGTGCCGGCTTCATTGGCGCAGTGATCATTGGTATCCTCGTTGGCTACTTTGCTAACGCCCTGAGGAAGATTCAGCTGCCTAAGAACATGCACGGCCTGATGGGTTTCCTTATTATCCCGTTTGTCAGCCTGCTCGTCTTTGCGCTTCTGACCTACTACTTCATTGGCCCCATCGCCGCTGCCCTTATGAACGGCCTGGTCGTCATGCTTTCGAGTATTCCTGAGGGTGCAAAGCTTGCGGGTGCCTTCCTGGTTGGCGCCATGCTTGCCTTCGACATGGGTGGCCCTGTCAATAAGGCTGCGTGGTTCTTCTCCTTCTCGCTGGTTGCTTCTGGCGTCTACGACTGGTATGGCATCGTTGGCGTTGTGACCATCCTGCCGCCCATGGCAGCCGCCATCGCAACTTGGATCCGTCCTTCCCTGTTCACCGAGGGCGAGCGTGACGCTGCGGTTCCTGCACTTATCGTTGGCGCTACGGTCGCAACCGAGCCCGCCATCCCGTATGCACTTGCCGCTCCCCTGCCAATGATTTCCGCGAACGTCATTGCCGGTGGCGTTGCGGGCGCAATCTCCATGGCACTGGGTGTGCAGCGCATTGCCCCCGGGATTGGCATCTTCGATCCTCTTCTCGGACTGATTTCTCCTGCGTGGGCCTACTACATCGCAGTCGCAGTGGGGCTTTTGCTTAACGTGGCTCTGATCATTATCTTCAAGTCAATCTGGCTTAAGCGCCAGGCCGAGAAGGCGCAGCAGGCCGCATAGGACGTCATCTCGTGATGTAACTGATTGCTGGTACGCTGGCACCTGTCCTGTGAGGCGGGTGCCAGCTCGCCAATGAAATCAAGGGGGTCGAGCGCAATATGGACTTCAATGAGGTCATTGACAGGCATGGAACCTATTGCACACAGTGGGATTACGCTGCAGACCGTTTTGGGTCTTCAGACGTGATTCCCTTCTCCATTTCCGATGCTGACTTTTCGGTTCCCGATGAGATTCTCACTGCCATTAAAAGTCGTCTCGACCACCCCATACTTGGCTATACGCGTTGGAATCACGATGGGTTCAAGCAGCCCATCGTGGAGTGGTTTGACCGCAGGGGAGGGGCACGCGTCAATCCCGAATGGATTGTCTACAGTCCTAGCGTTATCTTTACGGTCGCAACGCTGATCAGGCTCAAGTCAAACCCTGGGGATGCGGTTGTAACCTTCTCCCCAATGTATGATGCGTTCTTTGGCGCTATCCGCGGAAACGGGAGGGCACTAGTTCCTGTTAGCCTCTCGTCTGCCATGGATGACTACCAGATTGACTGGGATGGTCTCGAACGGGCATGCACTGATCCCCTTGCAAAGGTGTTTCTCCTGACCAACCCCCACAATCCAACTGGCAAGGTGTTCACGAAGGCCGAGCTGCAGAGAATTGCCTCGATATGCGCCGAGACTAACACCTTCCTTATCTCAGACGATATCCATCGCGACATCATCATTGGCGATGTGCCCTATACGCCTATCACAGAGGTTACCGAGAAGAACACCGCGCTTGCCTGCTCGTCATCGAAGACGTTCAACACCGCTGGGCTTATTGGGTCGTACGCGTTCTTTCCCGAGAAGTGCCTGCGGGAGGAATTTCTCTTTGAGCTCAAGCAGCGCAACGCGCTATCAAGCACGAGCATCCTGGGAATGTACGCTCAATCGGCAGGTTATCGCGAGTGCGACCAGTACGTCGACGACCTGCGCTCCTACATTCGTGCGAACATGGATGCCATTGGGGAGTTCCTCTCGACGAACATTCCGGAGATTAGGTTCTCGGTTCCTCAGGGGACGTATCTTGCTTGGATGGACGCCTCGGCCCTTGGCGTGAGCGCTGCGCGTTTGCAGGACGCGTTGGTGCACGTGGGACATGTTGGTATCATGAACGGTGCTGCCTACGGCGATGACAAGTACCTGAGAATGTGTGTGGCATGTCCGCGGTCAAAACTAGAGGAGGGTCTCAAAGGCCTTTTGGCGGGGGTGCGGAGCCTATGAGGTTCAGCGGTCGAGAACGCTCTATAGTGCTCGCGCTGCGAGAGGGACCGGCATCCGGCGCCGAATTGGCCACTCGCCTAGGCGTCTCTAGGAGGACGGTACTTCGCGACATAGCACGGGCGAACGACATCTTGCGGAGGACCGGGGCCGGCCTTATTGAGGCTGAGCCAATCTACAGGCTCTCAATCCGGTCTCAAGACGCCCTCGATGCACTTCTCTCCTCGGTCTTCGATGATGAGACGGCTATGCTGCTGGCAATCCTTAGCTCTCCTCGTCCTACCGTGATGGACGTCGAGGAGCGCACGGGGCTCTCGAATGCCACCGTGAGGGCATGCGTTGGTTCCGCAAACCGTCGATACTCCCGCACGCTCTCTATCGAGATGAAGAGTGGGCGGGGTATAGAGGTTGTGTTCGAGAAGTCTTCACCGGCAGACTTTGTCGCGGCGCTCGCTGCCCGCGATCGTGCAGTGCTCACTGAGCTCCAGACGCTTGCTGGTCCCTGGATGACTGCCGCCGGGCTTATGTCGCAGGAGATAGAGTCCTTCCAGCAGGAAATGGAGCCCTGGCTGACGCTCCAGGAAGCACGCACGCAGGTCTATGCGGCAATCGTCACAGCCCCGTTCGAGCTTGGAGAGCCCCTCTCGCTCACTGTTGCGCGCGCGTCAATCGACAGGCTCATCTCGAGGAAGCGCGACCTCCACTCGTGGCTCCTTGCGCATCGCTACGAGTTGATTGGCAGAGCTTCCGATCTTCTCGCCTCACACGGTATGAGAGTATCGCGGCCCGACCTTCCCACCGTCATGTTCGAGCACATTGCCCGCTCTGCAATGTTCACCACGCTCATGACAGATGAGTTTAGAACTCAGGTTAACCGCATTCGCATAGATCATCCCATTGAGTTCGACTTTGCCCAGGATCTCTGCGAGTACCTTGAGTCACTGCGCAAGGACGTGTTCTTGGAGCACGAGCTCTGTGCCCTCTACGTGATAGGTACAGGGCTCTGCTCGACAGGACAGTCCCTTGCGATTCTGCTGCTCTGCGGGAGAAGGTCACTTGAGTCAGTGAACCGAGCCATGCTCGAGAATACGTTTGACAACGTAACGGTTACTTCCGTGTATGACGTTCAATCGGCAGAAAGGGAGTATGGCACGGGTGCGTACTCGATACTCATCAGAGACGACTCCTTTGCGGACAAGGGCCTCGAGAGGCTCCCTTGGAATCTTGTTTGTCGGGGGATTCTGAGCGATGCAGACTTGGCAGCTCTAAAGCGCGCAGTTACGGACTCACAGTACCGTACGTTGCTTCCAGACATTCTCCCCGAAGTCTCCTTCGCGGAGATTGGAGTTGCCGGTGACGGATATCTTTCCGTGCTCTCTTGCGGCCTCGAGCTTTTCCTCGAGAGGGGAGTTATCCGAAAGGAAGAGGTCGCGTCCGTAATGGTGCGAGAGTGTCAGGGCCAGTGTCTGCGCTTCAACGGCGTTGCGGTACCGCATTGCATTACCTTAACGCCGGCACGGCTACTTGCGCTCACGCTTGACACACCTGTCAAAGTCGAGGATGAACCCATTAGTCTGATTATCGTGGTGCTGGTTAGCAAGCGCCAGGAGGATAAGAGCTCGATATTCTCGTACCTCTACTCAATGCTTGGGACCGGTGCCTCTCCCTATTCCGGCATGAGGTATCAGGAACTACTTGAGGTGCTGGAGGGAAACTCTGATGGCATCAAGCAAAGAGTGCATTAGTCGTTTTGTTGACAACAACTGGTCGGCGATTGTTGCTGACATCGCAGAGCTTGTCAGCATTCAGAGTATTGGGGATTCGGCCACTGCAGGGCCCGATGCGCCATGGGGCAAGGGACCGCGGGATGCCCTCAACTGTGCGCTGAGAATGGCATCGAGGCTTGGTCTCCAGGCTCACGACTGCGGCGGGATTATCGGCTTTGCCGATGTTCCGGGCGAGCGTGATGGCCAGGTGGCGACAATCGCGCACTTGGATGTAGTGCCTGCGGGTCCTGGATGGAGTTCGGATCCCTTCGCTCTGCAACGGCGCGAAGGCTATCTTGTGGGAAGGGGAGTGCTTGACGACAAGGGACCGGCTGTTCTGACGCTGTGGGCAGCACGCTTCCTTTCGACGCACGACTGTGCGGCAGATCGAAAGGCCGTCCGCATCCTGCTTGGAGCGAACGAGGAAACAGGAATGGATGACGCGCGGTGGTACGTTCGCAACTATGCCGCGCCAGACTTCCTGTTCACTCCGGATTCTGCATGGCCAGTGGTTTGTGGTGAGAAGGGCTCCCACAATGCCGAGCTTGCCTGGAAGTGCGATCCACAGGGGAAGATCGTCGAGATTGCCGGAGGGACGGTTAGGAATGCGGTTGCTGCGTCTGCCAGGGCGGTTATCCGGGCGAGCGCTGATGAGCTTCCGGCAGAGAAAGGCGTTACGGTGAGGGCAGCCGGAGCAGGGCTGTCTGAGGTTCTGGCACGGGGTACGGGTGGACATGCGGCGGAACCCGAAGGCACCGTGAGCGCAATTGGCGTGCTGGTGAGGTACTTGCTGCAGAATGGCGTTTGCTCAGTGCGCGAGCGGCGATGGCTCGAGTTCGAGAACATTGTCTTCTCGTCCACGGATGGCTCGGCGTTTGGTATCAACGCGACAGACGACCTATTCACACCGCTGACCATCATCAGCGGGACAATTGAGACAAGGGACGGGCATTTCGTACAGACCACCGACTGCCGATACCCAAAGTCGACCAGCCCTGATGCCATCTCCGCTGGTATCGAGAAGGAGTGCGCGGAGTACGGAGTCGAGTATGCAGAGATACATAGGGGCTCGCTGCTCTACGTTGATCCCACGAGGCGCGAGGTGCAGGTGCTTCTGGACTGCTACGCGGAGTGGTTTGGCGGCGCGGCAAAGCCTGTAACTCTTGGCGGCGGAACCTATGCGAAACGCTTTCCGTACGCCGTGGGATTTGGGCCGATTGGTGATCCAGATGAGGACGCCCCGTCTTGGGCCGGCGAGATACACGGGCCAAACGAGGCGGTATCTGAGGGGTCGCTAAGGCGGGCGCTCTGCACCTACATCAGTGCCTTGGAGCGGCTGTCGGTGCTGCGGGATTGAGTTGCCCGGCAATGGGATTCCGTTGCCTGGCAACTTAATCCCGCGTGATGCAACGCTCTGGGGCGCCGCCTGCGATTACTACCCCTCTGTCTTATCGATGCTAACCACCTGGGACCAAGGTACAGATATCTCGCTTCCGTCATCCAGGTGCAGTGTGAGTCCCGGGCGACGGTCTCCTGGCTTGTCACCTCGGCGCCTGCCCACGCCCACAATCACACCCACGAGCGAGTGGCCCTCATCCAGCTCAACTGCTACGCGTACGCCACTTTTCTCAAACTTGACCCACTCCGACGACCCGTGCATGTCGTCGCGGAATGCGGGTCCCTCGGGACAGAAAACGTATCCAGCCTCGCTGAGACGGTCAGCGAGCTTCTTCTTTGCGTAGTCACTGAGCTCGCCATATGCCATGTTTGCCAAACGTGCTGCTAGCATGGCGTGAGGGTCGCCCTCTCCGCAGGCAAGCTCGTACTTCTTGAGGGCAACGAGCATAACGTAGACTTCGGAGAGGTTGAGCGGCAGCATGATGGGATGCACGGACGACTCGAATGAACCGCCGTAGCCAAAATCGGCTTGCACGCACATGTCCCCAATGCGTACGCCATCGCGAAGGTCAGATCTGCGCTGTCTAGCCGTGTTCTCGCTCGACCTAAGGACTTCGAAGGCCATCTCCTTGTTGGGAATCTTGTTGTGTGAAGCCTTGAGCATGATTAGGTAAATCTCTTCATTGGCGAGAAATGACTCGTCAAGCTCATATCCCTTTTCGCAGAGCCCATCTCTGAGTAGGCAACCGAACAAGTCGCATACTTCGTGATAGAGATCGAGACGCTCTTGGCAATAGGGACCTTCGGGGCTGTTCGCATAATGCCTGATTGAGTCCTTGAGGTCTTGCTCATTGAGGCTATGGACGTCCTGCAAGGCAACTCGGTGTCCCCAGCGCCTGTTATTGAAGAAGCGCGAGAGCTCGCGATGACGAGTGAGCTCCCTCTTGGCGTATTCGCTGACGTTCAACGCGACTCCCTTCTCCATGGGATGCACTTGGTGTCCCGCCAATGGCAGGGCACCAAGTGCATTTGAGACTTGCCTGGCGCTGAGATTACATTAGACGGTAGCCACCCAGAGGGCCTCTCGTGCATTGCTGTCCGTGCAGCCAAGGACATCTACTGCCGCCGAGAGCTTGGACGTGAGGTCCTTGCCCCATGCGTCGACGACGTGGCCAGTCTCGAGGGAGTGCTTGTAGCTCTGGACGGTCTTTCCAACAAGGCGTGTGAATGCCGGGCACAGGCCGGGCTCCTCGTCGAGAAGCTTGGCAAGTCCGCAACGGCCAAAGTCCGCGAGGTCCTCTGCCTGGCGCTCGAGGGCCTCGTAGCCATGTCCCTCAAGATTGCGTCGGCAGCAAGCGGCTAGCCCGCGGGAGAGGGGCTCGCGAACGTCGTCAGGCTTGATGCCGAGCGACAGCGCGTGGACGAGGGCCTGGCAGCAGGAGTAGGTCGGCCGGAAGACAAGGTCAACGCTTGCGTCGGACGGCAAGGGAGTGCCCACAGCCACGGGGAAGGACCCATCAGGCAGCTGGAAGGCCACAATTGCCTGGATTGACCCCACAAGGTCCGGGTCGGACTCAATGCCATTCAGTGCGTATTCGCGAATCTTGGCTACCTCCGCGAGCATTGCTTCTGTGTCGATGTCCTTGCAGTTCTCCGAGACTTCAAAGCGCTTGATTTGGATAGCCATGACGTTTCCTTTCTGTTGTTGGTTCTTCTTGCCTGACAGCTCATATGGTCTTCCACCAGGAGAATTAAGAACATCAAGCGCGGCTTGCTATTTAGGGTCGAACCTGGAGGCTAAAGCCCACAAGCCGCAATCTGGCCATGGCTTAACGTGCGAGAATGGCGCAGACGGTTTCCAAGCGCTAGCCGGCGGAGTAGGGCAGATCTCCCGTATCTGTCCTGTTGCCCCGGGGTGAGCCGTCTACTGGAGGTGTGACAGGAATGGACAGGCTGGCTGCGTTTGAGAAGATGCTCGCGGACGTTCAGGAACAAGCGGCGTTCGAGCAGGCCGAGATGGACAGGCTCAAGGCGGAGGGCAAGGTGAAGACGGTCACGTACCGCCAGTACTTCTCCAACCGCATGTTCTACAAGATGATGCTCGACAAGTACGCGCAGTACGGCCTGCTGGATAGGTAGGCCGTATTGCGCGCTCATGCAATCGATGCAATCAGTTTGCCGGGCAACGGAATTCCATTGCCCGGCAACTCAATCCCGCGCGATCTAAAGAATCGACATCGCCGCCTGGTCGCCGCCGTGGACTGCGTCTCGAACAATGCCCGCCGCTTTCGAGTTGCCCACGTTGGTCACCTTTGCCCCAACGGCCTCCGCAGCCCTTGTGAGCCGCTCGACCTCATCAGAGTTGGGGTCCATGCCAAAGGAGTAAACGTACGTATCCGCAGAGACCACCAGCCTTTCGCCTCCTGGCGTTCCCTTCTCGTCCGTCGCCTTTTCGCAGACCAGGCCCTCATCCGTGAACGCAAGGGGGCATGTTGAGAGGAGCTGCTTGATCTCCCGACGATCCATCTCGTCCAGAAGGGCGTTGCGATAGTAGCCAAAGGTCGAGGGAGTAAGACGAGGCTTGCGCGCCACTATGGTTACCTCGTGTCCGGCTGCCGCAAGGTTGAGTGCCGTCTCACAAGCCGTGAGCCCACCGCCGGCAATCACCACAGAGTGACCGATTTGGTCCATGTGGAAGTAGGTGTCTGCCGCGTCCATCGCCCGCTCGGCTCCAGGGAGGGGGCAGGTCCGGTTGTGTGCACCAATTGCCAGAATCACATAGTCAGGGATCTTGGCACGCAGGTAGTTCTCATCCACGCGGGTATGTAGCTCAACAGTTGCGCCTGATTCGGCAAGCTCGCGCTCGAGGACGCGCTCGAAGTCCATCCATTCCCGCTTGTCGTGGTCGTGCTCCGCAAAAAGAAGGACTCCCCCCAGCCTCTCTCCCTTCTCGGCCAGCGTCACCTTGTGACCGCGCCTTGCTGCCGTGATAGCCGCCTGCATGCCGCCCACGCCGCCGCCCACCACGAGCACGTTCCTACTTGCTTGGGGCTTGGGCAGGCGGTCCGGGTAGTATCCCAGCCCAGAGTTGGGGTTGATCGAGCAGTCACCCATTACCGCGGGACTGTAGATCTTCATGAACTCCTCGGGGGGAAGTTGGTACCACAGTGGGATGTCGGTTGGGTGCTCGCAGAATCCCGGATAGCAGTGGAAGCAGCGCACGCAGCGATGGACCATGTCTTCTCTGCCATCGAGGGTCTTCTCGATGAAGTCGGGGTCGGCAAAGCACTGGCGTGCATACTCCACAAAGTCGGCCTTGCCTTCCGCAATGGCATCCTCTGCCTGGGCCACGCTGTTGAAGCCTCCGACCACCGCAACCAGACTCTTGTGTAGGTGCGCCTTGATGGCTGCCGCGCGCTCCAGGTTCACGCCGTGCGGATCGAAGATGTCGCTGAATGTGTCCCCGCGGTTGCCCAACTTCTTGATGCCGTTCGACACATGGAAGATGTCTACCAGTCCGTCGATCTGCTCGGCAAAGCCGCAGGAGTCTTCGAGGGTCATGCCGCCCTTCTCGCCATCTTCCGCACTCATACGTAGCTCGAGTACCATGTCCTCGCCCATGCCAGCGCGCAGTGCGCGAAGGGCCATCTTGGGGAAGCGGGAGCGGTTCACGATGGACCCGCCAAACTCGTCGGTGCGGTGGTTGAAGAGCGGCGAGACAAACTGCTGGATGAGAAAGCCGTGGCCTCCGTGCAGAAGCACTCCGTCGAATCCCGCTGCCGCTGCAAAGCGCCCCACCTGGAAGAAGTCGCGGCAGACCTTCTCCATCATCTGGCGGTCCATCCCAAAGACGTGTCGCCCATCCTCGCGCACGAAGTCGTCCGGTCCCCAAGGCTCCGCAGCATCATCCGCTTCGAGGCCCTCGTGGGACACCTCGAGGTATGCGAGGGCACCACCTGCGTGTATGCGATCTGCATACTCCTTTGCGGAGTCGAAGTCACTGCCGTAGAAGTGCTTCACGTCGATTGCGCGGTCCATGAACGCTCCGCGTCCTTCCTCGAAGTTGAGAGGAAGCTCGCCTGTCGCAACGCAGCCAAAGCCGCCCTTGGCACGGACCTCGACCATGCGGTAGATGTTCTCGCGTATCTCGGGGATGAAGTACGCCGCATGGAAGAACATGGTTGGCGCCGCAATCAGTCGGTTGCGATAGACCCTGCCACGAATCTCGATGGGATTGAATACATGGGGATACTTCTTTGCGCCCGGCCTGTTCGCATACTGAGCTCGTGCCTCGTCGACGGAACGGACTACCGTGCTGGGTGCTGTCTCCCTGCTGCTTTCGCCTGGAAATGCCATGAGGGGGGTTCTCCTCTTCTCTGCGGGCTTGCCTTCTCGCTCTGCTGCGAACCGCTTTGCTGGCCTTTCGATAATCGAATCGTAGAGACTCATGAGTTGTCGTGGTTCTCTCCGTTTCTTATCATGTGATTTGGTTTCCCTATCATCGAGGGGAGAGACAATGACGCCCAAGCAGCTTGAGTACTTCGTCGCCGTTGCGGAGGAGCTTTCGTTCACGCGGGCGGCCAGACGGCTGTTTGTCTCCGAGGCAAGCATATCGACCCAGGTCAGGAGCCTCGAGCGCGAGATAGGCTGTCGCTTGCTTAACCGGGACAATCACCACGTGGCGCTTACTCCTGCAGGGACGTCGTTCTTTGCGGATGCGCAGGCGATTCTTGCCCGCTCAAAGGAGGCTGTCGAGCGGGCAAGGGCCACGGATAACGGGCCCATTGGCGAGCTGCGGGTGGGCTACATCAAAGGATACGAGCAGTCAAACCTGGGCGACATGCTGTTTGCCTTCCACGCGCACAACCCCAACGTGAGACTGTCGTTCATGAGGGAAAACGTTGCCGAGCTGTATGATGCGCTCAAGGCCGAGAAGATCGATGTAGCCATTAACTTGCTGTATCAAGAAAGCAGTATGGCCCCGCTGCAGTGGGTAAGGCTGCGCGACTATCCGCTCTATGCGGTGGTGCCGGCAAATCGCCCTCTTGCGCATAGGGATGCCATCGCGATGGAAGAACTGGCAGCATACCCGCTTGTAGACATCTGCCGAGGTGAGGGCGGCTACGGCGAAAACGAGATTATCTGCAACACGCTACTTGCCGCAGGCTTGCGGCCGCATGTCTCGTATGTCTCTGAGGACGTGGAGACAAGCGTGCTATGCGTTGCGGCGGGGCTGGGGTATGCGCTCTTGCCGGGCTACCTTACCGAGACGCTGCCGGCAAGGGGGAAGGTCGTGGCGCTGCCACTCAAGGGTAAGGAACGCGAGATGCACGTGGTGGCAGCCTGGCTCCCCACGAGGAAGAACGAGCTTCTCGACGTGTTTCTCGACGAGTTCCTGACGGTTGAGTAACCTTGATGAATAGACATACGTCTATGCAATCAATTTGCCCGGCAATGGAATCTCGTTGCCCGGCAAAAAATCCCGCTTGCAACTCAATTGCCGGGTAAAACAATCTCACCAAGCAGCGCTACAAGTGCGTCAACGTCCTCGTCTGCGGTCGCCCAGCTTGTGGCTAGGCGCACGACGGTGCGGCCGTCGGCCAGCCGCTCCCAGAAACTCATCTCCGCACGGGCAGAAAGCTGTGCATAGAGCTTCTCGTCAAGTGCGACAAACACCTGGTTGGTCTCCTGCGGGTGCATGAGCTGGCAACCGGCGGCCTGGAGGGCCTGGGCAACTCGCGCCGCCTGTGCAACCGCCCGGGCACCAATCTGCTGGTAGAGGCCATCATCGAACAGCGTCTCAAACTGGATGCCCGTGACCATTCCCTTGGCGAGAAGTGCCCCGCGACGCTTCATGAGCGTAAAGAAGTGCGGGCATGTCGCCGGGTTGGGGAAGACCATCGCCTCGCCGAGAAGCGCGCCGCACTTGGTGCCGCCGATATAGAACGCATCGGCCAGGCGCGCCAGGTCGTTCAGCTGCACGTTGTTGCTCGGTGCGGCAAGGGCGTAGGCAAGGCGCGCGCCATCGATGTAGAGTCGCATGCCGTGCGCGTCGCAGGCGGCGCGCAGCGCGGAAAGCTCGTCCAGCGAGTAGAGCGTGCCGTACTCGGTTGGCTGCGAGATGTAGGCCAGCCCCGGCATGACCATGTGGTCGTGGTTCTCGTCATGCTCCCACCCCGTGGCCAGCGCGTCGACGTCTGCGGCGTCCAGCTTGCCGTCGTGATCTGGCAGCTGAATGACCTTGTGGCCGCACGCCTCGATGGCACCCGCCTCGTGGATGCTCACGTGGCCGGAGTCCGCGGCGACGACGCCCTGCCACGGGGCGAGAAGCGCGTCAATCGCCACGGCGTTCGCTTGCGTGCCCCCAACCAGGAAATGCACCTCTGCCTGCGGCGCGTCGCATTCCGCGCGGATAAGCTCGCGAGCGCGCTCGCTGTGGGCGTCCGTTCCGTAGCCGGCGTTTGCCTCCATGTTGGCGGCGGCCAGGCGCTCGAGGATGCGCGGGTGCGCACCCTGCTGGTAGTCGGATGCAAACGGCAGTCTCTTCTCGGCGTCCACTATCAATCCTTCCCAAGGCGTCACTCGGACACGCCTGATGGCGCCTTACGCCTCAACACATTACTCAAACGCTGTTGGACATCTATTCCTGATATGCTTTCAGGGAGTTGCCAGTCACAGACAACAGACCAGGGAGCCTCCCATGTTCATGATCATACTCATCGTTATTATCGTGGTTCTCGTGCTCTCAACGGGCTACGTTGTGCGCCAGCAGCACGTTGCCGTCATCGAGCGCCTGGGCAAGTTCCACGGGTTTGCCGGCCCCGGCTTCCACGTGAAGTTTCCCTTCATTGACATCACGCACGACGTGAGCCTCATGACCGAGGACGAGCACATGACCTTTGACGCCAAGACCTCGGACAACGTGACCATCGAGCTGGACGTCTCCATCCAGTACCACGTGGACTATGGCGACGTCGAGAAGGGCGCGGATTCCGGCGTCTACCGCAGCTTCTACACGTTGCAGGATCCCGTGGGGCAGATGCAGGACTACCTAGCCGACGCGCTGCGCTCGCAGATTCCCGCGCGCACGCTTGACGAGGTCTTCTCCGAGAAGGATGCCATAGCCCACGCTATTGACGAGGTTGTTGCGGCAAAGATGCTCGACTACGGCTATGTTCTGGTGACCACCCTCATCACGCGCATTAAGCTGCCGCAGGAGGTTCAGGAGTCGATGAACCACATCATTGCCTCGAAGAACAACCTTGAGAGTGCGACCAACGACGCCAATGCCGCCAAGGCGAAGACCGTCATCGCGGCGCAGGCCAAGGCCGAGGCCATGGCTGCCGAGGGCAAGGGCATCGCCGACCAGCGCGTTGCCATCGCCCGCGGCATCAAGGACTCTATCGATACCATCCGCGAGTCCGGCGTGACCGAGGAGGAGGCCAATCGCCTCTTTGAGTTCACCCAGTGGACGGACATGATGAACAACTACGCGGCAAGCGGCAAGGCCACGACGGTGCTGCTGCCCGAGGACTTCGACCAGAGCGGCGTCTTCAAGAGCATCGTTGCGGGAAAGAAGGCAGCGGAGCAGTAATCCGTGACGGAAAATCTCCGATTGAGTCCAGTGTGCCCGGCCGCGTGGATTGCGCGACCGGGCACATTCAATGCAACGAGGATGCTTAGGGTTGCCTAGCCGTGCCTCAAACGGCGCTCTAGGCGCTTGCTCACTGCCACGAGCGCCATCACAATTACGTAATAGATCACGGCAACGGCGATAAACGGCTCGAACGCGCGGTACGTGAGCGCCTGCACGCTCTGCGCGGCGCGCATCATGTCCATGAGGCCGATGGTCGCCACAAGAGACGAGCTCTTGAGTACCGTGATAACCTCGTTGACCAGCGCAGGAGCTACCGAGCGCAGCGCCTGGGGAACGATGATCTCCCACATCATGAGGTGATAGGGGAGGCCAAGCGCGCGGGCGGCGTCGTATTGGCCGCGGTCAACGCCCTCGATGCCGCCGCGCACGGTCTCGGAGACGGTGGCGGATCCATTGAGCCCCAGCGTGAGCACCGAGGCGGCAAACATAGAGATCTTATAGCCCGTGAGCTGCGGCGTTGCAAAGTACGCAATAAACAGAAGCACTATGAGCGGGATGCCTCGGAAGATCGACGTGTAGAAGTCCAGCACCAGGCGCAGGGGCTTGCACGGCAGCACCTTGAGCACGGCGATGAGAAACCCCAGCGCAAAAGCCAGGACCAAAGCGGCCCCCGTCACCTCAAGCGTGACGGAAAGGCCGCTTACAAACATTGGCGCATATGGTTCGATGACCGAGAAGTTCATGCCGCTCTCTCGCTAGTTTGCGCTGGTAGAGCCCACGCCCTCGGTTGCCGAGCCGGAGGCCGAGAAGTCCCCACCCCACTCGAAGTCGGCGCCAACGTAGGTGCCAATGAACTGGTCGATGGTGCCGTCCTCGAGCATCTCGCCGATGCACTGGTCAAAGGCGGCGACAAACGACGCCCCCTTGGTGGCCATGATGCGGTAGACGCCCACGTAGTCCTTGGTCTCGTCGCGGCCGAGAAGACCAAGCACCAGGCCTTCGTTGGCGTCGCGCATGGACTGGCCCTCGGCACCGTCGCACACGTAGGCGTCGATGCGGCCGGCGAGAACCTCCTGCAGGCACTGGTCGCCACCGTCGTAGGTGTGGACGTCGGCATCGGGCAGCACGGCAGTGACAAACTTGTTCTGCACCGTGCCCGTGGTGCAGGCAATGCTCTTGCCGGCAAGGCCGTCGACGCTTGTGATGGCGTCGCCCCCAAGGGTGAGCACGCCAACGAGTGGCTGGTAGTAGCCACGGGTGAAGTCGTAGGTCTGCTCGCGCTCCGCGTTTGAGGACATGGCCATCGTGAAGCTCGTTTCGCTTGCCTGGACGGAGGCAAGCGTGGCCGCAAACTCCTGCGGTTCGAAGTCATACGTGAAGCCAAGGCGGCTGGCCATCTCGTCTGCCACAGCAATGTCTAGGCCAACGACCTTCTGGGTGCCATCGGACTGCATCTCGATGTAGCGATACGGCGCGAAGGCGTCATCGCCCACAAAGGTGAGGTGCTTGCCGGAAAGGTCGGTCGTCGAGGCGCCGCTCGTGGCGGTTGCGTCCGCGGAGCCGGTTGAACTGTCGCTTTGCTGCGCGCTTCCGCAACCAGCGAGAGCAAGCGGAGCCAGGGCTGCCCCCGCTGCCATCACGCCGAGAAAAGACCTGCGATTCATCGAACCATAAAGATTGGTGCTCATCTGCGATTCTCCCATGTCCGTATGCAATGGCGCCCATTGTAGCCCACTAAAATCCCAGTTGCTTAGTGGGATACACACTGGTAGCTTTTTCGGAATGAAGTTGCGGCCAGGACGCCAGCTTGGGCTGGTCCACGCAAAGGCGGCGCCCAGCCAAAGCCAGACGCCGCCTGTGTGACGGGAAATGCGGTTCTCTCGCCCTAGAGCTCTTCTCGCAGCTGGTCGACAAGCTGCGAGAAGTACGTCAGCGCGTCCTCGACGGGCTTGCTCGTTGCCATGTCCACGCCGGCACCGCGCAACAGCTCAATGGGAGGCTTGCTCGAACCGCCCTTGAGGCAGCCCAGGTAGTCCCTCACGGCGGGTGCGCCCTCGCCGAGGATGCGGTTCGAGATGGCGATGGCCGCCGCGTAGCTCGTGGCGTACTGGTAGACGTAGTAGCCGTAGTAGAAGTGCGGGATGCGCGCCCACTCCAGGCGGATGCCGTCGTCAACGGTCACGGCGTCGCCAAAGTACTGGGCGTTGAGCTCGCCCCAGCGCTCGCAGAGGGCATCGGCCGTGACGCCACGGCCGTCGGCGTTCATCTCGTTCACGTCGCGCTCGAACTCGGCGAACATGCACTGGCGGTAGAGCGTCGCGCGGAAGGACTCCACAAAGTTGTTGAGCACGTAGGCGTGGGTCGCGGGGTCTGTGGTGTGCTCGAGCAGGTAGTGCGAGAGCAGTGCCTCGTTGCAGGTGGAGGCAACCTCCGCCACGAAGATGGGGTAGTCGCAGTAGGTGGGCGACTGCGCATGGCACGAGAGGTACGTGTGCACGGAGTGGCCCATCTCGTGCGCCAGCGTGAAGACGTCATCGAGGCTTCCGTCAAAGCTCGTGAGGATCACGGGGTTGGTGCCATAGGAGCCCGCGGAGTATGCGCCGGAGCGCTTGCCGGGTGTCTCGTACACGTCAATCCAGCGCTGCTCAAGGCCCTTGTGCACAATGGCAAGGTAGTCCTCACCCAGCGGCTCGAGCGCCTTCAGGATGAGGTCCCAGGCCTCCTCATAGGTAAAGGTGAGGTCCACGGAGTCGACAAGCGGCACGTACATGTCCCAGAAGTGAAGCTCGTCCACGCCAAGGGCGTCCTTGCGCAGGCTTGCGTAGTTGTGGAGCGCTCCAAGGTTCTTGTGCACCGCGTCCACGAGGTTGTCGTAGACCGAGGTTGGGACCTCGTTGGCGTCGAGGCAGTACTCCAGGGCGTCCTTGTAGCGGCGCGAGTCCGCAAAGAACTTGAGCTGCTTGACCTGGGCAGAGAGAAGTCCGGCGCAGGTGTTGCGGTGCGCGCCGTAGCTCGCGTAGACCGAGTCGAAGGCAGACTTGCGCAGTGCGCGGTCGTGGTTGCGCTCGAGGCCAATAAAGCTGCCGTGGCTCACGGGGTGCTTCTCGCCCTTTGAGTCCGTGGCGTCGGCAAAGGTGAGGTCGGCATTGTTGAGCTGCGAGAACACGCGCTCGGGCTGGGCCGCCGCGTCACCGGCGCGTGCGAGGATGGCCTCCTCGGCAGCCGAGAGACGGTGCGGGCGCATGCGCAGCTCGCGGTCGATGGCGCGGCGGTAGTGCTCTAGGCCAGGCTCCTCGGCAAAGAAGGCGGCGAGCTTCTCGTCTGCCATGCCAAGGAGCTCTGCCGAGAACCACGAGCAAGCCTCCTGCGTCTCGACCTCAAGGCTCATGACCTGGTCAGAGTAGACCTGGTAGCGAGCCACACGGGTGTCGACGTCTGCCTGGCGGTCGGCGTAGTTGCCCAGGCGGTTGAGGGTCACGTTTGCCTCGTCCAAAAGCTGCAGGTAGGCGAGAAGGTCCGCCGCCGAGGTGCTCACGCGCCCCTTGTACGCCGCAAGCTTTGCGGGGAGTGCCTTGGCGTCCTCGAGCTGGCGCTCGAAGTCCTTGTCGTCCGCGCACATGGACGAGAGGTCCCAGCGGTACTTCTCGGGAATCTGGTCGCGCGACTGGTATTGCATGCGTGCTCCTTAGGGTGGAGTGTTTTCAGACTTCCCCATGGTACACGCTGCAACGCGCTGCGGTACGCGCGCCCCGCTCGCCGGCTATGCGCGAGCGGGGAGTTGCGCCACGGCCTCGCTCAGTATGTGGCCTTCCATGGCATGGAGCAGCTCGTTGAGCCAGAAACCCTCCCTGAGCTGCGGCGCATTGTCCAGCGCGTAGACCCGCAGCGTGTAGGTGTGGTCGCGGTCGGGTGGCTGCGGACCGTTGTAGCGACAGGTGAGGAGCGGGTCACGGCTGCCTACCAGGCGTGACGCCGAGGAGTTCTTGCCCTGCACCATCCCGGCGAAGCGCTGGTTTGAGGCGTCCTCGGGGAATTTGGTGACGCTCGCAGGGATGTCGCAGGCGCACCAGTGGATCCAAGGAAAGCCGCACACGGGAATGGAGTCGACGTCGTAGAAGACCACGGCGAGCGTGGCCGCTCCCGCTGGGACGCCCGTGACCTCGAAGGGGAACGAGCGCGTTGGCGTGCCAGCGTACAGACCGCTCTTGTCGGCATACTTTGCGTAGGAGTCGGGGATGTAGCCGTTCTCGTCGAGCTTCACATGCACGTCCATGGTTGCCTCCTGGTGTTGGAATGCCGCGTCTCTCTCGCCCATTGTATCCGTCCCCTCAGCGCTGCCTTCGTCTCCTGCTCCCGCTCTCGCCTCCATCCACGTTCCCGCCCCTCTCTTTCTTTAGCGGTTTCTGAGAAACGGAGGCCGTGTTTGCCCTGTTGACGGCAAGTGCGATTCTCAAATACCGCTAAAGAAGGGAGAGGGGGAGTATGGAAGGGAGAAGGGGAACGTAGCGCCGAGGGAGCTGTGGTGCCGTGGGAGCTGCGATGAAGTGCGGCTAGGACCGCGAGGTCAGGGGCGCATGCTAGAATTACCTCGCCTGACGCGAGGCCCGCTGCGGCCGGACGAAAGGCTCCAAATACCGGTCGCACGCACGCGACCCACCACAGACGAGAGGCGCCCGCCCTGCGGCGCCGACAACATGTGAGGAGAAGCCATGCTCAAGGACACCAATCTCACCCGTCGCCAGGCGCTCGCCGCGTTTGGCTCCATCACCGCCGGCCTTGCGCTTGCGGCCTGCGGCACCAGCCAGACGCAGCCCGCGGACACCGCCTCTACCAGCGACAACTCGTCCTCCTCGGACGCTTCCGCCGCCACCGAGGACGTGACCGTCCGCGTGGCCTCCCTCAAGGGCCCCACCACCATCGGTCTGGTTTCGATGATGGACACCACCTCCGGCATCCCCACCGAGGACGCGCCCACCGAGCCTGCCGAGGGTTCCACGGGCATCACCTACTCCTATACGATCTCCGGCGCGGCTGACCAGGTCCTTCCGCTGGTCATCCAGGGCGAGACGGACATCGCCCTCGTGCCCTCCAACGTGGCCTCGGTCCTCTACAACAAGACCAGTGGCGGCATTCGCGTGATCGACGTCAACACGCTGGGAGTCCTCTCCGTGGTCACCGGCGACGCCTCCGTCGAGCAGTTTGAGGACCTCGCCGGTCACACCGTCTACCTCTCCGGCCAGGGCGCCAGCCCCGAGTACACGCTCAACTACCTTCTCGACCAGGCCGGCATCAAGGACCAGGTGACCATCGAGTTCAAGAGCGAGCACAGCGAGTGCGCGGCCGCCATCCAGGCCGACCCCACGGCCGTCGCCATCCTGCCCGAGCCCTTCACCACGGCGACGCTGGCCAAGGACTCCTCGCTCTTTGCTCCCGTGAGCCTCACCGACGTCTGGGATCGCTACGCCGGCGGCTCGGGCAGTCAGTTCGTGATGGGCGTGACCATCGCCCGCTCGGAGTTTGTGGACGAGCACCCCGCGGCCATCGCGGACTTCCTCTCTCGCCACGCCGAGTCCGTCGACACCGTGAACGGCGATCCGGCCGCCGTGGCGCCGCTGGTGGTGAAGGCGGGCATCGTGCCAAGCGAGGCAATCGCCGAGAAGGCCATCCCCAAGTGCAACATCGTGTGCACCACGGGCGAGGACATGCGCTCGGCGCTCTCCGGCTACCTGCAGGTTCTCTACGACGCCGATGCCTCCTCGGTGGGCGGCGCTCTTCCCGGCGACGACTTCTACTACGTGGCCTAGGCCGCAACCAGCGTGTCTGTCGAGAAGGACAAGGCTCCCGTGACCCCGCGCGACGCGCTGCGCCGCGCAGGTGCCGTTGCCTTCTGGCTCCTCGCGTGGCAGCTGGCGAGCATGGCCGTTGGCTCCGAGCTCCTGCTTGCCGGACCCGCAGCCGTGCTTGCGCGTCTGGCACAGCTCGTTCCCACGGCCGCTTTCTGGTCCACGGTGGGCTTCTCGCTGGCGAGAATTGCCGCGGGCTTTGCCGCTGCCTTCGCGCTTGGCCTGGTACTGGGCCTTGCTGCGAACCGCTGGCACGCGCTGGCCGAGCTTCTCGCCCCAGCGGTGAGCTTCCTCAAGAGCGTGCCCATTGTCTGCGTGATTGTGCTGTTGCTCATGTGGGTGGGGTCTGCGCGCGTCTCGGCCATCGCGGTCTTTCTCGCCGTGTTTCCCGCCATCTACTTCAGCGTGCTGGAGGGGCGCGATTCGGCAAACCCCAGCCTGGGCGAGCTGCTCCGCGTGATGGGCGTGCCCGGCTGGCGCCGCTTCCTGGCAGACACCTGGCAGCAGCTCCTCCCGTACCTTGTGGCAACGTGCAGGAACGCCTGTGGCATGGCCTGGAAGGCGGGCGTGGCCGCCGAGCTCATCGGCAGTCCGCGCGGCTCCATGGGCGAGCGTATCTACCAGGCAAAGCTTCTGCTCGAGACCGGCGACCTCTTTGCGTGGACCATCGTGGTTGTGGCGCTTTCGTGGGCGTGCGAGAAGGCCTTCCTGGCGCTGCTGCGCGCAACCGGCGGCTGGGCGCTTGCGGCAAGCGTGCCGCGGCCTGCGGCGGCGCAGCACCGTCAGCCAGTGCCCGCGCCGGCGCCCGCGGGAATCTTGCTCGACGACGTGACCCTGGGCTACGACGGCGCGCCGGTTGCTACCTGCAACCTTGCGCTGGCGGCAGGCTCGCGCACGGTGCTCGCCGATCCCTCCGGCGCTGGCAAGACCACGCTGGTGCGCACGGTCTGCGGACTTCTCGCCCCGCTCTCGGGGCGCGTGCAGGTGCCGGGAGCGGGTGCGCTCTCCGTGCAGTTCCAGGACACCCGGCTGGTGGAGGCAATGACTGCCGAGCAGAACGTGCTGCTCTGCTCGGCGGGCGCGCTCTCGGCGGACGAGGCGCACGCGCTTCTGGCTGAGCTACTGCCCGAGGACGCGCTGGGCCGGCCGGTCTCGGAGCTCTCTGGTGGGCAGCGTCGCCGCGTGGAGCTGGCGCGGGCGCTCGCACATCCCGGCGCGGCCGTTGTTCTGGACGAGCCCTTTGCCTCGTTAGACACTGCCTCGCACCAGGCGGCGGCGGCCTTTGTGCTGCGCCATCTGGGCGGTCGCACGCTGCTTGTGGCCTCGCACGCCCCCGGTGACACGGAACTTCTCCACGCAGTGCCCGCGCGCCTGGGAAACGTGCGCGGTGAGGGGTAGCACTTCGGCTCGCTTACTTTTCGTACATCTGGTTAAGCGTCACGAGCAGCACGTCTTTACGGCTCTTGCATTTCTCGACAGTCCCCTGCGAGACGCTCTTTTTGGTAAAGAGCATGATGCCCTCTGTCGCATATCCCTTTATCAGGTTCCGTTTGCCGTCGAGGTCGGCAAGCTCGCTCGTCTCGTCAAACTCTTCTCGGTACTTGCATTCGCCGATAAGCATCTTGCGCTCTATGGGGTCTGCAGCAATGACTTCGATGTCGTCTTGTGCGTGCGTGCTGGGATTAGTTCCCCACCAGCTGCCCAAACGCGTCACGGCAATGGCGAGCTGGCCTGCCCGTGCCTGCTCGCCCAGCCACTCGAGGCACAGTCGCTCGAAGCGGTGCCCCAGGTAGTCAGTAAGCTGCTGCTCTGGAAGGCGATGGGCAAGGGTATCGCCAAAGCCCCCTTCAATGTCGCTGACTCGGGGCATGACAAAGCGGAACCAGAAGTCATAACAAGCGTCGCAGATTCGGTAGATTCCGTGCTTGCTTGAACGCTCGTTCTCTCCAAACGGCGTGACCTTCTCGATGATGCCAAGCTGGCAAAGAGATGAGAGGTACTTGGGAATCGTGGTCGCGTCTACACCGACTTTGTCTGCCATAAGCTTTGTCCGGTTTGCTCCTCCGGCAATTGCGCGGAGGAGGGATGCATAGAGCGCTGGCTCTGAGAACTCCTGACGCAGAAGTCCATATGGCTCGTCAAAGAGAAATCCTGAAGGATTGAAGTAGAGGTCTGCAAGGTTGCCCCTAAATCCGCGATGGGGATCTACCTGCTCTAGGTAGTAGGGGACTCCTCCAAAGCAGCCGTAATACTCGAACTGCTCCTGCGGAGAAAGACCGGGAAACATCTGGGCGGCTTCAAGGTAGCCCAGCGGGCCAATCTTCATCTGGGCGGTTCGCCTGCCGTAAAGTGGGCTCTTTCTTCCCAATACGTCGCTCTCCATAAAGCCCTCGTTGCTGCCGCAGAGCATTACGAACACTTCCGTTTGCTTGAAGACGTGGTCGATGGTGACCTGCAGCGCGGAGGGAATGGACTCGTTTCTCTGCGCGGCATAGGGGAGTTCGTCGAACGCGAACACAAAGCGCTCACGCTTGCCTCGCTCCGCGATGAACCCGAAGGCATCCGCCCATGTGGCAAACGAACCTGCAGTGGCGGGCAGGTCGAAGAATGAGTAGACGGCGCGGCTAAAGTCCGCGAGGTTGTCCTTGTCGGCCTGGTCTAGCGCCGTGAAGAAGAGCGTGCGCTTGTTCTCGCAGAACTTGGAGATGAGTGTCGTCTTGCCAACGCGTCTACGCCCGTACACAACGACGAGCTGGAACTTCTCGGTTGCGTAAAGCTGTTCGAGCTGCGTGAGCTCTCTTTGGCGCCCAACAAACACAATGGCCTCCTCGTTTGCTCGAGCCCCTTTGTTTTATGCCGCTGCGTTTGGCGGCGGGTATTCCGCTACGTTTGGCAGCGGGATCTACATTATTCTACAAAGAATTATTCTCCTGAGAATAATATTTGCGGAAAGGGCGGCAGCTTGAAGGGCTGGGCGTTGTCGTCAAGCGGATATTCCAGTCGCCGAGACGTGCCTACTTCGAGTACGCCGCCCGTACGCTGACGCCGGGAATGGCGCCAATGCGCCCGGCCAGCGCCGCAATAGCGTCTTGCGGCGCGTCGACAGCCACGGAGATAATGTTCATGTGCCGCTTGGGATAGGGGATGCCCATGCGCCCAATGATAATGCCGGCGCTTTCGTGCAGCACCTCGTTGAGGTGCGCGACCGAGTCCGGGTCCTCCACGATGATGCCCAGCACCGCTACGCGCGTCTCCATGTCTGCCCCCGTGGCCTGCGTTTCTCTCAGCTTCAACCGACAGAATACGCGCCTCCGGCGAGGCAGTGTCGCCGGAAGGCTCCGTATGTTGCAAATCGCGCCATAGGGGAGGCTCCGGCGACAAAAAATCGCCGGAGAGGGGGTTTCTGCGACAATCCGCGCAAAACGTGCCCCTCCGGCGACAAACGCCCGTGCCGACCCCGCGCCCTACCGCGCGAGAAGCGGCGTCAGCGCTCCCTGCGACACAATCGTGACCTCGTGCATCGCGCGGCTGATGGCGGTGTAGAGCCTGCGGCGCGCAAGCGGGGTGTCGGGGTAGACCTCGGCCTGCGCGTCGGGCACCACCACGTGGTCAAACTCGAGTCCTTTTGCCAGGCGCAGGTCCATGAGCACCACGCCGCTTGCCGGCATGAGCGAGTTGCGGTCCACAAGCTGCACGCGCTCACCCAGCTGCTTCGAGAGCCAGTTGGCGCGTGCGGCGTCGGCGGCGACGATGGCGGTGAGGCCCTCCTCGCCCGCGGCCGCATCGGCAATGCGTGCCAGCTCGGCCACGTAGTGCCCCGCGTCACCGTCCGCAACCTCCACAACGCACGGCGGCGTGCCCGCGCGCTGCACCGAGGTGAGGCGCGCACGCTCGTTCAGCGGCAGAAGGCTCGTGAACAGCTCTGTTATCTCGGGGCTCGAGCGGTAGCTGGTGAGAAGCTCGCAGGTCTCGACCTCGCCATGCGTGGTCGAGAAGATCTGGCGCACCTGGTCGAAGGTCGCCGTGCCCTCGCGGATGGCCTGGTGCTCGTCGCCCAGCAGCATGAAGTGGGCGCGCGGGAAGTAGCGCGCAAGCACCATGAGCTGCGTCACGGTGTAGTCCTGCACCTCGTCCACCATCACGTAGCGTGCGGACTTCTCGCCGCCGCCCATCACCAGCAGCTTGAGGTAGACCCACTCGGCCGCCGTGAGCGCGTTCTTGCCCAGCACGCGCATGCCAATACGGTCGATGCGCAGCCAGTTGCCGCGCTCGATCTCGTCGTGCGCGCCGGAGAAGAGATGTCGCACGTAGGTGAGGGCGTAGGCGGAGCACTCATCGTCGTCGGCGGGGCTTATCGTCTGGCCAAAGACCTCGACCTGCTCCTCCACGTCCAGGCCGAGCATCTCCTCCCAGACCTCCTCGCTCTTTGAGAGCGCCGCGAGCTTGCGGTCCAGGCGGTCGTGCAGCTCGTCCTTCACCAGCGCGGTGAGGCGCGGGCCAACGGGGATCTGCGAGAACTTTGCCACGGCGCCCGCCACCGAGGACGCTTTGAGCATCACGCGCTCGCCGCAGCGAACCTCGCGCAGGTCATCGGGCTCAAGCGTCATCGTGCGTACGCCCTCCTCAAGGCGCGCGAGCTCCTCCGGGTCTCCGTCGCGACCATCGCCGCGCTCGGAGAGGCCCAGGCTGGCGAGAAAGCCGCGCCACGTGAAGATGCGCGGGTTCTTCTCGCCCATGCTTGGCAGCACCGTGTCGATGTAGTGGCGGAAGACGTCGTTGGGCGTGAAGAGGAAGATCTGGTCGGCCGAGAGGGTCTTACGCTCCTGGTAGAAGAGGTACGCCACGCGCTGTAGCAGCACCGAGGTCTTGCCCGAGCCAGCGATGCCGCTCACGAGAAGCACAGGCACGTCCTCGTGGCGAATGACCGCGTTCTGCTCGCGCTGGATGGTCGCGGTGATGGCCGCGAGCTTCTCGGAGTGGTGCTTCTTGAGCGCGCCAAGCAGCAGCGAGTCCTCGATGGCCACGGTGGTGTCGAAGTATGAGTTGAGCACGTCGCGCGTGATGTCAAACTGGCGGCGCAGCAGCAGGTTGACGGTGCGGGTGCGGCCGTCAACCTGGTAGGAGGTGGGGCCCATCTCCTGGTTGTAGTAGGTCTCGGCCACGGGGCTGCGCCAGTCCACGATGAGCGGGCGCTTATGCTCGTCGGTCATGCCCGCGGCGCCAATGTAGACGTCGCGCGGTGGACGGCCGGGGCGCATCTCGAGCGTGACCTTGGCGAAGTAGGGCTGGCGCAGCAGCAGGAGCACGCGCTGCAGCTTCTCGACGGTGAAGTCGTGGTACTGGTTGTATGTGTCGATGACCGAGTTGAGCGTCTCGATGGCGGCGAGCGTCTCCATTGTCTCGTCGGTGCCGCCAAAGTCGGGGCGAATCTCCTCGCTCATCTCGCGAAGGTCGTTCGCGGCGCCCTTGTGGCTGGTCTCAATCTCCTCGGTGAGGGTGTCGCGCAAGGCGCAGAGCTGGGCGTATATCGCGCTCAGGTGGTCCTGCTCCTCACGGAACGTTGCGTCGTGCGTCTCGTCTGCCATGCGTCCTCCCAGTGCCCGGCACGAAAGCGTGACGGACTATTGTAGCGCGAGAGGAGCGGGCGGCGCGAGCCGGCACGGCGCCGGCGGTGCGACGTAGGTGCGGCGAGAAGGACCGCCGGCGCTAGGCCGTGGCGTCCTTGCCGGTCACGATGCGTACGGTGCAGGAGGGGAAGCCCCCGGCGTTCGAGTACGTCACGGTGCAGGGAACGCGGTTGGGGAGCGCCTTGGGGTCGAGGCCTGCTCCCAGCGCCAGCGCGCCCATCTCCTTTGCGTTGATGCGGCCCACCAGTTCCTCGAAGACCTGGCAGCGCCAGGTGGAGCCAATGCCCAGTGGGCCCTTCTCGCGCACGAACTCCCCGGGAGCCGAGGTGACGGAGTGCTTTGTCATCTCGAGGCCGGCAGTCAGGACCATCGTGGTGCTCTCAAAGACAAACTCCTCGAGTCTCTCGGGCTCGCGCCTACGTGCGGACATGCGTGTCTCCTTGGTGCGTTGGTGTTCTCGATGCGGGCGCCGCGCCGCGTTGCGGCTGGTCGCGCCGCGCGGGGCTGCCGGTCGCGCAGTGCGTCGGCTAGTCGCAGGCCTTCTCGATGCGACGGCGCAGCTCGTCGATGCCCAGGCCGGTCTGCGCGGAGGTGAGCAGCATCTGCTCGCGCGGCACCTCGAGCTGGCGCGAGAGAAGCTCCACCTGGCGCGTCTGCTTGGGTCGACTGAGCTTGTCGGCCTTGGTGAGCGCGACCACAAAGGGCAGGTTGTTCTCGCGGAGGAACGCGAGCATGTCCTGGTCGAGCTTCTGGGCCTCCAGGCGCACGTCGACGAGGGCGATGACCAGGTTGAAGCTGCGCTCCTGGGCAAAGTAGCCCGAGATGAGGTTTGCCCAGCGCTGGCGCTCGGCCATCGATACGCGCGCGTAGCCGTAGCCCGGAAGGTCCACAAAGCTGATGCCGTCCGCCTCGAAGAAGTTCACGTTTGCCGTCTTGCCCGGCTGCGACGAGACCTTCGCGAGCGCCTTGCGCCCCAGCAGCTTGTTGAGCAGCGACGACTTGCCCACGTTGGAGCGGCCGACAAAGGCCACCTCGGGCGTGGTGGGGGCAGGGAGCCCGTCGACGGTGCCGTATGAAGCGATGAAGCGAGCGTTCTGCAGGTTGAGCGCCATGGTTTCCTCTTTTCGCGATGCCTTTGGGTGACGATTCTACCCGAAGCCGGCGGTGCCGCCGCGATTCTCGGCTGTGGATTCCTTGCGTCCGGCCTCCGTCTGGGCCATTGCCGGGGCCCCTGACCTATTCTCGGCCAAAATGGTGCTCGTGACCCCCGCCTGTCCCCTCGAGTCACGACCGTGCGTAGTTTGGGGGGTACGGGAGCCGTGAGTGAGGCGAGCCGGGGGTGCGGGACCCGACGTCCGGAGCGCAAACCGGTGCCCATGCAACTCGGGTAGAATGTCGCCGTGGAAAAAGCAGGCAGAGAGGTATGGAAGCGTGAGCGAGAACCCCAAGGACCAGAGTCCGGACGAGCAGCCCAGGCGCTCCATTCTCGTCACGCTTCTCATTGCCGCGGCAATCGCGCTGCTCGCGGGGTTTCTCGCCTGGGGCGTTCCCGTGATTCTAAAGGCCGGCGCGCGCGAAAACGCGCAGGACACCTTTGCAGTTCAGGGCTTCGAGCTCCAAAGCCCAGAGGGGCGGCCCGTTGCAGAATGAGACAAAGGGACTGTCCCTTTGTCTCACATAGTTTTTCGCTGAATGCGCCGTGCCTGCGGCCTGCGCGCCGCGCTGCCCCTTCATCATTGAGCGGAACGTAACGAATGCAAGCGAGTGCGCTGTCGATGCCGGCGGGCGCAAGGAGGGGGAACCGTGGATCTTCTCGAGCTTCTCAAGGCAGCAATCTATGGCGTGGTCGAGGGCATCACCGAGTGGCTGCCCATCTCGTCGACGGGGCACATGCTCCTTCTCGAGCAGTTCATGCCGCTCAGCGTCTCGAAGGACTTCTGGGACATGTTCCTCGTGGTGATCCAGCTCGGCGCCATCATCGCCGTTCTTGTCACCTTCTTCCACGAGCTCAACCCCTTCTCGCGCTCCAAGTCCGCCGACGAGCGCCGCTCCACCTGGACCCTCTGGGGCAAGACGATAGTCGCCTGCATCCCTGCCGCGGTGATTGGTCTGCCGCTTGACGACTGGATCGAGGACCACCTGGGTAGCCCCTTTGTGATTGCCGTCGCGCTTATCGTCTATGGCATCGCCTTCATCGTGATTGAGACCGTCCGCGAGCGCCGTGCGCAGCGCCTGATGGCCGCGCCCGCGCCCACCTCCGCCGCAGCCCAGGCGCCCGGCACCTATCGCCCGCGCCACCTTGCCGCAGGCGCGCCTCAGCCTCAGCCCCAGCAGGAGCTCACGGTCTCGCAAGCGGCAGACGTCGACGCCCACATACAGGACATCGATGACCTCGACTGGAAGACCGCCCTGGGCATTGGCCTCTTCCAGGTGCTTTCCATCGTTCCCGGCACCTCGCGCTCCGGTTCCACCATCATCGGCGGCCTCATACTGGGCTGCTCGCGCACCGTTGTCGCGCAGTTCACGTTCTACCTGGCCATCCCCGTCATGGTGGGCGCCTCGGGCCTGCGCCTGGTGAAGTACTTCCTCAAGGGCAACGCCTTCTCCGGCCCCGAGGCGGCAATCCTTCTCACGGGCTGCGTCGTGGCCTTTGTGGTGTCGCTTGCGGCCATCCGCTTCCTCATGGGCTTTGTGAAGAAGCACGACTTCAAGCCCTTCGGCTGGTACCGAATCGTGCTGGGCGTTGCCGTTATCGCGTACTTCGCGCTGGTGGCGGCCTAGGCGCTGGCGCAGACGCCGGTGCCGGCACCGGCGGCAGGCGAGAAGAACAAACGGCCGAGAGGAGCGCGGCATGCTCAAGGAACGTGAGGGCTACATCCCCTTTGCGGGATACAAGACCTACTACCGGGTGGCGGGGGAGTGCCAGCCAGGCAGGCTGCCCCTTCTCGTCCTGCACGGAGGGCCTGGTGCCGCCCACTACTACCTGCAGTCCCTTGACGGCATTGCCGAGAAGTACGGTCGCGCCGTTGTCTACTACGACCAGATCTCCTGCGGCCGCTCCAAGACGCCGCCCATGCCGGAGCGCTGGGGCTGCTCGCTCTTCCTCGACGAGCTGGCCTGCGTACGTGCCTATCTTGCCGCGACCTTTGGCTGGGACCGCCTGCACATCCTGGGCCAGAGCTGGGGCGGCATGCTCGCCATGATGTACGCCATCGGCGAGCCTTGGCACGAGCGCGGCCACGATGGCCTGGCCTCAATGGTGGTGGCCAGCTCTCCGGCGAGCATGGACCTGTGGCTTCACGAGGCCATACGCCTTCGCCACTACCTGCCGCGCGAGATGGACGAGGCCCTCGCACAGGCCGACGTCGACGGCGACTACGCCCGCCCCGAGGTGCGTGCTGCGACGGCCGAGTACTACCGCCGCCACGTCTCCAAGGTGCCGGAGGACGAGAGGCCCGCGAACCTTCACAGCCCCGAGCCGGACCCGGTTGGCGACGAGTGCTACCACTTCATGCAGGGTATGAGCGAGTTTGTGGTCACGGGCGCGCTCTCGCACTGGAGTGTGGTGGACCAGCTCCCCACGATCGACGTCCCCACGCTCGTGACCTCCGGCGCGGCAGACGAGTGCACGCCGCTCGTGGCCAAGCAGGTGGCAGACGGCATCCCCGGCGCGCGCTGGGAGCTCTTCCCCGACGGCACGCACTGGGTGCACGGCGAGCAGCCCGAGCGCTACAACGCCGTAGTCGAGCGCTTCCTCGAGGAGCACGAGTAGCGCGAGCAGGCCAACGCGCCAACGCGCCGGCCGCAGCCCCAGCCCGCCGTCGGCAGCAGCTAGCGCCCGCTGCCCCGGCTACGACGCCATCTTCGTGAGCGCGTAGAACTTGCCCGTGGAAGCACTGGCAAGCGTGTCGGCGTCCCAGGTCTTGGCCGTCACGCTGCTCGATGTGGGGTCGTGCACGGTGTAGGTACCGTCGGAGCCCTGCTCCACCACCAAGATCCAGTGCTCGTAGGGAGTCAGGCTGTCCGCCTTGACCTCCATGGCAAGCACGGTCCCGGAGGTAAGCACCGTCGAGATGTTGTCCGCCGAGGTGTCGTAGGAGTGGTAGACCACGCCAAGCGAGTTTGCCTCGGTGGTGAAGAAGTCGCCGCTCAAGCTGGAGTCGCCCGTGGCCAGGCCGTCTTTCTCGGCCAAAGTGGCAATGGTCGCCGGCGTGTTGTCAGTCGAGCCGGTAAGGCCTATCGTCGCCATCGCCATCACCGTGGGGCCAGAGCCCGTCACCGCTAGCGCGCTGCCGGCGTAGTCCACCGCTCCCCAGCGGGAGTCCCAGTCGTAGAGCTGCGGGTAGCTGCCAGCGGAGGCCTCCTCGCCGTAGGCCTGCGCGGTCTTGTCGGACTCCAGGTAGCCCGCGACAAGCGACACGGCGTCCGGCTCGTTGAGCGCCAGCTCAACCAGGCGCTCGTCCGGGTACTGGTCCGCGTTGCTCGCAATCTGGGCTATCTGGTCGTCCTGGTCAAGCCGCGCGGTAAGCTCCTGTGAGAGGCTATCCGAGATGCCCGTAGCCACGCGTGGCTTCTCGACCTCGGCCTCTTGCTGCTGCTGGTCGGCGTTGTTTGCGACGCAGCTGGACACCGCAAAGATGAGAAGCACAATGGCGAGAATGGCAAGCACCAGCGCAAGCACCATGCGGGCGTCATAGCCGCCAATGCGCCTGTGGCGACCGGCGTTGGCAAAGTCGATGCTGCGACTTCGCAGCGCATAGCCAGACTGCCTGCCCCTGCCACGCGACCCAGAGTTGAGAGGTCGCTGCTGGCGCGGTCGTCCGGCTCCGCTCATGCCGCGCCCGCCGCGCGAGCCGTTGCCTCTGCGCGACAGCCCCTCTTCGCCACGCGGGCGCGAGCTGCGGGAGCGTCCCGCGTCCCGCTGGGGCCTCTGGGACCTGCCGTCGGAGTACTCCATGACCGCCTCCTTGTGTGGCACTCAGTTTGCGGCCCGTGGCTTGTGGCGCACAGACGTGCCAAAGGTCAATGCAGCTTTGCGAATGACCCGCAACGCAGGCCGGCCATTCGGAATGCCACCTCACATGTCATGTATGCACTATAAGACAGCGATGCGTTCGCAGCGCATGAGAGTCCCCCGAGTGGCGTCAATGCGATAAAACAAGTCCTCAAGCGGTGCGTCATCGGCTTCTCGCCGAGGGATGTCTCCAACTTTCTGCAGGTATGGTGCATGTGTGGCCCCTGTGTGAACGTGTACATGTGAGCCAACTTTGATATGTATAATCCGAAACAAGTATTCACCATTGCTATTGGTGGAGCAAGGGTAACAACTGTAAGTTGAGGGGCGTCACGTGGCTAAGCAGAGAAACGACAGACAAGAGGCCATCAGGCAGATAATTCGTGAGAAGTCCATTCGCACCCAGCGCGCGCTGGTAGAGGAGCTCCAAGCGCTGGGCTTCTCGTGCACGCAGGCAACGGTATCGAGAGACATCACAGAGATGGGCCTGCGCAAGCTGCCCGAGGGAATCTACGTGCTCTCTGAGGACCTCCACCTGCAGCGTATGCTCTCCGAGTTTGTGGTGGACGTGCTCAGGGCCGAGAACCTCGTTGTGATCAAGTGCCAGCCGGGAACTGCCTCGGGCGTCGCCGCTGCTATTGACGGCGCAGCGCTCTCCCACGCGCTGGGCTCCGTTGCCGGCAACGATACGGTGCTGGTGGTTGCGGTTGACGGCAAGCACGCAGCCGACCTGCAGGCGCTTGTGAAGAAGCTCGGCAGCTCAAAGTAGGGCGCCGCCGTCCGGTCTCGCATAGCGCGGCTGGTGAGAAGGACTGGCGAGAAGAACCACCGTCACAGAGAAGGGGCCCCGGCACATCGCCGGGACCCCTTTCGTGTCTGTGTGGGAACATCCCTACCTTGAGCGCTACTGGCCTGTGGTTCCGCCGCCAGTGGTGCCTCCGGTATTCTCGCCAGTGCCACCGCCGCCAGTCTCGCCGCCGCTGGTGCCGCCGGTCTCGGCACCAGTGCCACCGCCGGTGCCGCCAGTCCCGCTACCGGAGCCACTGCCAGATCCGCTGCCGGAGCCATTGCCGGATCCGTTGCCATTGCCCGAGGTGCTGCCACCGCCGGTGCTGGAGCCCGTGTTCTCGGACGTGGTGGCGTTTGTCGTCGGCGTGGTGGTCGTGGTGGTTGTGGTGCTGTTGGTGACGGTGTTGTACGTGGTCGAGTTGGTGGCTGCAGAGGTTCCCACGAAGTTCCAGGAGCTGTTGTCCTTGTAGTCAACGGTCTCGGTTGTGGTGGGGAACTCCTCGCGAGCCGCGCCCGCCAGGACCTTGTTCACAAAGCTCGTCCAAATGGGCTGGACGGTGTTCTGCGTTGTTCCCACGTCTCCGTTTACGGTGACCGCCACGCGTGCGTCTGGGTAGCCCGCCCACACCGCGCAGGTGATCTGGGGCGTGTAGCCGCAGAACCACAGGTCCTCGGCGTCGTCGGAGGTGCCGGTCTTGCCGGCGATGGGCTGGTTGGTGGTGTTGAAGTCGGCAACGTAGTAGCCGGTGGCACCATTGGCGACAACGCCCTCGAGCACGTTGGTCACGGCCTCCGCCACGGCCTCGCTCACGGCGCGCGTGGGGTTGTCCTGGTGCTCGTAGACCACGTTGCCGTTGCGGTCCTCTATCTTGGTGATGCACACCGCGTCACGGTGCATGCCGCCGCTCGCAAGCGTGGAGTATGCGTCGCACATCTCAAGCGGCGAGACGCTCACGGCGCCAAGCGTGATGGACAGGTAGCGCGAGAGCGTGGAAGTGATGCCCATCGAGTAGGCGGTGTCGACGATTGCATCGGCGCCGATGGCCTGCGCAACCTGGGCGTACGCCGTGTTGGACGAGATTGCCGTGGCGCTTGCCAGCGAGCGGTAGCCGTACTGGTGGTTGCCGTAGTTCTTGACCGTCCAGGTGCTTGTTATCTGCATGGGCGAGCTGCAGTTGAGGATGATGTCGGGGTTCATCCCGGCACTGACGGCCGCGGTGAGGGTGAACGTCTTGAAGCTCGAGCCCGCCTGTCGCGTGGACTGCGTGGCCAGGTTGAACTGGCTCGAGGAGTAGTCGCGGCCGCCGACCATGGCCTTCACGTAGCCGGTCCCGTTGTCGATGCACACGAGCGCGGCACCCAGACGTTCGTTGTTCGCGTTGTCGAGCGTGGTGGTCACGGCCTCCTCGGCTGCCGCCTGGTAGGTGGGGTCGAGGGTGGTGTATACGCGCAGGCCACCCTTGAGGATGGTGTCGTTGTCAAAGTCGCTCTCGAGGAGCGTCTTCACGTAGTCGGTGAAGTAGGGGTACGAGCCGGACGTCTCGTCCTGCAGCGAGCCGGGGCTGAGGCTGAGCTCCTCTGCGGTGGCCTCGTTGTACTCGTCCTGCGTTATGTCGCCCATCTCGAGCATGTTGCCAAGAACCTTGTTGCGGCGATCGATGCAGGCGTCCGGGTTCACAAAGGGGTCGTAGTAGGAGGGCGAGTTGGGGATGCCCACAAGCGTTGCCGCTTCGGCAAGCGTGAGATCGCTCGCGTCCTTGTTGAAGTAGGTGACGCTTGCGGCCTCAATGCCGTAGGCGCCCTCGCCGTAGTAGATGGTGTTGAGGTACATGTTGAGGATCTGGTCTTTGGAGTAGGTCTTCTCCATCTGGATGGCGATGTATGCCTCGCGCACCTTGCGCTTGAGGGTCTGGTCGAACTGCTCGGACGAGAGGACCGTGTTTCTCACCAGCTGCTGGGTAATGGTTGAGGCGCCCTCGGAGCGGCCGCTGAGCTGGCTCGCGATGGCGCGCAGAATGCCCTGGGGGTCAACGCCGTTGTGCTGGTAGAAGCGCTCGTCCTCGACGTCGACGGTGCCCTTCTTCACGTAGTCCGAGATATCGTCGAGCGTCACGGAGCGGCGGTTCTGGAGGTAGTACTGGGCTATCTCGGTGCCGTCAGCGGCATAGACAATGGTGGGCTCGGCCACGAGGTAGGCGTCTGCCGACTCGTAGTCGGGCAGGTCCTGGAGCCATGAGTCCACGACCGTGCCTAGCGACAGGGCCAGTGCCAAAGCGAAGAGCGCAATGAAACCAAAAACGCCGGCGATGCCAAAGCCGACGGCGTGCGTGCTGGAGTGCTTGTGAGCCCTGCGGGTTCTGATGCCCATGGAACCTCCTTGTGTGGACACAATCGTCCCCATTATAGGGAATGGACCTTATGGGCTTGTGTCCGTTCTGCGTGGACGCAAGGCGAGAGGTGCTTGCGCGCGCCCCGTGCGGCGGGCGCGTCGCAGCAGGTCTACTCGACCACGCGATACAGCCGGATGTCTCGGTCCTTGTAGACAAGCTGGAACCCTGGGGTGTTCTCGTCGATGGACTCGACGCCCGCCCAGTCCTCCGGGTTATAGGAGTCGCTCGACTGCTGGGTTCTTCCCGTAACGTCCATCTGCAGTACCCAGCGTATGCCCTGGCGCTCCGCCTCTGCCCTAACGCTCTCGTTGGTCGCAATCTGGTTGAGGCTGGTGCGTATGAGCTGCGCCCCCTGGGTGTCTTGGGGACCCTGGGCGTTAGCTATGTTGTCATTGGTCCTGTAGAGCACGCGGATGTCGTTGGCGCCGTAGAGATACAGGCTCCCGTCGTAGGTGGAGTTGGCAACGGTGTCGTCTCCCACGATCTCCTTGATGTCTTGCAGGTCGCTGCGTATGGCACTGCTGTTGAGGGGGTTCCACCGACCATATGAGGCGTAGGTCTCGTACTGGAAGTGGCTGAGCACGCCAGCGTAGCCAAAGGGGATGAAAGCCTCTGCGGAAACGAGGGCGATGGCGAGAAGAGCCGGGATGGCGCGCACGACCGTGCGGCGCCTTGGGTGGCCAGACAAGTTCCCCAGGTGCCTTTGGGTCACCTGGCATATGCCCGAGACGCCTTCTGCGGCAAACATGACGGCGGGGATGACGAGAAATGCGGCGATGCGGTTGGAGTCCGTGTACCAGAATCCGGTGAGAAAGTACCTGATAAGCCCATCGGAGGATGCCGCGACAACGCACATGATTTGAACCATCACATACGAGGCCACCAGCCCAGGGCGGCGGTGTCGAACGATGTCGGTAATCACCCCAACGGTAGCCAGGGCAAAGAGGAGGGGCTGGGCATCGTGCAGCTCATAGAGGTAGCTGCTGGTGAGGAGCAGCGCCTGGTTGCGCAGGGCTTCCGGAAGGCTTGCGTAGGTGCCCCAATAGTTGGTGACTATCTCGTGGAGGAACGGAGCGTTGAAGAGGGCGATCCACACGGCGATGGTTGCGACAAGAATCCCTGTGCCCATGCCCCAGGCGCGGGCCCGGGACTTCCCCTGGCGCCTCTGCTTGCGAGCAGCGTGCACCGCAACAGAGGGCACCGTGAGCACGCCAAGTGAGAAGACGGCGTTGGGGTGCAAGAGCGCGAGGGCAACAACAGTGACGAGAAGCGCGGCTACAAACGAGGCCGGGCTTCCCTTCTCGTCATTCATGTGGCCAAACACCAGCGCTATCCCCAGGGGCAGCAGCGCGAAGGCAAAGAGGTTGGGGTAGAGCGGCCCAAAGATGGTCAGGGTGTACGGCATGGCAGGGAAGAGGCAGCACAGGATGGCGCCAGAGAGAATGGCTGGGCGATCGCCCTTAAAGACCTCGGAGATGCAGAGCGCCATCGAGACGGGAAAGACAACGGAGCCTGCCACGGCAATGGAAACGTTGATGGCCGTAGGCGCCGAGATGCCGGTTGCAAGCATGGCGAGCGCGCAGAGCTCGTGGAAGACGGCGGGGTAGAAGCCGGTGAGGGCGCCCGTCTCGCCAAAGGGGTTAATAGCTGCGTCCGCTGCCGTGAGATACGCGCTTGCGCGCATGGACGACATGCTCTGCGAGTCCGCAAAGGCTCGGATGATAGACAAGTGCGTGTCATTGTCCCACTGCTGGATGAAGCCGTTCATGCTGGTCCCGTGGTGGGAGGCAAATACAAAGAGGCAGGTCAGCGTACCAGCAGCTACGTAGAGCAGGGCAACCTGCGGGGTGAGGCCAGACCCAATGGCAGAAAGCTTTGGGCGGTGCCGGCTGAGAAGGAACCCCACGAGCAAGGAGACTATGACCAGAGGGACAAACATCGTGACAGGGTTGGCGGGAATACCGACGAACGCATAGGCTATTCCGGCGACCCCCAGCCAGGCGGTCGAGATAAGGGGGGAGAGGGCAAGGGAGGCGCACGCAGAGACGCCCGCGCCAATAAGCATGAAGCATGCAGGCGCATACAGCATAAGAAGCATGACGAGAATTGCGATAAGCACGAGAGTCCAATCTCACTCAGCGGTGACATGTTGCCGCAGATACGTACGCTACCACGGGCGTTGGCGTGGGAAAAGACGAGCCGTGGTTGGCGTTGTGCCCATTCAGTGCAGGCCTCGCCGCAAGGCATTCAAGATTTCAGCTAAGCTGTGGAAGTCTGTAGGAGAACAGTTGGAGGACTTCCGTTGGATGCATCTAACCACTCTCATCTCTACTTTGAGGATGTTCTCAACGTCCTCTCGTGCTTTGCCGTTGTCGCTCTTCACTGCTCCCTAACCGTGTTTGGGCAAGGTCGCGGCCACGAGTGGAACATCGCCCTGGTGCAGCAGGCAGTATGCATCTTTGCCGTCCCCGTTTTCATGATGCTGAGCGGGGCAAACCTCATGGGGTATCGCAGCCGCTACACCACGGGGGAGTTCTTCCGCAAGCGTGTTCTTAGGGTGGGCGTGGCGCTTCTTGTGGGAAGCGTTGCCTGCTATCTTGCATACGGCCTCTTCCCAGACTCCTTTTGGGGTGCGCGCGACGTTGTTAAGGACTTCTCTCTGCGGGAATTTGTCCATGGGTTTCTCGGCAACACCATCAATAACACGTACTGGTTCTTCTATGCGATCATTGGGGTCTACTGCGTGACGCCGCTCCTCTCGCTTGTGGCAGATAGGCCACGCCTGCTGCGCGGGCTTCTGGTTGGCGGGTTCCTTCTGGCGTTTGTGGTGCCAACGCTTACCTGGGCACACCTTGTGAGGCCGGAGGACGTGAGCGCGGTGCAGGGATGGCCGCTTCTCACGAGCACGGCGGTCTCCTACTTTCTCCTGGGCTATTATCTGCGCGAATATGTGCCGGACACAACGGCGGTCCGTGTGGGTGCGGTTGTCGCAATGGTTGCGTCTCCGGTGCTCATGTACGCAATTGGGCATGCCGTGAACGTTGCGTCCCCACAGTATGACTCGTTTCCCGTCAACGCATTCTTCCCGCTTGCTGCCACGTATGCGGCGGGCCTGTTCTGCGTGGTCCGCATTCTGGAGCCGCGTCTTAGGGCGTTGGGCGGGCGCGTAAAAGGCGTGCTTGCAACGCTCTCCTCAGCGTCTTTGTACGTGTACCTGTTCCACATCCCCGTGATCAACTGGCTTGGGGTGAACGTCACGCCAGAGCTGAGCGCCCGCTTTGTGCGGCACCCGCTCTACGAGGCAGTTATCGTGTTTGTAATGGTTGGCGTTCCAAGCGTTGCGTATGCGGCGGCAAAGCGGGCCGCAAAGCGCCGCGCGAAAGATGCGGCAGCCGCGCGGTAGGGCGCTTGGCACGTGCCCCGTGCGGCGGGCGCGTGGCGCCAACCTGCGCTATCCTTGTGCGTGCGCGGTCGCACCAGGCGCGGTCCGCGAAGACATTCGAACTCACACGGAGGACAGAGCTTTGCTGCCAGTCGAAGAACAGCTGAAGGTCATCACGTCGGGCACCATGCAGATCGTGCCCATGGACGAGCTTCGCAAGAAGCTTGAGCGCGGGGTGCCGCTCAACGTCAAGCTGGGCGTGGATCCCACCAGCCCCGACCTTCACCTCGGCCACGCCGTCCCCCTGCGCAAGATGCGCCAGTTCCAGGACCTGGGCCACAAGGTCACGCTCATCATCGGCAACGGCACCGCCCTTATCGGTGACCCGTCCGGCCGCGACTCCACCCGCCCGCCCCTCACCGAGGAGCAGGTCGAGGCTAACGCCAAGACCTATGTGTCGCAGGCCATGAAGGTGCTGGACCCCGAGAAGACCACCATCGTCCACAACGGCGACTGGCTGAAGCCCCTCGACCTCTCAAAGATGCTCAAGCTCATGAGCCAGTTCAACGTGGCGCGCATCCTCGAGCGCGAGGACTTCCACAACCGCTACACCAACGGCCAGTCCATTGCCCTGCACGAGTTCATCTACCCCGTGCTTCAGGCCTACGACTCCGTCGTGGTGAAGGCGGACGTCGAGATGGGCGGCAACGACCAGATCTTCAACCTCCTTGCCGGCCGCGACCTCATGCGCGCCATGGGCATGGAGCCGCAGGTGGCGCTCACCGTGCCGCTGCTCGTGGGCACCGATGGCGTGAAGAAGATGTCCAAGTCCTACAAGAACTACGTTGGCCTTACGGACCCGGCGGACGACATGTACGGCAAGATCATGTCCATCACCGACGAGCTGGTGCCGCTCTACTTCCGCCTGTGCTCAACGCTTCCCGTGGACCAGATCGACGCCATCGACGCCCAGTTCAAGGATGGCACGGCAGACCCGTATGCCCTCAAGCGCGAGCTCGCCCGCAACATCTGTGACCTCTACCACGGCGCGGGCGCGGGCGACGCCGCCCAGGCGGCCTTCGACGCCACGTTCAAGAAGGGCGAGGTGCCCGAGGACATTGCGGAGTTCCCGCTCTCCACGGTTCAGGTGAACGACGAGGGCAAGGTCTACCTGGCCAAGCTCCTGGTGGACGTGAAGATTGCCAGTGGCACGGGCGAGGCGCGCCGTCTCATCGACGGCGGTGGCGTCAAGATCGACGGCAAGGCCGTGGCGCCCAAGTGCTACAACGTTGACCCCGCGCTCTTCTCCGCAGGCACTGTGCTGCAGAGCGGCAAGAAGCGCTGGGCAAAGCTGGTGTAGCCAGCGGCTGCCCATTCGTTTGGCGGCAAGGGCTTGGGGCCGGCACTCGCTCTGTGAGACAAAGGGACAGTCCCTTTGTCTCACAGAGCGAGTGCCGGCCCCAGAGTTGTTCTGAGCCGCGGCATATTCTTGGCGTGACAGCTACTTTTCTGTCCTTAAGCGAGGGGTTGCCTGCCTTCGTGGATGCTCAGCGTGCCATACGGAAAGCCGCTGTGCCACCTGCTGGTATCCATACATTCCAAGCAGCACAAAGAAGCCGGAATACAGGTAGAGATAGCGCGCCCTCGCCTCAAACGCGAGGAGGAAGAGAAGTATTGCTCCCACACAATAGGCAATCACGAGCCAACCCGGCTGGACAGAGCCGCATTCCTTCTCGCCTGGGTCACGGTGCCTTCTCTGCCGCAGGAGCCCCAAGGGTATCCCTACAAGGCAGACAAGCCAGAGGGTCTGCTCGATGGTGCAGAAGAGCCGGTACGGAACTTCCTCCGAGGGGCTTTCGGGCGGATAGATGTAGCTGCGGAAGAAGTTGGAGCTGTCGTCCGAGGCAACGCCAGCGGTCTCATGAATGAAGTCTCCCTCGCCGAGCCACGCAAAGGTTCCGTCATTGAAGCATACGAGCGTCTTCTTGACGAGGTGCCTCGCCAGGCCAAGAGGACCGTACGTCTCCAGGCGCTCTTTGGTGACGGCCTTGTTTACCTCCTCGCGAGCTTCAACCGTGGCCTGGGTCATCGACAAAATGCTGTCGTCGTAAGAGAATGCCCCATCTGTTTCGTCGTTGAGCCCCATCATCAGGTAGTGGCTAATTGTGAACCGGGGGCTGTCATCCCAGGTAATGTTGAGCTTCTTGGTCGCCGCGTGAACCCCCGCGAGTGAGACGACAAAAGCGAGGAGCACAATTGCGACGTTGGATAGTGTCTTTCGGATGACGGGCGACCTCCAAGACTCCAACACCCAGACCAGACAGGCCGCGATAAGCACAAAGATGCAGGTTGGCTTGATGCTGTACGCAGCCGCGCTGAGCAGTCCTAGGGCGATAAGCGCAGGAAGGCTGTCACCGTGGCACACGAGGAGATAGAGCATCAACGTACAGAAGAAGAGGCCATACGTGTCTGAGTAAGGAATCATGTACCACGGGGAAAGCCCCACCAGGACAAAGAAGATGATGTCGGCAAGCCGCGCGAACCTGCCTTGGCTAAGCAGCTTGGCGGAAACCCTAGTGAACAGGTAGAAGGATAGTGACACCAAGAGCATGGAGATGATGGCAAAAAACACGCCTTCGGCCATCTGTGGTACTACGGCTGCGCGAATGCGGTCTTGTGCTCGGAGGAGAATCAGCAATAGGAGGTTGTTGGGGAAGCGTGAGAAGTATGAGTAGTACCAGCCGTCTGCAACGAGCGTTTGTGAAAGCGGGGCCGGGAGGATGGAAGCCTCGCGTACGGTTCCCGCGTCCCATCCGGTGAGAAAGCCGACGTTGTAGAAGGATACGAGCTGGTAGCAAAACAGGGCTGCAGTCGCTATGATGGCAGCCCCTCTGCCGCTGCTCGCGTGTGCGGGTTCCTTGACAGTGACAGTGGCTCTTCTCTGCAAGACAAACTTTTGGAAGAGAATTACGCCCACAACGGCTATCGCGAGAAGGGCGAGGTTTGGGAGGAGCGGAACGTTGGACGCGCGCAGGCTGTAGTCGATATTGCGGTCAACGAAGACCACAATCGCGCACATCAGAACGTAGACAATAAGCACGGCATTCATCAGGCCGCGTGCAAGCCGCCGGCTCCAGTTGTCTGGCGCATTACTCATTTCAACCACGTCCTAGCTGCGGTCCGCGTCAAGCCAGTGCTTGCGGGAGAAGAAGTTCCACAGCATCACGATGCCCGTTGCCACGACCTTCACCAGTACGTACCAGCGCTCGCCCAGTACGGTGGTGCCGCCCCACATGATGAGTTGGTTGAGGCCCAAACCTATGAGGGAGAGCACCACAAAGATGATGAACTCGCGCCTCTTTGAGAGGCCCTCTCTGTGCTTGAAGACAAAGCGCATCGAGGCCAGGTAGTTGAAGACCGTGGAGGTGCAAAACGATATGCCCGAGGATATGACGGGGTCGACGCCAAACACCTCGGTGAGGAAGATCATGATCCCAAAGTCGATGCCCGTGGCGATTACGCCAACGACGCCAAACTTCAGGAACTGTGTGACAAACTTCTTGAGTCCTTCCATGAGTCGCGCCTAGTCCAGTTCGATGTCCACGATGTAGCGCGGACGCTGCTTGGTCTCGAGGTACGCCTTGCCCACGTACTCGCCGGTCACGCCGAGCGAGGTGATGACAAGGCCGCCCACCAGCCAGATGGAAACCATGAGGCTGCCCCAGCCGGCAACGGCGTTGCCCGTTGCGCAGCTCACAATCGTGTAGATCAGCATGATAAGGGCAACAAAGAGGGCAATGATGCCGACGGCGGTCATTACGTGCATGGGCTCAATGGAGAAGGACGTGATTCCCTCGGCTGCGAGGGCGAGCATCTTCGAAAGTGGGTACTTCGACTCGCCTGCCATGCGCTCCTTTCGGCTGTAGTAGACCTTGTCGGTCTTGAAGCCAAGGGAAGGAACCATTCCGCGTAGGAAGAGGTTTGCCTCGCGGTATTGCGCAAGCGCCTTGAGGGCGCGCGAGCTCATGAGACGGAAGTCCGCACTGTTGTAGACGACCTCCGTCCCCAGCTTGTTCATGAGGCGGTAGTAGGTCTGGGCGGTGTTGCGCTTGAAACCGGTGTCGGTGTCGCGGTTGTTGCGAACGCCATAGACTATCTCGGCGCCAGCGACGTACTTGTCGATCATCTCCTCTATTACGTCAACATCGTCTTGGAGATCCGCGTCAATGGAGACCGAAATGTCGCAGCTGCGATCGAGCGCGTCCATGAGACCCGCGTAGAGGGCGCGCTGGTGTCCCTCGTTGTGGGCGAGCTTTATGCCGGTGAAGACGTTCTTGTTCTCGTGGAGCGAACAGATGATGTCCCACGTTGAGTCCTTGGAGCCATCGTCCACAAAGATGATGCGGCTCTCGGGCGAGATCTTCCCCTTGCTCACCAGGTCTTCGACGGTGCTTGCAAGGATGCTGCTTGACTGAGGAAGGACTTCCTCCTCGTTGTAGCAGGGGACAACTATGCAGAGCAGAGGGACGTTATCTCGTGCGCTCGGGGGGGGGGGATAATGTTTAGGTGTCTCTCGTTCAAAGTAGTTCTCCCAACGTTATGGTTATACCTAACGATGACACTTGCCATTATAGGTTCGAGGCATTGCCGCCTTTCGATTAGTGCCTGGCTCAGAGAATATCTGAATATCTGTGGTTGCCCTCATATGGATTGGCAAGCGTTTCTATGATTGCAATGCTGAATTTTCGGCCGGGGATGTTCCCCGCGTTGCATTTGAGGGACAGGGAGAAGAGTTTGACCACTTCAAGGGGCATTGAGCTCCTGGCACCTGCCGGCGGGCCAGAGGCGTTCAACGCCGCACTGGCTGCCGGTGCTGACGCCATCTACTGCGGCCTGGGCAACAGCTTCAACGCCCGCCGCGGCGCTCACAACTTCACCGACGAGACCTTTGACGAGGCGTGCCGCCGCGCGCACCTGGCAGGAGCTCGCGTCTACATGACGGTGAATATCGCCGTTGCTACACGCGAGATTCCGCAGGTGCTCGAGCTTATCCGCCGCGCCTGGCTGCTGGGGGCAGACGCCTTCATCATCCAGGACTGGGGCCTTCTCGCCGAGGTGCGCCGCAGCTGGCCCCAGATCGAGTGCCACGTCTCCACCCAGGCTAACGTGCACGACGCCCGAGGCACCGCCTGGTGCCGCGAACTGGGCGTTGGACGCGTGACGCTCTCGCGCGAGCTCTCGCTTGACGAGATGCGCATCATCGCCCAGGAGGGCGTGGAGCTTGAGGCCTTTGGCCACGGGGCCTTGTGCTTCTGCTACTCCGGAGTCTGCATGATGAGCTCGCTTGCCGGCGGCCGCTCGGCTAACCGCGGCCTCTGCGCGCAGCCGTGCCGTCTGCCGTACGACCTGGTGGACGAGGACGGCTGCGCAATCGAGGCCCCTGGCCGCACGCGACCCCTCTGCCCCAAGGACTATTGCGTTGTTGATGACCTTCCCCAGCTTGCCGACGCAGGAGTGGCCTCGCTCAAGGTCGAGGGCCGCATGAAGTCGCCAGACTACGTGTACGCCGTGATCTCTGCCTACCGCGGTGCGCTCGACGCGCTTGCGGCGGGCGAGAGGGACGCGCGTGCCGATGCCGCGCGCCACCGCACGCTGCGCCGCGTCTTCAACCGCGACTTCACCGACGCCTACCTCTGGGGCCGCTCCGGCGACGAGATGATGAGCTACGAGCGCTCCAACAACCGCGGCGAGCTGGTGGGCGAGGTCGTCTCGTCCCGCAAGCTGGAGGACACACTGGTGCGACGCGGCGGCTCGGACGGCGGGCGCGAGCGCATGCGGCGTCTCACCCGCGCGGACGTGGAGATTCGCCTTGACCAGCCGGTGGGGGAGGGCGACCTGCTCGAGCTGCGACCGCTGGATGACCCCTCGCAGTTCCTCACCGTGCGCGCCGAGCGCGCGGCCGCTGCCGGCGAGACCATCACCTGCCGCGCTTCTCGGCCCATCCCGGCTGGCGCGGTGGTGCGCGTGATTCGCTCGCAGACCGCAATGGATGCCGCCGCGCGTGTCTCTGGGCTGGACGTGCCGCGCCGCCGTCCCGTCACCGTGAGCGTGCGGGCGCGCCTGGGTGAGCCCTTCTCGGTGACGCTTGCCTGTGCGGACGGGAGCGCCGTGGCTACGGCGGAGGGCTTTGTTGTGGAGCCTGCCCGCACCAAGCCCGTGACCAGGGAAGACCTTATCGAGCACGTAGGCCGCATGGGGCAGAGCCCCTTCGAGCCGGTCTCATTTGAGGTGCAGATGGACGAGGGCGTGGGCATGGGCTTCTCGGCCGTGCACAAGGTTCGCGCGCAGGCGTGCGAGGCGCTTGAGCAGCAGATTCTTGCGCCGTACGAGTCGCGCGCGGAGGGGCTTGCCGTTGCGCCCTCTTTGCGAGGCGTGGCTGCGCGCCTGGTAGAGGTGCGCGAGAAGGACGACCTTGCCGCGCCGGGCGCTTGGACGAGGCCCGCGCCAGAGGCATGCGCCCTGGTTGCCACGGCTGAGGCAGCGCGCGCCGCGTTTGATGCCGGTGCCACGCGCGTCTACGCGACGGCAGACGCGCTTGCGGATGGTACCGCGTGGCCGGAGGGCGTGATTCCCTGGCTCGACGAGGTGTGCCGCGAGGGCGACCACGCACGTCTCGACCCCTGGGTGTGCGCTGGCCAGCCCGTGGGCGTGGGCAACGTCTCCGAGCTGGCGCTCGCCGCATCGCGCGGGGCGCTGGCCGAGATTCGCACCTGCATTCCCGTACACAACGAGAGCTGCCTTGTAGCACTCGAGGAGGCGGGGGCAGCGGGCTTCTGGCTCTCGCCTGAGCTCACGCTTGAGGAGGTCTGCGCGCTGGCGGGGGCGGCCTCCGTGCCGGTAGGACTTGTGGTCTCCGGACGCGCCCGCGCCATGACCAGCGAGCATTGCGTGCTGCAGGCGGCCGGCCGCTGCATCCACGACTGCCCTAACTGCGAGCTGCGCAGCCGGCGCCTCTCGCTGCGCGACATCGACGGCAACCTCCTGCCGGTGCGCACGGACGTCCACGGGCGCTCGCGCATCTGGGCGGCGCACCCGCTGGATGCAACTCCGCAGGCAGACGCCCTTGTCGCAGCTGGCGTCACGCGCCTTATGGCCGATGCCACGCTCCTCTCGCCCGAGGAGTGTGCGTTTGCCGTCGAGCGCGTGGTGCGTGCGCTTGCCGCTGCGGCCGAGGGGAGGCGACCTGCTCCTCGTGTGCAGGGCGCAACCTCCGGGCATCTTTTCACGGGCATTGGGTAATATGTCACCTTGTAACCCATCATTGCGCTAGGAATTCACATACCGTGATTTCGAGCGAGTACACAGGCGCGGGGGGCACCCGCGCGGGAGGAGAGGACCATGACAGAGAACGAGACCCCCAGCACCGAGCAGACCGCTGGCGATACGGCCGCCGAGGCCAAGCCGGTGCTCAACCGCAAGCTTCTGTCCGAGACCATCGACATCATCCGCCAGAGCCTGCAGGCCGATGGCGGCGACATCGCCCTTATCGACTGCACCGACGACGGCGTGGTGACCCTCGAGATGCAGGGTGCCTGCGCCGGCTGCCCGCTCTCGACCTACGACATGTCCGAGGGCATCGAGCGCATCCTCAAGGAGCACGTGCCTGGCGTCACCCGCGTGCAGCCTGCGGTTCTCTAGGTCGGGTGCTGCCCCGTGTGGCTGAACGACTTCTACCATTCGCTCAACCCCATCGCGTTCACGCTCGGACCCTTCCAGGTGCGCTGGTACGGCATCGCGTACCTGGCGGGGTTCCTGTGCGCGGGGCTGGTGATCGCGCGCGTGGCCAAGCGCTGGAAGCTTGACCTCACCACCGACGACGTGCTCTCGGTGATGATTGACATCGCCGTGGGCGTGATTGTTGGCGCGCGCATCTTCTACGTGGTCTTTTACGGCGCGGGGTACTACCTCGAGCACCCGCTCGAGATCTTCGCCCTCAATCAGGGCGGCATGAGCTTCCACGGAGGGCTGGTGGGTGCCCTTGTCGGCGGAACCATTGCGTGCAAGCGCTGGAAGCTCTCGGTGCTCACGGTGGCTGACCTTGCCGCCATTGGCGCGCCTATCGGGCTCTTCTTTGGCCGCTGCGCCAACTTTGTCAACGGCGAGCTGTGGGGCAAGGAGACGTCGCTGCCGTGGGGTGTGATGTTTCCCACTGGCGGTGCGGTGTATCGGCACCCCTCGCAGCTCTACGAGGCCCTGCTTGAGGGCGCGGTGCTGTTCTGCGTGCTGTTCGCGCTTTCGCGGAGGCGTCCGCCCCGGCCGCAGGGCACCTTCATTGGGACGTTCCTCATGCTGTACGGCGTGTTTAGGTTCCTCATCGAGTTTGTGCGGCTTCCGGATGCGCAGCTGGGGTACCTTCTCGGCACCGGCTGGCTCACGATGGGCCAGGTTTTGAGCCTGCCGCTTGTCGCGGCGGGGATCGTGGTACTGGTGCTGGCCTCGCGGCACGACCGTCCGCAGGTGGGGCACCTTGACGCCGACGACGGCGACGCCGTGGCGGCGTAGGGCGTAGCACGCAAAATCTGGGTTGCGGCTGTCCTCAGGTTGTCGCTTTTGTAGTTGCCGGTAATGTTTGGCGCCAGAACTGCACAAAAATGCTCTATCGGACGGTTTCTGGCAGCTCGCGGCATAAAAACGCTCTATCGGACGGCGGTCGTTCTGGACGCTCATCAACTATTTAATCAATATTCCAGTATTTTGAATATTATTAAGCTCATATGCATGAATGTGCAAATATAGTTGTAGTTTTGATTTCCTGTGCCAGAAGAGACCGTCCGATAGAGCGTTTTTATGCAGCGACTTCAGAATTGCCGTCCGATAGAGCATTTTTATGCAGAGCAGAAGTTTCAGGCTCAAGGTTCTCATGTTGCGACCAGCGCGCGTCACACAAACGTGTACGAATGTGTTGCTAGCCGACGCCGCAGCGAGAAGCGCCGGCGCCTCTCGTCTATACTTCAGGCAACATTCAAACCGAGGGCACGGTTTGGGCAGCTGTGAGGCCTGCAAATGGATCCCGGTTCTACTCCGGGTCAGCAACCAGAACTGTGCTCAGTCGCGCGCGCCGCGCAACCGCCGACGCTGCGCCTTGAGGCTACCGTCGCCACTCGACGGCCCTGCCTGCCCTCGACGCTCCCAAGGGAGCAGATCACAGGGAGGCGGGAATGAACCCCACTAAACCCACTACCATGCCTGTGCGACGTCTGCGTGACCGCATTCTGGCGGTGACGTTGTCGCTGGTCACGGCGGCGTCGATGGTGCCCACTCGCGCGCTGGCCGAGGTTACGACAGAGGTGCCGGCAGCGACGACGGCAGCCGCCCCGGCCGAGGCAAGCGCCTCCGATGCCGAGTCGGTCACCATCTACTCGACCTACCTCACCACCAGCGCAAGCTCTACGAGCGGCACCTACGCCTTTGCTGCCTCGGACACGCTGTGGGCATGGGCGCGCGAGAGGGGCGCAAGCACCCCCATCGACCCGGCCTTCCTCACCTACCAGTGGCAGGCCAGCTCTAACAACTCCACCTGGGAGGATATCCCGGACGCCACCGCGCAGTCCCTCTCGCTCGCAAACTACGCCGGCCGCTACGTGCGCTGTGCGCTCTCGACCGCCGACGGCAGCTCCTCGCGCACGACTCGCAGCCGCAACAAGGTGGCCGCTGCCGGCTCGGTTAACCTCGTGAGCGTGTCGCTGAGCAACACCGGCAAGCTTGCCCCCGGCGATACCGTTACTGCGTCGGCAAAGGACGCAAGCGGTGCCGACGCTACCTCCAACGCCAGCGTGACCTGGTCGTGGTACGCCAGCGACTCGGCGTACGGCACGGGCGAGAAGATCGCTGGCGCCACAACCCCAACGCTTACCGAGACCTCCGACCTCCTGGGCAAGTACGTCTACGCAAGCGCGGACGGCGGCTATGGCGCAACCGAGAGCTCCGCAGCCGGCCCCGTGCAAGAGGCCGGCACCGTCACGCTGTACAAGGTGACGGTTGACGCGTCCGGCTCGGCGAAGGTCGGCCAGACCCTTACCGCCACGGCATACACCGGCTTCTATACCCAGGCGTCCTCCACGGATGTCGTGCACTACCAGTGGCAGTGGGCCGCAAGCAAGACGACAGACGACTCCGCGTTCACCGACATTCTGGGCGCCACCTCTGCCACGTTTACCGTTCCCGAGCAGACTTCTGACGGAACCTCGCTTCTTGGCGCGTACCTGCGCGTTAAGGCAACGAGCGGCAACTCCGTGGTCTCCACCAGCATGCCCTCCTACTACGGGACCACCGCGCAGGACCCGGTGGGGCCCGTTGCGCTTGCTGGCGCCTATGACGTCTCGAGTGTGAAGCTCTCCTCCTCGGCAACAAACGCGCAGGTAGGAGCAACGCTTACGGCACAGCCTCAGTACGAGAAGAAAAGCAGCTGGGGTTCGTACGAGACAGACCTGCCCTCGGATGCCAAACTCACGTGCACCTGGTACGCGGCGGATGACGCGGCGGGCACCAACGCGCGCGAGCTGACGACCGAGGATGGCGTCTCCGGGACCACGCTCAAGCTTTCCTCGTCGCTCGACGGCACGTACGTGTGGGCAAGCTGCAGCGCGCTCATGACGTCTGCCGAAAGCGAGAAGACCCAGGTCAAGGCTGCAGGCGCGTACGATCTCCACCACATTGTGCTGTCACCCTCGTCGGGCGCGCTTGTCACCGGCGACACCGTGAAGGCGGTGGTCTACGCCTCGCGGCTTTCTGGCAGCAACGTGGACGTGACCGGCAACGACGGCGTAAGCCTGCAGTGGTACGTTGCGGCAAGCGCCGACGCCCCGTCAACAGACTGGCAGCCACTTGTCGGCTGCACGTCTGCAAGCCTGCAGGTTCCGGAAAGCGCGTCGGGAAAGTACCTCAAGGTTGTGGCAACGAGCGGCACGGCCTCCGTCTCGGCAGGGTTTGACCAGGCCGTTGTTGGAGCCAATACGCTCGCGGGTGCCGTCGCGCGTCTACAGAACGAGGGCTGGCGCCCCTCTCTCACGTATGGCACCGACACCAACGTGAACGACGTGCTTCTCGCCAAGCTGACCGAGGAGGGCGTAAACACCACGGGACTCACCGTGCGCGTGAGCAGCGTCTCGTTCCAGGACACGGACGCCAACGTCACTGTCGGCATATCCACTGCCGACAAGGACAACGGCGCCATCACGTACTTCTCGTGCGACACCGACAAGGTCTCTAGCTGGAGCATGTCCTCGCTCCAGACGGTGAGCTCGATCGAGTTCTCGCTCACCCGTGGCGACGAGACCGCAACCTACACCCCCAACCGCACCTTCCGGGTGCCGTGGGACGAGAATGCCGCGCGCGCCGTGCTCCAGAAGAAGGCCGATGCCATTACGCTTGGCTTTGCCCAGGGTGACGCTGCGGACTCCGTGACGCAGGCCTTCACACTGCCGGCCAGCCTGGGCGGTGCCAGCGCAACGTGGACCGCAAGCGACAGCTCCGTGAAAGTTACCGGAGAGAGCTGGGACAGCACGCTCACGGCAACGCCCACGCGCGGATTCGCCGACACGCCGGTAACCCTTACGGCAACCGTGTCCTTCACGGGCTACGGCATGCCCGAGGTCTCAGTGACCAAGGACTTCCCGATTACCGTTAAGGCAGATCCGGAGGCAGTGGCCGCCGCCCAGGCAGAGCTTGCAAGCAAAGTCGAGAACAGCTTTACCTACGACAAGGTGACCGCTTTCTCAACTGGTGGTGCCATCGACCACGCGGCGGTTGCGGGAGACCTGCAGCTTCCCACCACGCGCACGCTCGGCGTGGACGGCAAGTACTACACCGTCGCGTACAGCAGCAATGACCCTCTCGTTAGCTTCAATGGGTACCACGCAACGGTCGTGCGCCCGCTTGGCACCGCGCGCACCGTTGCGATTACCTGCACGGTTACCGACAAGTCAAACCCCGAGATAACCGCCTCGAAGTCGCTGGATTTCACGCTTTCTCCCGTGACCGAGCAGGAGATTGACGCGGCGGTTTCTCTTATGGATAAGGCCAAGGCGGGGTATGCCCTGGCGCTTCTCGACGGACAAGACGCCAGTAACGTGACAGGTGACCTGCGGAGTTTCCTGGGTGCCTACGAGGACGCATCGGGCAACCTCGCCTGGGCGCGCGACCGCGCCATGCAGTCCGCCCATCCCGGCGTTGTGCCAGTTGACCTGCCCGGATACAGCGATATGGGCGGCATGACCTGGCGCACCTTCAAGTCCAGCCGCCCGGACGTGATCTCCAACGAGCTTCTCGCCTACACCCAGCCCACCGACAACACGCGGGTTACCGTTACCTCGCGCCTTGCTGACGAGCGCTTCCGGGCCTACTACGAGTTCTACAAGGATGACCCCACGGTAAGCGACCAGCTCAAGGCCAAGCTGGCAAGCCTTGTAGACCAGGACATCTCGGCCACGTTCACGGTGGCGGGCACCTCAGGCAAGGACGCGCCGGAGCAGGTTACCGCTAGCTGCTCGGTTATTGGCCCCAATGTCTCTGGCGCCAACGCGAGCTGGGCGCCGGAGACCTCGCTTTCCGTTGAGCCGGGAACCACCGCGGCCGACCTCACCAAGAAAATCCTTGATGCCAACGGCATCACCTACGACGCGGACCTCTACACCTTTGCCAAGGATGGCAACTCGCAAGGTTATGACGCCGCAACCGGCAAGTGGTGGCAGCTCTTCATCAATGGCGAGTCCGCCACGGTGATGGCATCGAACTACGTCCTCAAGGAGGGCGACCAGATTGTTTGGTACTACTCCGCCTGGGGAGACTCGCTTCCCGGCCAAGTCACCGGTTCGGTGAAGGTGATTGGCAAGGACGTCTCGGGCCTGGACCAGGTCTGGGCCGATACCACGTCGCTCACGCTTGTCGAGGGTTCGACGGCGGCGGATCTTTCGGAGGCGGTTTTTGCCGAGAAGGGCCTTGCGCACGAGTCTGGTACCGGGAGCTGGGGCTGGTATCTCAACTCCATTACCTCGCCTGTGGACGGGCGCGTGCTGGACTGGGACTCCTCGACGGGCGCGTACTGGCACCTGTTCGTAAACGGTAAGGCGTCGCAGGTTGGCGCAAGCAGCGTGAACATTGCCAACGGCGATGAGGTCGTGTGGTACTACTGCACGGATTCTGACGACCTTCCCAAGAGCGATGCCCTGGTAGTGGACCCATCGGCAACGCGCCCCACAAGCCTGAGTGCCGCCTGGCCCGGCTACAAGGGCACGGACGAGACTGGCGTGGTGCGCGGACTCGCCACGCCAGTGCCCGGCTCCAGCACCTACGCCAAGCTTGACTGGGCGCAGCCGCGCACTACGACCAGCATGTTTGTCAACGCGAGTGACGCGATTGTCGTGAACGGCGACGTCTACGACGCTGCGCAGACGCAGCTCTACCGGCGTGACGCGTCCACAGGCGTAGTTCTCGACGAGGCGCGCTTGGCCGCGAGTGTGGACTCTACCGCGCGCTTGCAGTACGCCGACGGCCTCATCCTTGTGCCGCTGCACGGAGGCCGCATCCAGGCGCTCACGGCAGATACGCTGACCACGGTCTGGGTTTCGGCGGCGTTGCCCAACTCGACCAGCGCGAGCGGAACAGCTACTGAACAGCAGCTTCTCTCGTCCATCACCGTGCAGGATGGCAAGGCGTACTTCTCGACCGCAGCGGCGGACGGTGGTGACACCTGCGGCGGCTACGTTGCTTGCGTAAGCCTGACGGATGGCAGCGTTGTGTGGTCGCACGAGAACGCGAGCGTGGGTTACTACTGGACTGGCGCCGTGCCAACTTCTGTCGGCGTGCTTACCGCCAACGACGACGGGCGCGTCTCGCTGCTCGACTCCGCGACGGGGGAGGAGCTTTCCTCGGTCGAGCTGGGGACGCGTTGCCGCGCGCAGCTGGCAGTGAGTGGCAACACGGTCTACGCGGTCACGACCGACGGCACGCTGCACGAGCTCTTCCTGGGTTCTGACGATTCGCTGACGGAAGGCCGCAGCGTGAGGTTTGGCTCGTACTCCACCTCGTCGCCCGTTCTCTGCGACGGACGTGCCTACGTGGGCGGGTCAACACCTGCGAGCCAGGCAGACGGCGCGCTGTTCGTGATCGACCTGGGCACCATGGAGGTCGAGCACGAGGTACTGGTCCCCAAGGTCGAGGTCGAGCACCAGGCAGGAACCGGTGAGGTCAAGGGCACGCCGCTGGTGAGCGTTGCCGCCGACGGCAACACCTACGTGTACTTCACGAGCAACGCCCTTCCCGGCGGAGTGTATGCCTACCGCCTGGGTGACGCCGAGGCGAGCGTTCTCTACCTGCCTCCGCACCCGGTTGATTCAAAAGATAAGACTAAGGATCTCTGGCAGTTCTGCCTGAGCTCCATCGCCTGCGATGCAAGCGGCAACCTCTACTACTTCAACGACTCCGGCACTCTCTTCAAGCTGGACGCCACCGGGACCACGCCCGTTCCTAACGGAGGCGAGGGCGAGAACGGCGAGAACAACGGTGGCTCTGCGGGTGGCAGCGGCAACGCTGATACCAGCGGTAACGCAGGCAGCAACTCCGCGGGCGGCGCCTCTGGCAACGCTACCTCTGCCTCAGCTGTCGCGAAGCCGTCAAAGCCTCGCGTACCCATCTCTGTAGGCACCGCGTCGACCGGCTCCGCGACAACCGGCGCCCCTGCGTCAGAGAACGGCTCGCTTCTCGGCAGCTACTCCTCGGAGGACGTGACCGCCGTCACCTCCACGGGGGCCAAGGAGCCCGCAGAAACTGGGGAGACTTCTGCAAGCGAGACCGCAGCGAACCGGCAGGGCCTTCCTATCTGGCCCATCATTGGCACCTGCGTGGGCGCGGCGCTTTTCGTCCTGCTGCTTGCCACGCGACGTCGCCGCGACAATGACGCCACCGAGGGGAGGCGCGGCTAGATGTCAGACAACGGCATGAAACTTGACAGTCAGCAGCCAGCAAACGGCAAGCACACTGCCAGGGTGATTCTCGCGATTCTCGCCCCTGCGCTCATTGCCTTCTGTGTTTGGGCAATGTCCGTCTACGCGCAGGGCGGCGACCCGCTTGCCTGGGCAACCGGGTCCGCTGCGTTCCAGACCACGGCAGAAGAGGGTCAGCCCGCCAGCCAGGACGCTGCTGCGTCGCAGGAGGCATCCCAGACGACCACCGTCACCACGGACGACGTCTACTCCGCGCTCGCGTCGCTCCAGTTTGGCGCCACAGACGTCTCACTCGAGAGGGACGCCGCCCACGTGGTCCTCTCTGCGGACGGCATCTGGGTTGAGGAGGCCAGCTCCGCTGACGCGCCCGACATGGCGCTCGCCTGCGCCCAGCGCTCGGCCGCCCTTGCCGCCTGGGCCTCCGAGCAGGGCGTGGGCATCCCAAGCGTCACCTGGATCTGCGAGGACGGCACCGGCGCCGTGCGCATGGCAATAACCATGCCCACGGCCGGCGCCCCCACCACGGGGGACTTGTCCACGCTCCTCTCGGCAGCAACTGGCTACGGAATCTCTGGCGACGCGTACGCCAAGCTGAACGCAGACAACATCTCCCAGTTTGCTGGCGCGGTACCGACGCTTCCGGACGGCACGGCCGTCTCGATCGATGCCAACGCCACGTCTGCTGGCGAGAACCTCTCTGCCACGGATGTCGCTGCGCGTCAGAAAGACGTCAGCTCCGGGTCAGTTGGCGTTACCAGCGCCGGCGCCCCCAATGGCACCGGGGGTTCCTCTTCGTCGGCAACCGGCACGCAATCGGGAAGCTTGTCCGCGCAGTCCGAGCAGTCCACACAGGACGCCAGGGTCCGCGTAACTGTCACCATCGACGCCCGTGCTGACGGAGGCTCGTCTAGCTCGTATACCGTCTCGCTCGACTCCGGCGCCACGGCATATGATGCCCTGGTGGCAACCGGTGCAGGCGTCAACGCGCGCAGCACGGCCATGGGGGTCTACGTTGCCGCCATCAACGGGTATGCCGAGAAGGACCAGGGCGGGGAGAGCGGATGGAAGTACGCGGTTAACGGGAGCTACCCCAACTACTCGGCGGGCTCCTACACCCTCGCGGATGGCGATGCGGTGACGTGGGTCTACGTCACGTCGGCATAGCGTCAGAGAATAGAAAGTGCGCCATACTCGTCACATGCTGACTATGAGAGAGACACACACCGCCTTCGACACCTGCCATCCAGCTGTGCCGGCGACGTACTTTGCCGCAACCATCCTCATCGCCATCTTCGCGATGCAGCCGGTCTGCGTTGGCATTTCGCTGGCCGGTGCGCTTGCGTTCTCGCTTGCCGCGCGCGGATGGCGACGCACGCTCGGCGGCCTTCGCTGGCAGCTTCCCATGGTGGCCCTTGTCGCCGTGGCTAACCCTCTCTTCTCGGCGTCTGGCTCCACGCTGGTGGCGCAGCTTGGGCCCATGGCCATCTACCAGGAGAGTATCGCCTACGGGGCCTGTGCCGGGGCGCTTCTCGTCACCGTGGTCCTGTGGTTTGAGGACGCCGCCTGCGTGCTCACACAGGACCGGCTGTTGCAGCTGGGCGCCCGCGCGCTTCCCACGGTGACGCTCGTGACCTCGATGGCGGCGCAGCTGGTGCCCCAGCTCATGCAGCGTTCGCAGACCGTGCGGGCAGCAACGCTCGCTACCACGGCTGCCGCGCCGGAAGGCTCTCGTGCCCGTGGCGTGCGCGTGGCGGACCAGCTCATGAGCTGGTCGATGGAGGACTCCATCGAGCGCTCCGACGCCATGCGCGCACGCGGCTGGGGCGCCACGGACCGCCGCAGCTGCTACCTGCCGGATTCCTTCCGGAATTCTGACGCGTTTGCGCTTGCGGGAATCGCGCTGCTTGCCGCCGCCAGCGCATTTCTCGTCTATGTGGCCTGCTCTCAGTGGCACTTTTATCCCACTATGCCCCGTCTGGTTGCCTGGTGGGGCTACGTGCCGTACGTCGCGCTCGCGCTTCTGCCCACGGCGCTTGACCTGGGGCAACGCTTGCGATGGGGGAGGATTGCATGAACGCGCTCGAGTTTGTGGACGTGAGCTTCTCCTACCCCGCAACAGACACCGAGCCCAATCCCGCGCCAGTCTTGGAGCAGGTTACGCTCGCCGTGCCCGAGGGAGCGTTTGCGCTGCTCACAGGTAGCACCGGCTCTGGTAAGTCGACGCTTCTGCGTCTGGCCAAGCCGGAGGTCTCGCCAACGGGCACGCTCGTCGGCCACGTGCTCGCGTTTGGCAAGGAGGTACGCGAACTCTCGCCGGTCGAGTCCGCCCAGACCGTGGGGCTCGTCTTCCAGAGTCCTGACAGCCAAATTGTGTGCGACACCGTGTGGCACGAGATGGCGTTTGGCCTGGAAAACCTTGGGACGCCGGTGCCCGAGATGCGTCGCCGCGTTGCCGAGACCTGCATGTTCTTTGGCATGGAGTCCTGGTTTCGCCGCCAGACGGCAAGCCTCTCCGGCGGCCAGCGCCAGATGCTCGCGCTTGCCGCAACGCTTGCCATGCGGCCGCGTCTGCTGCTTCTGGACGAGCCCACCTCGATGCTCGATCCGGTAGCCGAGAAGGACTTTCTGGCCATGCTCTTCCGCGCAAACCGCGAGCTTGGGGTCACCGTTGTGGTGGCAACGCATGCGCCGGAACCCATGCGCGACGTGGCTACCTGCGCCTTTCGTGTGGAGGATGGCCGCGTGCGCGAGCTCTCGCTCGACGATGCCGTTGACGCCTGCGCCTTTAGACCGGCGGCCGCGGCTCGTCCAGCCGGCAAGCCCGCTGCCAGTAACTCGAAACCCGCACTCTCACTGCGCGACACGTGGTTTCGCTACGAGCGCAAGTCTGACTGGGTTCTGCGCGGGCTTGACCTCGCGGCACCCCAGGGCGAGGTTACGGCAATCGTCGGCGGCAACGGCTCGGGCAAGACGACCCTCTTGCAGCTGGCGTGCGGCGTTCTTGCACCGCAACGTGGGCGTCTTTCTCGCCCCCATGCGGCGTCGCAGGCGTACCTGCCGCAGAGCCCGCGCGCAATCCTCTCGGCGCAGACCGTGCGCGATGAGCTCATGCTCTGGTCAAAGGGTGCGGGCTACGGCAATGTCGAGGTCACGGCCATGATGGAGCGCCTGGGGCTCACGGACGTGGCGGCGAGAAACCCGCTTGACCTCTCCGGAGGCCAACAGCAGCTTGTGGCGTTTGCAAAGCTGCTGCTCACGCGGCCGGACCTTCTCATCCTGGACGAGCCCACCAAGGGGCTCGACGCTGCGGCTCGCACCAAGCTTGCACGCCTCGTGCAGGAGCTGCGTCAGGAGGGGAGGAGCGTCCTTCTCGCCACGCACGACCTCGCGTTTGTCTCTGCCGTGGCAGACTCGGTCTCGCTCCTCTTTGACGGGGCCGTCACATGCACAGAAGGACCCGACGAGTTCCTCGCCGGGTCCTGGCTCTACCACGCGTGAGTTGTGGCGCGCGACGCTGCGTGAGTGTCGCGCCGTCAGCGCACCGTCGGCTGCTGGCTAGAAGGTGAGGAACGGCTCCTCCATGCCCTCTTCCTCGAGGTCGTCCTCCGAGAGGTCGTCAAGCTCCTCCATGTCCTCGAGCTCGATCTCGTCGCCGTCATCCCCGCCCCAGCCGTACGCGCTGGCAGCAAGCTCGTCCACGCTCGTGTCGGGAAGCGCGCTGGTCACCGAGCACAGGCCGTCGATGGCGGGCACGATCTTCTGCCACTGGGTGATCACCGGGTCCTGCGGCACGCCCTCCAGCTCCACCAGGGAGTCGAGGTAGATCTCGCTTGCGCCCTCAAGCAGGTCGGACTCCGCGCGTACGCTCGCGAACTTTGACGCGAACTTCTCGAGGGCCTCGTCTGCCGAGTCCGCCTCAACCACGCACGGCATGAGGCAGTAGTTGTTTGCCTGGTCCTTGTCATCGTTGTAGCTAAAGTTTCCAACGTAGAGCATGGGGCCTCCTCCGGTCGATGGGTGCGGCACATGCCCATCTTAGGCAATTCTGCGCAGCTTGGTGGCTGTTTCCCGCAAGCGGGCGGTCGTTGTGTCATAGAGTGTTGCATGCGGGACTGCGGTCGGCGGAAAGCGAGGATCATGACAGCGAGTACCACAGGCACTGCGCAAAGGCGCGTCTTTGCCGCCCTCGAGGTGCCGTCAATCCTCGCCGTTCCAGCGGTGCTCGGGGCATGCGCGGTGAACGGCGTGCAGGCGGCTGCCGGCCTCACGCTTCTGGTGGTGGTTCTCTGCGTGGGACTTTTCCTTGCCAGCTACGAGGCGTCGCGTCCTGCGCTTAGGCAGGTCATGCCCACCGCCACGCTCGCGGGACTGGCGGCGGCCGGGCGCATCCTCTTTGCGCCCATCCCCGACGTCAAGCCCGTCTCGGCCATCGCCATTGTCGCCGGGGCAACGCTTGGCCGGCGCGAGGGCTTCATGGTTGGGGCGCTAGCGGCGCTGGTCTCGAACTTCTTCTTTGGGCAAGGCGTGTGGACGCCCTGGCAGATGTATGCGTGGGGACTCGTGGGCTACCTTGGGGGAGTGCTGGGGGAGCATGGCCTCCTCGAGCGTCGCGGCGCGCTGTACGTGTACGGGTTTCTCTCGGCGCTCATGTACGGGGCGATTCTCAACGGTTGGTACGTGATTGGCTACGTTGAGCCCATCACCTGGCCGGCCGTGATCACGGCCTATGCGGCGGGCCTGCCGTGGGACTGCCTGCACGGCGCGGCAACGGTGGGCTTTCTTGCGGCGATCTGGGTGCCGTGGGGTGCGCGCATCCGACACGCCGTCGCCAAGTACGGACTGTAGCGAGTGGCTTGTCGCGAGGCTCGCCGATACAAGTTTGGGCGGCGAATGTGTATCTGCTCGCCACACGTTCGGACACGAAGCTGTATCCCGCGCAGGTCGATACACATTCGGACCCTGAATGTGTATCTGCTCGCCACACGTTCGCACCCGAAGCTGTATCCCGCGCTGGTCGATACAAGTTCGCACGCCGAATGTGTAGCAGCCGGGCGCAGCCGGGCGCAGCCGGGCGCCGCCGGGCCCCCAAATGTGAAGAAACCCGGACTTCCACCCCGTCCCGCGCCACCCCGCACCCGCTCACCCTTGCGTCGCAGCCGCCAGAGAGTAGAATTTCTTAGGTTACATGGGTATCGACCGCGTCCGCAGCCCCCACGGCCGCCAGAGGGCGGCATCCGGCCGCGCACAGTCGCACCCGCATCAAGTACAAGCGCGGACCTCGCAGCCAGGCTCGCGCGCGGTGTGGATAGGAGACTCAATGTCCGGACACTCTAAGTGGGCTACCACCAAGCACAAGAAGGCGGCCATCGACGCCAAGCGCTCGTCGCTCTTCTCCAAGCTCTCGCGCAACATTACCGTTGCCGCCAAGATCGGTGGCGACCCCAACCCGGACAACAACGCCACCCTCGCCGCTGCCGTCCAGCGCGCCCGCATGGTCTCTATGCCCAACGCCAAGATCAAGGCGGCCATCGACAAGGCCTTTGGCGCCGGCGCGGACGCAGCCGTCTACGAGGAGATCACCTACGAAGGCTACGGCCCCGCGGGCGTCGCCGTCTACGTTGACTGCCTGACCGACAACAAGAACCGCACCGCCGCAGACGTCCGCTCCGCCTTCACGCACGCTGGCGGCAACCTGGGCACCACCGGCTCCGTCGCGTTCCAGTTCGAGCGCAAGGGCTCCATCGCCGTCGAGAAGGTCATCCACAGCGACGAGAAGAAGGTCCCCGATCGCGAGAACGCCGTGGACGAGGACGAGTTCATGCTCGCCGTGGCCGACGCTGGCGGCGAGGACTACGAGGACGCCGGCGACGAGTGGATCGTTTACACCGCCTACGACAAGATGCAGGACGTCCAGAAGGCGCTCGAGGCCCAGGGCATCGAGGTCAAGGGCTCCGAGCTCACGATGGTGCCCACCACCCCCACCGACGTCTCGGTCAACGACGCCAAGAAGGTCCAGCGCCTCATCGACCGCCTGGACGAGCTTGAGGACGTCCAGAACGTCTACAGCACCATGAACGTCACAGACGAAATCGCCGAGGCCCTCGCGGAAGACGAGGACTAGCGCACGCTACGGCGCCGGCGGCCCAATGGTCCCGGCGCCGCTCTCTTCTCGGCACCCGGGCGCGCCCAGGCGTCCCAGCCAGTCAGCGCGTCCCAGTCAGTCCAACCCCAAACTCCCGTACAAGGGAAAGGTCTATGACTCTCCTCGAACTCCTCCATTTGCTGCGCAAGCACCTCAGGCTTGTCATCCTGCTACCCATAGCCTGCGCAGTGGTCACCGGCGTGTACGCCTTTTTCCTCCCCAACCAGTACACGGCCAGCACCTCGATGTACGTCCTCTCCAAGTCCACGGCAGCAGACGGCACCACAGCGGTCACCCAAGGCGACCTCTCTGCCTCTCAGATGCTCACCAACGACGTGGCAACCCTCATCAAGTCGGACCGCGTTAAGGGCGACGTGGCAAAGCAGCTGGGGCTCGACAACCTCAACGGCTACAGCATCGACGTCACCAGCTCCACCACCACGCGCGTGATTGACCTCACCGTCACCGGCACGGACCCCAACGTTTCCGCCCAGGTGGCAAACGCCCTGGTGACGGACGTCTCGGAGGTTGCCGCGCAGGTCATGAACGTGCAGTCCGTCAACGTGATCGACTCCGCCGTTGCGCCCACCACGCCCTCTGGCCCCAAGCGCGCGCTGTACATGGCAGTGGCGTTTCTCGCGGGGCTCTTTGTCGCAATCGTGATCGTGGTTGTGGCAGACATGGCGGACACGCGCGTGAGAAACAGCAAGGACGCCGAGGAGATCGCCGACCTGCCTGTTGTGGGGCACTTCCCCAAGGTCGAAGGGATGTAAGCAGATGCCTAGGAGAAACCAGCGAGCCGAGGAGCAGGGCCAGGCGGTTGCAAACGCCGCGCAGACCCTCTTTGCCAACATTCGCTTCATGAGCGTTGACAACCCCGTCCACGTCCTTGCCGTTACGTCTTCCGTCCCCAACGAGGGCAAGACCTTCGTCTCTATGAACCTTGCCTCCGCCATCGCGGCATCCGGCGCCTCCACGCTCCTCGTCGAGTGCGACATGCGCCGTCGCAGCATGGCGGCCCGCATTGGCGTGCATGCGCAGTACGGCATCTACTCCGTGATGACCGGCCAGGTCTCGCTGGAGCAGGCGGCCGTGCGCACGCCCACCAAGAACCTCTACTTCCTGGATGCCGAGCCGCACATTCCCAACCCCTCGAACATCCTCAACTCGCACCACTTCCAGAGCTTCCTTGACAATGCCCGCAGCCGCTTTGACTACGTGCTCTTTGACACGCCGCCGGTAACCACCTTCGTGGACGCGGCCGTCCTGGGCACCAAGGTTGACGCCGTGCTGCTGGTTGCGCGCGAGAACTTCGTCAAGCGAGCAGAGCTTCAGCAGGCCGTGGACCAGCTTCGCGCCTCCAACTGCAACCTGGCTGGCGTCGTGATGAACGGCTGCGACTTTGGCAAGGGCAACAGCTACTACTCGTACTACTACGAGAATGGCGAGGGTGGCCGCCGCAACCGCGCGGAGGAGGAGTCGAGCGCTCCCAAGTTCGTGCCGGCCAAGCCGCAGCAGGCGCCCGCAAAGCCAGCCAGCAGCATGCACAAGGGTGGCGCCGCCTCGCAGCAGCCTGTCCCGGCTGGCCCGCCCCCGCGCAGGAGCCAGGCGCAGCGCACGGCTCAGCCCGCACAGCCGCAGGCTCGTGCAGCCCAGCCCCAGGTGGTAACCGCGCAGCGTCCCGTCCAGCAGCCGCAGGTGACAACGCAGCCGCAGTCCCAGCGCACTCACGTGGCTGGCCCCGGCGACACAGCCATGTACCAGCGCCTGGCCGAGCAGTCCCGCGTCGCGCGCGCCGGTCGCAGCTATCCCCGCTACGACGACGAGGACTACTAGCAAAGGGTAGGGAAGCGCCATCGTGCACGACATCCACTGCCACATACTTCCCGGCGTAGACGACGGCTCCTCCTCCATGGAGGAGTCGCTTGCTATGCTCAAGTCCGCGCGTGCCGCCGGCGTGACGGAGATAACCTGCACGCCGCACTGCCGCGACCCCTACTTTGACTACGACGCCATGTGGCAGGCCTTCTACCAGCTGCAGGACGCGGCGGGAGACTTCCCCCTCCACATGGGCTTCGAGGTGAACCACCACAAGCTCATGGACCTTGGCATGGACTGGGCGCGGGTGCTTGGCTGCTACGGCACGGCAGACTTCCTGCTGGAACTCTCGGTAAACGCGTCGCCCTCGCGCTTTGTGGAGTACGAGAGGACCATCTTCGAGCTTCAGGGGATGGGCTACAACGTGATCATTGCGCACCCGGAACGCTACGTGGCGGTGCAGCGTGACGTTGGCCTGGCCCGCGAGCTGGTGGACATGGGCTGCAGGCTGCAGGCGTCCGCGGACTTCATTGCAGGAGGGCGACTGGGTGCCGAGAAGCGCCCGGCAATAGAGCTCTTGAAGCAGGGACTCTACACTTTCATTGCAAGCGATGCGCATTGCGTGAAGCACTACCAGCACCTTGCCAAGGCGCTGAGAAAGTACGGCGAGTACCTCGCATAGAGCGGGTGTGGCATGACGGCAGCGGCCGGAATCCGAGCTGGAAGTGTAAGCCTACTGCAAGCATTCAGCATACTGGTGTGATGATTGTGATGTGAAAGACCGAATGCCTTCAACACTGGTTTGAAATGCAGCCAAAGCATAGAATGGGGAACAACTACCAGATAAACTGTGTTCCCCGAAAACGTTTCGGGGGGGGTCTTCGTGGAGCAGCAGAGTTGTGAACAATTAAGCTTGGCCGATGCAGGCTCCATGCCAAGCGCATCGGCCACTGCGCTGCCCACCAAGAACGACAAGTCCGCAAAGCACCCCACGCTTCACGTGGTTGGGGATGCCGAGGTAACGGGTGCTGCCCAGGACCGCATCACCGGCGTTGAGTATCAGGATGACGAGAAGGTCAAGGCTTCTGTGGAGCGGCTTGCCCACCGCTATGGCTACCGCTTTGCCAAGCGCACCTTCGACATCGCCTTCAGCCTCTTGGTGCTCGCCCTCTTCTGGTGGATCTACGTGATAGTTGCCATTGCTATCAAGATTGATGACCCGGCTGGCCCCGTGTTCTTCGTGCAGGAGCGCATGGGCAAGGACGAGAAGCCCTTCAAGATGTTCAAGTTCCGCTCCATGTACGCGGACGCCGAGGAACGCCTGGCCGAGCTAAAGGAGCTTAACGAGAAGGATGGCCCGGTCTTCAAGATCAAGGACGATCCCAGAATCACGAGGGTTGGCCACTTCATTAGGAAGACCAGCATCGACGAGCTACCCCAGTTCTTCAACGTGCTTCTCGGGAACCTGAGCATTGTGGGTCCGCGTCCCGCGCTGAGGAGAGAGACTGACCTCTACTCTCCGCACCAGCGCGAGCGTCTTCTCGTGAAGCCGGGCATTACCTGCTACTGGCAGACGAGAAAGAACCGCGATGCCATTGGCTTTGACGAGTGGGTTGATTTGGACTTGCTTTACATCAATCAGTGCAGCGCCTGGGCGGACTTCAAGATTGTGATCCAGACTGTCGGGTGCGTTCTTACGGCGCAGGGGAGCTAGTCATGTGCAACTTTCCTTTTCCCCTGTCTTGCGAATCCGCATCATCCCTCTGCTTGCAGGAGAGACAATTAAACTGTCTGTGCCGGTTTGCAGTACTTCAGCATGACTACTAAAGGTAATTGAAATTGCGTCTTGAGGGATTCTTTAACTCTCTGTGATACGTATGAACGCTCCGCTTTCGCAGCGGGAAAGGGTATTGGCCTTCAAATGGATGAATCGGTTAAAAGCATGCGCCTAGAGTACAACCGCTGGCTAGAGAGAGCGGACGCTTCGCTAATGCCCGAGCTCGAAGCGCTTGCAAGCAATCCGCAAGGGCTAGAGGATGCGTTCTGGCGTGATTTGTCCTTTGGAACGGGTGGCCTGCGAGGCACAATGGGAGCGGGTACAAATCGCATGAATGTGCACACGGTTGCACAAGCAACGCAAGGACTCGCCGAGTATCTCAATTCCCGTTACAGCGATCCCAAAGTGGCGATTGCGCATGACAGCCGCCACAACGGAGTGGAGTTCTCCCGCGTGACAGCCGAGGTCCTCGCAGGGAACGGTATCCACGCCTATCTGTATCCTAGACTTGAGCCAACACCGGCGCTCTCCTTCGCGGTGCGGTACCTGAAGTGCTCGGCTGGAGTGTGCGTGACGGCTTCCCACAACCCGCGCGAGTACAATGGCTACAAGGTCTACGACGAGGATGGTTGTCAGATTACGACTGAGGCGGCCAGAGACATACAGGCAGCGATAGATGCCGTGGATGTCTTCGATGACGTCAAGCGCATTGATTTTGATGAGGCAGTGGAGAAGGGTCTTGTCTCTTGGATTGGCGAAGAATGCTTAGACGCCTTCGTAGACGCTGTAATGTGCCAGTCCTGCGATTTGGATTCAGACGTACCTCTTAAAGTGGTCTATACGCCCTTGAACGGTACTGGCCTCGAGCTTGTGTCACGCACTCTCGAACGCATTGGCAACGTGGACGTGAGAGTGGTGCCGGAGCAGATGGTTCCCGACGGGGACTTCCCGACGTGTCCCTATCCCAATCCCGAGATAAAAGAGGCGCTGCAGAAGGGTCTTGAATTCTGCGAGACAGAGCAGCCAGATCTCCTACTCGCTACCGATCCCGATGCAGACCGTTGCGGCATTGCTGTTAGACACGATGGACAGTACCGCCTTCTTACCGGCAATCAAGTTGGTGTGCTGCTTACTGACTATCTCGTCGGCGCCTACAAGGCGGAGGGAAAGAGTCTTGAGGATACTGTTGTGGTTACGACAGTGGTTTCGAGTGCCATGGCAGATGCCCTTGCTGAGGAGTATGGCTTCGAGCTTCGTCGCACCCTTACGGGCTTCAAGTTCATCGGCGAGCAGATTGGTCTCCTGGAGAAGGCGGGACAAGCAGACCGCTTCATGTTTGGTTTCGAGGAATCCTACGGTTATCTCCGTGGTTCCTATGTTCGTGACAAGGATGCTGTGGTGGCGAGTATGCTTATCTGTCAGATGGCTCGCTACCATAAGTCTTTCGGCCGTGACTTAGTGGAAGCCTTGGAGGACCTTTACCAGAAGTTTGGCTACTACAGGAGCAGACTTATTAGCGTTGCATTTCCCGGTGAGTCTGGGGTGCATGACATGCAGGCCATCATGGAGGCCTTACGCAAAACTTCGCCTGCTGAGATAGGTGGTCTGAAGGTTCTGAATATTAAGGATTACCTTTTTGGCCAATCTATGCCAACGATGAATGCTGGCGAGGATGAGCCACAGATGCTTCCGAAGTCAAATGTGCTTGAGTTCGATCTCGATGGTGGCTCTAAACTGATAGTGCGCCCCTCAGGTACAGAACCCAAGTGCAAGGCGTACCTGACATCTTGTGCAAAGACGGCAAGTGAGGCTGACTTACTTATGGAGCGGCTGGATGATACTGCTCACAGGATTCTCGACCCAAAGGGAGGCAAGTAGCCATGGTCCATATTGTGTTGCTCTCTGGGGGATCGGGAACCCGGCTCTGGCCGCTCTCCAACTCTAGCCGTTCGAAACAATTCCTGAAGGTGCTTCGTGACGATGACGGTAATCATGTCTCCATGGTGCAGAGGGTCTTTGGGCAGATCGGGAAAGTAGACATTCAGAAGGATGTGACCATAGCTACCTCCGAGTCCCAGCGTGACGCCATTACGGCGCAGGTTCCCAAGGGCTCAAAGCTCGTTTTCGAACCTGAGCGCAGAGATACCGCACCTGCCATAATACTGGCATGCGAGAACCTGGCGCTCGAACAGCATGCTGACGAAGGCGATACGGTTATTGTGATGCCTATCGACACCTACGCTGATCAAGCCTACTACGACTCGGTTATCGCCCTCGACGCTGCCGTCCAGTCAGGTGCTTCCGACCTCGTCCTGCTGGGTGTGAAGCCGACGTACCCCTCCGAAAAATACGGGTACATTGTGCCGGCGTCGACTGAAGACGCAACGCCATGGCCGGTCTCTCGCTTTACCGAAAAGCCGGATGAGGATACGGCAGGGTTGCTCATCTCCCAGGGTGCGCTCTGGAACTGCGGTGTATTTGCTTTTCGCCTGGGCTGGCTCCTGGGACTCGCCAAGGGCTATCTTGACGTGTCTACCTTCGAGGATTACCGCGAAAACTATGCGAAGCTCCCCAAGAACAGTTTTGACTATGAGGTTGTCGAGAAGGCAGAATCTATCACAGTTATCCCGTATTCCGGGGCATGGAAGGACCTTGGCACCTGGAACACGCTTACCGAAGAGATGACGGAGCCGTACTCCGGCGCATGCGTCGTAGACGAGACCACGGTGGACAACGTCAACGTGATTAACGAAACCAATCTGCCACTTGTGGTTGCTGGCATCTCCGATGCTGTAGTGGTTGTCACACCTGACGGAATCCTCGTCTCCGGCAAGGAGGCTTCGGCCCACATCAAGGACGAGGTAAAGCGTGCCGCAGCGACTCGGCCAATGTACGAGCGCAAGCGTTGGGGCGAGTACAAGGTAATCGACCGTGAGGTGGGCGCTGACGGTAGCGAGTCACTCACAAAGGAGCTGATGCTCGACGCAGGCTCCCAGCTCTCCTATCAGTGCCACCAGTACCGCCGCGAGCTGTGGACGGTCATATCGGGCCGTGGGATTGTCGTTCTCGACGGCTTGCGACGCGACGTGTTTGCCGGCAGTGTGGTGGACGTCCCCGTCGGTGTTAAGCACACTCTGCGGGCAATGACTCCCCTGCGCCTCATCGAGGTACAAATAGGAAGTCCCCTCATCGAGGAAGACATTGAGCGGTTCGACAATTACTGGGAGTGATTCGATGCTCTTTGATTCCAAACGCCCCAAGGTTGCCCTCGTACACGACTGGCTAGACAGCCAGGGGGGCGGTGAGCGCGTGTTGAAGTGCTTCCATGACATGTGGCCCGAGGCGCCCATATACACTCTGGTATACGACCCTGACAAGGCCCCGGAGTGGTGTCGTGCGTGCGACGTGCGCACGACCTATATCCAGGATTGGCCAGTGCTAGGAAAGCACCGCAAGCTTCTCCTACAGTTTATGCCGAAGGCATGGGAGACGTTGGACCTTCAGGAGTATGATTTGGTTGTGAGCAGCTGCGCGAGCTGCTGCAAGGGTGTGCTCACTAGGCCCGACGCGGTGCACGTATGCTACTGTCACAGTCCCATTCGCTACGTATGGGATCTCTACTACGACTATATGCGTCAGACCGACGCCGTGAGGCGCTTTGCCATGAAGCGGGTTATCCCTGGTATCCGAGAATGGGATTACTTGGCCGCGCAGCGGGTGGACAGGTTCGTGGCAAATTCCGACTACGTGGGGAAGCGCATCAAGAAGTTCTACCGTCGCGACTCTGTGACCGTGCACCCCGCCACGCCCATCCATGCGACGAAGGTTTGCGAGCCCGAGGGATACTACCTGGTGGTGTCGCGTTTCGTGCGTTACAAGCGAGTGGACTTGGCCGTTGAGGCGTGCAACAGGCTCGGGAGGCGGCTTGTGATTATCGGCTCGGGCGGCGAGGAGGAGCAGAGGCTTCGTGAGCTTGCAGGCCCTACGGTAGAGTTTCGCGGGCGCATCTCCGATGAAGAAATGGCAGAGGCTTACGCTGGGGCAGACGCGTTCCTGTTCCCCGGCATCGAGGACTTCGGCCTGACGCCGGTGGAGGCTATGGGCTCGGGCGTGCCGGTTCTCGCCTACGGCGAGGGAGGCGCGCTTGAGACCGTGGAGGATGGGCAAACCGGCCTCCTCTTCGGCGAGCAGATAGCAGAGTCACTAGTTGCATGTATCGAGCGTTTCGAGCGCGAGGGCGTGGCAATGTCGCGCCAGGAGATAGCAGAGCACACCCGTGAGCGCTTCAGCGAGGAGCGCTTCAAGAAGCAGATGCGTGCGGTTTGTGAGGAGGAGCTCGCCAAGGTACGGGGAGGTTCCCGTGTCTAGGGCGGCGCGCATAGCCGCATGGAGCCGTCGAGGGGGGGCGTATCGGAGGCGCTTCGCCCAGGCCTTGCTTGTGCTCCTCTTTGGTTTCGACCTTCCCCCGGGCGTGGAGGTGGGATGTGATGTGGAGTTCCTGCACAACGGCATCGGTACCGTCATACACCCTACGACGGTCATCGGAGACGGCGTGGTCATCTGCCAGAACGTCACCATCGGCGATGCGACGAACTGGCCGGGCTACGACGGCGACGGGAGGTTCGGCGGCGTGACGATTGGAGAGGGCGCAATCGTCTGCACAGGCGCGAAGGTGCTCTGTTCTGACGGGAGGCTTGTGGTCGGCAGGGGCGCAGTAGTCGGAGCGAATGCCGTGCTCACGAAATCGACGGGCGAGTACGAGGTATGGGCTGGCGTACCGGCGAGGATGATAAGGAAGATACGACGGGAAAGCGGCAGATGACAAGATACGCAATCAACGGGAGGTTCCTGACTCGCCAGGTGACGGGAGTGGACCGTTATGCGCGAGAGATCGTGCGGGAGCTCGATGGGATGGTTTCGCCAGGCGAGGCCGTGGTCGTGGTTCCGCGCGGAGTGGAGCTTGTGAAACCGCTTGATCTTGCCAGTATCCATTACGTGCGGTACGGGGGGCGCTCCGGGCACTGGTGGGAGCAAGTGGAGTTCTCGGCGTACTGCCGTAAGAACGGCTTTCTCGGCGTGAGTCTGTGCAATACGGCCCCTATGCGCAACCCCGGGGTCGTGTGCATCCACGACATGGCGGTACGCGCCAACGAGGGTAACTACAGCAAGAAATTCATTGCCTGGTACCGGATCCTGTTTTCGGCGATTATAAAGCGTGCGAAGGCCATCATCACAGTCTCCGAGTTCTCCAAGCGTGAGATAGAGAAGTACTACCCGACGGCGAGGGGAAAGATCACGGTAATCCCCAACGCTTGGCAGCATATGCAGCGTGTCGATGCTGACGGGAGTGCTCTCGCAAGGTACGACCTGAAGCCCGATGGCTATTGGTTCGCCATGAGTTCGCTCGCGCCCAACAAGAACCTGAGATGGCTTATGGAGACGGCGCTGCTCAACCCCGGAGAGACCGTGGCCATAGCGGGAGGCATGAACGCGAAGGTCTTTGGCGAGCACGGCATCCCCGAAGCGGGCAACGTGCGTTACCTCGGCTACGTCACGGATGGCGAGGCTAAGGCGCTTATGGCCAAATGCAGGGGGTTCTTGTTCCCTACCTTTTACGAGGGTTTCGGGATACCACCCATGGAGGCGATGGCCTCAGGGGCCTCGTGTGTGGTTGTGTCTGATACCGAAGTCATGCACGAGGTGTACGGGGATGCGGTGGTATATATCGATCCACATGTCCCACTTGAAGATTTGAATGGTTTGCCTCAACCATTGATTCCCTCTGACACTTGTCTGAATGGCTACTCATGGCACAACTCCGCGAAACGGTTGCTGCAGCTCATCCGCTCCATAGGGGAGGACGTCAATTGATTGTAGCGGGCGCATCGCGCAACATAAAAAGCAGTGATCAGACCTTGCACCTGCGGGCTGGAGAATGGGTTTTTATTGCCTGCACCATCATTGCGCTCATCTGGTCTCTTTACTATGGACTGGTCGTCAAATTCACTCTTGGCAACAGCACGCTCTTCGCTTTGAAGACCTATGTGCCGGAAGCGCTTCTCGTCATCGCCCTTCTCGCGGGGGCATTCAACGGATTAGTCAGGGGAGTTTCAAAAACGGGGCTCGTGCTCTTATGTTTGCTCTGCATAGTCTTTTGTCTTGGTGTAGCTTTTGATAACACAGCTAACGCCGCGCTCGTGATAAGGGATGTTTACATCCCTGTGTTCTTTTTGCTTTTGATGTGCTCGGCCCGATTGAGCAAATCTGCAGCTCATTCGTTTATGAGTGCCCTAACTTTTACCATGGGGCTTTACGTAATCATCGCGCTTGTTATGTACTTTATCGAGGCAACTAATGGCTTTGATTGGACGGCGCGTTTCTATACGGGATACACGTTCTGGGGGACCGATCCGGTTTCGAAAATTGCCATCAATTCTGGTGGTGGAGCTATGAGGCTTCCTGGTCCAACAGGGACATCTGTAAAGTGCGCCCTCTATGCCCTCGCTGCCATGTGCGTCTTCCTGTCCAATGAGTCTATGAAGGGGTGGAAGAAACTTTTTCTCATAGTGCTTTGTTTCGCATGCTTCCTTCTCTACAACAACCGTTCGTCTCTGTTCGGGGCTGTAGCCATTCTTCTCTACTTTGGGGTTAGGAAACTATCGCGAGGAAAGGCATCAAGATTCCTCAACAGCATATTAGCAGTTGGCATTGTCATAATCGGCGTCGTGGCCCTAGCGGGAAGTGCGGGTTCGCTGAACTTCAGCAGCCTCTATGAGCGCTTTGCCCTTTGGCATGAGATGTTTTCCGATCAGATGCTTCTCAATCTCTTTCTTCCGACGAATGCTTTTTCAGCTTCAGCAGGTGGAGAGGGAATAGCTGGTGCTAGTCTCTCAACCGTCTGGGACAACTCTTATCTGTACTTCTCATACGCTTTCGGCCTCTTCGCTCTTTTACTTCTGATTGGCATCTTATGCTCTTATTGGGCTAGAGCGAAGGTTGCTGAGTCCTTTGCTAAGACTTCCCAGGCATCTTCGCTGTGTCGATACCTGTTGTTGGCTACATTGGTTGTTGCCCTCGTAACCAACATCTTCCAAGGTCGTAGTTGGTTCTTCGTCTTCGTTGTCATCTTCGGGTCTGCTTACGCCTCTATCAACGGTGCTGCGGATTCTTTCAGGGCTGATGTTGTCGATTCGGTGAAACATATGAGGTGATTGCGCGTTATGTCTTCTATCCTGCTTGTTTCTCCCTATTACGATCCCAACATCGTCGGTGGTGCCGAGGTGTCGACTCAACTCATCGCTGAGGGACTGCCCGGAGAGGCTGACGTGCTTACATTCGGGCTTGAGGATTCGGTTCGCACTCTCAATGGCGTGACCGTGTACGAGATTAATATTCCTGAAATGTCGCATTTCTGGCTTGATGGATTGAACAGGTCCCACCTCGAGAGTAAGTACGAGAAGGCTCGCCGATTGCTGAGGATGTTTATCCCCAGCCGTCGGGTGACCGCAACATACCAGTCTTTCATTACTAATCACGGGTATGAGACAGTGCTTTTTAATTCTAACGAGGACGTCTTCACCCGACCATCTCTTTGGAAGGCTGCCAGTGCTTCAAGAGCCCGTACCGTTCTGGTTCTTAGGGATCCCATGCTTGTCCAACGTAAACTCCCCGGGTTTATCCAGAAAGCATACAGGCATACCGTTCGTAATCAGCTCCGGTGGGTTGACATCATCGCCTCCCCATCGCATTACATGATTAATCTTCACGCGCATTATGGGATTACCAAGAAGGATTCACACGTCATTCCAAACGCTGTTGATACGGGCGCCATTGCGGCAGTTCCCTGCGACCGCAAGAACGGGGTACTGTATGCTGGTTCTCTTACCAAAGAGAAGGGCATACCAACTCTTGTTCGAGCGGCGGGCAGTTTCGCGCATTCTGAACCTTTAGAGCTAATTGGAAGAGGAGCGCTTGCTGAGTGGTGTGGCGCGCAGGAGGGCGTCACCATTCATGACTGGATGTCCCGCGAGGATCTTTACCAAAGGATGGCAGCGGCCAAGGTCTTTGTCCTTCCCTCAGAGTGGCCAGAGGCTTTCGGGCGGGTTCTAATCGAGGCTGTCATGTCTGGAACGCTTGTTGTCGGCAGCGATGCTGGAGGCATCCCGGAGGTCCTCGACCATGATGAGAGATATGTTTTCAGGGTGGGCAATGCAGACGACTTGGCGGCACATGTCAACCGGATACTGAGTCTTTCCGAGCAAGACTATATGCGTGAGCTCGAATCGCTGCAGGAATCGTTCAAACGATTCTCGATTGACCGGTATGTGAACTCTTGGCGAGAACTCTTAGAAAACAAAAGGCCCGGAGATTTCATTGGTAATGAGGGTGATGATTCCCGTGGCTAATCAAATGTGGACGGCTCTGCTCAATCATTTTTGTCGGTCTCTTCTGCATGCACGCGAAGCTCGCCTCAATCAGCAACTACGGGCTAATGGCAGCACTGGCCGCGTTACTTCGAACGTAGAGCTGCGCCATCCTGAGCACGTTTTCATCGGGGACAACTCCTACGTAAACGGCGGGATGCTGGTGGCATCCGAAAACGCAAAGATAATCATCAGGCGAGATTGCATGCTTTCCTATGCCGTTCATCTTCGGACCGACATGCACCGGCATGATAGGCTTGATATGCCGATGATAGAGCAGGGGGAAGACGAGGCCGACATAATAATCGAAGATGATGTCTGGATTGGATATGGTGCCCAGATCATGTCAGGTGAGATCGTCGGTGCTCATTCAATCGTGGGCGCGGGCGCGGTCGTTACCCATGACGTCCCGGATTATTCGGTCGTGGGGGGTCCAGCTCGCTTGCTGCATAAGAGAGAGCCTTATCTAGCTCCATCATCGGCCGCCGTAATTAATTCGACAATAGACGTTGATGCACCTGTGCTCGATTACGAAAAAGGACCGGAAAGTGACCAACAAGAAGAAAGTGATGCTCGTCTTCGGGACCCGCCCCGAGGCGATTAAGATGTGTCCGCTGGCGAACGTTCTGAAGGCGCGTCCTAAGGACTTCGACGTGGTGGTGACCGTTACGGGTCAGCACCGCGAGATGCTCAAGCAGGTGCTCGACGTCTTCGGCGTCATCCCGGACCACAATCTGAATATCATGAAACCAGGACAGACGCTCTTCGACGTCACTTGCGACGTGCTGACGAAGCTGAAACCCATCCTGGAAGACGAGAGGCCCGACGCCGTGCTCGTGCACGGTGACACCACAACCTCCTTCGCGGCGGCCCTGGCGTGTTTCTACCTGCAGATCCCCGTGGGGCACGTGGAGGCGGGCCTCAGGACCCACGACATTTACTCGCCCTTCCCGGAGGAGTTCAACCGCCAGGCCGTGGACATCGTGACCAATTGGCTCTTCGCGCCGACGAAGACCAGCAGACAGAACCTGCTCGACGAGGGCAAGCCGGCGGACCGCATCTGGGTCACGGGCAACACGGGCATCGACGCTCTTCGAACTACAGTTCGCGAGGACTACGCCGATCCCGAGCTGGACTGGGCCGAGGGTAGCCGCCTCATCCTCATCACGGCGCACCGCCGCGAGAACCTGGGCGAGCCCATGCACCGAATGTTCCGGGCCATCCGCAGGGTCATGGAGGAGCACCCGGACACCAAAGCGATCTACCCCATACACATGAACCCGAAGGTCCGCAAGGCCGCCCACGAGGAGCTCGACGGCTTCGACCGCCTGCACATCATAGAGCCCCTGGACGTGCTCGATTTCCATAACTACATGGCGCACTCCTATCTGGTGCTCACCGACTCGGGCGGCATACAGGAGGAGGCGCCCTCCCTCGGCAAGCCCGTGCTCGTGATGCGCGACACCACGGAGCGTCCGGAGGGCGTGGCCGCGGGGACGCTCAAGCTCGTGGGCACCGACGAGGACGTGATCTACCGCGAGTTCTCGAGGCTCCTCTCCGACCCGGTTGAGTACGCGGCAATGAGCCACGCTTCGAACCCCTACGGCGACGGACATGCGAGCGAGCGCATCGCGGACGTGCTAGCGGGGGGTGTTCGTGGCTAGGCGCACTGACTGGTCGATAAGCGCACTGCGCTTCGCCGCAATGTGCTGTATTGTGGCGTGCCACCTGTGCCAGTGCTACGGTTTAGCTGCGGCTTGGGCCCTAAACGTGGGCGTCCAGGTCTTCCTTGTCATATCTGGCTGGCTCTACGGCTTGCACGCCGACATAAGCGGCGTCGGGCACTGGTACGGAAAGCGTCTATTGCGCATTGCCGTTCCCTACTGGCTCGTTCTCGTTCCGCTTCTCATCGCCGATGCTCTGCTGACCATGCACGTGCCCTCAGCACAACAGGTCTTTTTGTCCCTTACAGGCGTGAGGACGGGGTCCATTCCCAATGGTCATCACCTCTGGTATGTGAGTGCTATATTGCTTTGCTACTTGATGACGCCTCTCCTGAGTTGGATATGGAAGCGCTGGCGCTTTTGGCCCATTGCGCTTATTGCTGCGCTGGTGCTCTTTACCGGCAACCACCTGGCGGCTCAGGGTATGTGGTGCTGTTGTTACGTGCTGGCTTTCGGCATCGGGAGGCTTGTACGTGAAGGTGCTCCTGAGCGACGCGCCATGACTGCTACAGCTATTTGCTGCGGGGGGGTGCATCGTCTCGGTGGCTGTATATGAGCTGACGGGCGCTTCGCCCTACTATCCATTACACCTTTTTGGCGGATTCCTCTTGTTCTCGGCTGGAAGGCTCCTTCTGGACGGGAGTTCCTGCGAGCCGAGCTCGGCTTTGGATCGCGCGCTCAGGTGGAGCGATTCGTACTCTTACGAGGTCTACCTCGTGCACCAGGTATTGATTCTGGGCGACTTTTCACTGGCGCTGGTCTTCCCTGACAGTCCGCTCCTCGTCATCCTCGGTGCCGTCTTTTGGTCTCTGCTCGCATCCTTCGCGCTGCACCAACTCTCCGAGCTGATTTACCGAGCTATCGGTTTTAGCAAGAGCTAAAGCTTGTTTGCAATAAGAGATTTAGGGAGAACGATTTGCTTACCATAGGGATAGTCACAACATGGTTTGAGCGCGGCGCGGCTTACGTCAGCAAGATGTACTACGAGGCGCTCGAAAACGACAACAAGGTGCTAATATTCGCCCGCGGGGGAGAGAAAACAGGGCAGGGCGATCCCAATTGGGATTTTCCCTACGTCACCTGGGGGAAGAGGTATGGTGAGGTCACCTCTCGTATAGACAAGCCCCAGTTCTTTCGCTGGATCAAAGAGAACGGTATCGATGTCATTCTCTTCAATGAGCAGCGTGAATACGGGATTCTCGCGGATACCAAAAAAGAATTTCCGGATGTCGCTATCGGAGCCTACGTCGATTACTACACAGAGGACACGATTCCGTTCTTCGATATCTACGATTTCGTCATCTGCAACACCAAGCGGCACTTGGAAGCCATGGACCACCACAAACAAGCGCTGTACCTTCGATGGGGCACAGATGTCGATTTGTACAGGCCTCCTACACGTCATCCCATCGAGGACAACGACGGGGTTATCACGTTCTTCCATTCAGCCGGGATGTCACCCAGGAAGGGGACAGATGTTCTTGCTCGAGCTTATATCGAACACGGGCTTTACAAGCGCTCGAGGCTCGTCATACACACTCAAGTTCCCATCGAGAACATCACCGACTACACGAAAGACGAACTCGAGTCTTACGGCATCCGGGTTATCCACAAGACCGTGACGGCTCCCGGGCTCTACTACCTCGGTGACGTATACGTATACCCCACGCGGCTCGACGGTCTCGGCCTGACCATGTACGAGGCCCTCTCGAGCGGCCTTCCCGTCATCACGACGGATTATCCCCCTATGAACGAGGTCGTTGACGATACTTGCGGGGCGCTTGTGAAAGTGGCGCGAAATTACTGCCGGGCCGACGCGTACTACTGGCCCATGTCCATCTGCGATTCTAACGACCTAGCTGACAAGATGGCGTTCTATATCGACAACCCGGGCGTTGTTCGGCAACAGCAGAAGCTGGCGCGTGACAAAGCCCTCAGGCTCTTCAATTGGAAAGAGAACGCCAAGCAAACGTCGGCGATCTTCAACGCGATCAAGTGCTTCCCATTGGATGAGGGGAAGTACAAGGCTATCAAGAGATACGCATCGAAGAAGGCGATCGAAGGTCTTCCGAAAAGGATCGCGTATGGGACAGCCCTAGGGCGCCGCATCATTCAGGCATCGAAGAAAGCATAAGGGGTCATGGCTAAACGGGGCTTTGGCATGAGGGCGGCTGCTCTCATGCAGTTCGGATCCAAATACATCAGTATGGGCATGCAGCTCGTTATTACTGCTGTCCTTGCCAGAATCATTTCGCCTGAGGACTTCGGCCTTGTCGCCATCGTTACCGTGTTCACTGGCCTATTCTCCTTGCTTTCGGATATGGGCATCGGTACAGCAATCGTCCAATACCGAGATCTTACTGAGCAGGATTATGGTGGACTCTTCGGTTTCTCGATTATCCTAGCAATCGGGCTTGCCGTGGCCTTCTGTGCGGTCTCGCCCCTCATTGCCATCTTCTACAACGACGGCAGGCTGGTGATGCTCTGCTGCGCTGCATCCCCGACTTTGCTGTTCTCGACGTTGAACTCAGTTCCAGAAGGTCTGATGCTCAAGGGCAAGAGATTTGACCTCATAGCCATACGACTCGTTGTTGCCACATTAGTTTCAGGTGCTCTCGCCATAGCCTTTGCTCTAGCAGGGTGGGGTGCAGCCGCGCTCGTCCTCCAGACGGCCATGTCGACCGGCGTCGTATTAGTATGGAACCTTATCTCGAGACCCATACGAAAGATTAGTCTCCATTTCATGACACCTCTCAAGCGGATCTTTTCCTACTCGGCCTACCAATTCGGGTTCAGCCTCATTAACTACTTTTCGCGCAATCTCGATAACATGCTTGTTGGCCGCTTCCTTGGCAGTGTGCAACTCGGCTATTACGATAAAGCGTATAAGCTTACCGGCTACCCAATGTCCGCATTCTCAAGTGTTATTGGCTCCGTGATACAGCCTTATATGGCGGAGCATCAGGACAATCCGGACGTCATCTTCGGCTATTTCATGAAGGTCGAGAAGCTACTTTCGCTTGTTGGCATTGCTGTTGCCGTGGTTTTCTTCTGTGCATCATCTGAGATAGTCGAGGTTCTCTATGGACCGGGTTGGGAACCCTCTGTTCCCGTATTCGCCGTTCTCTCGATTTCTGTCTATTTCCAGATGGTGGGCAACCCGTCAGGCGCTTTCTTCCAGAGTCTGGGTCGAACAAACTATATGTTCAAAGCCGGGCTTGTCAACACCGCCTTGACTTTCGCGGGTCTTTTTGTTGGCCTTGCCGGCGGATCTATTCTCACTGTCGCATACGGCATAGCCTGTGCGTTCTGCTTGCACATGCTCTCGATGTTCTACTTTCTCATCTGGAAAGGATTCGGGCGGAACTTGTCATGTCTGAAACCCTTCCTTCCCGAAATTGGCATCGGCATCCTAACTGCCCTCATTTGCCGCATCCTATTCTCATTTCTTATTCTTCCACTTGTTGCTTCCCTAATTTGCAAATGTTTTCTTACTTTCGGGATTCTTGCTATTGCCTATTGGCGTTGCGGGCAGTTTCGCTATTTGAAACCGCTTATTAAGCGGTGAAATACTGTTCAAACGATCGAACATATCAGAACATATCAGTCTCAAAGAGATTGGAGTCTAATGATGAAGATAGCGGTAGCAGGAACCGGGTACGTTGGTCTCTCTCTTGTGATGCTGCTCTCGCAAAACAATGAGGTGAGGGCTGTCGACATCGTACCCGAGAAGGTGGAGAAGCTGAATCGCTTTGAGAGTCCGATACACGACCGGGAAATCGAGACCTTCCTCGCCGAGGTGAAGGCAGGGGAGCGAAAGCTCGACTTCACGGCGACGCTCGACATGGATGCAGCCTATGCGGGCGTGGACTACGCCGTGATTGCGACGCCCACGAACTACGATGACGCGACCAACTCGTTCGACACCTCTGCCGTGGAGGCTGCGATAGCCGCCGTGCGCAAGGTGAACCAGGCTGCATGGATTGTGATCAAGTCTACCATCCCGGTTGGCTACACCGAGGGGCTGCGCAAACGTCTAGGCGACAAGCGCATCGTCTTCTCGCCGGAGTTCCTACGCGAGGGCCATGCGCTCTACGACAACCTGCACCCAAGCCGCATCGTGGTAGGGGCTCCGAAGGACGACGCCGAGGCAATGGAGGCGGCTAGGGCGTTTGCCGGGCTGCTCGCCGAGGGCGCTGACCCCACTGAGCGGGAACGTTCCAATGCTGACGGCACCACGGGCATCCCGGAGCTGCTGCTCGGCACCATCGAAGCCGAGGCAGTGAAACTCTTCGTGAACACCTACCTGGCGCTGCGTGTGAGCTACTTTAACGAGCTGGACACCTATTGCGAGGTGAAGGGGCTCAGCACCGCCGATGTCATAAAAGGTGTGTGCTTGGACCCGCGTGTTGGGGACTTCTACAACAACCCCTCCTTCGGCTACGGCGGCTACTGCCTGCCGAAGGACTCAAAGCAGCTGCTGGCCAACTATCGGGACGTGCCACAGAACCTAATACAGGCAATCGTGGACGCCAACGCCACCCGCAAGGATTTCGTCGCCGAGCAGGTGGAGGCCCGCATCGTGAGGCTGGTCTATCAGGGCGTGAGCCAGCCCGTCGTGGGCGTATACCGCCTGACAATGAAGTCAGGAAGCGACAATTTCCGTGCCTCCTCGATTCAGGGCGTCATTAAGCGCTTGCGCGACAAAGGTATTCCCGTGGTCGTGTATGAACCTACGCTCAAGAAAAACGAGTTCCTGGGTTGCGAGGTAACGTGCGACCTGAATGAGTTCAAGAATCGCTGTGATGTGATTGTAGCTAACCGTTGGGCTGACGAACTCTCTGAAGTTTCTAGTAAGGTCTACACCCGCGACCTGTTCAAGAGGGACTAGCGTGTTCTGGCCAGCGCCTTGCGGTATTAGAGTTGAATTCGAATCTCAACCGAACACTATAGCCAGACGTGGCGTTCTGGCAGTTGGCGGAACGCCACGTCGGCTTCCGGGGTATGGCTGGTGGGGGCGAAACCGCAGGTGGAAGCCTTCCCCGCGGCCGTTCGACTGGCTCCCGGAGGCAGAGCGTCTCTATCCGGCTGGCCGGTTCCGGGACCCAGCTGGACGCAGCTCGACGCACGCGAGGGATGAGATCGAGCTCGTCGACGCCCACGGCCTCTATCCCGAACGCGCCGGCGTCATCCATGCGAGCTTGCCCCTGGGGTCAGAGTTGACCTCGCTCATTACGAGCGCGCAGTCGGCGTCCCCCGATTGTGTCGAACGAGACTCCGCCCGGGCCCTTCGGCGGCATCTTCCTGATTTCAGAGTGGTTGCGCCCGCAGTCTCCCTTCTGGTCGGCGCGGCGGCTGTCGCAGTAGTAGAGCCTGGTCTCACCCTCGCGTTCGCCAAGCGCTGCCGGCGGCATGTCCCGCATCTCGGCGTGCTTTGCGACCGTATTGCGGCTCATCCCGAGCTCCCTGGATATTCTCGCCCGTGGCACTTCTCTCGCGTCCATCTCGCGTATATCCTGTTGTGTGTCAAGGGGCGCAGCTGCTCATGCGATAGGTGCTCAAATTACGATGCGCACGGTGCTCAACATCCCGTGCGACATCCGCGCAGTTCCTATTGAATACAAACAGGAGCTCTTCGATATCCCCAGGAAGCGGGCGATGGGGCGCAGGGGCAGGCCTGTCTCCCGCCTCAATCTCTCGCCGAGCTCTGCCTTGCTCCTGTTGGAGGTCAAACCCGGGAGCGAGCCTCCCGCTTTTAGGTCGTCCAACACCGCCCTGAGCAGCCTGTTCTCCACCTGGTCGGGGTTGAGCCCCGACAGCGGGCCGGTGGCGGGGGCGTCGTAGAGCCCCGCGCCGCGGTCCTCGGCCTCGTCCGACCTCGCCATGGCAACCGCCTCCGTGCGTCGTCCCGGGCGCGACCGTGCGCGCCCGCCACGCAGGCTACCACACCCGGCGACCGAGTGGGGGAGGTGCCCCCTCGACCACTCCCTCACGGCGGTCACGCCGCAGCCCACGAGCTCGGCCGCCCCCCTCGCGCCCATGCCCTCCTCGAGGGCGTAGAGCGCGAGCTCCACGTCGTCCCTGCCATACATGCGGACCTCCAGTCCCGGACCACCCCGTGGTCCAACTTCGAGTCCGCACCCCCATTATGGAAAATCACGACTATGAGGAATCGTATCGTCTGGCAAGCATGGCGATAGATGCGGTTGCGGTACTGTCTGAGGCCGCCCGAAGCGCTTCTATTGAGTATGGGAGCCAAGAGGATTAGCGATGACAGAACCAATTGTTACCAAAGAGCAGGTACTTGTCGGGGTCGATTGCCGGACAAAGGACGAAGCGCTACGACTTATTGCGCAATCTGCGGTTGACCAGGGCATTGGAACCGATGTGGACATGGTATATTCCGCATTTCTCGAAAGGGAGAAACTGGGGCCGACGGGTATGGAGGACGGTCTCGCCATTCCCCACGCGAAGAGTGATAGTATCTTGCGCCCGGCGGTGTGTTTAGCGAAGTTTGACCAACCTATTGTCTGGGAATCCCTCGACGGAAATCCGGTTACCGTTGCAGTGGCCTTGTTTGTTCCCACTGGGGAAGCGGGAACAACCCATGTCCGCCTTCTTTCTAAGGTTGCGGTTCTCGCAAGCAGGGGAGGCTTCTCGGACTTTATCAGTGGCTGCAATGATCCCAAGGAAATCGCCGATTACCTGAGACATGGAATAGGCGAGATGTAACCCAGAGGGAAAGCAGAACACAGTACCGGCTAATACTTATCAGCTTCCGCATGACTAGAGAAGAACCAAAGATACTATCAGTGATGCGATAAAGGACGGGAGCGCTCGGCCGACCGGGTGCTCCCGTCTGTAACCTCTATCTTATGCACGCATGCGAGCCTTGATCTCACGTACTCGCCTCATTGCCTTCTCGCATTCGCTTTGGACCGCCGAGAAGTTTCCATCCGAGAAGAGGGTGGGCTTCACCATCCACGTTCCTCCGCAGGCAACAACTCCCTTATATCCTAGGTAGTCCTCGAGGTTATCGAGGTTTATTCCACCCGTGGGCATAAACCGGTGCCCAATGAAGGGTGCGCACAGTGCCTTGATGGTCTCAATTCCGCCATATTGCTTTGCGGGGAAGAACTTCGTCACCCCTAGTCCAAGGTTGACGGCTGCCGTAACTTCCGAGGGAGTAACCGTGCCTGGCAGTACGGGAACGCCCAGCTCAATGCAGTGCCGTACAACCGCTTCTGAGTAACCGGGGCTAACAATAAACTTTGCGCCGGAGTCGATGGCCCTGTCACACTGCTCGACGGTGAGTACCGTACCAGCTCCCACGCAAATTCTGGGGCACTTGGCTGCCACTTCGGCTATGCAGTCCGCCGCGGCGGGGGTGCGGAATGTTACTTCTGCTGACGGCATGCCACCTGAAACAAGCGCGTCCGCCAGCGGTAGAGCATCCTCGACTCTCTCAAGTACAACGCATGGCACGATAGCCAATTGCTCGAGCTGCTCGTAGAACATCTCATACATAGACAAATCCCCCAATGATGCCCCTGTGCCACCTGAGAACTCGCAAGTCAAGTCGTATCGAAAGCCAGGAATGCACATGCGTGACGACTGGCGTTTCTTACCGTTCAGTTCCCGCAGAATGCAATGCGAATGACTGCTGCGATACGTTACTGTACTGCAATTGATAATAACCGTACCGATTTAATCAGATTAGTTTTCCGACTCATAGAGATACCGTTTAACAGGAAAGAAGCTACCGTTCGGAGTAGTGATTTGCTTATTTGTTACGTTGCGTTTCCCAAACGTATCGGTTTGAGCTAAAAGTATTCCAGTACGCATTTAAAATGTTCTGATATGAGCGTAAAAGCAATTCGATATCGAGTTCCAATTCAAAAGGGGAGCGAGTGCAATGTCGGAAAGCAATGCGGAAATACTCCTGCTGACACATGGGGGATGGGGGATGTCGCTCGTCAAGGGGATTGAGATGCTCCTTGGCAAGGTGGACTTTGTCCACGAGATTCCCCTCGAGCCCACCTACACCCTTCCCGAGTACATGCAGATGGTCAAGGAGCACGCTGAGGCTATGACCCCTGACTCTCTCATCCTCACCGATCTCATCGGCGGCACGACTTCAAATGTCGCTGCAGTAGTTGGCAACCAGACGGGCATCAAGGTCTTCTGCGGCCTCAATGCGCCCATGCTTCTTGAAGCATGTGTCGAGCTCCAGAACGATGGGGCACTCGACTTCGACGCAGTTCTCGCTGCTGGCCAGGGCGCCTGCATGGATGTTGTAGCAGCTGTCAGAAGCACCATGGCCCAGAAAGCATAAGGGAAAGGAGGTTGGATATGGGAAAGATCGTTCTTACGCGCGTTGACTCTCGCCTTATCCATGGCCAGGTAATGACCAAGTGGGTGAACCAGGTTCAGGCAAACAAGATCGTCATCGTGAGCGACGAGCTTGCCAAAGACGAGTTCATGAGGAGCATCTATCTGCTGTCTGCTCCTGCAGGAATCACGGTTGATTGCCTTACCCAGGAGGATGCCGTCAAGTCCTACAAGGATGGCGTCTTTGGTGAAGGAAGAGTTCTTCTTCTGCTGCCGAGTCTCCAAGTTCTTGAGAGCATTTACAACGCAGGGATAACGGTTGACTCCGTGCAGGTTGGTGGTCTTGGAGGAGGCCCGTCTCGCAAGGTCGTCTTCCAGAACATCACGCTGGACGACGCCGACGCAAAGATTTGCGAGGACCTTAGCGCCAAGGGAGTCTCGATTGTCTTCCAGACGATTCCGGAGGACGCACCCCAAGACGTCTCGTCCATTCTCAAGAAGTACCGCGGATAGTTTCTTCCGATATTCATCTCGCTCTGCAATAGTGAACTAGGAGATTCCGAATGAGTACTCTCGGCATTGCAATTTGCATGGGTCTCTACTACTGGATCGCAAGGCTTCGCTTTGGCTACACGATCTCCAGTGCCCTTCTCCAGCCCACGACCATCGCAGTCTTCGTTGGCCTTATCACTGGCCAGATGGCCCTCTCGATGGAGATTGGTGCTGCGCTTCAGCTTGTCTACCTCGGCGTCACGTCGACCCCCGGTGGCAACGTCCCCAACGACCCCGCACTTGCCGGCACCATCGCCATCCCGCTTGGCGTCATGTCTGGTATGACCCCGGAGCTCGCCGTTGCCCTGGCCGTACCCTTTGGCGTCATCGGCGTGTTTGTCGACCAGCTCCGTCGTACCACCAACGCCTTCTGGGTGCACATGGCCGACAAGTACGCTGAGGAGGCCAACATCGCTGGAATCATGCGCTGCGCCTACCTCTTCCCCGCGCTGATGGGCTTTGTGATTCGCTTCCCGTTCGTCTTTGTTATCGACTACTTTGGCGCCGATTGGGCCAACGCGCTCATCAACGCGCTGCCTGACGTGCTACTTCACTCCTTTGAGGTCATGGGCGGCATTCTTCCTGCCCTCGGCTTCGCCCTCACCATCATGGTCATTGGCAAGAAGGAGCTCATCCCGTTCTTCTTCCTGGGCTACTTCGCCGTGGCGTACCTCCAGATCCCCGTCATGGGCATGGCCATCTTTGGTCTCATCATAGCCATCGTCATGCGCATGATCGTGTTCCCCGACACCACCAACGTGAGCATCTTTGCCGATAAGACGGCGGTCGAGGAAGAGGTCGAGAAGGAGCACATCCTCTCCAAGGCAGACGTTACCAAGTCCTTCTGGCTCTACTACTTTGGCTGCGAGGAGTCCAACTCCTACGAGCGTCTTCAGTCTCTCGTGTTCTGCGCTTCCATGGCTCCCGCGCTCAAGAAGCTCTATCCCAACAAGGAAGACCTTTCTGATGCACTGAAGCGTCACCTCGTCTTCTTCAACACCGAGGGTACCCTCGGTGGCATCATCCAGGGCATTTCACTTGCCATGGAGGAGGAGAAGGCAATCGAGGGCAAGATTCCTGGATCGGCGATCACTTCTATCAAGACTGGCCTCATGGGCCCGATTGCCGGAATGGGCGATGGCATCGTGTGGGCAGTCGTTATGCCCGTCATCTTTGGTATCTTCATTCCCTTCGCAGCTGAGGGCAACCCAATCGGTGGCATTATGCCTCTGATTCTCTGGCCTGGCGTGACGATTATCATTCAGTACTTCATCACCCACTATGGGTATAAGCTGGGCCGCGAGTCCATAACGGGCATCCTTCAGTCTGGCATGATGCAGTCCATCATCTACGCCGCCAACATCCTTGGCCTCATCATGATGGGTGCCCTCTCCAGCTCCTACATCACCATCACCACTCCGCTTGCCTTCACGATGGCCGCTGGCAACACCATCGAACTTCAGTCGATTCTCGATGGCGTTATTCCTAACGTTCTGCCCCTGGTCGCAGTGTTCGCCATCTACTTCTACATGCAGAAGAAGGGCCCGCGCTACAACAGGATTCTCCTGGCGATTATCGTCATCAGCTTTATCTGCGCTGCACTCGGAATTCTCTAGTCGATAACGGCAAGGTTTGGTTGGCCCGGTGCCCAAAGGTGCCGGGCCAACTCTGGAGAGGGAGACATGGGCATTTATCAGGAATTAGGTCTAAAACGAGTAGTCAACGCATCTGGGCGCGTGACGGTTCTTGGTGTATCGACCTTTAGCGACCGAGTTGCCAAGGCAGCTTGCGAGGGAGGGCAGTCCTACGTCGTCATCGAAGACCTCATGACTCGTGCAGGAGAGATCATCTCCAAGCACACGGGCGCAGAGGCCAGTTGCCCAACTTCGTGCGCGTCTGCGGCAATAGCCCTGACCGTCGCTGCTCTCGTGACCAAGGGCCGCTACACCGATATGATGCGTCTGCCAGACTCGACAGGTCTTGCCAACGAGATCGTTCTCCAAAAGGGCCACGCCATTAATTACGGCGCACCAATGGATACGATGATTCGCTTGGGTGGAGGCGTCCCCGTCGAGGTTGGACAAGCAAACGAGGTCCATCCAGAGGATATTGAAGAAGCCATCAACGAGAAGACAGTCGCGCTTCTCTATGTGAAGAGCCATCACTGTGTTCAAAAGGGCATGGTCGGCATCGAGGAAATGCGAGATATCGCCCATGCTCACGGCCTCCCGTTCATGATGGACTGCGCCGCTGAAGAGGACTTCAGAAAGTACATTGCCTTGGGCGCAGACGTCGTTACTTACAGCGGGGCCAAGGCTCTGGAGGCTACAACTTCGGGCTTTGTGACGGGCCGTCGTGAAATCATCGACAATGTTCAGAAGCAGTACAAGGGTATTGGCCGCGCCATGAAAGTTGGCAAGGAGCAGATTGTGGGGCTGCTTGCTGCTCTCGATCAATACGAAGAGCGCGACCATGCGGCGGAGGTAGCCGCTAATACAACAAAGGTCGATTGGCTGGTCGAGCACATTAATGAGATTCCCGGTCTGCGTGCCGAGAAGATTCAGGATGAAGCTGGCCGGGCAATTTTCCGCTGCCGCGTGACATTTGAACCGAATGTGGAAGCCCCGATTTCAATGGCAGAAGTCAACGAGCGTCTGCGTTCCGGTGACCCCATTGTGTGGGCCAGGACTGAGTTTTTGAACCTTGGGAAGATAGATTTCGATCCTCGCCCGATGCTCAAGGGTGATAAGGAGCTCATCGTTACACGTCTGCGCGAAATTATGGAGGGATAAGGAATGGGGATTAACTACTACAACGGTAGGGTCTGCCTTAATGTTCTTGGTGGGAGTCTGGATAACGCGCGCGATATCTATGAGGCAGCGGAGCATCACGTTGAAGTTGGTGTTCTGACTGCAAACTACCCAGATGTTCCGAGCGCTGTCGAGGATATGAACAAGTATATGGATGTCCTCGAGGGCAATCTGTCCGTTGGTCTTGGTGGAGGAAATCCCAACCAGTGGCGGGCAGTTGCAGAAGTGGCAAAGTCCATCAAGGCAAACCACTTCAACCAGGCATTTTGCGCTGTAGGATGGACGCGGGCAAACGTCGGTAATGACGAGTGCCACATCAATGCAATGGTTGCGCCTTCTGGGACGCCGGGGCTGGTCAAGATTTCGACTGGTCCAATTTCCAAGGATTGCCCCGAGCCCGCGCTTGTTCCTGTCGACACCTGCATTGCTATGGTGAAGGAGATGGGTGGCAACTCGCTGAAGTTTTTCCCGATGGGCGGACTCAAGGTCGCTGATGAGCTCAAGGCGGTTGCAGAAGGATGCGCTCGACAGAACTTCATTCTTGAGCCTACGGGCGGAATTTCACTCGACAATTTCGAGGAAATTATGCACATCATTCTTGATGCGGGCGTCGAGAAGGTCATTCCTCACGTGTACAGCTCGATTATCGATAAGGAGACCGGCTGCACGCGCATCGAGGACGTCAAGGCCCTTCTCTCAATGGTGAAGCAGCTGGTGTAAATTAGAATCATTCTGTAATCGTGAAGCTCAGTTGGTATACGCTTCATGAAAGTTTTTCTGGTAGGCCCGGTTTTCCGGGCCTACCTTAGACTGGTGAGGATTTATCGACGCTTGAGCAGGGATTCGGGAACTGAATGCCAAAGTACAAGTCCATCGTAAAAGAGCTAACTGATGCCATTCGTCGCGGTGAGCTTCAACCTTACGACCAGCTTCCGACAGTGGTGGAGCTTTGTGAGCAGTATCACGTAAGCAGAAGCACTATCGAACTTGTGATGGACGATCTTGAGCGACAGGGGTACGTCTCTAGAAAGCGTGGCTCTGGCGTCTACGTGAAGAAGGTGCCCAAAGGCACGGTCGGGGGACCTCTAAATACAATTACGCTTTCCGATGGTGCGAATGTTGATATTCAGAAGAATCCGGAATGCAGGGTTCACGAGTTCACAATTGTAAAGCCAGACGACAGGGTTATTCATCTTCTTGGTCTCCATGAGCATAGCTTTACTTACTACGTCAGCCGTTCGCATATCTACGAAGATAGCGTGCTGGATATCCAGTACATCTACTATCCTGTCGAGATATTCAGGGATATTAGGCTGACCTCTGCTGAAACCTCAATTAGAGCATGGATAGCCGAGAACTACGAAGTTACGCCCGATACCTACCACAAGACTCTGAGGGCAGTCTGCCCCACGGACACAGAAGTCGAGCTTCTTGGTATCGCGAAGGGCGAGCCTCTTCTCGAGATTGAGCAGGTTGGATATCTGGATGACGGCAGGCCATTCGAGTATCTTGTGGCTCGCTTTCCAGGAAATCTGGCAGTCTATCAGACGGTCGATTCAGAGTCACTTCCCGTCTAAACGTACCTGCTGTTCATACCTCCGCGATGTTCGTCATTGAGGGGAGCGTCATGGTCGACGCGGTTATCTTTGATATGGATGGGCTCATGTTTGACAGCGAACCCATATGGACTGATGCATGGAAGCTCTCATTTGACCGGAGGGGAATCGAACTTCAACCGGGAACGATAGAGAGTTTCTACGGCGCAAGCAAAAATCGAGTTCTTGCTGAGGTAAGACGGCGCTACCACCAAGATCCCAACGCTATTGCTGCGGCAGAAGATCACTATGCAATTGCGAGACAGCGGCTTCTCAATGAAGGGGCTCCACCGAAAGAAGGCCTTCTCGAGCTACTTTCTTATCTGCAGAGTCATCATGTCCCATGCGCTGTGGCAACTTCTTCTGAGCGGCCCATTGCAGAGGCAATGCTTTCACGTGCAGAGGCCAGACTTTCGTTTGATGTGATTGTGACCGGCGATGATGGATTTCCTTCAAAGCCAGCCCCTGACATCTTTCTCGCTGCGGCAAAGAAGTTGAGGACGAAACCCTCAAGGTCTGTTGTGCTAGAGGATAGCGAAAACGGAATTAGGGCTGCTTTTGCAGGTGGGTTTATGTCTGTGATGGTGCCTGACGTTGTTCCGCCAAGTGATGAGGCACGTTCCCTTGCAGACTGCTGCTGTAGGGACTTATTTGAGGTTAGGGATTTGCTTGAGCGCGGCAAGCTTGGGTAGTCGGATGTGCATTGCCTACTGTGCCGATGCGTTGGACGGTCTAGAAAGCTGAGGGTGGAGTGAAGGCCGCAGTGCTGGACTAAGCTAAACGGTGGTTCTCGCAGCCCTATCTCTGTCAATTGAGGTACGCGCTGAAGTCGCTCAAGAGTGCTGACAGCTCTGCTCGTCAGTTGGCAGGACCAGCTCCCCGTCCACGTTGCTTGTCACCGATGACCTTGATGACGGGTTGCCACTCTAGGGGAGGAAGGCGCGGGCATAACGAAAGCCGAAGAAGATTCGTACAATACCGCATGTGCGGAACCTTCCCGAAAAAGCGAAGGCTGTGTTAACCCTCTTTGGACACTAATAGTGTCGCACGCCGCCGCTAGCATTCGTCCCGGCGCGGTGGCAACGACGGAGCGGGGGCGGGTGATGTCCGACGGATGGATGCGGGACGTGGTGGCGGGGCCGGGCGACGACGACCCGGCGTACCCCGTCGCGGCGCTCGGAACCGGCGCCCGCAACGAGCCGCACCCGTCCGGGGACAGGGGGCCGCTCAACAGGACGAGCGCGCTGTGCTCGTCGTCCGGGCACTGGCTTTCGAGGTTCAGGGGCGTCTCGACGCGGAGACTCGCGAACTACCTGGCCTGGCCCACGTGGGCCCCCGACGCGAGGCGGACCCCCCTCCGCGCTGGCGCTGCTCGTGGAGGAGGCGCGGTCCCGCGCGTACCCCACCACGAGCAGGGGCTACGCGGCGACGCCCTACCCTTCCACCCTGTGTTTTGTCAACCAGCTTTGAGCGGAAATCGCATCGTTTTTTGAGCAGCATACGCAGCGGGCCTGCTCAGCCTTTCTGAGCACCTCCCTGCATGAGGGCGTGCCTCACGCGGTAGGACTCGCCTCTGAAGCGCAGGAGCCTGCCGTGGTGGACGACCCTGTCGATGACCGCCGCGGCCATCTGGTCGTCGCCGAACACCGCGCCCCACCCCGAGAACTCGAGGTTGGTGGTGAACACGACCGACTGCGACTCGTGGGCCGCCGACACCACCTGGAACAGCAGCCTCGCGCCGTCTGCGTCGAGGGGAAGGAACCCCAGCTCGTCGATGACGAGCAGCTCCGCCCGCCCGATCTGGGCGAGCTCCCGGTCGAGCCTGCCTTCGTCGCGGGCGCGCCTGAGGCGCACCACCAGCGACGATGCCGTGAAGAAGCGCGCCTCGACCCTCGCCTGGCAGCACGCCGTGCACAGGGCCGAGGCCGTGTGCGTCTTGCCGGTGCCCACGTCGCCCATGGGCACGAGGTCCTCCCTGCGCCCCAGGAAGGACAGGGACAGCAGGTCGTCGCGGCCGAACCCGTCGGGCCATGACACCGCCGACCAGTCGTAGCCGTCGAAGGTTGAGCCCTGTCAATATAATGGACAGCGGAATCGCAGATTTCTATGCGGCCAGCA
>CADFJN010000004.1 GCA_902834555.1 Atopobiaceae bacterium
TGTGGTCCTACGGGGGCGGCTGGGACCTCTGGGGGTCCACGGTCAAGGACACCGGGTCCGGCACGCCAGACGCCGCCGGCACGCTCTCCCTCTCCCGCCCCGGCCGCTACGTCGTCTACGTGGACGTGACCGACCGCTCCGGCCAGAAGAGGACGATGTCCGCGGGGGTCGAGGCCTACGACGACTCCTGGTCTCTCGACGGCGTCTCCGCCTCCGCCTCCTCCGTCACCGCCGGCGACGAGGTCACCTACGCCCCCATGGTCTCCGGCGACGCCTCCGGCCTCAGGTACAACTACGTCTGGCAGTGGCAGGGCTCCTGGGCCGAGGGCGACTGGGGCTCCACCGAGCTCCACACCGGCTCCGACACCGCCGAGGCCTCCCACACCGGGGCCCTCGGCTCGCCCGGGCGCTACACCCTCTACGTGGACGCCGTCTCCGCGCGCGGCGAGAGGCGCACCGCCTCCACGCAGGTCGTGGCCTGGGGCGTGACGGGAATTGACGTCTCGTCTTCGGATGGAGGGATGACTTGGAAGGCGTCTGCGAATCTCTTTGAGGTTCCTTCCGATGCTCAGATGGAGTACCGCTTCCGCTGGGAGGCCTCGGACGGCTCCGCCTCCGGCACGCTCAGCGACTGGTCATCTGCCTCCTCATGCACTTTCCGTCGATCGGACTTTGGTAGTCTCGCCTCGCGCTATCGCATTTATCTCGACGTGAAGTATCCCAACGGGAAGACGAGTGCGTATGCATCTGGCAGCCTCTCCCTGCTGAGCGATGCGCAGAAGAGGATCATCGCCTCGGCATACAACACTCCGTCTGTCGGCTCTGGCTACTGCTCGGAATGGGTTGACAACGTGTTTGTCAACGTTGGCTTCTATCGTTATGGTCAGGATAAGAATGCAAATGACCTATGCCGCGAGTTCTGCACGTATACGAAGCTCTCAGACCTGCAGCCTGGCATGATTGTTGCAGTGGAGAAGTCCCCAACTCCCCTTGGAAGAATCTACGGGCATGTAGCTGTATACATTGGCGATGGCAAGCTGCATGATGACGAGGGATACATTAGGGAGATGTCGCTTACGGACTGGCTCGCCTTTTACAGCAAGCTCGATACTCCTCGATGGGGGTGGTACGGCAACATTCCGCTTGCCTAGGATACGGTTTCACACTTGAGGCGGCGCGGTTCCCGTAGATGGGACCGCGCCTTTTCTATGATCGCCCGCTCGGCTATTTGTCGACAATTGTGTCAGGGAGAAGAACAGATTGTCGCGTATGGCACAGTCACTAGCCCCTGTGCTATCCTGCACCCAATAAACAAAAGCAATCTTGCATACGCTATGCTATTTATGCATTGTTCTGGGGTGATTGAGAGAATGGAGCAGATAAGGGCCTGCGTCGTGGGGGCAACTGGGTTCGCTGGGGTCGAGGTCTGCCGTATCGTCCTGGGGCATCCCGCCCTGGAGCTTACGATGGCTACAGATCGCAAGGCCGCAGGTACTAGACTCGCTGACGTGTACCCCGCCTTCGAGGGCGCCTGTGACCTCGTGCTCTCGCTCCCCGAGCCAGAGGCCATCGCCCAGAACGCAGACGTTGCCTTTCTCGCTGTGCCCCACACGGCCTCGCTTGCCATCACGCCTCAGCCCTTGGCGCTGGGCGTTACCGTCATCGACCTCTCTGCGGACTACCGCCTGCATGATGCGGCCGTCTACGAGCAGTGGTACGGCACCCCGCACACAAGCCCCGAGCTTCTCGGCCAGACGGTCTATGGCCTTCCCGAGCTTAACCGCGCAGGTCTTCTCGCGCTGGGGGAGCGCCACGAGAAGGGCGAGGCGGTCCTCGTTGCCGTGCCGGGCTGCTATCCCACGGCAACGGCGCTTGCCGCAATTCCGGCGCTCGAGGCCGGCCTGGCTACGGGTGACCTGGTGATCTCTGATGCCATCTCCGGGGTCTCCGGCGCGGGCCGCACGCCCAACGCGCGCACGCACTTCTGCCACGCCAACGAGTCCGTCGAGGCCTACGGTGTGGCGCACCACCGCCACACGCCCGAGATAGAGCAGACGCTCACCCAGGTTGCCGGCCGTGAGATGAACGTGGTCTTCACGCCACACCTGGCGCCGCTCACCCGCGGTCTTCTCGCAACGGTGTACATGACGGCAGCCGATGGCGTCACCGCAAACGACGTGCAGGACGCCTACGAGCGTCGCTATGCCAACGAGGCGCTTGTCTCCACGCTCCCCGCTGGCCATATGCCGCAGACCTCCTCGGTTGCGGCAACCGCCCGCGCCCAGGTTGGCGTTGCCCTTGATGACCGACGACGTAGGGTCATCATCGCGTCCTGCGCGATCGACAACCTCGGCAAGGGGGCTGCCGCCCAGGCAATGCAATGCGCAAACCTGGTGCTCGGCCTCCCGGAGACCCAGGGCATAGGAGCCACTGCACCGCTCATCTAAGCTCATAGCCGAGTCCGTCGACTGGCGCAAGGACCACCCGCACCGTCCGCCTTGGGCGCGCATGCGGCGCGTCCCCGTCCAGAAGGACCTACCATGACCAACTACATGCCCCTCGCCATTCCCGCGCAGGATGACGCACCCCAGTCGTTTGGCTTTGCTCCCTGCGAAGGTGGCGTTTGTGCCGCGGCAGGCATTCGTGCCGCTGGCATTTCCGCTGGCTTTCGCAAGAACCCCCAGCGCAAGGACATGGCGCTCGTCGTAGCCGACAAGACCAGCGTCTGTGCGGCAACGTTCACGCAGAACCGCTTCTGCGCCGCACCGGTGCAGGTAAGCCGTGCGCGCGCCGCATCCGGCCATGCGCGCGCCGTGGTACTCAACTCCGGCAACGCCAACGCAGCTACAGGTGAGCCTGGCCTGCAGTGCGCCGAGAAGGCCTGCGCCCTTGTCGCCCAGACGCTTAACTGCGACGAGCAGGACGTGCTGATTGCGTCGACGGGCGTCATTGGCGTGCAGCTGCCCTTCGAGCCGTATGTGACGGGCGTGCCCGCGATCGTGGATGCGCTTGCGGCAACGCCCGAGACGGCCCACGACGCCGCCTGCGCCGTCATGACCACCGACACCCATCCCAAGGAGGCTGCCTTCGCGGGTCCCGCGCCCCAGGCGGACGGTGGTTCCGTCACGGTGCACGTGGGTGGCTTCGTGAAGGGCTCTGGCATGATCCAGCCCAACATGGCGACCATGCTCTGCGTTCTCTCGACCGACGCCCCGCTCACGCCAGAGGCCGCGCATGCCGCGCTCCTCTCGGCCGTCCGCCAGACCTTCAACAAGGTGACGGTGGACTCCGACACCTCCACCAACGACACCTGCATCCTCTTTGCCACGGGCGCCGCGGGGGGAGAGGCAATCGACGAGGCGTCGCCTGCATTCCCGGCTGTGACTGCGGCCATCAAGGGAGTCTGCACGAACCTCGCACGCCAGATTGCCACAGACGGCGAGGGGTCCACCAAGCTTGTGACGGTGGACGTGCTTGGCGCGGCCTCGCAGGCAGATGCTGACAAGGTTGCCTTTGCAATTGCAAACTCGCCGCTGGTCAAGACCGCCATCTTTGGCCACGACGCCAACTGGGGCCGCGTTGCGGCGGCTGCCGGCAAGTGTGGGGTGCCCTTCTCGCAGGAGAGCGTGGACATCGATTTCATGGGCGTGCCCGTGCTGCGCGCGGGTCTTCCCGTTCCCATGGACGAGGACGACATGTTGAGAAGGTTCGAGCAGCCCGAGATAGACATCGCCATCTCGCTTGGTGCCGGGGATGCCCACTCGCGGGTGTGGACCTGCGACCTCACGCACGACTACGTCAAGATCAACGGCGAGTACCGCACCTAGGGCCCTGTGCCCGGCCGCGTACGGCGCGACCCCACCACCAGACAACCCAAGGCAGGAGGCACGCATGCAAGGTCGCGAGGAGGGCGAGCTGGAGCTTGCCCAGAGGAAGGCAGAGGTCCTCACCGAGGCGCTCCCGTGGATCAACAAGATGCGCGGGAAGACCGTCGTTGTGAAGTATGGAGGGTCCGCCATGGAGGACCCCAAGCTCATGGTGCAGGTGCTGGGAGACATCGAGCTCCTCAAGCTCATGGGCATGCGCGTGGTGCTCGTGCACGGTGGCGGAAAGGCGATAAGCGCCATGCTCGCCCGTCTCAACATGCCCGTGCAGTTCAAGGACGGACTGCGTGTCACCGACGACGACACCATGGAGGCCGTGCAGGAGGTCCTTATCGGCAAGGTCAACCAGCAGATGGTCTGGGCGTTGAACGAGTACGGCCACAATGCGGTGGGCATCTCGGGCGCGGATGGAAAGACGCTCAAGGCGGTGCCCGTCTCGCCGGAGCTTGGCCGCGTGGGCCACATCCGCGAGGTGAGCCCCGAACTCATCGAGACGATTCTTGATGACGACTACATTCCCGTGATCGCGAGCGTCGCATGCGGTCCGGACGGCTTTTTCAACGTGAACGCCGACGAGGCGGCGAGCGCGGTTGCCGAGGCGCTCCACGCCGACAAGCTCATATACCTCACGGACGTCGATGGCCTCTTTGCCGACGTCAACGACAAGGGAAGCCTTATCCGCTCGCTCACCAAGGCCGAGACCAAGAGCATCCTCGCATCCGGCGAGCTTGCGGGCGGCATGGTGCCCAAGGTTCGCTCGATTGTGGAGGCCATGGACCGAGGCGTGTCCGAGGTGGTCATCCTCAACGGCAAGTCCCCCCACTCGCTGCTGCTCGAGATCTTCACCGACGCAGGCGTAGGCACCCTCTTCACCCAAGCATGAGACAAAGGGACAAAGGGAGTTTCCCTTTGTCTCATTCAGAACAAGGAGAACAATATGGCAGACACCAGCTACGAGAGCGCCAAGGCCCTTGACGATGCCTACGTGATGCACACCTACGGCCGCCTTCCCGTTGAGTTTGTCTCTGGCTCGGGCGCCACGCTCACCGACTCAACCGGCAAGGCCTACATCGACTGCCTGGGCGGCATTGGCTCGGTGAGCATGGGCCACTGCAACCCCGTGGTGGCGGCCGCCCTTCGGGAGCAGGCAGAAAAGGTCTGGCAGGTGGGCAACTACTACTACGTCGAGAACCGCGGCGAGCTTGCGCGCGACCTCTCCGGACTTCTCTCGTCTGTATGCGACGAGGAGGGCCACGTGGTTGGCTCCACGGGCTCCACGTGGAAGACGTTCTTTGCCAACTCCGGCGCCGAGGCAAACGAGGGCGCCATCAAGGTGGCAAGGCGCTGGGGCGAGAAGAAGCTTGGCGGCGCGACCGGCATTCTCACGGCGCAGAAGAGCTTCCACGGCCGCACACTGGCAACGTTGGCCGCGACCGGTCAGGACGTGTTCCACAAAGCATTTCTCCCCATGCCCGCCGGCTTTGCCGCCGTGCCGCTGAACGATGTGGATGCGCTGGTGGCAGCGCTGGACAACCCTCCGGCGAGCTGCGGCCCCGTGTGCGCGGTGATGCTCGAGTGCGTGCAGGGCGAGGGTGGCGTGTGGCCGGCTTCCTATGACTACCTGCGGTCTGTTTCGGCAGAGTGCAAGAAGCGCGGTGTGCTTCTCGTGATCGACGAGGTCCAGACCGGGTTCTTCCGCTGTGGGGCGCCGTTCAGCTACCAGCTGGCTGGCATCGAACCGGATGTGGTGAGCTTGGCCAAGGGCATCGCGGACGGTTTTCCCATGGGAGCCGTCGCGGCGAAGGCAGAGGTGGCCGACCTCATGCAGCCAGGTGACCACGGCTCAACCTTTGGCGGGAACGCGCTTGCCGCCGCCGCGGGGCGCGCGACGGTCGAGGCGCTGGTCTCGCAGGGGGTGGGAGAGCACGTCATTGCCTGTGGCGCGCACCTGCGCCAGCGGCTTGAGGCCTTGCCGCACGTGACGGAGGTGCGTGGGCATGGTCTTATGCTTGGCGCGCAGCTGGATGTTCCGGTGGCGACGGAGCTGGTGGACAAGGGACTCGAGGTGGGCCTCGTTCTTAATCACATTGGCGACTCGATCCTTCGCTTCCTGCCTCCGCTGGTGATTTCCGAGGAGCAGGTGGACGAGGTGGCCGACAAGCTCGCCGCGCTGCTGGTGTAGGGGTGCCGGTGCGGTTGCGTTTCCTTCTCAGCGCCGTCGCCGTTGCCCTGCCGTCGCCGGAAGGCCCGTATTGTTGCAATAGTCGCCAGAACAGCCCCTCCGGAGACAAATTGTCTCCGGAGGGGCTCCTCTGTTGCAATGCGCAACAATTTCAAGCTTCCGGCGACGGGCGTTGACGCTACTTACACCCTTAACGTTCCGGCACCCGTCTCGAATTCCCTCTCGCGAAGGAGTTCGTTGAGAAAAGCCTGCCGTTCCTCGAGGGGACGGAGAAGGTCTTCTCTCCACGTCCTTCTCGTTTTTCGCGTTACCTTTCTTGCAACTGCGGTGAGCTCCTGCGCGTTCGACAACTGGCGATATGTCACAAAGTCAGTATCTTCACCCATGGATGCGAGTGCGTTCTGCCTTGAAATGTCTTCGGGTACACGCCATTGATGGGGGAGATGTCCGCTGAACTCAAGCCCATAGTGCGCTTCGCGATAGTGGAGGTCTATTTTTGCAAAGCCTCTTCCAGTGAGCTGGCAGGCAAACTCTCCATAGGTAATCCGGTCGTTGAGTGTCGAATGAACGCAGCCGTACCCCGCTTTTGATCGCGGTCGAGACAGGGCGATTTCAAGCTCGGATTCTCTCGGTGACGCTGATCCGTCTTGTACATGGCGCAAGAGCTCGCACGATCTTCTTGCTCCGCGCATCCCCATTTCGGCGGCTGAGGTGAAATAGGCATTCAGTTCTCGTGTACTCGTGAGTGGAGGGCGCTCGACGATGCCACATTCTGTGGCGCCGTCAAGCGAAAAAGTCCCTGTGAAACGATAGGCGAGCTTGAGCCAGGAGCATTCATCCAGCACCAGCGACAACTGAAGCAGGGAAAGTGCGGGAGAGGCAATCAAGACGCCTCCTCTTCCCTGCAGGAACGATCCCGTGGGGAAAGACGGGCGTCCGCGATGGTATCGCAAGGGTGAACGTGGGTCTCTCGAAGCATCTCTCGGAACAATAATGTCCAAGCCTCTTTCACTGAGTCCGTATTCCGAAAGACCGTGGGAAGCAATTTCCGCGCGACGTATCGATGCTTGTGAGAGGGTTACTACGTTGGACGGAGCAAAGTCTCTGAATCCTCTGCGGGCGTTTCTCTCCACCAATACAGCCGAAGTCTGGAATCCAAGGAACAACAGGCTCATGGGTTACTCCTCTCGTCGGAAACGATGAGAGGAGCGTGTCACTGTCGGCTTGCGCTCTTCTTTCAATGCGCGAACACTCTTCTCGCCGATAGCTGTCATCTCGGCAATTAGCACCTAAGTTTCCCCAGGTAAAAGCCTGCAATTTCGACGCCAACACAGTAATGGCTCTTTCCCAAACTACGTAACGAGAAATATGAGCCGCCGGTTCACTGCAGAGAATGTCGCCGAAAAGCCCTGATTGTTGCAAATCGCATCAAAGAACCCTCTCCGGCGATAATTTGTCGCCGGAGAGGGCCAGGTGTTGCGAAATGCATCAAAATACGTCTTCCGGCGATATTGCCTACCGCCACGCGCAGGTAGGGCGCCCCGCGCACGAGAAGCGCTACTCCGTCGCCGCCGTGGTGTGCTCGGGGACGCGCAGCATCACCACAAAGCCTACGATGAACAGCGCCACAATCGAGAGCACGCCCAGCGAGCTGTTGCCGGTGGCGGCCGTCATGGTGCCCACGATGAAGGTGCCGAGAATGGCCGCGTACTTGCCAAAGATGTCAAAGAACCCAAAGTACTCGTTGGCGTGGTCTTTGGGGCAGAGCTTGCCAAACTCGGACCTCGAAAGCGCCTGCAGGCCGCCCTGGAAGAGTCCGACCATGATGGCAAGAATCCAGAACTCGACCGCCGTGCGCAGGAAGAACGCAGCAAACAGCGTGATGAAGGTGTAGCCGGCAATGCCCACAAGGATCATCTTGCGCGTGCCAAACTTGTGTCCCAGGCGGCCGTACGCAATGGCCGAGGGGAATGCCACAAACTGCGTGACGAGCAGAGCCAGCACCAGCTGCGTTCCATCAATGCCAAGGTCCGCGCCGTACGAGGTGGAAAGCTTGATGATGGTGTGCACGCCGTCGATGTAGAAGAAGTACGCGATGATGTAGTTCCTGATGGACGGGTCGCGCCAGATGCGCTTTGCCGTGGCGCCAATGCCACGCACGGCGTTGGCCAGTGCGTGCTCCTCGCGCGGCTTGTAGTGGGTCTGCTCGACGTTCTTGAGCATGGGCACCGTAAACGCCACCCACCAGGCCGCCGTGATAACAAAGGAGATCTGCATGGCCGTCTGCAAGCTCATGCCAAAGGGCCTCACCAGCACAAACGCCAGGCAGGCGAGAAACGGCACGCAGCTGCCAATGTAGCCCCACGCATAGCCCTGGCTTGAGACGTCGTCCATGCGGTCGTCCGTCGTCGCATCGACGAGCAGTGCGTCATAGAACACGAACGATGTGTTGAGCGCCACAGAGGAAATCACGTAAATCACGAGAAACGCCATTGCGCCGGTGGGGAAGCCCATGGCCACGCAGGCCACGGCGCCCGTCCCCACAGATCCAATGATGAACTTCTTCTTCATGCCCTGCTGATCGGCGACGGAGCCCAGGATGGGCATGAGCAGGGCGATGAGCAGCGAGGCCACGGTCTCCGCGTAGCTCCACGCCACAAGGGCGGGGCCGTCTGCCAGCGACTTGAAGTAGATGGGAATGACGCTTGTGGCGAGAAGCACCAGCGCAGAGTTGCCCACGTCGTACATGACCCAGCTTCTCTCGGCCTTTGTCATCTTGAAAGACATAACGTTCCTCTCTGTTTGGCTTCTCGTCTCACGCTCATACACTTCAAAACGTTATCGTTTGGATACCGTCGAAACTCACGGCTTCTGTCAGGATTATGTAATGGCTTGTTCGGCTTGGCCCCACACAAGGCGCCGTGCGGCCGCGTGGGGGCCGCGGACGCACAACCGGCAGCGCGCGTTGCGCCATTGGTTGTCGCACTGCTCGTCTGGCGCCTCCCGGATGGGGCATAATGGCGGAACGGGTGTGTTTTGCGCCTTGTGCGGCCGCACGCCTGCCAGAACCGGAAAGGGGCCACCATGCCTGCCATTCTCACGCACGACTTCTTTGCTCGCGACGTTGCCGATCGCGCGAAGGCAGAACTGCCCCTGACGACCCTCGACGAGCGCGACGCCTTCCTGCTGGGTAGCCAAGGTCCGGACCCGCTCTTCTACATCACGATCTACCCGCTCATGGCCAAGTGGGCCAAGGTGGGAAACCTGATGCACAATCAGCGCCCCGCTCGGCTCCTCGCCGCCATGCGCGAGGCCGTCGACCGCCTTCCCAAGCGCGAGAAGGACGTGGGCGCGGCGTACCTGGCGGGCTTCTCGTGCCATTGGCTGCTTGACTCCACGATTCACCCCTTTGTGAATGCTTGGGCCTACGACCTCACGCACGCGGGCGTTCCCGGGTTGGGTCCGGAGTATGACGGCAAGGTCCACATGGAGGTCGAGCGCGACCTGGACGAGGCGGTTCTCTACCGCAAGACCGCAAAGACCATCGCGGAGTACCGTCCGTTTGCAAACACGCTGCGCGCCTCGCGCGAGGTGCTTGCCACCATCGACAAGATCTACTTCTACGCGGCGCTCTGGACGTACGACAGGCCCATCGATCCCACTACCTTCTCGGTTTCGGTGGGCTGCTACCGCACCATCATGCGCCTGCTGTACGCCACGCGCGACCCGCATCGCAACGCTGTTGCATCCTTCGAGCGCGCAATAACCGGCGCCCCCTATTCCACCTATGGCGCGCTCTCGCATCGCGTGCGGGCGTCTGCGGCATCGGAGTTTGACAACACCGAGCACCGTGCGTGGACAAACCCTGAGACGGGTGCTGTGAGCAGGGATTCGTTTGGTGACCTGTACGAGCGCGCCCTCGATCGCGCTCCAGCGGTGGCGGCTGCCGTGCTCTCGCGTGGCTTCGATGACGACGCTGCGTGTGCGCTCACGGGCAATCTCAACTTTGAGGGGGCGCCCGCTCCCTCGGACGCCCCGCTCGCGTAGGCGGTGCCACGGCGTCTTGACGAGCGAGGCCACGCGCCATGTGATGCAGGCGAACAAGAGCAAGAACACCAAACCCGAGCTGCTGGTGCGGGCACGGCTGCGCGAGGCAGGCTACACCGGGTATCGCCTGCACTGGAAGAAGGCGCCCGGAAAGCCCGACATCTGCTTTCCGGGCAGACGCGTTGCCATCTTTGTGAACGGCTGCTTCTGGCACCGCTGCCCCCACTGTGCCCTGCCCCTGCCAAAGACAAACGTGGACTTTTGGAAGGCCAAGTTCGAACGCAATCGGGCGCGCGATTCTCGCGACAATGCGTTGCTGGTACAGGACGGGTGGACGGTCATCGTGGTGTGGGAGTGCATGCTCAAGAAGGAGCGCCTCGAGCCCACCATGCAGGAGGTCCTGCGCGTGCTTGACCGGGCGAGTGGGGATGTTCCGCGCATCCCGCGCGTGGTCGAGATTGGCGGCCCGCGTCCTTGGACGCTTCGCCGGGAGCGTCAAAAGCTACGCTCACGGCATGCTTTGCGTTAAACCAGCCGCAGGTCTAAGCTAGTGTCCATGGCCAACGACGGGGGGTGCCGCCATGTCGACATACGTCTTCTCTGATGTCCACGGGCATCGCGCGACGCTCGAGCGCGTGCTTGAGCGTGTCTCCCCTGGCGCAGATGACGTTGTGTTCTGCCTGGGGGACATGATCGACCGCGGGCCAGACCCCGTTGGCGTCATGCGTGTCACACGCTCGCTCCCCAACGCGCGCGTGCTCAAGGGCAACCACGAAGACCTCATGCTCGATGCGCTCGACCACAAAGATGATGTTGTCTCCCAGGCCAACTGGGCCATCAACGGTGGAATGGCAACGCTCTCTGGCCTTGAGGGAGTTTCAGAGGACGAGGCGAGCGAGCTTATCGGCTGGGTGCGCAACCTTCCGCTCTCGGCGCACGTTGAGGTGGCTGGGCGGTACTACATCATGGCTCACGCTGGCATTCGTCCGGGTGGCCCGTTTCCTGCGGATGGCGTGTGGAGTGATTCCGCGCTTGATGCGCTTCTCGGCGAGCAGACCCCCGACGACCTGCTGTGGATTCGCGACGAGTTCTGGTCGGTTTCTACGGGGCTGCTTAACGAGAGGGGAGAGGGCCCCATTGTCGTTGCCGGCCATACACCCACGCCCTACCTGGCGTCCATGACTGACGAGTTTGACCGTCCGGTAAGAAACGATGATGGCCTTGCCCAAATGGTACGCGTTGGGGCTTGCGATGCAACGGGCGGCGTGGCAGATCGCTGGGACATCGACTCAGGTGCTGCTGGCGGGGCAGGCTTTGGGCAGATCACGATGGTGCGTCTGGACGACGGCGAGGAGTTCGCGGAGCCTGTTCGCGATGGCGAGTAGCGCAGGCAAAGAGTCATCTGTCCCTGAGGGCCAGCTCGTCATTCATCCGCTTGATCCCATTTTTGATGAGAAGAGCCGTGTGCTCGTGCTTGGGACCATGCCCAGTCCCAAGTCGCGCGAGGTGCGCTTCTACTACGGCAACCCACAGAACCGCTTCTGGCGCGTGATGGCGGCGCTCTGGCAAGAGGGCGTGCCCGAGACGAACGACGCCCGTCGCGAGTTGTGCCTTCGCCATCACGTTGCCCTCTGGGACGTGCTTCAAAGCTGCACCATTGCGGGGGCGAGCGACGCTTCCATTCGCAAACCCGTGCCCAATGATGTGGGCAGGATTCTCTCGGCGGCGCCCATCGTGCGCGTGTTTTGCACGGGTGGTACCGCCACGCAGCTCTACCAGCGGCTCATTGAGCCCGCGTGCGGCATGCCGTGTACGGGGCTTCCCTCTACGAGCCCGGCTAATGCACGGATGCGCCTTGATGACCTTATCGTTGCCTACGAGCCTCTCCGCCGTGCGGCGGACGGTCAGTAGCGCCGGGCGGGCACTTCCCAGGGACGTCGAAGGGTGCGTTTTGGCAGCTCGCTTGAAGCGCCATCACCCAGCACCCACGAGGCCTCCTTTTCTGCCACAATGGATGCCCGCAAACAACAATCGCAGCGCACACAACGTGGCTGAATCGCAGAGGGGCGACGTGCGATGAGCGTCAGTGAACTCATGGACGAGAAGGACATGGCCGACCTGCTCGTGAGCGTTCCCGCAGAGGGGCTGCTCCACGGCGCCGTGTGGGCCGAGGCGCTGGGGCATGGCTGGATCCATCCCTGGCGCTTTGCAAAGAGCCAGCTCAAGGCCATAGGGAGCTGCCGTGCTTGGCATCCCGGCCTCTACCGCGCCATGGCAGCCTGCACGGCGGGCATCACCGTGGAGTTTGAGACGGACTCCTCCTCGGTCGTGCTCGAGGCACGCGTGGAGCCGTTCCCGCGCGGTTCGCGCGAGGTGCTCGACGAGGCCGCAGAGTGCGCCTTTGCGCCGGATGGCCCCCTCGACGGCTTCTCGTGCGACGTCGACGGCCGCCACCTTCCCTGCGTGCTCCCCGAGGAGAACGGCGACGGCGTGACGCGCGTGGAGTTCGCGCTCGACGACCCCAACGAGGCGCCCGAGAGCAACCTCCAGCGCCTTCCCGGCATGGGCCGCCATCACCACGTACGCGTGTGGCTTCCCTGCCTTACGAGTTGCGATCTGCGTCACGTGGTGGGCGATGGGAACGTGATTGAGCCGGTTGCTGCCCGTGACCAGCTGCTGGTGATTGGCGACTCCATCGCCCAGGGCTTTGTCGCCGGCGACCCGGCGCACAACTGGCCGGCGCTTCTCGCCATGCGGCTTGGCATGGACGTGCTCAACCAGGGTATTGGCGGCCAGGTCTTCCTGCCGGGCTCGACCGTTGGGCTGGCGGACGAGGCGTCGCCCGCGGCCGTGGTGGTGGAGCTTGGTGAGAACTACCGCTACGAGCCCTGCCAGGAGATGCGCATCTCGCGTGACATCCGTACGAGCCTCTTCGAGGTTGCCGAGGCGTGGCCCGAGGCGTCTACTTGGACGCTCACGCCTCTCTGGCACTTGGACGAGACGCACCCCACGCACCGGAGCAGCTGCTTTGCCGCCGTGCCGGACCTCATCCGCACCGCAGTGGCAGCAAACCCCGGCATGCACCTGATCGAGGGCTCCCGCCTCCTGCAGGCAAGTCCCGTCCTCATGGCGGACGGCTACGAGCACCCCAACGCCGACGGCTCTGCATTCATTGCGGAGCGTCTGGCCTACATCATGGATGCGCTGGCGGAGCCCGCAGAGACCCGCCGCACGCGGGCGATCGAGCTTCTCTCGGACGGCCCGCGCGAGGCGTTTCCCATCCTCGAGTGCGCGCGCCGTGGGATTGGCGAGGTCCTTGTCGCTGAGAAGGGAGTGTGCGTCCTTGAGGTTCCGCGCCATGGGACCTTTGTGTGGGGGACCTCCCGGAAGGCCATGCGCGAGGCGCTCGACGTCTTCGCCTCGCGCGATCTGGTGTGCGTCCTTGGTACCGCACCCACCCACGACGTGCGCCGCGACCTTGGCCTTACCGAGGACGCCCCCTGCAACATGGTCGTCTACGAGAAGCAAGAGCGTCTCGACGTGGACCCCTCGCTTGACATTCGCGCGCTCACACCGGCGTACGCCGAGCTTGTTGCCTCGCACTACTCGCACCCCGAGTACCTGGCTCCCGGCGAGCTGGAGGACGTTCTCGCGCGCGGGCTTGTGCTAGGCGGCTTTGAGGCAGGGCGTCTCTGCGCGTTCATCGGCGAGCACCCCGAGGGAGCCATCGGCATGCTGGAGGTCTTCCCCGAGCAGCGTCGTCACGGGTGGGCAACTGCGCTTGAGTCCGCCAAGATTAACGAGCAGCTCGATCGGGGCCTGGTGCCCTGGGGAGAGGTGTGGCCAGATAACCAGGCGTCTCTTGCGCTGCAGGAGAAGCTCGGGCTCACGGTGTACCCGGAGAAGGGGATGCACTTCATGAGTCACCCATAGCGGGGGAGGCACTTCTCGAGGGGCATCAATAAGCATGCATATCTGCCTGGTACTTGCGCACAGTCTCTTCACACAGTGTGCAGAATCAATGATGCTGTTTCCGAGCGTCTACAATCGGGCAGCAACTTACAGACAGATTGGTGACGTTTACCGAATTGTCGCGTTGCGACTGCGGTAACCAGGAAGTGACCCATATGACTTGCCTTCATGGACGCGAGCTCGAGGACGAGTTCCTCTCGACGGCGCGCGAGCTTGCCGGTGATGTTGAGAGCAGGGGGGCTGGTGACCGTTACCTACTCACCACCCACGCGCTCTACCACGGCGGACCCGTCTCCTGGGCAATGACGCCCAAGATCTTCGATGTCGCCCAGATTGAGATTCTGCGCGACGCCGCCGAGACCATGGGCCGCATCATGGACAAGATTACGGCCGAGTACCTGCGCAACCCCGAGTTTCGCAAGCTCTTCCACTTCTCGCCCGAGCTTGAGGAGCTCACGCTCATTCCAACAGGCTACGAGCAGATGATCCCCATCGCGCGCGTGGACGTCTTCTTCAACGAGGAGACGGGTGACTATCAGTTCTGCGAGCTCAACACCGACGGCTCGGCGGGTATGACCTCGACCGTCGAGGTCACCCGCGCCATCCAGGCCACCCAGACCTACCGCAAGTTTGCCGAGAAGCACCCCAACATCACGACGTACGACGTCGTGGGAGAGGCCATCGACGCCATTCGCGAGACGTACGTGAGCTGGGCAAATGCCGACCGCTTTGGCAGCAGCGTTGAACATCCGTCACTGTGTATTGTCGACTACACCGAGAGTGCGTCGACGGACGAGCTTGAGGACTTCCTCTGGCGCCTTTCCGACAAGGGCTTCTACGCCCAGTACTGCGACATTCGCGACCTGCGCATCGAGCACGTGGCGGGCACCGACCTTCTCATGGCGCCCGGTGGCCCCGTCTCCTGCGTGTATCGTCGCGCCGTCACGTCCGAGATTGCCGAGAAGCCCTGCGCCGGTGCCGACGCCCTGGCAGAGGCCGCGCGCCGTGGTCTTGCCTGCGTCATTGGCGGCTACAGGACCTGGCCGTGCGCCACGAAGACCGTCTTCGCGGTCATGCGCTCGCATGCGGTGGATGGCATCCTTACGCCCGAGGAGCGCGCGTTCATCGACGCACATGTTCCCCAGACGGTGCTGCTTGATGCGGACTCGGACCTCTCGCCCTATGCCGAGAAGGACCGCTGGATCGTGAAGCCCGCAGGTGGTTACAACGCCGTGGGTGTGGTGGCCGGCCTTGACTGCAAGACGCAGGAGGAGTGGGAGAGCGCGCTTGCCTCCTGCGCAAAGAGCGGCGGTGTGGTTCAGGCGTATGCACCCCAGTACCGTACGCCCACCCTGCGTGGCGGCGTGCTCAAGCCCGGCGAGGACCCGCTCGATGCCCCCGAGATGAGCAACATGGAGGGGCTCTTCCTCTTCAACGGGAAGTTTGGCGGCGTCTTTACCCGCTGTGGCATGGACAACGTCATTGGTGAGTGGACACACCGCCTCAACATGGGCTGCCTCGTCGTCGAATGAGACAAAGGGACAGTCCCTTTGTCTCATTCTCTGCCGGCGCTGTCGCTGCAGGCAGAAAAATGCGCCTTAATAGCAGTCCTCCAATAAGCCGCGGGCCGTCTGCCTGCGGCTTTTCTGACAAGGGCCCTCTGCAGACTGCTATTAAGTCGCAGCTTTCTAGGAGCAGCGTTTGACCTCCAGGCTGCCTGGTGCGGCCCGGTGTCCTCTGGGAACCCTAATTACTGTCGCGCGGCCTTGCTAGAATCTGCCTCGATACATAACTCGCAGGAGGCAGCCATGGAAGTCACCAACAAGCTTGCACCCCACCTCACGGGGCAGCTCTCGCCCCAGGCCCAGCGGGCCGTTGCAATCCGCCGCACAAGTGGGGCACTATCACCGTTTGCCACACCCAACGCGGCCGCGCGTCGTCGCGACAAGACCGAGCGTGATCAGGAAAGCGTCCTTCGCCCGGCCTTTGTGCGCGACGCCGAGAAGATCATGCACATGTCCGCATACAACCGTCTTGCCGGAAAGACCCAGGTCTTCTCCTTCCGCGCAGACGACGACCTTGCGCGTCGCGGCCTGCACGTGCAGCTTGTTGCGCGCGTGGCCAGAGACATTGGCGCTGCCCTCGGTCTCAACCTTGACCTTATCGAGGCAATCGCCTTGGGCCACGATATTGGCCACACGCCCTTTGGCCACGCAGGCGAGCGCTTCCTAAACGACGTCTACCATGCCCGCACCGGCCGCTTCTTTGCGCACAACGTGCAGAGCGTTCGCGTGCTCGACGTCACCTACGGCAGGAACCTCGCCCTTCAGACCCTTGATGGCGTGATCTGCCACAACGGAGAGTTCGAACAGCAGGTCTTCGAGACAAGCTCTCTTGCCGGCTTCGACGAGTTCGACCGTGGGGTGGATGAGTGCTGGGAGAAGGGCGGCCCCGCCATCGCGCGCTTGCGCCCCATGACGCTCGAGGGCTGCGTGGTGCGCGTCTCCGACATCATTGCCTACGTGGGCAAGGACCGTCAGGACGCCATCCGCGCGGGCCTCTGCACCGAGAAGAGCTTTGATGACGGTCTTGGCGGGGCGTACAACGCCTGGGCGCTTGGTGCCTTCGTTGCGGATGTGGTCGAGAACAGCCTGGACAAGCCACGCATCGAGATGAGCGAGGAGGGCTTTGCCGAGATGCGCCGGGCAAAGCGCGAGAACTACGAGAAGATCTACGGCGCCTCGGAGGTCAATGGGGACTTCTCGCGCGGAGTTTCGGAGCTCTTCTCGCTGCTCTACGACCACGAGCTCGAGGCGCTTCGCTCGGGCGACGAGACTTCCGCGATTTTCCGTCACCACATCGAGCCTCTGGGGCGCCACCTTGCACCTTACGGTCGCACGTATGACTGGGAGTCAGACCCGGACCTTGCGGCGGTGGACTTCATCTCGTCGATGACAGATGACTACTTCATGGCCACGTGCTCGGAGCTCTTCCCTAAGGCGCGTGAGCTCTTCCCGCGCCGCGGTTACTTCAGGGGCGTGCGCCCGTAGGCGTGGGGATGGGGGGTCAATTTCTTCACTACAGTGAAGATATAGCCTGCGGAGAGAGTAAGACCTTCACTACAGTGAAGGCTCCTGTGCCGCGCGATCGGCTGCGCCGTGCTCGCGTGCGGCGTCGACGAAGGCACTGAAGAGCTGCGGCTGCGTGCGCAGCTTCTCGGGATGCCACTGCACGCCCAAAAAGAAAGTCTTCTCGGCAAACTCCAAGCCCTCCGGCGTGCCGTCCTCGGCCCACGCAACAACGTGCCCCTCGGGCGCTTGCTTGCAGATTGCCTCGTGGTGCAGCGAGTTCACCTCGCCCGAGGTGAATCCCAGAATCTTTGCCAGGCGGCTCGTCTCGGCAACGCGCACATGATGAACGGGGGTATCTGGCTGGTCGAGCCTGCTGTGGACGATGGTCTTGGTGGGGTAGTCGCTGATGTCGCGCACAAGCGTGCCACCAAGAGTCACGTTCATGACCTGCATGCCGCGGCAGATGCCCAGCACCGGCACGTCGGCGTCCCAGCATGCGCGCATGAGCGCCCACTCAAAGGCGTCGCGCGCGGCGCAGGTGAGCGAAATCGGGGAGTGGCTCTCTGGTGCGTAGGCGTTGCCTCCAAAGGAGCAGTCGGCAATGTCGCCGCCGCCCGTGAAGAGAATGCCGTCAAGACGTCGCACTATATCGGGGACCAGGCTGGTTGCGTCAAAGCCAAAGGGGATGGTGAAGGGGAGAGCCACCGGGATGCCGCCCGCATCTGCCACCGAGGCAGCGTAGTGGTCATCCGTCATGGTCCAGTTTGGATTCTCGGGGTCCTCCCTTGGCCTAGACGTGATGCCGATGAGCGGCCTGGTGGCTGCGATTGTCATATTTCCTCCCCCTGTGCAACGTTCCGGGGGATACCTTAGCCGACCTAAGGCGGCCCAACCTGTTCGGGTGGCCAATCCAGAAAAAATGAACGGGTGTCGCGATTTGGCCCGAGCCGGAGTGGCCCTGGAGTCCGAGAACGACCTGGCGATGAGAAAGGCCGCACGTTGAGAAAGGCCTCGCCGCCACACATTCGGGGCCGAACGTGTGACCCGCGCTGGTCGATACAGATTCGGGCAGCGAATGTGTGGCGGCACGCTACAGGTTTGCACCCGAACGTGTGACCCGCGCAGGTCGATACAGATTCGGGCAGCGAATGTGTGGCGGCGCGCTACACATTCGGCAACCAGCAGGGTGCCAAATGCCGCAGCCCACGCCCCTGGGCTACAATCGCTTGCATGGACAACCTCTTCACCAACATAGAGCGCTACAAGCGCACGATGAACGCTCCTCTCGCCGCGCGCATGCGTCCGCAGACCCTCGAGGAGTACGTTGGACAGACCGAGGCCGTTGGCCCCGGCAGCTGGCTTCGCACGGCAATCGAGCACGACACGCTCTCCTCGGTGATTCTCTACGGCCCTGCTGGCACGGGAAAGACCACGCTGGCGCGCATCATCGCTAACTCGACGCACGCGGAGTTTGTCGAGGTCTCGGCCGTCACGGGCACTGTGAAGGACCTCCGGCGCGAGATAGAGGCCGCTGAAAGCCGCCTGCTCTCCCTGGGCCGTCGCACCATCCTCTTTGTGGACGAGATACACCGCTTCAACCGCTCGCAGCAGGACGCGCTACTGCACGCTGTGGAGGACCGTACCGTGGTCCTGGTGGGCGCCACGACCGAGAACCCCTACTTCGAGGTGAACTCCGCACTGCTCTCGCGCTCTCGCGTGGTGGAGCTCGGGCCGCTCGACAACGACTCCATCCGCACTATCGTGTGCCGCGCCGTCACCTCGGAATACGGTCTCAAGGGCGCCTTCACGCTCGACGACGACGCGCTCGACGAGATCGTCACCCTTGCCGGCGGCGACGGCCGGGCGTCTCTCACCTCGCTCGAGCTGGCAAGCCAGATGGCGGCTCCGGCAGGCACCGCTACGCCCGAGGCGCCCGTGCGCATCACGCGCACCCACGTGCTCGAGGCAAACCCACGCCACGGTCTGTCCTACGACAAGTCCGGCGACATGCACTACGACATCATCTCCGCCTTCATCAAGTCCATGCGTGGAAGCGATCCAGACGCGGCGCTCTACTGGCTGGCGCGCATGATCGACGCGGGGGAGGACCCCAAGTTCATTGCACGGCGCATCTTCATCCTCGCCTCGGAGGATGTTGGTAACGCGGATCCGCAGGCGCTTCTCGTTGCGGAGGCGGCATTCAAGGCAACCGAGGTCATAGGCCTTCCGGAATGCCGCATCAACCTTGCCCAGGCCGTTGAGTACATGGCGCTTGCACCCAAGTCCAACGCCGCCGAAGCGGGGATTGACGCCGCCCTGAAGGAGGTTCGCGAGGGGCCGCGCCGAGAGGTGCCCAGCTACCTGCGCGACAGGCATCGCCCCGGCTCCGACGAATACGGACCCTACCTCTATCCCCACAACTATCCCACTGGCTGGGTGGAGCAGCGCTACCTGCCCGAGGGCCTCGAGCGCGGCGCGTTCTATCACCCCAGTCCCCGCGGGTGGGAGGCCTGGCGCATTGAGGCCACGGCGCGCGACCGGGCAGGGCTTCAACCCAAGCCGGTGGATGACGGCGAGAAGGGCACCGCAGGTGCTGCCGGTGCGGATGCTGCCGCGAATGGCGCCGATCCCACCAAAAACGACGCTCCCGGCAAGGCGTAGGCGCGAGAAGTACCGCTCGCCGCCTCTCGCACCACCGCTTGCGCCCTCCGTCTGCCGTTTCAGGGTGCAGGACACGCCAGAAATTCGACAGGTTAGTACGGTTCCCATCACTCGAGGCGCCAGCGATTTGTAATGACTCTCGAGCAAGGCGCACCGAAACACGATGCGCGGGATGGCCTGGATAATCCTGGCCAGAGGGGAAGGAACCAAGCATGAAGAAGCAGGTACTGGTTGCGGGTCTGCTTGCCGCAACGCTCTGCATGCCGCTCGCGGCGTGCGGCGGCTCGTCGACCTCGTCCACTAGCTCGTCGTCCTCCACGACCACGAGCAGCACGAGCACCACCTCCAGCTCGTCAAAGGACAGCTCCAGCTCCGAGTTCGACGCCAACAAGGCCTACGCCGGCCAGTGGCGCGGCTCCGTCGAGATCACCGGCCAGACCGTCTACGGCACCGCTGGCGGCAGCGAGCCGATGCTCGACGTGAACCTTAACGATGACGGCACCTGCGAGGTCAAGCCCCTCGAGGCACACGCCGACCTTCTCACCGACACGGGCACCTGGGAGGGCACGAAGGACGACATTACGCTGCACCTCTCGTCCAAGGACATCACGCTCAAGGTTGTCGACAAGAACACGCTCGAGGGCAACGCCGCCGACTTCGACATCGCCGACTTCGACACCATCAACTTCGACTTCTACGGCTAACGGCTAGGGGAATTTCCCCCTTGCCTTAAGTGGGTCACGCGGGTGGGCGTTGGGAGCGCCGTGCCCGTAGGCCCTGGCTTCACGCGGGAATTGCCACGGCCACATGGCCGTGCGGAGGGAAGGCTGCGGCCCCCTGTGGGAGGGGGACCGCACGACAAGAGGAGAAAGAATGGGAAACAACCTGACGCGCAGGAACTTCCTTGCTGGGTCGGCTGCCGCGGCGGCGCTCGCAGGGCTTGCTGGCTGCTCGACCGGGAGCACTCCGAGCACGGATGATGCGGCGAACAAGAAGGGCAACGGCTACACCGAGACGGCAACCGACTACGGTTACACCATCGTCGATAACGGTGATGGCAAGCAGCTGTCCTACTCGCCAGATTCCGGTCTCAAGCTCATCGAGAAGGACGGATACGCGTTCAAGGACTTCGAGGGCACCGGCGAGCTGGTTCCCTACGAGGACTGGCGCCTCTCTGCGGAGGAGCGCGCCGAGGACCTTGCTGGGCGCCTCTCTATCGAGCAGATCGCTGGTCTTATGTGCTTCTCTGGACACCAGAGCAAGGTTGAGGACGATAGCTCGGTGACCGATGAGCAGAAGCAGTTCCTCGACGGAAACGTTCGTGCCGTTCTCAATGCTGCTTCTGCATACCCTGCGTTCAAGCAGGCTGCTTGGGCAAATAACATGCAGGCATACGTAGAGGCATCGGAGAACAAGATCCCCATCAACTTCTCCTCGGATCCTCGTAACGGCAAGAACTGCGTCGATTGGCCCGGCAACCTCGCCCTTGCCGCTACGTTTGACCCCGAGGTCGCCAAGCGCGCTGGTGCTGGAATTGCTCACGATCTCCGCAGGATGGGCATCTCCATGTTCCTTGGCCCTCAGACTGACGTCGCGTCTGACCCCCGCTGGACGCGCTTCTCCGGTACCTTCGGTGAAGACCCCGCACTTTCCCGTGATACCTGCAAGGCCTTCATCGACGGCATGCAGTCCACGACCGATGACAACGGAAACGATGTTGGCTGGGGCAAGGACTCGGTTGCCGCTATGGTCAAGCACTGGCCGGCGGAGGCCCCCGGCGAGGGTGGCCGAGAGGGCCACAAGGATGGCGGCAAGTTCGCCGTCTATCCCGGCAAGAACTTTGAGGCATGCATGATTCCGTTCGTGGATGGTGCCTTCAAACTCGATGGTAAGACCGGCACCGCGTCATCTGTCATGACCTCCTACACCATCGCGTTCGACCAGGACAACGAGTATGGCGAGCTGGTTGGCTCTGGCTTCTCGAAGTACAAGGTCACCGAGCTTCTCCGCGATCGCTTTGGCTTTGCCGGCTCTGCGTGCACCGACTGGGCGGTGCTTAACGATCCGGGCGCAGGTATGGCTACCTGCTGGGGTCTTGAGGACACAAGTGTCTGGACGCCCGCAAAGCGCGCCTCGAAGTCTGTCTCCGTCGGTGTCGACCAGATGGGCGGCTGCAACGACCCCACGCTGCTTGTCTCCGCTTATAACGACATGAAGGAAGAGCTTGGCGAGGATAAGGCAAACGAGAATTTTAAGAATTCCGCCAAGCGTCTGCTTCTGAGCTACTTCAACACCGGCATCTTTGAGGATCCCTACATTGACGTTGACGCTACTCGTTCCGAGGTCGACAAGGGTGACGATGCCACTAAGGAAGAGGCTCTCTCCGACCAGGTCAAGGGCATCGTTATGCTCAAGAACCACGGCAACGTTATCAAGGCTGGTTCCGAGAGCGCAAAGCCCAAGGTCTACGTTCCCATGCGATTCTCGAAGTCTTACCGCGCTGCCGGTTTCATGGGCGGATGGTCGGAGACCCCGTCGGCGTGCGAGCTTCCGCTGTCTGATGGAACACTCAAGAAGTACTTCGACGTTGTAACCGACACACTCGCCGATACCCTCACCGGTCCCGTTAACGAGAAGACCGGCAATGCCACACCCACGCTCGATGACCTCACGAGGCTTACCGCTTCTGACATCGCTGACGTCGATTATGTCCTCGTTTGCGCCAAGGCACCGAGCAACGCAGATCCCAGGTCCTCTCAGGACGAGGACGGCAACTACGTGCCGCTCTCCCTGCAGTACCGTCCCTATACCGCCGACTCTGAGTACGTGCGTCAGACCTCGATTGCCGGCGACCCTGCCGACGGCTCCAAGTGGGCAGAGCACGAGAGCGCCAAGGGCGTCGAGATCGAGAACCGCAGCTACTCTGGCAGGACCTCCAATATCACCAACGAGTACCAGCTCGACCAGATCCTTGAGGCAGCTGCGCTCGCCAAGGAGGCTGGCAAGCCCTGCATCGTGATTCTCGACATCACCCAGCCCATGTGCGTTCACGAGTTCGAGTCAGAGGTTGACGCCATTCTCGTCTCTATGTCTGGCTCTACCGAGGCGGCGTGCCGCATCGTTGCCGGCCTTGATGAGCCCTCTGGCCTGCTCCCGATGCAGATGCCTAAGGATATGGTTGACGTCGAGAAGCAGCTTGAGGACATCTCTCGTGACATGGAGTGCTATACCGACGTGGACGGCAACAACTACGACTTTGCCTTTGGTCTGAACTACTCTGGCCAGATTTCGGATGATCGTACGAAGAAGTACGGCGTTGATCCGCTGACCAAGCTGGCCGACTAACTCCACCCTCCCTGCTCGACCGCACTCTCCCGGCGGTCGAGCAGGTCCCTCATGAGACAAAGGGACTGTCCCTTTGTCTCATGGGACCACGGGTTCCCTACGGGACGCGTCCTACTTCCTCCTATATCCCAGCGCGTCCCAGCGACCGGGGTCGGCACTGCGCCGGCCCCGGTTCGTGTATCTCTGCGTGCTGCGGCAGCGTATTGAATGGGGTTACGTGTCGCCGGAAGGCCGGTTTTGGCGAGATTTGCAACATCCGGCGCTCTCCGGCGGCAGCGTGCGTTTCTCACCGCTCCACGCCGCGCTGCCCCATCCGCTATGATGTCGGGCGGACAACATTCGCGTCACACGTAGGGATCACATATGAGCACCACTTCACCCAAGCCCACGGCGCATCGCCGCAGCGGGCTCTTCTCCAGCTTTCTCGGCTACTATGCGGGACAGATGCACCTCTTTATCGCAGACATCATCTGCGCCATCGTCGCCGCCGGCATAGACCTCGCCTTCCCGCAGATTCTCCGCACGCTCACGGGCGGCCTCTTCCGCCAGGGCTCGGACGCCATCGAGTCTGCCCTGGCATACCTTCTCGTTGGCTTTGTCGTCATGTACGCCGTGCGCTTTGGGTGTCGCTACTTTGTGGCCTATTGGGGCCACGTCATGGGTGCGCGAATGGAGAGCCGCATGCGCGCGGACCTCTTTGACGCCTACGAGCGCATGAGCCTCTCGTTCTTCGACCGCAACAAGTCCGGCGACCTTATGAGCCGCCTGGTGAGCGACCTCTTCGACATCTCCGAGGCTGCCCACCACGGCCCCGAGTTCTTGCTCATTGGTTTCATCGAGGTAGTGGGCTCGTTTGTGATCCTCTCGTTCATCAACGTGCCGCTCACCGCCTGCCTGGGCGTTGTTCTCGCCATTCTCGTCATCTACAACCTGCGGGCAAACCTCCAGATGAAGGCCGTCTTCCGCGAGAACCGCGTGCGCATCTCCAACGTGAACTCGCGGCTCGAGGACAGCCTTGCCGGTGTGCGCGTGGTCAAGAGCTTTGCCGCCGAGGACGTCGAGCGCGAAAAGTTCCGCGAGAGCAACGAGGCATACCTCGACTCCAAGGTGCGCATGTATCGCGCAATGGGCCGCTACCAGGCAGGCATCGCCGCGCTCATGGGCATCCTCTATACGCTCATCGTGGTCATGGGCGGCTGGCTCATCGCCCAGGGGCAGATGGAGGCCGCAGACCTTGCCACCTACGCCCTCTACATCTCGCTCTTTACCACGCCCATCGAGAACATCCTCAACTTCACCGAGACCTTCCAGAAGGCCATTGCCGGCTTCCGACGCTTCAAGGAGATGGTCGACTCCCAGCCGGAAATCGAGGACGCCCCCGGCGCGCCCGCGCTCAAGGTGACCGAGGGCGCCATCTCGTACCGCGACGTTCACTTTACGTATGAAAGTGGAGACGGCGAGGGCGCAGGCGAGAACCCCGAGGTCATTCGCGGCCTCAACTTGGACATTCGCCCCGGCGAGACCATTGCCCTGGTGGGTACGTCCGGCGGCGGCAAGTCCACCACCTGTGCGCTGCTCCCGCGCTTCTATGACGTGGACTCCGGCTCCATCACCATTGACGGGCAGGACGTGCGCTCGGTCACGCAGCGAAGCCTGCACGAGGCAATTGGCATAGTTCAGCAGGAGGTCTACCTCTTTGACGGGACCATCGCCGAGAACATCGCCTACGGTAACCCGCGCGCAACCATGGCCCAGATAGAGCAGGCAGCCGAGAAGGCCAACATCGCCGCGTTCATCGAGACGTTGCCTGACGGTTACGAGACCCAGGCGGGGGAGAGGGGCACGCGCCTCTCGGGTGGGCAAAAGCAGCGCATTGCCATCGCGCGCGTCTTTCTCAAGGACCCGAAGATCCTCATCCTGGACGAGGCGACCTCTGCCTTGGACAACGAGTCCGAGCACGCGGTGCAGGAGTCTCTCGCCGAGCTCTCGCGCGGGCGCACGACCATCGTGATCGCGCATCGTCTCTCTACCATCAAGGATGCCGATGAGATAGCCACGATCGACGCCGGGCGCGTGGTTGAGCGTGGGACGCACGAGGAGCTTCTCGCACGTGGCGGCACCTACGCGCGGTACTACCGCATGCAGTTCGAGGGCACGCGGGCGTAGGGCGCTGCGGCAATCCGCCCTCTGGCGCCGTTTTGAACCGCGCCGCCGGAGGGCGCATTTTGGCGGCAAGTGTGCACAAAACCCGGCTCCTGCGATATCTCGCAGCCGACGCCACCTCCACCTCGCCCCCCAGAGCCTTTGCCGTTCAACAGGTGTCTGGCATGCGTCCAAGTTCATGCAAACGGGTAGAATGTCGGCGTACGTGTGGTGCGCCGTGTCCCTAGGCAGTCCCCAAGGGAGCGTCGCAAGAGAAGGGACACAAGATGAGTCCTCTGGACATCGCCCTCGTCGTGCTTGTTATTGTGGCCATCTGGGCCGTGGTCGAGCTTGCGCTTACCATCCGCAAGGCGCGCGCTTCCGTCGACGAGGTCACCACCTCGGCAAACGAGACCATCGCGCAGGTGCAGCCCATCATCGCCAAGGTCGACGGCATGGTTGACGACCTCGACCCCGCCATGAAGCAGGTCAACCCTCTTCTCATCAAGGCCGGCGAGACCATTGACGGCGCCACCCAGAGCCTCGACAGCCTCAATAGCATCCTGGGCGACGTCTCCACGGTCACGGGCACGGCCTCTGCCGTGACGGACACGGTAAGCAAGGGCGTTGCTGGCGCCGCTGGTGCCGTTGCCGGAGCGGTCTCCAAGCTCGTGGGCAAGGGCGAGGCGCCCCAGGCGCGCCTCGAGGACGCAGCGGGCAAGGAAGGCGAGAAGGCCGAGGAGAACGCCGCGCCCGCCCCGCAGCACACTACCGCGTATGTGACCTATGCGCCGGTTGAGGCTGAGAAGCCCGCGCTGGCAGCGGACCCCGCGCCGGCAGCGGACCCCACGTCCACCGCGGAGAAGCAGCCCCACAAGCCCAAGCACGCCGCGCCCGTCTCCACCCCCGAGGCCGCGGCAGATGGCGAGGAGAACAATGCCTAGCACCAGTATCGTCAAGCTCAGCGTGCCCGCGGAGGCGCGCTTCGCCCGGGCGGTCCGCATGACCGCCTCCAACCTCGCCGTCTGCTGCGACATGAGCGTGGACGACGTCGAGGATGTACGCATGGCCGCCGAGGAGGGCTTTGTCTACGCCTGCGCGACCCGGCCAACTACCTGCGATATCGTCTTTGGCCTTGCGCCAGATGGCATGACCGCAGACTTCTCCCTGGGTGACGAGGATCCGGACGAGGCCACTGACCCCTCCGGCGAGCCCCAGCCCATCGACCTTGTCGAGGTGCTTCTCGGCGCTGTGTGCGACGACTTCAGCATCTCGGAGGACGGTCGCACGCTGCACCTCTCCAAGCGAATGGACGTGAAGAATGCCTAGCGCCAGCACCACGAACGCGCAGGAGACCGCGAAAACGCCAAACGGCGCGAATGCGCCCAGCACGCAGGAGACCGAGGAGGAGCGCGCCGCGCGCGAGGCTTCGGAGGCCCGTGCCGAGAGGGCTCGCCACCGCTCCCTTCACCGCACTCCAAAGGGCAAGGCGGCCTGGGACAAGGACCGCACGCGCGAGCTCTTTCGCCAGTACAAGGCCACGGGAGACCCCGAGGTCCGCGACCAGCTCATTGTGAGCCACCTCAACCTGGTTCGCTTCCTCGCGTCCAAGTTCAAGAACAGGGGAGAACCCCTGGACGACCTTATCCAGGTGGGCACCATCGGCCTCATCAAGGCCATCGACCGCTTCGACCCGTCGCGCGGTCTCGAGTTCACCACCTACGCCACGCCCACCATCCTTGGGGAGATAAAGCGCCACTTCCGCGACAAGGGCTGGTCGGTCCGCGTGCCAAGGCGCCTGCAGGAGCTCTCGGCCAAGGTCAACCAGGCAAATGACGAGCTCACCAACGAGCTCTCGCGCAGCCCCTCTGTCGAGGAGATCGCCAAGCGCGTGGGCGCGAGCGTCGACGACGTCCTCGAGGCCATGGAGTCCTCCAGCGCCTACAGCTCCGTGCCGCTTGAGGGCGGTGGCTCCTCGGATGACGACGACGCTCCCTCGGTTATCGACCACTACGCCACCGAGGATGAGAGCCTCGCCGCATCGGACGACCGCATCGTCCTCGAGGATGCCATCAGGGACTTCTCGCCGCGCGAGAAGGACGTCATCCGCATGCGCTTCTTCGAGGGCATGACGCAGGTCGAGATCGCCGAGCGCCTGGGCATCTCGCAGGTTCAGGTCTCGCGCCTTCTGCGTCGCACACTTCGTCGCGTGCAAGAGAAGATCGACCCAGAGGGCCTTATGAGCAAGTAGCGCCATCTGCGGCACCGGGGCTTCGGCCCCGGTGCCGTTTTTTGTGTGGCAGCCGCGCGGTTCTCGTCCGTCCTTTGCCCCCCCAACGGCCATAACACCCCACCTTGCTACAATGAGGTGCTCGAAAACGAGGGGAGATACCGGTGGGGAACAAGGACGCTGACGAGAAGTACGTCACCTGGCGCAGGCGCCTGGTGGTCGCCTGGGCAATCGTAGGCGCCATTGCGGTCTTCGTCCTTGCGGTGCGGGGCCTCTCGATGATTGGCGCTGCCGTCGAGCTGCTGCTCATGGGCATCATCATCGGCTTCATCTGCAGTCCCATTACCAACGCGCTCGAGGACCGCCGCGTTCCCAGGGCGCTTTCCGCGCTCGTCTCGCTTCTTGTGGTGCTGGCGGTGCTCGCGGCGGTCATCGTGGTTCTCGGCGGCACTTTCGTCCAGCAGTCCGTCGAGGTGTTGCGCCAGGTCCCCAGTTACATCCGAAGCATCCAGGACGCCCTCTCAAACTTCTGGGAGAGCTACGGAACCTCGGACAACGAGCAGTTGCAGAACATGGTCAACTCCATCGTCCAAACCGTTTCGTCCGCCGGCAGCTCCATGGCCTCTGACACAGTGCGCCAGCTCTCGAACGGCGCCGTCTCGGGGCTCTTCGACACCGTGGACAACCTTGTGAACTTCTTCCTGGCGCTCATCCTTGCGTATTGGTTTGCCAAGGACTACCCCGTGATCGTGCGCGAGCTCGCCATGATCGCCGGCCCTTCTCGCAAGGACGACATGACGCTGCTCCTCGCCGTCATGAGCCGCTCCATGGGTGGCTACATGCGCGGACAGCTCATCTGCTCGTTCATCAACGGCATCGCCGTGTGGCTGGGACTAGCGCTTCTCGGCCATCCCTACGCGGGCCTCATTGCCATCATCACGTTCTTCATGCACTTTGTGCCCGTGATCGGCCCGTTTGTCTCGGCGGCGCTCGCCACGCTGCTCGCCCTCTTCGAGAGCCCCTGGCTCGCGCTCTGGTCGCTCGTGGTGATGGTGGTTGCGGCCAACGTGACGGACAACGTCATCTCGCCGCTCATCATGCGCTCGGCCGTCAAGATCCACCCCGTCCTCTCCATCGTAGGCATCGTGATTGGCAACTGCCTGGGCGGGATCATCGGCATGGTTCTCGCCATCCCGCTCACGGCCGCCATCCGTGGCGTCTTTGTCTACTACTTCGAGACGCGCACCAAGCGTCAGCTTGTCTCCGAGGATGGCGCGCTCTTCCAGAGCACCCCGCACCAAGACGCCCAGGGCAACGTGGAAGCCGTCTATGACGCTCTGGATGACGAGAAGTTCTTCGAAAGCACGCGCCTTGTGACCTCGTCTGCGTGGTCACGCGCGCGCAAGGCGACAAAAAATGCAAGTAATGACCATGAAAACGCTGTGTACGCGGCCGATATGAGTAAAAATAGGAACGTTGCAACCAACAAGCAGGACGGCGACGACACCAGCCCAGCGGCCAAGGCTCCGGCGTCGTCCACAGACGAGGAGAGACATGAGCGCGTCTGACTACAAGACCATGACCACGGCAGAGATCCGCGAGGACTTTCTCAGCTTCTTCGAGGGCAAGGGCTGCAAGCTCTACCCGTCCTCCTCGCTCGTGCCGGATGACCCGTCGCTGCTTCTTGCCAATGCCGGCATGAACCAGTTCAAGGAGTACTACCAGGGCACCAAGACCATGAAGGAGATTGGCGCCTGCTCCTGCCAGAAGTGCCTGCGCACAAACGACATCGACAACATCGGTGACGCGCGTCACCTCTCGTTCTTCGAGATGCTGGGCAACTTCTCGTTTGGCGGCTACACCAAGGCCAACGCCATCGAGTGGGCCTACGAGTTCATCACGTCGCCCGAGCACCTGGGCCTGCCCAAGGACCGCCTCTACATGACCGTCTTCAAGGACGACGAGGAGGCCATCGAGCTCTGGCACGAGCAGGGCGTTCCCTACGATCACATCTCGCGCCTGGGCGAGGAGGACAACTTCTGGGCCGCCGGCCCCACCGGCCCCTGCGGCCCCTGCTCCGAGATCTACTTTGATCAGGGTCCCGAGTTTGAGGGCGAGAAGCCCGGCGACGACGGTGACCGCTACCTCGAGTTCTGGAACCTCGTCTTCACGCAGTACGATCGCCAGGAGGACGGCTCCATGCCGGAGCTGCCGCACCGCAACATCGACACGGGCATGGGCCTCGAGCGCATCGCGGCCATCATGCAGCACGAGGGCTCCAACTACGAGGGCGACATCCTGCGCACCCTCATCGGCGTGGGCGAGGGCCTTGCGGGCGTGCGCTACCACGACTCCGCGACTACCGACAAGAGCCTGCGCATCGTGGCCGATCACTCCCGCGCTGTCACGTTCATGATTGGCGACGGCATCCTTCCCTCCAACGAGGGCCGTGGCTACGTGCTGCGCCGCCTGCTCCGCCGCGCCGTCTACCATGGTCGCCTCATGGGCATCAAGGGCCAGTTCCTCACCACCTACGCCCACGAGGTCACGCGCCTTCTCGGCGACACCTACCCCGAGCTCGTCGAGCAGCAGGCGCTTATTGACGGCATCATCAACGCCGAGGAGGAGCGCTTTGGCGCAACCCTCGACAACGGCGAGGAGCAGCTCAAGGCCGAGCTCTCTCGCCTGGGCGAGGGCGAGCCCCTCTCGGGCGACGTTGCCTTCACCCTGCACGACACCTACGGCTTCCCCATCGACCTCACGCGTGAGATCGCTGGTGCTGCTGGCCACTCCGTTGACATGGACGCCTTCGACGCCGCCATGGAGGCCCAGCGCGAGCGCGCCCGCGCCACGGCCAACCGCGACGCTTGGGGCAAGGCCAACAACGTCTGGGTTGCCCTCTCCGACAGCCTCCCCGCGACCGAGTTCGACGGCTATGACCACGACGAGCTCTCTGGTTGCGAGGTTGTGGCCATCGTGCGCGACGGCGAGTCGGTCAAGGAGGCCGCGACGGGCGACCGGGTCGAGCTTGTGCTCGACCGCACGCCGTTCTACGGCGAGATGGGCGGCCAGGTGGGAGACACCGGCATCGTTGGCCCCGCACGCGTCACCAACACGCTGCACCACGAGGGCGGCCTCGTGGGCCACGTGGCCGAGGTCACCGACGGAGCCATCTCGGTGGGCGACCGCGTGACCGCCGTGGTCGACCACGGCCGCCGCGAGCTTATCCGCCGCAACCACACGGCCACGCACCTGCTCGACGCCGCGCTAAAGAAGGTCCTTGGCGACCACGTGAGCCAGGCCGGCTCGCTTGTGGCCCCAGATCGTCTGCGCTTTGACTTCACCCACTTCGAGGCCATGACTAAAGACGAGCTTGACCGCGTCGAGGGCATGGTCAACGCCGAGATCTTCGCAGCCGAGCCCATCGTGACCGAGGTCATGGGCATCGACGAGGCCAAGGCCTCGGGCGCCGTCGCGCTCTTTGGCGAGAAGTACGGCGAGCGCGTGCGTGTGGTCTCCACGGGCAGCTCCGACAAGCCCTTCTCGCGCGAGCTCTGCGGCGGTACCCACGCCCGCAACACCGCGGACCTGGGCATCTTCAAGATCGTCTCCGAGAGCTCCGTTGGCTCCAACGCCCGACGCATCGAGGCCGTGACCTCGATGGGCGCCATCGAGTACGTGGACGAGAGGCTCGCGCTCATGGACCAGGCGGCGGCAACGCTCAAGTGCCGTCCCGCCGACCTCCCCGAGCGCGTCTCCCAGATGCGTGACGAGCTTCGCGAGGCCAAGCGCAACATTGGCGTGGCCAAGGGCTCTGCCTCGGGCGACGTCGTGGCTGCCGCGCTGCGCAACGCCAAGGACCTGGGCGCATACCGCTGCGTCTTCACCAAGCTCAACGGCATCTCCGGCAAGGATCTTCGCTCCGTCTGGGACTCCATCCGCGACGGCGCAAAGGGCGAGCCCGTCGCCTGCGTCGTGGCCTCCACCACGCCCGACGGCAAGGTGGCGCTCCTCGCCGCTGGCACCGAGTCTGCGGTGGCCGCGGGCTTCTCGGCGGGCAACATCATCAAGGAGATTGCCGGCTTCGTGGGCGGCCGCGGCGGCGGCAGGCCCAACATGGCGCAGGCAGGTGGCTCTGACGCCTCTGGCATCGCCGCTGCTCTTGATGCGGCCAAGGCTGCTCTGGGGGCATAGGTGCGAGCCCTTGCGCTCGACATTGGCGAGACACGCGTCGGCGTGGCGGTGAGCGACCCGCAGGGGCGCATCGCCACGCCGGTGTGCGTGCTCCCGGCGGCCGAGGTCTCCTTGGTTGCCCGCAGCTTCCGCAGGGTGCTTGAGGACTGGGAGCCTGAGGTCCTTGTCTGCGGGCGCCCACTCACCATGGCGGGAGAGGAGGGACCCCAGGCCGAGCGCGTCCGCGCGGTGGCCGAGCGCATCTCCGCTGCCACGGGCCTGCCCCTCGAGTTTGAGGACGAGAGACTCTCCTCGGCGGAGGCCAAACGTATCCTGCGCGAGCAGGGGCTCTCTGAGAAATCCATGCGCGGCAAGGTAGACATGGTCGCCGCATCGCTATTCCTGCAGGCCTGGCTTGATGCTCGGCAGGTAGGACCTACGGTCTGAGAGGCAAACGACATGCCCACAAACAACCAGATCAACGAGAAGCCCCATCGCCGCGCGGCGCACTTCCGTGCGCCCGAGGAGGGATTGCAGGGGACCAACGCTGCTTCTCCGAGGCAGTCTCCTGCTGCCGCGACTAGCCGCCCGGCCAGCCGTTCGGCTGCGACTCGGCGCGCAGGTGCGTCGACTCCTGGGTCCACCGGTGCCATTGGCGGCACGACAAGCCACGTCTCTGCTCGCACCGCTGCTGCTACCAGGCGTGCCGGTGACCAGGGCAGGGGTCACAGGCGTGGTGGGAATGGCCGGGGCACGGGTCCTAAGGGCATCGCCGTCATCGTGGCCATTCTCGCAGGCGTGGCTGTGTTTGTCGCTCTTTTCTTTGTCCTGGTGCTTCCCAGGCTTACCAAGGGGGCTGACTCTGGTGGCACGCAGGTAGCTGCTGGGCAGGAGGTCGAGGTCACCATTCCCGACGGCTCGACCACGGCAAGCATCGCGTCCATTCTCCAGGATGCGGGGGTCATCTCGGATGCCTCCTCCTTCCTCCAGGAGGTCCAGAAGCAAAACGTCGAGCAAAAGCTCAAGAGCGGCACATACTCCCTGCTCACCGGCTCCTCTGATGCAAACGTGATCAACCAGCTTATGGCAGGTCCCAACTCCACGGCCTCGACGCTGCAGGTTCCCGAGGGATACACCGTGTCGCAGATCGCCTCGCTTGTGGAGGAGAAGTTCGGCATCTCCTCCAGCGACTTTATCGCCCAGGCCAAGGCATCCAACTACGTGGCGGACTACCCGTTCCTCTCCGAGGCGGTAAACGACTCGCTTGAGGGCTTCCTCTTCCCCAAGACCTATGACTTTGCGGGCCAGACCGTCACGTCAGACTCGATCATCCGCGCTATGCTCAGCCAGTATCAGGTCGAGATTGCCACGCTCGACCTCGACACCGCGCGCCAGGCTTTGGAAGCGCGCTACGGCACGACGTTTTCCAACTACGACGTGCTCACCATGGCGTCAATCATCGAGAAGGAAGCCCTGACCGAGGATGACCGCCCGCTCATCTCGTCGGTCTTCTACAACCGCATTGCTGCTAGTATGCCGCTTCAGAGCGACGCCACGCTTGCATACACGCTCGGCCGCGAGGTTACCGCAGACGACCTCACCCAGGACGACCCCTACAACACCTACACCAACATGGGGCTCACACCCACGCCCATCTGCAATCCTGGCCTGGCCTCGCTCACTGCAGCGGCTAGCCCAGAGGACACCGGCTACTACTACTTCTACATCACAAGCTCGGTGCACGCCTTCTCCGAGACGTACGAGCAGCACGAGCAGGTCATTGCCCAGAACTCGGGGGCGTGAGTGCCATGGCGCTTGGATCCCTCTCGCCCTTCCGAGCCACCCGCTACGTTGCCTCGGTTGACCTGATTGACATTGACGCGCTGGTTGCCGCGGGTGTGCGGCTGGTCCTTCTCGACCGCGACAACACCTGTGTGCCCAGGGACACCCACGTGGCGCCGCCGGCCGTGAAGGCGTGGCTTGAGCGCCTGCGTGAGGCAGGGATCTCGACGTGCCTGCTCTCGAACAACTTCCACTCGGGCGAGGTCGCGGCCTCCGCGTGCGAGCTTGGCTGTCCCGTGGTCGACCACGCCATGAAGCCTGCGCCCTTCTCGGCATGGGTTGCCATGGCGCGCATGGGCGTGGGACCCGAGCAGACGGTCATTGTGGGCGACCAGGTCTTCACCGACGTCCTTGCCGGCAACCTTGCGGGCGTGCGCACCATCCTGGTGCGGCCGCAGTCGCGCCGTGACCTCTGGTACACGCAGATCTTTAGGCTGGGGGAGGCGCTCGTGCTGCGCGGTGTCGAGTTCGAGGGCGATGTCCCTGGTACTTCTGACCGCCGTGACGGGTGATAGAATCTAGCCCGTCAGGTACGTACGGGAGCAAGGAAGAACGAGTATTGGACGAGGGTTACGTCATCCACGAGGGCTGCGACCACATCTTCTTCGTGGGGTTTCTTGGCGCAGGCAAATCCACCCTCGCGCGTAACCTTGGCAAGCTCTTCTGCCGGCCCAATGTGGACACCGACCAGCTGGTTGAGCGGGCGCTTGGCATGAGCGTGTGCGACGTCTTTGCGTCTCGTGGCGAGGAGGGCTTTCGCGACGAGGAGACCAAGGTCTTGGAGGGCCTCGCGTCGCGAAAGTCCTTGCTGGTGAGCTGCGGCGGGGGAGTGGTCGAGAGGCCTGAGAACTGCGAGCTCATGCACCGCATGGGCGTGGTGGTCTATCTCGATGGTGACCTGTCTGATTCGCTGCGACAGATGCGCTGTCCCGAGAGGCGCCCCGACCTGGGCGATGCCTCGCATGCGATGGCGCTCTTCCGGCATCGCCGCCCGCTCTACCAGCAGACGGCCGACATCACCATCGACATTCGAAACAGGACCTTCGAGCAGGTGGCCAGCGAGTCCGGCCAGCTGCTCTGGGAGAGGGGGCTATTGTGAGCGAGAACAGCCAGGCGGTGGACGCCGAGAAGGACGCGGGAAAGCTCGAGGCCGAGGCTGAGACCGTGGCAGAGACCGAATCCGTGACGAACGAGCCCAAGCCCGAGGATGACGCTACCGTACGCATCCGAGCGAAGCGGCAGTGGGTGAACCTCCGTGGCAACTCCCTCGACGCCCGTGTAGGCGATGACCTTGTGGGCAACATGGGCAACGACCTGCGCGCCTATGTGGGCAAGCCCCGCGCTGCGGTGCTCGCAACCGTGCCCGAGGCCCCGGCAGACGTTGTCGAGACCATTCGTCGCGACCTCTCAGACGTGGGCTTTCTCGTGCACATGGTCGACCTTCCGTCTGGTCCGGACGCCTCCTCAACCGCGGCGCTCGAGTCCCTGTATGAGGGGATTGCAGAGACCGGTGCAACCGGTGACGATGTTGCCGTTGCCGTGGGCGGCGTTCGTGCCCTCTCCACGGCGTCGTTTGCCTGCCACACGTGGTGCGGCGGCATGACGCTTGCCGAGGTTCCTCTCGACCCCACAACCGCACTGCTTGCTGGCGTGACCCCGCTCGCGCTTGACCTGCCGGGCGCAGACCAGATGATCACGCAGGACGGCACTGCGCGCTACGTCTACTGCGACCTCGACGTTATTGACGCCACGCGCACCGACGAGGCGGCCCTTTTCGCTCGCGCGCTCTTTGTGGCCAGTGCCATGGCAGATTCCGACAAGACGTTCGGCCGGCTCTTTGACCGCGCCAACGACATTGCGGCGCTCGACCGTGCCGCCATCTGCGAGCAGATGGTTGACTGCATGAAGAGCCGTGGCAAGATCATCTCGTCAACCTCCGTGGCAGTGCGCCAGTCCATCGGCTATGGCACCACGTTCGTGCATGCGCTTCGGCCCCTGGTGGGGAAGGATGTTCCATCCTCGACTCTGCTTGCAGAGGCCATGCGCTTCTCGGCGCGCCTTTCGGTTGCGCAGGGCGGGTTCTCGGTTGATGACATGCTCACGCAGGATGAGCTGCTTGACCGCCTTGGGCTGGGCTACGTCGAGTGCGAGGTTGACCCCGAGGCCATGGCCGCCGCGCTCAAGGCCGAGCGCTTCCGCCGTTCGAACAAGTTCATGCTAGAGCTTCCTCGCGCGCTTGGTCGCGTGCGCCTTGCGGCTGTCGAGGACGACCAACTCGCCGAGCACACGGCTGCGTGGTGCTCCTCGAGGTAACGCGCTTCTCGTGCACGCCACCCGCTCGCCTGCTGGTGGCGTTGCTCGTCAATACTGTCCATTTGCAAGAGAGAAGAGAGAATCATGGCAGATGCACAAGCCTGTGCCGCTCGCGTCGAGAGGTTCCGCGCGCTTATGGCCGAGAGGGGCTACGACGCGGCGATTCTTCGCAACAACCCCGACCTTCGCTGGCTCACCGGTGCCGAGCGCACCTTCGACGACGAGGTTGCCCATACGGCGTTCGTGACCGCTGACGGGCTGTGGCTTCACACCGACTCGCGCTACTACGGCACGTTCCAGAGCCGCCTTGGCGCGGATACCCCCTGGAAGCTCGACATGGACATCGTTTCTCCAGCGTGGTGGGCGGCGCAGCGCATCCGCGAGACCCGCTCGCGCGTCGTGGCCGTTGAGGACACCTGCGACCTCGCGTTCTTCGACGCGCTTGGCGAGGAGTGCGCCAAGGCGTCCGTGGCCGCCCTTATGCCGCGCCTCCATGGCGACATTGCTGGGCTGCGCATCGTGAAGGATGCCGAGGAGGTCGAGCTCATGCGCCACGCGCAATCGATCACCGACGCGGCGTTCGAGCACATCTGCGGCTACATCAAGCCCGGCCTCACCGAGCAGCAGGTGCGTGCCGAGCTGGAAGGCTGGATGCTCTCCAACGGCGCTGATTCGCTCTCCTTCGACTCGATCATCGCTTCCGGCCCCAACGGGGCAAACCCCCACGCACAGCCCGGCGAGCGCGTGATCCAGCGCGGTGACATGATCGTGATGGACTATGGCGCCGGCTACCACGACTACCACTCCGACATGACGCGCACGGTTTGCGTGGGCGAGCCCAGCGACCTCCAGCGCAAGGTCTACGAGGCAACGCGTGCCGCGAACGAGGCATGCGAGGCAGCCATTCACGCTGGCGTCATCGGCCGCGAGATCCACGAGCTTGCGCACAAGGTCATCTGCGAGGCGGGCTTCCCTGAGTACTGCTTCGTGCACGGCCTAGGCCACGGTGTGGGCCTGGAGATTCACGAGCAGCCCATGTTCAACATGAGGAACGACAAGCCCATCCCTGCCGGCTCGGTGATTACTGTGGAGCCGGGTACGTACCTGCCTGGTCAGTTTGGCGTGCGCGTGGAGGACTTTGGCATCGTGACCGAGAACGGCTACGAGGTCTTCACCCAGTCGCCGCACGAGCTGGTGTGCATTCCCTGCTAGTGTGACGCTTTGCTCGTTTGCGCTTTTTGCCCCTCCGGCGTCATTTCGGCGCCGGAGGGGCTCTTTTGTACGTAGTTGCTGCTGCAACGTGCCCCTCGGCGTCATTCTGGCGCCCGTGGGCGCATCTCGTACGGGATTGCTGCTGCAACGTGCCCTCCGGCGTCGACTTGACGCCCGGAGACCCATCTCGTGCGTAATCCCTGCGATAACGTCCCCCGGTCTGCCTGCGGGCGAGCTTTTCGGCCGGCGTATTTTTCGCCTTACATTAAAGAGAGGGATGCTCCTTTGCAATTCTCCGTTCGCGGTAAATGAATCGGTGAACGGCGTTAGAGAAAACGTATAGTCTGACCTCGTCGTTTTTTGATCTTCTCGTCAAAAAAAGTATCAAGCACAACCGTTAACCATCTTGTATAAACAAATATCTCAATGCGGAATTACCATTCAAGCTGGTAATCGGCACGACAAGCAAAGACGCTCGACCAAGTCCTATTTTTCCTAACAACGGTTTTCCGCATAACCGAAAGCTCGCTATGTTTTATAATGTGAAGCCGGTGTGAACGAGGCGTGAAGGATGGGAGAAAAAAGCATGAATGCCTCTTCACATTTGACGCGTTATCTGTTGGCGGTACGAGATATGCGTAAGGAGGAAGAATGGTCAGTATCGTTCTAGCCAGCCACGGCAAGTTCGCCGAGGGAATCATGGAGTCCGGCCAGATGATCTTTGGGCCGCAGAAGGACGTCGCTGCTGTGACCCTGACGCCTGACATGGGTCCCGATGATCTCAAGGCGAAGCTGAAGGATGCCGTCGCATCGTTCGATGAGCAGGAGCACGTGCTCTTCTTCGTCGACCTTTGGGGCGCCACTCCATTCAACCAGGTCAACGGCCTGCTTGCGAGCGAGGGCCACGAGGACTGGGTCATGGTGACGGGCCTCAACCTGCCCATGCTTATCCAGGCCTACGGCGATCGCTTGAGTGAGGACACGGCGGCTGCCATCGCCAAGGATGTCTTCACCGAGGCAAAGAACGGCATTCGCATCAAGCCCGAGGAGCTCGAGCCCAAGGAGGCCGCACCTGCGGCTGCTGCGGCACCTGCTGCTGCACCCACCGGCGCCATTCCGGAGGGGACAGTCATCGGCGACGGGCACATCAAGATCGTGTTCGCGCGCGTCGATACCCGCCTGCTCCATGGCCAGGTGGCAACCACCTGGACCAAGGCGGCCAACCCCGACCGCATCATTGTCTGCTCCGATGGCGTTGCCTCGGACCAGCTTCGCAAGACCATGATTATCCAGGCGGCTCCTCCGGGAGTCCACGTGCACGTGGTTCCCATCAAGAAGATCTGCGAGATCGCGAAGGACCCCCGCTTTGGCAACACGCATGCCATGCTCCTCTTCGAGACCCCGCAGGACGCCCTCCGTGCCATCGAGGGCGGCGTGCCCGTCAAGAAGCTCAACCTTGGCTCCATGGCCCACTCTGTGGGCAAGGTCGTCGTGACCAACGCGCTCGCCATGGACCAGGACGACGTTGACACCCTCGAAAAGATCAAGTCCAAGGGCGTCGAGTTCGACATCCGCAAGGTCCCGGCCGACAAGGCGGAGTCCTACGACGCCGTCATTAAGAAGGCTAAGGACGAGCTTGCCGCGCAGGCAGCCAACAAGTAGGGATAAGGAGGGGCTATGTCACCAATATCAGTCTTGCTCGTGATTATTGTTGCCTTCCTGGCAGGCATGGAGGGCATCCTCGACGAGTGGGAGTTCCACCAGCCTCTGGTCGCATGCACGCTCATTGGTCTTGTGACCGGTCACCCCACGGAGGGAATCCTCCTGGGCGGCTCGCTTCAGATGATTGCCCTTGGTTGGGCCAACATCGGCGCTGCCGTCGCTCCTGATGCGGCTCTCGCCTCCGTCGCCTCCGCCATCCTGATGGTTATCGCCATCAACGGCGGCTCCGACCCCACCGAGGCCATGACCACCTCCATCGCCGTCGCCGTGCCTCTGTCCGTCGCTGGCCTCTTCCTCACCATGGTCTGCCGCACCATCGCAACGGCTATGGTCCACGGCATGGACAAGTGCGCCGAGAATGACGACATGGCCGGCATCGAGCGTTGGCAGATCGTCGCAATCTGCATGCAGGGTGCCCGTATCGCCATCCCGGCCGCAGCCCTCTGCTTCATCCCCGGCGACGCCGTGACTGCGGCTCTTAACGCTATGCCCGCTTGGCTCTCTGGCGGCATGGCCGTTGGCGGCGGCATGGTCTGCTGCGTGGGCTACGCCATGGTCATCAACATGATGGCCACCAAGGAGGTCTGGCCCTTCTTCGCGCTCGGCTTCGTTCTCGCTGCCATTTCCCAGCTCACCCTTATCGCCCTTGGCGTCATTGGTCTCTCCCTGGCCTTCATCTACCTTGGCCTCAAGGAGTACGCCAAGCAGAACGGCGGTTCCGGTGCCGTGGGCTCCGGCGACCCGCTGGGCGACATCATCGACAACTACTAGGCTAGCAAGGGAGTGTGATTAGCAATGGCAGAAGAGATTCAGGAGAAGGGCATCCACCTTACCAAGCAGGATCGCCTTGCAGTCTTCAACCGTCACCAGTATCTGCAGGGCTCGTGGAACTACGAGCGTATGCAGAACGGCGGCTGGTGCTACGCCATGATCCCTGCGATTAAGAAGCTCTATCCCAACAGGGATGACCAGATCGCGGCCCTGAAGCGTCACCTCGAGTTCTACAACACGCACCCGTACGTCTCCGCCCCCGTCATCGGCGTTACCCTCGCCCTCGAGGAGGGCCGCGCCAACGGCGAGCCCATCGACGACGTCACCATTCAGGGCGTCAAGGTTGGTATGATGGGTCCTCTCGCCGGCGTCGGCGACCCTGTCTTCTGGTATACGGTGCGCCCGCTGCTGGGTGCCCTTGGTGCCTCCCTGGCACTGGGCGGCTCTCCGCTTGGCCCCATCCTGTTCTTCGTGCTCTGGAACGTCATCCGCCTTGCATTCCTCTGGTACACCCAGGAGGCTGGCTACAGGGCCGGTGCCGACATCTCGAAGGACCTCTCGGGCGGCAAGCTTGGCAAGATCACCGAGGGCGCTTCCATCCTTGGTATGTTCGTCATTGGTGCTCTGGTCGAGCGCTGGGTCACCATCAGCTTCAAGCCGGTTGTCTCCACGATTCAGCAGCAGGCTGGTGCCTATATTGACTGGTCGACCATCACCGGCGATGCCGAGGGCATCAAGAGCGCGCTCGCGCAGTACGCCTCGCTCGGTGCCAACGGCCTTGACCAGATGAAGGTCACCACCCTCCAGCAGAACCTCGACTCCCTGATCCCCGGCCTCGCAGCCGTGGCCCTCACGCTGTTCGTGTGCAAGCTGCTGAAGAAGAACGTCTCGCCGATCGTTATCATCCTCGCCCTCTTTGGCGTGGGCATCGTCGGCCGCCTCATCGGCCTGCTCTAGGCTTCTGCTCCGGGCATCCGGACGTCGCGTCGACGAGAATGGCGCATACTGTGGGCCGCACCCTGCTACGCTGGTGGGGTGCGGCTCCGTTTTTGCTGGGGGAAGGGTGCGGCGGCTGTTATCGCCGTTGCCTGTAGTACGGAATCGAGGAGGGTGCCACCACATGGCGCAGTCTCAGAACACAAAGGTCGACTACACGGACCGGGCGACCAACCTCGACGGGCTCACTTCCGGCGGAAACGTGATGCTGGGCGACGTGGCCTTCGAGTACTACAACGAGAAGAACGTCGAGGACTACATCCAGATTCCTTGGGACGAGGTCGATTACGTCTCGGCGTCGGTTATTGCGAAGAAGACGATTCCCCGCTTCGCCATCTTCGTGAAGGACGGCCGTCACTTTACCTTCTCGACTGGCGACAACAAGGCATGCCTGCGCGCCATCCGCGAGCACGTGCCTGCGGATCACCTTTTGCGCTCGCCTTCCTTTTTCCAGGTTGTTGGGGCTGGGGCAAAGGGACTGTGGAACAACACCATCGGCCGTCTGGGACACTAGGGCGAGGAGGGCGCTGAGGCCGCCGGCAGAAACGCGTCCTCCGGCGCTAAACGACGTCGCAGCGAAGGTTTCGTACGAACCTGCTGTTAAAACACGCTCTTCGGCGCCTGCCAAATGCCGGGCTGCTCGTACTCCCTTTTTGCACGTTTTTGGAAGACGCCCCGAGCAGGTCGCGCGGCCGTGCCAAGGCGTCTATACTGTACCGCCGTACGAAAATGCCCGGTGTGCCCGGGCAAGGGAGAAGGAGACCTTTTCGTGGCTACACTTTCCATCACCGATCTCAAGGCAGGCCTTGGCGTCAACATTAAGGGCAAGGACTGCGTCATTCTCGAGGCTCAGCACGTCAAGCCGGGCAAGGGCAACACCTACGTTCGCACCAAGTACCGCGACATCCGCACTGGCCGCGTGAACGAGGAGAACTTCCAGCAGTCCGCCAAGTTCGAGAGCGTTGACATGCGCACCCGCGAGATGCAGTACCTCTACGACGACGGTACCTCCTTCTGGTTCATGGACACCGAGACCTACGAGCAGATCCCTGTCGACAGGGCGCTCATCGGCGACAATGACAAGTTCCTCAAGGAGAACGACATCTGCCTTCTCCAGTACGCCAACGACGTTCTCTACGCGGTGCAGCCGCCCACCTTCATCGAGGTCGAGATCACCCAGACCGATCCTGGCTTCAAGGGCGACACCGTCCAGGGCGGCACCAAGCCTGCCGTCATCGAGACCGGCGCAACCATCCAGGTCCCCATGTACCTCAACCAGGGCGAGAAGATCAAGGTCGACACCCGCGACGGCAAGTTCGTCGCGCGCGTCTAGCATCTAGCGTAGGCGCTGCCGGCGCCATCTTAACCGCACACGCGCCCGCGTGGCCACTGCCGCGCGGGCGTCTGCGTCCCAAGGGCCGGCAACGTCTATACTGGCAGTGTTTGGGGTCTGCGGCGGACAAGAACGCCCGTCGCGTGGCGGCAACGAACCGAGCACAAGGAGGGCCACCTATGGCCGAAAGCGAGCTCTACGTTTCTGGCATCGGCATTTCCAAGCGAGTCATCTCCACCGTCGTCTCTCTCGCCGCCAAGCGCGTCGAGGGCGTTGCCTCCGTGGGTGGCAACGACATCACCTCGAGCCTCATCAACGTCTTCACTAGCAACTCGGTTGCGCCCGAGTCCGCGGTCGAGTCCTCCGTCGAGGATGGTGGCCTGCGCATCTGCGTGCATCTCGCCGTCTTCTACGGCTATCCGTTCACCAAGCTTGCGGCCGATGTTCGCAGCGAGGTCGCAAACGCCATCACCGAGCAGGTGGGCGTCGGTGTGACCGCCGTGGACGTCTGCATTGACAGCCTCGTCTTCCCCAAGGAGTAACGTGTCCGGTCGCTTTGGAGGGCGCACCCTTGCTCGCGCCCAAGCCCTACAGCTCCTCTTCCAGGCCGATGTCAACAATCGAACGGTGGAGGAGGTGCTCTCTGGAGACTACGCGATAAGCGATGGTCCGCTCGATCCGTACGGTCAGGAGCTTGCCCTGGGGGTTGACTCGCGCCGCTATGCTATCGATGCCGTCATTCGTTCCAGCTCCGCTAGCTGGAGCCTCTCTCGCATGCCCATCGTGGACCGCAACATCCTGCGCCTTGCCCTCTACGAGATGATCGAGGAGGACGACATCACGGTGGCCGTGGCCATCGATGAGGCCGTGGAGCTTGCCAAGGCCTTTGGCACCGACGAGTCCCCGCGCTTCATCAACGGCGTGCTGGGCAGCATCGCCGCCGACGTGAACGCAGGCGTCGACGTGTACGAGAAGGCCCGCCAGGTGCTCCATGCGGCCGCAAAGCCGCAGGCAAACGCGCCGGAAGCCGAGACGGACGTGGCCCCCGCCGTCGAGGAGACGGACGCGGACCCCCTCGTCGAGGGACCTGACGCTGCGGACGTTGACCCCGTTGCGGACGACACCGCGGAGTAGCCATGGCCAAGCCCGACGTTTCCCAGTACCAGAGCTTCGACCAGATCACGCGACGGCTTGACGACATCGTGGGCGCCGTGCGCGACCGCGACGTCTCGCTCGAGCGCTCGCTCGACCTCTTCGACGAGGCCATTGCGCTGGGCTCGAAGGCCGTCGAGCTCGTTGACGCCACGGACTTCTCGCCCGAGGAGAAGGCCATGCTCGCCGATGACGGTACGCCCGGCGAGAAAGGCGCCGCTGCGCCCGAGAATGCGTCCGCACCCAAGGAGGACGCGCCTGCCAACGCAAAGGACGCCGCTGAGGGCGGCTGCGCCTCGTGACACGCCGGCGCAGGCTCGATGACGAGCTGGTCGAGCAGGGCTTCTTCTCCAACCGCGAGGACGCGATGCGCGCCGTGATGGCGGGTGAGGTTTCGACGCAGGACCGCCGCCTCGAGCGTGCGGGCGAGCAGGTTGAGCCGGGCATCCCCCTTCATGTGCGCGGTCACATCCCCTTTGTGAGCCGCGGTGGCCTCAAACTCGAACGCGGCCTTCAGGCCTTTGGCGTTGACCCTACCGGCCTAGCGTGTCTTGACGTGGGATGCTCCACCGGCGGGTTCACTGACTGCCTCCTCAAGCACGGTGCCGCCTCGGTCCTCTCGGTGGACGTGGGCTACGCGCAGTTCGACTGGTCGCTGAGAAGCGACCCCCGCGTGACCCTCCTCGAGCGCACGAACATCGTCGAAGTTCCTACGCCGGAGCGCGCGGGCACCATCCAGCTTGCCGTGTGCGACGTCTCCTTCACCTCGGTTACAACCGTGCTACCTGCGGTTCTCTCGCTTCTCTCGACCGATGGGGCTTTTCTCACCTTGGTGAAGCCTCAGTTCGAGGCAGCCCGAAACCAGGTTGGCGAGGGCGGCGTGGTCCGCGACCCGGCGGTTCGGCTGCATGCGCTGGAGCGCATCGCGGCGGCCTTTGCGGACGCCGGCCTTGGACCTGCGGGCTGCTGCGAGAGCCCGGTGCGCGGCCACAAGGGCAACGTCGAGTACCTCCTCTACGGCCGCTGCGGTTTGGCGCCCGCCGCCCTCGACCTCAAGGTGGTCGTTAGCGGGGGAGCGGTGGCCCTGGCCTAGCAAGTGGGGGTACACTCTAGGTTGTACTCCGTACACCTGTTTGGCTGGAGGTTTGCGTTGAAAGTCTTTATCGTCCCCAACTACGCGCGTCCAGATGCCGTGGAAGGCGCGCATGCCCTCGAGCATTGGCTTTCTGGCCAGGGCGTCGAGGCCGTGTGGGCGCATGACAAGAAACGCTATCCGGACTACATCGAGGACCCTTCCGCCTGCCAGCTCGTGGTCTCTCTAGGCGGAGACGGCACGCTGCTTCGCGCCGCACGTATAGTGGGCTACTCGCAGATTCCCATGCTGGGCATCTCCTATGGCCACCTTGGGTTTCTCACCACGGCAGGCCCGGACAAGCTCATCGAGACCGTCAGGAGCGCCCTTGCCGGCAAGCTGCATGTCTCGCACAGGGCAACGCTTGCCATCGAGAGCACCTTTGCGTGCGAGGATGGCAGCACCTACCAGGTGAACAGTTTTGCCCTAAATGACTTTTCCGTCTCGCGCGGCGGCCAGGGTGACATGGTTCAGTTCGAGGTCTCGGTCTCGGACAACCACATCGACACGCTGCGGGGCGACGGCTTTGTTGTCTCCACGGCAACTGGCTCGACGGGCTACGCGCTTGCCGCGGGCGGCCCCATTGTGACACCAGAGTTCTCGGGCATGGTCTGCGTGCCCATCGCTCCGCACACCATCATGGCCCGCGCATTTCTCACGGCGCCCTCGGACGTCGTCGAGATCGAGATGAGCCCCGAGCGCCCGGTTGCGCGCCACTTCTTTGCCGATGGCCAGAACGTGCGTCAGCGCCAGGAGGGCGTGCCCGTGCACGCCACGGTGCGCCGCGGCCCGGGAGACATCCTCCTTCTCGACCACAGCGCGCAGAGCTTCTACAACTCGGTCTCGCGCGTCTTCTACGGCAGGGCTGGTCGCTGATGCTCGACGAGCTGCACGCGCGCGACGTCGCGCTCATTCGGGACGCCACCATCCAGCCCTCTGGCAGCCTCACGGTGCTCACGGGCGAGACGGGTGCCGGCAAGACGGCGCTTCTCTCGGCAATCAAGCTCTTGGTGGGGGAGCGCGCCGACGCCGGCTCGGTGCGCGAGGGGGCAGACTCCCTCGAGGTCGAGGGGCGCTTCTTCGAGCGCGGGGGAGACCCCGATGGCTGCGTGGTGCGCAGGCGCGTCTCGGCCGACGGCCGTGGTCGGGTGGAGATAGACGGTCGTATGGGTTCCGTGCGCGAGCTGGCGTCCGGCGTTGGCAGGACGGTCGACCTCTGCGGGCAGCACGAGCACCAGCGGCTGCTCTCTGTTGCCTCGCACGTGGAGATTCTCGACGCGTGGCTGGGCGAGGAGGCCGCGGAAGCGCTTGGTGCCTACCAGGACGCGCTTGCCGCGGCGCGTGCGGCGGCAGACGAGCTCGAGCGCGTGCGCGAGCTCTCGCGCACTGGCGCCGAGAAGCTCGAGGAGGCCGAGTTCACGCTCAGGAAGATCGACGAGGTGGCCCCCAGGGAGGGCGAGTACGAGGAGCTCGAGGAGGCCCTGCCACGTGCCGAACACGCCGAGGCACTCGTGGCTGCCGCGTCCGGTGCGCACAACCTGGTTGCGGGCGACGACGGCGCCTCGGACGCGCTCTCGTCGGCGGTTCGCGCGCTGAGAGATGCATCGAATTACGATGCCAAGCTCGGTACCTGGGCAGATGCCCTCGAGTCCTCTCTCATCGACATCGAGGACGTGGCATCGAGCCTGCGCGACTACGCTGACGGCGTGGAGTGGGACCCGGAGTCGCTCGAGCAGATGCAGCAGCGCCTCTCTCGCCTCGAGGGCCTGCGTCGCAGCTTTGGCCCGCGCATGGAGGACGTCTTTGCCCGGCGCGAGCAGGCCGCGGCTGTGGTGGCAGCAAGCGAGGGCGGCGACGAGGCCGAGAAGCGCGCCAAGCAGGCTCTCGATACCGCCGAGAAGAAGCTCGCCCACGCCGCCGACACGCTGGATGCCGTGCGCGAGAAGGGCGCTCCGCGCCTCTCGGCCGAGGTCAGCGCACAGATGTCACGCCTCGAGATGGGCTCGGCGTCGCTTGCGGTCTCGCAGACACGCTTGCCGCGCGACCAATGGGGGAGCATGGGACCAAGCCACGTGGAGTTTCTCTACCGGCCAGCCGCCGGCCTCACTGCGCGCCCGCTCAGGCGCATCGCCTCGGGCGGCGAGGTGAGCCGCGTGATGCTCGCCTGCAAGGTTGCCCTGGGAGACGCCGACGGCTGCGATACGCTTGTCTTTGACGAGGTGGATGCTGGCGTGGGCGGAGCCACGGCCGTGGCGCTCGCACAGGTGCTGCGCGACCTTTCCCGCACGCACCAGGTCATTGTGGTCACGCACCTGGCGCAGGTCGCCGTCATGGCAGACCGTCACTACCTGGTGCATAAGGTGACGCTCGCCGCGGGCGAGCCGCCCGAGACCAAGATCGACGAGGTCACGGGAGAGGCGCGCGTGGCGGAGGTCGCACGCATACTCTCTGGCGACACGGGCGAAGCGTCGCTTGCCCATGCACGCGAGATGCTAGAACATGCAGGTAACGGCTACGGAGGGGATTCCGATGGCACAAGATAGGGAACGTCAGCGTCAGCGCAACGGCAGGAACGCGGGTGGTGAACGGCGCGGACCAAGCCGTGCGCTGCTTGCCACAAGGCACATCGCCCAGATGGATCAGCTTTTCTCGGCAGAGATTGCGGCGTCGCTTGCCGGGACGCGCGAGGTAAGCGGCATGCCCGCCGCGCCTGCCCGCGAGGGCGTGGTACCCCAGGTCGAGGTTGTCGAGGAGGACAGCACCTCGGCGGTCCTGCGGCTCGGCCGTGGCATCGCGAGCCGCTGCGACATGGCGATGCTCGACTTTGCCTCGTTTGTGAACCCCGGCGGTGGCTATGAGCGCGGCGCATGGGCACAGGAGGAGGCGATCTGCTCGGAGTCGTTCCTCTATAACGTGCTATCGCAGAAGCGTGATTGGTATGGCGAGAACCGCCGCCGCAACATCAACTGCGAGCTCTATCGCAACCGTGCCCTTGTCGTGCCTGCCGTGCGCTTCGAGCGCGACAAGTACCACTCGTACTCTGACGTCATCGTGTGCGCGGCGCCCAATGCCGTGCGCGCCCGGGCTAACTACCACGTTGCGGACGACGCCCTGCTCACGGCCATGCGCGAGCGCATTGCCTTCGTGATGGCCATCGCCGATCAGCTTGGCTACGACAAGCTGGTACTGGGGGCATTTGGCTGTGGCGCCTTTGGGTGGGACGCACCAACCGTGGCGGAGCTCTTCCGTGCCGAGCTTGCCTCTGGCGCGCATGTGGCCTCCAAGGTCACGTTTCCCGTGCCGCGCGGACGCGCCGACGAGAACCTCGAGGTCTTCCAGCACGCGTTTGCCACATTTCCCGAGAAGAACGACGCGTCGTACCAGAGCCGCGCCCAGCTTGCGGCGAAGCACGCGTCCCAGCGTGCCTCCGAGGCGGAGGACGCCGACGACGAGGACGACTGGCACAAGTACCTCTAGGGCGTTCGCTCCTGGCGAAATTCGACTTTCCACCGGACCCCGGATGCGCGCATCCGGGGTCCGGTGGCAGTTTTCGCGTGTTAGGGGGGAGACCCTTGCCATCCAACGGATGCGTCCTGCCCAAAAATTGCGGTTGCCGGTCAAAATTCGGGACTTCGCTTAGTATCACCCCATGAGTGCCATTTCCCTACCTGCGGCTCCACAAAAAGTTAGGGCCTTCGTACTCGGAGATCTGCCCAAAATGGGCCGGCAACCGCAAATATTGGGCACACAACCCCCAAACCACTTGTGGATGCCCTGAAAACCACGCGCGATGCGGCGAAGTGAGGGCTCGAATCTGTTTATTCGGTCTAACCACCTGAACAACCGTGTGCAGTCGGTGAGCGGTGTCACGTCCGCAGGGTTCTCGCGCTAGAATAAAGACCCGTAGAAACGGCAGCTTCACTACGGGAAGGCAAACCCACATGACAAAACACATCTTCGTGACCGGCGGCGTCGTATCCTCCCTCGGCAAGGGTATTACGGCGGCATCGCTCGGCCGCCTGCTCAAGGCCCGCGGCTACAAGGTCATGATGCAGAAGGCTGACCCGTATCTCAACGTTGACCCGGGCACCATGAGCCCCTTCCAGCACGGCGAGGTCTTTGTGACCGAGGACGGCAAGGAGACCGACCTCGACCTCGGTCACTACGAGCGCTTCATCGACGAGAACCTCACCCGCGAGTCCAACTTCACCACCGGCCTCATCTACCAGTCGCTCATCCAGCGCGAGCGCGCGGGAGACTTCCTCGGTGGTACCGTGCAGGTGATTCCCCACGTCACCAACGAGATCAAGTCCCGCTTCCTGCGCATCGAGGAGCAGACCCAGGCAGACGTTGTGATCACCGAGCTCGGCGGCACCATCGGCGACATCGAGGGTCAGCCCTTCGTCGAAGCCATGCGTCAGTTCCGCAAGGAGAAGGGCGCCGGCAACACCCTGGTCATCCACGTGAGCCTGGTGCCTTACATCGCCGCTGCGCACGAGGTCAAGACCAAGCCCACGCAGCACTCCGTCAAGGAGCTGCGCTCCATGGGCATCCAGCCCGACTTCATCGTGTGCCGCTCGGACCACGAGGTCGACGCCTCCATCCGTGCCAAGATCGCGCATTTCTGCGACGTGGACGAGGATTGCGTCTTCGAGAACTCCGACTGCCCCTCCATCTACGACGTGCCCATGCACCTCGCCAAGCAGGGCTTTGACGAGAAGGTCTGCCAGAAGCTGGGCCTCGAGCCGCGCGAGCGCAACATGAGCGACTGGAACGACTTCACCGACGCCATGCACGTGGCCAACTCCCTGCCCGAGAAGACCCGTATCGCCGTGGTTGGCAAGTACACCCAGCTGCCCGATGCCTACCTTTCTGTCATCGAGGCCCTGCACCACTCCGGCGTCTACTACGACCGCCACGTCGAGATCAAGCTCGTCGACGGCGAGGAGCTCACCGAGGAGAACGTGGACGAGGAGCTCGCCGGCTACGACGGCATTCTCGTCCCCGGCGGCTTTGGCCTGCGCGGCACCGAGGGCAAGATCCTCTCGGCGAACCGCGCTCGCGTGAACAAAGTGCCGTACCTGGGCGTGTGCCTGGGCCTGCAGATGGCGGTGTGCGAGTTTGCCCGCAACGTGGCAGGGCTTCCCGGCGCCATGTCCAGCGAGTTCGAGCCCGAGTGCACCTACCCCGTGATCGACCTCATGCCCGACCAAGAGGACGTTACCGAGAAGGGCGGCACCATGCGTCTGGGCGCCTACCCCTGCAAGGTCGTTCCTGGCACGCTCGCATCCGAGGCCTACGGCGAGGAGCTCATCTACGAGCGTCACCGCCACCGCTACGAGGTCAACAACGCCTACCGCAAGCAGCTCACCGATGCGGGCATGGTCATCTCGGGCCTCTCGCCTGACAATCGCCTGGTCGAGATGGTCGAGCTTCCCGAGTCCATGCACCCCTGGTTCGTGGCGTCCCAGGCCCACCCCGAGTTCAAGAGCCGTCCCACCAAGCCGGCGCCGCTTTTCCGCGAGTTTGTCCGCGCGGCCATCGCTCACCACGAGGGCGTCGACCGTCACGACGTGAACCCCAGGTAGCGGCTGCCGCTCTGCCGGGCTCATGGCCACGATGGACCTCTCGCGCGCACTGCGCGAGTACCTCAACTACCTCTCCATCGAGAGGAACGCATCACCCAATACGGTCGCGGCCTATGGCCGCGACCTTTCTCGTTATCTCTCGGCGCTTGAGGGGGAGGGCATCACCAGCCCCGACGCCGTGACGCGCCAGGCGATAGAGGCGCATGTCGCGGCCCTGGTGGATGTGGGGCTTGCGCCCGCTTCCGTCGAGCGCGCAGTGTCTGCCATCAAGGGCTTCCACCGCTTCATGGTGGCGGACGAGATATGCGAGAACTTTCCCACGGCCGACCTGCCGCTGCCCGCCAAGCCCGCGCGCCTGCCCGACGTCCTGAGCGTGGAGCAGGCCGAGGCCCTTCTCGACCAGCCGTTCCCCAAGACGTCGGCTGGCCAGCGCGACCGTGCCATCCTGGAGACGCTCTACGGCTGCGGCCTGCGCGTCTCGGAGCTCTGTGGGCTTGACCTGCGAGACGTGCGCCTGGACGAGGAGGTCGTGCGCGTCTTTGGCAAGGGGTCGAAGGAGCGCGTGGTGCCCATCATGGGGTCGGCCGCACGCGTGATGGGGGAGTATCTCGAGCTGTGGCGCCCGGGGCTCGTGGGGCGGCGCACGCCCACCCAGGCGGTCTTTCTCAACCAGCGAGGCGGACGAATCTCTCGGCAGTCTGTTCACGCGATCGTGGAGCGCGCGGGCCGCATGGTGGGGGTGCAGGGGCTGCATCCGCACACGCTGCGACACAGCTTTGCGACGCACCTCTTGGAGGGCGGTGCCGACCTGCGCGTTGTCCAGGAGCTTCTCGGCCACGCCGACATCTCGACAACCCAGCTCTACACGCACGTCGACCGCACGCACGTGCGCGGCGTGTACCTGGCAGCGCACCCCCGCGCTCACGTGCGCGAGTAGGGCGGGGTTCCCCGAGCGACAGGGCTCCTGGGGCGGCAAGGGCGTCAGACTTCTCGCAGCGCCCGTCCCGGTGGGGCTTCCCGAGAAACCTGCGACTTAGTAGCAGTTGGCGAGAGGAACACAACTCATCTACCTGCGGATGTTCTCGACGATGCACCCTATGGGCTGCCACTAAGCCGCAGGTTTCCAAGGGTCATGGCCTTGGACAGAATTATTGCGCGTTATTTCGCAGATTCACTTCCACCAACTGGGCAGATGTATTTCTCGCCAAGAAAATCGTTCAATAACGGAGAGCCACCGGCAATACGGCGTCGCGTGGGGGCTCGGCCACCCGAGTGGCGAGCCCCGGCCGCTCGAGCAACGAGAGCGCCCCGGCCACCCGAGTGGCGAGCCCTGTCCGCCTGGGGGGAGGCTTGGCTCCTCAGCATTCTTTATCGGTATCTGAGAACAGCGTCGATGATTACCTGCGGTAATGCGGAGACGATTCTCAGATACCGATAAAGAACAGAGATATGTGCCGAGAAGTGCTTGCGGCAACGGCCCCATAGGACCGCCGACGCGGCGCTCCACCACCCCATCCCCACCCCCACACTTTGCCCCACCGCCACCTTCACCCCACCGACACAATTCGTTTCCCGATGTTCGTCCCTCTCGCCGTCTGCGTTGTATCCGCGCGGCCGCCAACCACAACATCTGGGGCCATCGCAGCCTCACTCCGCCCTCTGCAGAATGCCCCTCGAACCGTCCAGGCCGGAAATTCGCCCTTGTGTGTCGCAAAGTGTTTTTAGGTGTGGCTAGGTGTCGAATTTGGTCTATAGTTTGTTCACGTTCAAACGTGGGCGCGAGCGGCAACGAGAGGAGGGCGACATGCTGACTGGCCAGTACCAGCGCAGCCTCGACTCCAAGTCCCGTGTCACCCTTCCCGCCATCCTGCGCAAGCAGTTTGGCGAGCTCGTGCAGCTCATCCCGCGCAAGGACGCGCTCTACGGCTACACCCCCGAGGCGTTCGAGGCATGGGTCAACAGCCTGAACCTCGACCCCAGGAGCCGCAACGACGCAGAGACCCTGCTTCGTCTCAATGCCATGGCCACTACGGTGGAGATCGATTCTGCCGGCCGTGTTGCCCTTGGCAAGATCGACGAGACGACCCGCGGCCAGCGCCAGCGCCTGGGCCTCGACGGCGACCTCATGATCGTCGGCGCGGGTGACCACTTCGAGATCTGGAACGCCGATCGTTGGAACGAGAAGTTCGCCTCCGACGACGCGGTGGACCGCCTCGAGTCTCTTCTCTTTGGCGAGTAGGCAAGGGGAGGGGGAGCGCCTTGACATCCGAATATCGGCATGTACCTGTGATGCTCGACGAGGTTCTCGCCGAGCTCGACCCCAAGCCGGGAGAGGTGGTCTGCGACTGCACCCTCGGCGGGGCCGGACACTCCATCGCGCTTGCGCAGAGAATCGCCCCAGACGGACTCTCCATTGGCATCGACCAAGACGACATGGCCTTGAAGGCGGCGACCGAGCGCTTCTCGCAGGAGGCGCCCCAGGCGGAGTTCCTTCCGCTCAAGGGCAACTTTGGTGACCTTGACCAGCTGCTCGTTGGCGCCAGGGTCCCTGGTGTGGATTGCTTCCTCTTCGACCTGGGGGTCTCTTCTCCCCAGCTCGACATTCCTGAACGGGGCTTCTCGTACAACGAGGACGCCCCCCTAGACATGCGCATGGATTCGGGGAAAGACACCCCAACCGCACAAGAGGTCATAAACACCTACAACGAAGCCGACCTCACCCGAATCCTTCGCGTGTATGGCGACGAGAAGTACGCGGCACGCATTGCCCGCGCCATCGTGGAGACGCGCGAGAAGGCGCCCATCGAGACGACCTTCCAGCTCGTTGACGTGATCAAGCGAGCGATACCTGCCGCGGCCCGCCGTCACGGTGGCCACCCCGCCCGCAAGACCTTCCAGGCCCTGCGCATCGAGGTGAACCACGAGCTCGACGCCCTCGACCAAGGCCTTCGCGCCGCAGTTCGCTGGGCAAACACCGGTGGCAGGATTTGCGTCATCTCCTACCACTCGCTCGAGGACCGCATCGTGAAGCACGTCTTCTCCGAGCTCTCGCAGGGTTGCATCTGCCCGCCGGACCTTCCGGTGTGCGTATGCGGCCACGTGCCGATAGTCGACGTCAAGACCAGAAAGCCGCTCGTCGCGGGCGAGGAGGAGGTCTCCTCCAACCCACGGGCGAGAAGCGCGCTCATGCGCGTGGCGGTAAAGCTCGACGTCACGCACGAGGGCACGAATCAGTTGCACCCGACCGCAAGGTCGTCTGCATAGCACCACAAACGAAGTAGTACGCACCACAAACGCAGCTCAAACGCACCACCAACGAAGCACCAACGCACCAGCACGCACAACGTCCGGCACAGCCGGGAGACAAGGGACAGCAATGAGGTATCAGGGGTCAGAGGCCGTCAGGATGGACGTAGCCGAGAGGAGCCGCGAGCGCCGCGACGAACGAGTCGAGCAGCGTCCGTCGTTCTCGGTCGTCACCGGTGGCGGGCTTGACGCCCGCGCCCGCGCTGGCGTGAGTCCCCAGTTCCTCAGCCGCGTCCGCACGGTCGTCATCTGCGCCCTCGTGTTCATCGCGCTAGGAGCATGCCGTGTGGCACTCTCTACGGCAACTGTCTCGGCGCTCCAGGCAAACTCGACGCTGCGCTCCCAGATCAAGGAGGCCCAGACACTCAACGAGGACCTTCAGGTTGAGAAGTCCGTGCTCTCCTCGTCCAGCCGCATCAGCCGCATTGCAACGCAGAACTACGGCATGAACCTCTCGACCAACCGAGAGGTGCTTGACCTCTCGTCTACTGGTACCGCCGCAACCGCGGCGTCGACCGACGCTACCGGCACCACCACGGCGAATGAGGATGCTGCGCAGTCCGTGGCGAACGCCGATACGGCCTCGCCCGAGGCGTAGACTACTCCCTCGTGAGAGAGAGCATGGGACAGAGCCGCCGAGGGCGGCGTGAAATGCCGGAGGCCTCGTACGACGAGGCCTCTCGTGCCCGTTACCGCGCCCGTGCGTCGAGGCCGGGCGGGTCGGGTCCTGGCGGCTTTGACAGTGGCACGCGCATGATCTTCATCATCCTTATGGCTGTCTTTGCCGTTGTAGCGGGGCGTCTGGTGTGGCTGCAGGTCGTCGACTCTGCAAGCCTTTCCGAGGATGCCGAGCAGCATCGCACCAACGTGATCACCCTCCACGCAAAGCGCGGCACCATCTACGACCGCAACGGCAACGTGCTCGCCATGAGCGTGGACTGCAAGACCATCTACTGCAATCCCAAAGAGATCACGGACCCCTCTGGAGTGGCACGGATCCTCGCCGCAAACCTTGGCGGCTCCTCGAGCGACTACACCTCGGCGCTTACCACAGAATCGACCTTCGCCTATGTAGAGCGCCAGGTGGACACCGACGTTGCCGATACCATCAAGCAGCAGCTCTCGGACGCCAAGCTTGCGGGCGTCTACTACCTCGACGACACCAAGCGCGTCTACCCGTACGGTGACGTCGCCAGCCAGGTGCTGGGCGTTGTAGGCACCGACGGCGAGGGCCTCACGGGCCTGGAGTACTACTACAACGACGTCCTCTCTGGCACCGACGGCCAGATGATCGTCGAGACGGGCCTCACGGGCACACCCATCGCAGGCGGCACATCCCAGGTCACAGAGGCAAAGAACGGCCAGGACCTGGTTCTCTCCATCGATATTGACATCCAGGAGAAGGCCGAGGAGGTCATCTCCAAAGCCGTCGATGACTACGAAGCGGACTCCGGCTCGGTCATGGTGACAAACCCCAAGACGGGCGAGATTTACGCCACGTGCTCGACGCCCCTGGCCAAGCTCTCGGACCTTGCCAACACCAGCTCGGACGCGCTTGCGCTCAAGCCCGTGACCGCCTCCTACGAGCCGGGCTCGATGTTCAAGATCTTGACCGTGGCCATCGGCGTCGAGAACGGCCTCTTCAACGCGGACAGCATCTACAACGTCCCCATGCAGATTCTTGCCGGCGACGACTGGGTGACCGACGACGACGTGCGCAGCGGTGCCGAGGACATGACGGTGCGCACCATGCTTGTGCGTTCCTCGAACGTTGGCGTGTCGCTTCTCGCCCAGGAGGTCATAGGCGCTCAGCGCTTTGCCGAAGGCGTCGACAAGTTCGGCATCGGCCACGCAACTGGCATCGACTACCCGGGAGAGGCGACGGGCATCGTGACCAGCTACGAGAACTACACGGGAGCAACGCTTGGCGCCATGGCCTTTGGCCAGGCCCTTGCCGTACCCATGGTGCAGATCGTGCGCGCGTTTGGCATCGTCGCAAACGACGGCATACCCACCACGCCCCACTTCCTCATCTCCAAGGGTGGCGAGGAGGTCAGCTGGCCCACGGGTGAGCAGGTTATCTCCAAGGACACCGCCGACGAGCTCACCGACATGATGACCTCGGTCATGACCGACGGTACCGGCAAGCGCGGCCAGGTTGACGGCTATACCATTGCGGGCAAGACGGGCACGGGCGAGCAGGCCAGCGAGTCGGGTGGCTACCAGCAGGGCAAGTACGTGTCGTCGCTCTGCGGCTTTGCAAACGCCGAGGACCCCCAGGTCCTCGTGTACGTTGGCCTCAACGGAACGCCGCACCTGGCGCTCTCCTCGGCAGCTCCAACCTTCAAGGAGATAATGGAGGCCTCGGTTACAGACCTTGGCATCTCCCCGGATGCCTCAACGACCACCACGTCGACAACAACCACGTCGACAGCCAACTAGGTCAGGGGGGACCTATGTTTTCAATGAATATCGCAGACCTTGTGCTTGCCACGGGGTCGCAGCTGCTCGAAGGAGAGCCCTCCTCCCACGTAGAGGGGACTGTCGAGATTGACTCGCGCAAGGCAGGCCAGGGCTCTGTCTTTGTGGCATTTCTCGGCGAGAAGGTTGACGGCAACAATTACGCACCGGCCGCCATCAAGGCTGGAGCCTCATGCGTCGTGGTGACGCGCGAGCCGGATGCGTCACTGCTCGCCCTTGCGCACGAGCATGGCTGTGCCGTCGTGCGCCCACAGGAGGATGACGCCGAGGAGTTCCTGCTCCGCTTGGCCCACGAGTGGCGCGCTCGTCACCCCAACTGGCTCGTCGTGGGCGTCACCGGCTCGGTGGGCAAGACCACGACCAAGGACCTCCTGCGCGCCGGCATCGGGAGCGCGCGCCGTGTCCACGCAACCCAGGGTAACCTCAACAACCTCATCGGCCTGCCGCTCACGGTGCTCTCGGCACCCGACGACGCCGAGGTCCTTGTCTGCGAGATGGGCATGAACCACCCCAACGAGATTCGTCGCATGGCCGCCTGCTGCGCTCCCACGCTTGCCGTGATCACCAATGTGGGGACGAGCCACATCGGGCTTCTCGGCTCGCGCGAGAACATCGCCCGCGCCAAGGCCGAGGTGGTCTCGGGCATGGTGGCGTCGGGCGGCGTGGGGCCGCTGCTGGTGCTCACGAGCGCCAACGACTACACGCCCTTCATCGCCGAGTACTTCGCGCGTCCCGCGGGCGTTGCCGTTGCCTACGTGGGCGAGCGCGAGGGCGACGACGTGCGCGCCACCAACGTCGAGCTCACCGGCACGGGTGAGGCGTCCTTTACCGTCATCTGCAAGGATGGCTGGTCAAGGCGAGTCACGCCTTTGGTTCCCGGCTGCCAGGTGGTGCCCGACTTCCTTCTCGCCATGGCCGTGGTGGAGGCGCTTGGCCTTGACCGCGACGTCGCTGCAGACGCCATGGCAGCAATGCCCGCCGCGAGCATGCGCCTGGCTGTCTCGGAGTCCCCGCGCGGCGTGCGCGTAATTGACGACTCCTACAATGCAAGCCCCGCCTCCATGGCGGCCGCCCTCGACGTCCTCTCCGAGATGGATGCCACGGGCATGCGCGTGGCCGTCTTGGGCGAGATGGGCGAGCTTGGCAGCGAGGAGCGACGCCTCCATGGCTACGTGGGCGCCTATGCCGCTGCCAAGGGTCTTGATATGCTTGTCTTCATTGGCGGGGAGCTTGCGGAGGAGATGGCCGAGGCGGCGCGCACGATGGGCGCCTCAGAGGACCGCCTGCAGCTCTTCCCCACGGTCGACGCTGCCGTGGAGACGCTTGCCCCTGTCTTCTCGCAGGGTGACCTCGTGCTGGTCAAGGCGTCGCGTTCCTGTGGTCTGGATGCGTTTGCGAGGGGAGTGCTTCGCTAATGTTAATTGTGGGAAATCCCGCGTACCCAAGCTACCAGGTGCTTCTGGCGGCAGGCGTTGCCGCCGTCATCACGGCTGTGGTAATGCCCTTCTTCATCAAGCTCATGCGCCACGAGGGGCTGGGCCAGCAGGTGAGGGCCGACGGCCCCAAGCGCCACCTCGTGAAGCAGGGCACGCCCACCATGGGTGGCATCGTGATCCTTCTCGGCATTGTGGTGACGACGCTTCTCATGGCGCCCTGGTCGCCCATGCTTTTCCTCGCGCTCTTCGCGATGCTCGCAACGGGCGCCCTTGGGCTTCTCGATGACATCGAGTCCGTTGCGCACAAGCGCTCGCTGGGCCTTACGCCCTCGCAGAAAATGGTGGGTCTCACCATCGTGTGCGTGGTCTTCTGCCTGGTTGCGGTGAACTACTGCGTCATTGCGCCCACCATCGAGTTCCCCGGTGGTGCAACGATTGACCTCGGCGTGCTCTCCACCACCATCGGCGGCGTGCGCGTTCCCTGGCTCTACATGGTTTTTGTGTTCCTGCTTCTTGCTGGCCTCTCGAACGCCGTCAACCTCACCGACGGCCTTGACGGCCTTGCGGGCGGCACGGTGCTTGTGGTCATGGTCATGATGGCCATGGTCGCCTTCAACGAGGACCAGCTTGGCCTCTCGGTCTTTGCGGCGACCATCGTTGGCTCCTGCGTGGGCTTTCTCTGGTACAACTGCTATCCCGCCTCGATCTTCATGGGTGACACGGGCTCGCTCGCCCTGGGCGGTGCCTTCGCGGCGCTCGCCGTCCTCACCAAGACCGAGATCTGCTCGCTCGTGATGGGCGGCCTCTTCATTGCTGAGGCTCTCTCGGTGATCATCCAGGTCGTGAGCTTCAAGGCCACGGGCAAGCGCGTCTTCCTCATGGCCCCACTCCACCACCACTTCGAGAAGAAGGGCTGGAGCGAGACAAAGGTCGTCATCCGTTTCTGGATCGTCTCGGCCGCCTTCGCGGTCCTTGGTTTCGCGCTGTACTTCCAGCTTGGCTAGGGGGCATCTCATGCAGGACAGCATTTCCTCGGCGTGTCTTGGCAACGTCGCCGTTCTTGGCATAGGGCACACGGGCGCGGCCGTCTGCCGCTATCTGGCGGGGCTTGGCGAGAGGGTCTCTTCCGTCACACTCTTTGGCGGCGCCTCCTCGCACGAGGGCGACGTCACTCGCGAGCTCGAGGGCCTGGGCGTTCGCTGCATTCTGGGTACCGAGGAGGTCATGGGTACCTTCGACCTGGTCATAGCCTCTCCGGGCATCCCCGTGGGGTCCGCCTTCTTCCAGGCTGCAGCCGCGCACTCGGCAGAGATCATCGGCGAGCCGGAGTTTGCCTGGCGAGAGAGCCCAGCCAACTGGGTGGGCATCACCGGCACCAACGGCAAAACCACCACGACCAGCCTCGCCACGGCGCTCCTGCGTGAGGGTGGCCGCTCCGCCGAGGCCGTGGGCAACATCGGCACCATCATCACGAGCCGCCTCGCAAAGCGCGAGCCCGACTCGTGGTTCGTGGCCGAGCTCTCGAGCTTCCAGCTGGCAACCACCCGCCTTCTGCACCCCCGCGTGGCCTGCCTCATGAACGTCACGCCGGACCACGTGGAGTGGCACGGCAGCATGGAGGCGTATGCCCAGGCAAAGGAGAAGATCTTTGCCAACCTTGAGGCAGGAGACCTCGCCGTGGTCTCTGACGGCGACGACTGGTGCCGCGCCGTGATTGGCCGCCTCGACGCGCGGGGTTTGCGCGTGTGCCGCGTGGACGTGCGTCAGGACCCCGGAACGCCCTGCGCCGCCTTTGTGCGCGACGGCCGCCTCGTGGTGCGCCTCGACGGCGCCGAGCACGTCCTTGTGCCCGCTGCGGACCTCCTCATCAAGGGCGAGCATAACGAGGAGAACGCCCTCGTGGCCTCGGTCGTGGCGCTCGAGCTGGGCGTGGCAGAGGAGGACGTGTGCCGCGGGCTTCTCGCCTTTTCGCCGCTCGAGCACCGCATCGAGCCCTGCGGCGAGGTTGCCGGCGTGCGCTTTGTGAACGACTCCAAGGCCACGAACACGGACTCTGTCGAGAAGGCCCTCACGGCCTTCAAGCCCGAAAGCATCGTGGTGCTCCTGGGCGGCCACGACAAGGAGACCGACCTCACCTCGCTTGCGCGTGCGGTCGCCTCGCGCTGCCGCGTTGCCGTGTGCTACGGCGCCGCTGGCGAGAGAATTGCCCGTGCCCTCGAGGACGCGGTCGCTGCCTCGGGCTCTGCGCTCGAGGTCGTGCGCGAGCCGCACATGCGCGAGGCCTTCTCGGCCGCCTGCGATCGTGCCCAGGCCGGAGACGTTGTGCTGCTCTCGCCTGCGTGCTCGTCCTTTGACGAGTTCCACAACATGGAGGAGCGCGGCGAGCTCTTCAAGCACCTTGCTGCCGAGCGCGTGGCCGCAGGAGGGTTGCGCTAGTGGCCCAGGCGTCCACATACAGAAGCACCGCCGCAGGACGGCCTCGCTCCTCATCCCGTCGCAGCTCACGGGGGAGGAGCACAGGGCGCACGTCTGTCGAGAGGACCATCCTCGGCGTTCCCGAGAGGTTCATGAAGCCACGGCTCATCCTCATTGCCGTGGTGATCATCCTTACCTGCTTTGGGTTCCTCATGGTGTACTCGGCGTCCTCGATCACGTCGCTCACCTCGGATGCCTTGGGTAACGACCCCGCCTACTACCTCAAGCGCCAGCTCATCTTTGCCGCGCTGGGCTCGGGGTTCGCCGTCTTCATCGCGAGCAGGGACTACCACCTCTGGGGAAAGAGCCTGGTGAGGGTCATCTGGGTGCTCACCATCCTTCTGCTGTTGCTCATCTTCTTGCCCATAGCGGGCTCCGATGCCTATGGCGCAACGCGCTGGATCGCTATTGGCCCCTTTACGCTCCAGCCCTCCGAGTTTGCCAAGATCACGATTATCCTTGTGGCGGCAGACCTCGCCGAGCGCTACTACGACGAGCAGTCCATGGACTTCCAGGACTTCGTGAAGAACCTTGCGGTCTTTGTGGGCGTCCCTCTCGCACTCATCCTTCTGCAGCCCGACAAGGGCTCCACGCTCATCATTGCCGCGACCCTCATCGTGATGGCCTATCTTGCCGGCATGGACCGCCGTTGGATTCTCGTGGTGCTTGCCGTGGGTGTGGTGGGTGTTCTCGTCCTCTCGCTCAAGGACGACTACTCGCGCGCCCGTATCGTGACTATGCTTGACCCGTGGAGTGACCCCACGGGCGCTGGCTACCAGCTCATTCAGGGCTTCTACGCCTTTGGCTCGGGAGGGCTCTTTGGCGTGGGTTTGGGCATGAGCAAGCAGAAGTACTCGTATCTTCCCATGGCCTACAACGACTTCATCTTTGCCGTGGTGGGGGAGGAGCTTGGCCTCGTGGGCACGCTTGGCGTGCTTGCCGCATTTGGCGTCCTTGCCTGGGCGGGCTTTCGCATTGCGCGCTACGCGCCCGACATGTGCGGCAGGCTCATCGCGGCTGGCTGCACCTCGCTCATCGTGATCCAGCTGCTCGTGAACGTCTGCGGCGTGCTGGGCATCATCCCGCTCTCGGGAAAGCCCATCCCGTTTGTGTCGTACGGCGGTTCCACCATCATGAGCTGCCTCATGCTCGTGGGCATGATCGTCTCGGTGTCCAAGCACTCGACGCTGCCCGAGACCGTCCATGACCGCAGCCGACAGTCCTGGCAGTTCGCAGATGGCGAGGAGGGGCCGAGAGGTGCCGCGCCTGCGTCTGGTCCGGGCATCTCGCTTGTTGGCAACCCCACGCCACGCTCTGCCCGCTCGCTTGGGGACACCGGCTCTGGCCTGCGCATGGTCGATGGCGGTGGCCAGGCGCACCCCCAGCCGCGTCCACGGAGCGGCAGCGGCCGGACGAGCAGGCAGGGCAGGTACGAAGGCGGAAGAATAGACCTTGGCCCCAGCGCCGCGGAGAGGCTCCGCGGGCGCGGGTCCGGAAGAGGAGATGGCAGGCGTGGCAGGAACTAGTCTTGAGGTGGCAATCGCCGCAGGTGGTACCGCAGGTCACATCAACCCGGCGCTTGCCCTGGCCGAGGAGCTCTCTGCCCGCGGCCACCACGTGCGCTTTTTTGGCCAGAGCGCCAAGCTCGAGGGCACACTCGTCCCGCAGGCCGGCTTCGAGCTCGAGCCAATCCACGTGACCGGTTTCGACCGTTCCCGCCCCTGGACGCTCGTCTCCGCCCTTGTGCGCGAGCGCAAGGCGTCTGCGCGGGTGGGGGAGGTCTTTGCCGAGAAGGGCGCCCCAGACGTTGCCGTGGGATTTGGCGCCTACGTAGAGCTTGCCCTCATGGATCGCTGCCGCAAGCAGCACATTCCCTATGTGCTCCACGAGCAGAACTCGGTGCCTGGGCTTGCCAACAAGACGCTTTCCTCGGACGCGCGCTATGTGTGCGTCTCTCTTCCCCAGGCGCGTGCCGCTTTCGAGGGTCACGTCCACGGCGATGACGCCATCGTGCTAACGGGCAACCCCGTGCGTCGGAGCGTCCTTGGCGCCTCTCGCGAGGCTGGCCGGGCGGCCTTCTCCATCCCCGAGGACGCCACGATGCTTCTGGTCTTTGGCGGCAGCCTTGGCGCCCAGCACGTGAACGAGGCCATCGTGCGCCTCAAGGAGCGCCTGCTTGCCAATCCTGGGCTCTACGTGGTGCACTCCACGGGCAAGGAGCTCTACGACGACGTGGTGTCCTCGCTCCACCTTGCGGATGCCGAGCGCAAGCGCTGGCAGGTGGTGCCCTACATCTCCAACATGGGCGAGGCCCTCGCGGCGGCAGACCTTGTGGTCTCTCGCGCCGGCGCCTCCTCCATCGCCGAGATTGCCGCGCTCGCCGTGCCAAGCGTGCTCGTGCCCTATCCGCTAGCTACGGGCGATCACCAGACCACTAACGCGCACTACCTGGTGGATGCGGGTGCCGCCGACCTCTTCGCTGATGACACCATCGATGGCGAAGCCTTTGCTCAAGACCTTCTCGACCTGGTGGGCGATGCCGGGAGGCGCGAGCGCATGCGCGCATGCGCTCGGGGGTTGGGGCAGGACCAAGCTGCGGCCAAGCTGGCAGACGTCGTGGAGCGCGCCGCCGGGCGATAGGTGCGTCACCGGCGCGCGGGCAAACCGCCTGCGGAGTCCGTGGTGCCTTCACCGTGTGGGCCTTGACGGGCCGTCCATCGGCTAGAGTGAATAGGTTAGGCGAACCAGTTTCCGCGGCGGGTCTTCTTGCCGCGCACCTTTGGAAGGGGTAGCCATGGCAGACATCGTGGAGAAGCCCGGCGACAATGCCGTCGAGCAGGGCAAGAGCATTGCGAGCGCCCACTTCGTGGGCATTGGCGGCGCGGGCATGAGCGGCATCGCGCTCGTGCTCAACAAGCGCGGCTGCAAGGTCACCGGCTCCGACCTCAAGAGCTCCCACTACGTGCGCGAGCTCGAGGATGCGGGCATCGACGTGACCATTGGTCACGACGCCGCGACCATCGACCGTGTCTCGCCCGAGGTCGTCGTCACCTCGAGCGCCATCCCCGAGACCAACCCCGAGGTCGTCCGTGCCCGTGAGCTGGGCATTCCCATCTGGCCGCGCGCCAAGATGCTGTCGTACCTCTCCAACAACGCCACTACCGTGGCCGTTGCCGGCACGCACGGCAAGACCACCACGTCGTCCATGATCGCTACGATGCTCGACCGCCTGGGCTGGGATCCCTCCTTCCTCATTGGCGGCGTGGTTGAGGGCTACGACACCAACGGCAGGAACGGCGAGGGCGGCTACTTTGTCTGCGAGGCGGACGAGTCCGACGGCTCCTTCCTCTACCTCAACCCCGACGTGGTGGTGGTCACCAACATCGAGGCCGACCACCTCGACCACTACGGCACTCTCGCGAACATCGAGAAGACCTTCTGCACCTTCATGGGCCTGGTGGGCGAGAAGGGGACCGTCGTGGTGAACGGCGACAACCCCCACTACGTGGAGCTTGCCCGCTCGACCGGCCGCCACGTGGTGACCTACGGCTTTGACGAGGGCAACGACTACGTCTGCACACCCGAGGAGGGCCTGGCGCCGCACCGTCTGGCCATGCGCTTCTCGGTTAAGATCCCCTCTGGCATCTCGGTCGACGTGACCATCAAGTCGAACCCCGGCCGCCACAACATGGCAAACGCAACGGCCGCCATTGCTGTTGCGGACGTCCTTGGAGCAGACGTTTTCCAGGCCGCTGAGAAGCTCTCCGAGTTCAAGGGCGCGCGCAGGCGCTTCACCCACGTGGGCGACATCGACGGCGTCACCGTGGTGGACGACTACGGCCACCACCCCACCGAGATTGCGGCCACGCTGGATGCCGCCTCGCAGCTTGGCTTCGACCGTATCGTCTGCGTGTTCCAGCCGCACCGCTACAGCCGCACCAAGGCTCTCGAGCCGCTCTTTGCGCACGCCTTTGACAAGGTCGACGTCCTTCGTGTGATGGACGTGTTCTCGGCGGGCGAGATGCCCATCCCCGGCATCTCGGGCAAGACCGTCTCTGCCCAGGTTGAGGCCGCGGGCACCGTGCCCGACGTGGCCTACATCCCCAACCGTCACGAGCTCATCCAGAACCTCTGCGACACCTGCCGTCCAGGCGACCTGCTCATCACGCAGGGCGCGGGCGACGTTACCCAGATTGGTCCCGCGTTCATCGCCGCAATGCGCGAGCGTGACGAGAAGAAAGACGAGTAACTGGCGTGAGCGTCTTCAACGCATACATGAGCCTCTCAGGAGCCATCGACGCGGACGTGATTCGTGGCGAGCGGCTCTCGCACCGCACGACGTACCGCATTGGTGGCCCTGCCGCGCTCTTTGTGTGCGCGAATACCTACGAGGCCCTGCTCAAGACCGTCGAGGTCCTGCGCGAGGAGCGCGTGCCCTGGGTGGTCATGGGCAAGGGCTCCAACATCCTCGCCGCCGACACCGGCTACGACGGCTGCGTCATCACGCTCGGCCGCGAGTTCTCGCGCATGAGCCTTGCAGAGGACGGCCGCGTGACGGCAGGCGCCGCGCTTCCGCTTTCCAAGCTTGTCTCTGAGGCCATGAAGCGCTCGTTAACGGGCCTTGAGTTCTGTGCGGGCATCCCCGGAACCGTGGGCGGTGCCGTCTCCATGGATGCGGGGACCCGTCACGAGTGGGTTGGAAGCGTGATCGAGGACGTGGTGAGCCTGAGGCCAGGCAAGGGGCTTGTGCGCCATGCGGCCTCCGAGGTCGAGTGGGGCTACCGCGTGACCTCGCTGCCCACCACAGAGATTGTTCTCGAGGCTACCTTCCGCCTCCAGCCGGGCAACCACGATGCCATTGCGCATGACGTGGAGGAGAGACTGCGCCGTCGCAGCCAGTCGCAGCCCATGGGAAGGCCCTGCTGCGGCTCGGTCTTCAGGAACCCTGGATCACGCTCCGCCGCGGTCATGATTGAGGCTTGCGGTCTCAAGGGCTACCGCGTGGGTGGGGCTGTGGTCTCTGACGTCCACGCCAACTTCATTGTGAACGACGGTGGCGCGCACGCCCACGACGTGGTCGAGGTCATGCGACACGTTCACGACGCCGTGCGCGACAAGTATGAGATTGACCTCCAGCCCGAGGTCAAGCTGCTCGGGTTTGGGGCATAGGGGAGAGCACGGCATGGCGTCAGATGACAGAAGAAGGCCAACTGCGCGCAAGGCAACGCAGAGGTCGACGCAGGGGCGTCCCGCTCGTCCCCCTCGGCCGTCCTCCATGCCGCGCGCCCGTGCGTCGCGGCCTGCGCGGCAGCCTGCCGCCAAGCAGGCGCCGCGTGTGTCCAAAGCAACGCCAAAGCCCGCGTCTTCAACCAGGGCTCCCCAGGTCAAGCGGCCTGTCCTGCGTCCGCAACGTGCTCCCCGTCCCCAGAGCGGCAGAGAGGCCAGGGAGGCTCGCGCACGGCAGGTTCGCACGGCAGACGCCATGGGCATCGCACTGCGTGTCGTGGTGATCGTTGCCATCGTCGCGGCCGTGCTGGGCGTGGCTTTTCTCGTCCTGAGCAATACCTCGACCTTCCAGATCACCTCCATCGATGCCGTTGCCACCGATCACGTGAGTGCCGATGACATCCAGAAGCTTGCAAACGTCGAGGAGGGCACGACCCTTCTCAACGTGGACACCAACGCCATCACCCAGGGTCTCATGAAGAACCCCTGGGTTGCCTCCGTGAGCATTGAGCGAGAGTTCCCCGACAAGCTCAAGATTTCAGTTACCGAGCGCACGGTAGAGGCGGTTGTCGTGATGAGCTCGCGCAGCGTCGCATGGTACCTCGGCGAGGGCGAGGTCTGGCTCGAGCCCGTGAACCTCGACGTCTCTGACGGCGAGTCCGCCGACGACGTCGCCCTCGAGAAGGCCACGTCCGTGGGTGCCATTCTCATCACTGGAGTGCCCGCGACCGTAGACCCCGTGGCTGGGTCTATGGCCACCGATGACGTAATCATTGCCATAAGGAGCTACCTCGACGGCTTCTCGTCGGGCTTTGCCTCGCAGATCGTGAGCTTTACGGCTCCAAGCGAGGCTAGCCTCTCCTGTGTGCTTGCAAACGGCGTAGAGATATCGCTGGGGTCGCCAACAGACATCTCCTCGAAGGAACAGGTCGTTAAGAGCCTGCTCGCCGAGTATCCAGACGAGCTGACCTACATCAACGTGCGCGTGCCTTCGAGCCCCTCCTACAGGAAGATCGACTCCACGAACGTGACCGCCGGAACGGGGGCGGTTGGCACCTCCACGACGGGGGGGCGCGTCCTCCTCCACGAGCACCACGCAGACGACCGGATCGACGGACTCCACCGCTTCCTCAACGGATTCTCCAACCACCACAACCGGTACCAACTAAGGAGAAATTGCTTAACCTCAAGCTCGACTTGAAGGTTTTCTCGTCTCTGCAAGGTACCGTTTACCTGCGGTTTTCACCGTTTGCACAAAGTGTTTGACGAGGGCACGTCCAATGTGCAAATATACGTCGCTTCGTGGGGAGCATCTGGCTTAACCTGAGGTTTAGGGTTTCTACCAGCGCTTTTCAGGGGGCTGGACGAAAAACGTCACATGAGCGAAGCACGAACGCACCAGCAAGGGCGCTGGCACAGGGCCGCCGCCAACGAGGAGGAAACGATGAAGGACACCGAGGTCCCCAGCAACTATCTCGCCGTGATCAAGGTTGTTGGCGTGGGCGGCGGCGGCACCAACGCCGTGAACCGCATGATCGAGGAGGGCATCCGCGGCGTCGAGTTTGTTGCCATCAACACCGATGCGCAGGCGCTTGCCATCTCCGATGCGGACATCAAGGTCCACATTGGCACCGACATCACCAAGGGCCTGGGCGCCGGCGCCAACCCCGAGGTTGGCCAGGAGGCCGCCGAGGAGAGCAGGGACGAGATCAAGCAGGCGCTTGCCGGCTCCGACATGGTCTTCATCACCGCTGGCGAGGGCGGCGGCACGGGTACCGGCGCGGCGCCCATCGTTGCCGACATCGCCAAGAACGACGTGGGCGCCCTTACCGTGGGCGTTGTCACCAAGCCCTTCTCGTTCGAGGGCCGCAAGCGCTACAACTCGGCCGCCGAGGGCATCAAGAACCTCTCCGAGAACGTCGACACGCTCATCGTGATTCCTAACGACCGCCTGCTTGATCTCTCCGAGAAGAAGACCACCATGCTCGAGGCCTTCCGCATGGCCGATGACGTGCTGTGCCAGGGCACCCAGGGCATCACGGACCTCATCACCGTCCCGGGTCTCATCAACCTTGACTTCGCAGACGTTTGCACCATCATGAAGGGCGCAGGCACGGCCATGATGGGCATTGGCACCGCATCCGGCGACTCCCGCGCAACCGACGCCGCTGCCGAGGCCATCTCCAGCCCGCTGCTCGAGACGTCCACCGACGGCGCCACGCGTGTGCTGCTCTCCATTGCCGGCAACAAGGACCTTGGCATCCAGGAGATCAACGACGCCGCCGACCTCGTCGCCAAGAACGTCGACCCCGAGGCCAACATCATCTTTGGTACCGTTGTCGACGAGTCCCTGGGCGACCAGGTGCGCGTCACCGTCATTGCCACCGGCTTCAACGACGCCAACATCCAGCCCACGCTGCCCACCATGCCGGTGGCGCGTCCGCAGGCCCAGGCATCCAAGTCCAAGCAGCGCCCCTATACCCCAGCGCCGGCTCCCGCGAGCCGCCCCGCGGCCTCCGCTGCAAGCGGTGACAACAAGGAGTTCGACATCCCCGACTTCCTGAAGCGCAGCCGCATCTAACGCCATGTCCGAGCCCACGCTCACAAGGTACCAGTCGCACGGCGTGACCCTTCTGGGAGACGCTTCCGTCCCCCAGGGGGTCGCGCTTGCGTTCACGGAGCGCACGGGCGGCGTCTCCACGGGCAACTACGCCTCGCTCAACCTGGGGGGCGCCTGCGGAGATGACCCGTCCCACGTCGCCGAGAACCGACGTCGTGCGCTTTGCGCCCTGGGGGCGGAACGCTGTATGGATGCGCTCGTGAACCCGCACCAAGTGCATGGCGACAGGATCGTCACCGTGAGCTCCTCGGACGCGGATGCTGTCCGCACTGCACAGGCTGACGCCTCTGCCGGCGCGGACGCAATCGTCTGCACCGCTCCCAACGTGCCCGTGCTGCTGTGCTTTGCGGACTGCGTGCCCGTGATCCTCGTGGCACCGGGCGGCTTTGCCGTGGCACACTCCGGCTGGCGGGGAACCATCGCGCGGATAAGCGCCAAGGCAGCGCGTGCCCTTGCGGAGGAGACTGGCTCGCCCGTCTCGCAGGTCCTTGCATACGTTGGCCCGCACATCGGGCGCGAGGACTATGAGGTCTCGCCTGAGCTTGCCGAGCGCTTCTCGGTGGAGTTTGGGCCTGGCGTGATCTGGGGCGAGCGCAACCTCGATCTGGGGGCGGCCGTATCAGCGGCGCTCGTGGACGCCGGAGTGCCAAGGGGCTCCATCGCCTGCTGCGACGTCTCGACCGCCTCGGCAACCGAGAGGTTCTTCTCGTATCGCGCAGAGCACGGGTCCTGCGGACGGCATGGCGCCCTGGCCGTGATGTTGGGGTAGTAGCGCGGGGACGTCCAAACGGGGCGTGGGTTTCAACAAGGTAATGGGAGCTGGTCTAGATGGACGAGACAGAAGGCGAGGACTACGCGGCGTTTCTCGCCGAGCGCAGGGAGGAGATCCTCCAGCGCATCGCGGAGTCGGCCGCCCGCGCTGGGCGCGACCCGGCGGGGGTGGAACTTCTCGCCGTCTCAAAGACCGTCGACGTGCCACAGGTCAACCTTGCCTGGAAGGCGGGGTATCGAGCCTTTGGCGAGAACCGCCCCCAGGAACTGGTTCGCAAGCTCAAGGGCATTGCCGCGTACCCCGAGATGGCATCCGCGCGCTTTGACATGATTGGCCACCTGCAGACCAACAAGGTGCGCGAGGTCGTTGGCAACGTGACGCTCATCCACTCGGTGTCGTCGCTCCACCTGGCCGAGGCCATCTCCAAGCGTGGCGTGGGCCACGACGTGACGAGCGACGCGCTTCTCGAGGTGAACGTCTCGGGGGAGGAGTCCAAGTCCGGCTTCTCACCCGATGAGGTCCGCGCGGCGCTTGACGACATCCTGGCACTTCCCGCCCTGCGCCTGCACGGCCTCATGACCATGGCGCCTGCGCACGACATGGACGCGGCGAGAAGGACCTTCTCCGGCCTGCGCGAGCTGCGCGACGAGCTTGCTCGCCGCAGCGGCCTTGAGCTGCCGGTCCTTTCCTGCGGCATGAGCGATGACTTCCCGATTGCGGTCGAGGAGGGCTCCACGATCGTGCGGCTTGGCAGAACAGTGTTCGACCCCAGCTACGTTCTGGGTTAATCTGGCAATGGAGCGGGGAGTTGGTCCCCGCAATATGGATGGGGGAATCATGGGCTTCCTCGACAACATCAGGGATCGTTTCCGTAGGGACGACGACTACGACGACTACGAGGACGACTACTACGACGGTGACGACGAGCAGCGCGAGCGTGACCGCGAGCGCGGCTACGGAGACCGTCGCCCCACGGGCAGCGCAACCAAACTTCTGGGCAACACATCGCGCCCCGAGGCGGAGAGCGTCTCGGTATATACGCGCTCTGGTCGCCCGGTGACGCAGAATCCCGCTGCTGCCTATGCCGACCAGCGCGACACGCGTCCGCGACCCAGCTACGTCGAGCCGCCCGAGCCCACTTACAGGCCCTCCTATGAGCCTCCAGCGCCGAGCAGCCCCGCTGCGACGACCGAGATTGGCCGCGGCGGTTCCTCCGCCCGCGTGACCTCCGGTCAGTTGCCTCCCTACGTCCTGCGTCCCGTCTCGTACGACGATGTGCAGTCTGTGGTGAGGCGCGTGCGCACCAACCAGCCCGTCATTCTCATCTTCAAGGGCACCAACATCGAGACAGCCAAGCGCATCCTCGACTTCTGCTACGGCCTGAGCTACGGCGTGGCCGGCTCGGTCGAGGCGCTGGGCGACCGCGTCTTTGCGGTGCTGCCGGCGGGCATCGAGCTTACCCAGGGCGACATCGACAAGCTTGTCGCCGACGGCGACCTCGAGGCGTAAGCACCATGGCTGAGAAGATCGAGCAGGTCATAGCTGTCATTGGTGCGGGCTCCATGGGCGCCGCCATCGCGCGCGGACTCGTGGCGTCCGGCGCTGCGGCACCGGAGCACGTTCTTGTCGCCAATCCCTCTGCGGGCAAACTTGCGCCGCTGGCAGAGCTTGGTATCAAGACCTTCACCAGCAACGACGAGCTTCTCGCCCAGGACCCTGATGCGGTTGTGCTGGCGGTGAAGCCGCAGGTGCTGCCTGGGGTCCTCGCGGAGCACACGGAGGGACTTGCCGGTCGCCTGGTGATTTCCATTGCGGCTGGCGTCTCGGTGGCATCGCTCGAGCGGGCGCTCGAGCACTCCCGCGTGGTGCGCGCCATGCCCAACCTGCCCGTGCAGGTACTCTCTGGCGCGACTGCCGTCTGCCCGGGCTCCCGTGCCACCAAGGAGGACCTGGACCTCTCGCTGGCGATCTTCTCGGCTTTGGGAAGCGCCGTGGTGCTTCACGAGGACCAGCTTGACGCCGAAGGCGCCGTGGTTGGCTGCGGGCCTGCCTACGTGGCCCTGCTCGTTGACGACCTCACTCGTGCCGGCGTGGAGCGCGGCCTTCCCGCTGCGGCCTGCCGCGAGCTTGTGCTCTCCACCATGCGTGGCGTTGCCGAGCAGCTCCTGGTGTCGGGTGAGCACCCGCGCGCGTATATGGAGAAAGTGACGTCTCCCGGTGGCACGACGGCCGCGGGTTTGCGCGCGATGGAGTCGGGTATGTTTGAGATTGCCTGTGCGGGGGTCGACGCGGCGCTGCGTCGCACCCGCGAGCTCTCGGAGGCGGCAGGCGGCACGACTACCGACGACTGACAGCGAGGACCACTTGAACTACACGATAGCCAACGTAATTGCCCAGCTCTTCCGCATCTACAACATCCTGATCATCATCTGGTGCGTCCTCTCGTGGATTCCGCGGGGCTCCGGTGCGCTCGATGACTTTCGTGGCGCTATTGGAATGCTGGTGGAGCCGTGGCTGAACATTTTCAGGCGCGTTATTCCGCCGCTTGGCGGTATAGACTTTTCGCCCATTGTGGCAATATTCGCTCTTGAGGCCATAGAGCGCCTGCTTCTGGCTATACTTTTGTAACGTCATTGCCGCTTAGCGGGCAACGCCCGGGGCGACGAGTCGAAGTGAAAGGGACAAAGATGGCAATCACACCAGCAGATATCGAGCAGCAGACCTTCTCTCCCTCGAAGCACGGCTACGACCCCGAGGAGGTCGACGCCTTCCTCGAGCAGATTTCCAATGAGGTTGACGCGATGCTGCAGAAGATCGCAGACCTCAAGGGCCGCCTGAACACCGCCGAGCAGCAGCTCTCTGCTTCGCAGGCGCAGGTCGCCAGCCTCGAGGAGCAGCTTAGCGCCGCCCCCGAGCGCATGGAGGTCACGCCCGTTTCCCCCGCGCCCGTGGCGCAGGACGACATCGCGGCGTCCGAGAGCCAGATTTCCCGCGTGCTCATCGTTGCCCAGCAGAGTGCCGACAAGCTCGTTGCCGACGCGCGCGACAACGCGGAGCGCATCCGCAACGAGGCAGACCAAAAGGCTCGCGAGGTCATTCGCCAGGCCCTGGCCGAGAAGCAGAACGAGCTGGACGAGATCGACCGGCTCAAGCAGTCCCGCGAGGACTTCCGCAGCGAGTACAAGAAGCTCCTGCAGCACTTCATGGACGATGCGGATTCGGTGTTCCCGCAGCAGACGCTCTCCTCGGCGCCCAACGGCTCTGGCGCGGCGCCTGCGGCGACCCCTGCCGCCCGTCCTGCCGTGAGCGCGCCTGCCGTGCCTGCGTCGACCACCGGCGCCACGACGGCGACCAACGCCTCGTTCCAGACGGACTTCGGCGACCTGGACTAACGGCGCGAGAACAGCTCCCTTTGAAACTGCGAGGAGGCCCCAGTTGGGGCCTCCTTTTTTGTGGCGGCGGCGTGGCATTGCTTGGTGCGTGCTCTTCTCGCCTTGCGTGGCGTTGCTTGGGGTTGCCGCTACACGTTCGGGGGTTGACGCAACACGATCGGCAGGCCGCGCTACACATTCGCATCCGAATCTGTATCCCGTGCAGGTCGTCACACATTCGGATGACGAATGTGTGGTGCGATGTTGTGATTCGGCTCGCTCTCGAAAGGAGAGTCCAGTAGGCAACGAGCTGAACTGAGGCTCGGAAATTGAGCAGCACCAATCTCTCTGGCATACAAGCTACAACGCCTATACGGCGATCCAGTCGGACTAAGGGAGCGCGACCCCAAGCTGTTCGCGTTCGCGATAAGGCAGCTCCTGGAGGGGGTGAGACCATGAGGATGCGCAGGCTCTACAGAGGAACGATTGTGTTCGAGGTCTCCTACGAGGGGAAGTGGTACGCCATCGACTCGCTCTCGGTATGCCCGGCGATGTACGAGGGCTCGGGCATCCCACAGGCAGTCGTCGACCGCGCCATCTCAGCGATTGACAGAGCGTACGGCGGCCTTGGGCAGGCGCCGGCGGACTCAGAGATCCGCTCCATCGGCGAGAGAGCCCTCAAGGAGGAGTTCGGCGACGCCAGGTTCGTGAGCGACACCTACCCCTACGACGCAGTGATTGGCTGACCGAGGGGACCGTGAGGGGGTACGTCTCGAGCTTCATACCGGGCGTCCCCTAGACGCATCGGACACAGACGCACGCGTATGGCCGCTTCCATCGGAGGCGGCCATTTTCATGCACCTACACCACACTTCCCGCTAGTTCAAACGGTGAGAACTCACGGCTCTGGTCCGTGCGATCGGGGTTCGAGCCCTCGGCGGGAAGCCATCGACAACCTGGGGCGCCGCACGGCGCCCCTCGTCATATCAAGCGGCCGCATGGCCACGAGACCCCGCCGCACGGCAGGGACGAGAGGAGCCGACATGGCTGAAGAAGAAGGCGCCAACGAGGGGCAGGAGCCCGAGGCCGGGCAGTCCGGCGGCGAAGGGGGCGGTGGCAATGTTTTGGAGCAGTGTTAATCTGACTGGTAATATAGCAACCCAATAAGTGCATTGGAGCAGGCTATGACTTTGGGGAAGTGCCAGTCTGGTCGGCAATTAAATGCGCATATGGAAACGTTAAGAGGGCTCAAATGGGAAAAAGCCTGATCTCTCGCAAGATGCGTGAGAGCAGGCTCTTCAGTTGACAGTATACAATATTCTCTACTTGGTTGGGTGAGTCGAAGGTACCCAGAGCGGCCGGCCGACTGCTTGGTAGATTTGAACGGCCTGCGCAAGAAAAATCAAATCCACAATCGATGACGGTTAGCGCCACTCCAATTAAGCTCCGGCAGCCCGTGCCAGAAGCGCTTGGGCATCCAAGAGGCGCGCAGGTCATACCCGCGTCTGGCGGCTCCTCTCCCTGGCAGTTCCATCGCGCGATAGAACCTCTGCCACAGCGCCTGGACCAGCCGTTCTCGCTCGTCCGCCTCGTCAACACGCGCGGCAAGCGTGGCGGCGGTGTCCTCATCAAGGCCCACGACGGCGCATGCGGCATCGCCCGGCTCGTGGAAGATGGCAACCAGGTGCCCAGGATCAACCACCACAAAGCGGTCCTCCCGCATCCGGCGAGCAAAGTGCGTGCCCACCAGCGGCAGCGTGTTCTCGTTGGGCTCGAAGACCGAGACAAAGGTCCCATCGGGGAGGCGAGCAAAGCGCACAAACTGGCGCGTGTGCTCGCATTCCGAGGAGACGCGTTGTACCAGTTTGGCAAACGCCAAAGCCTCAGGAGCCGCAACGTCCTCATAGAGACGCTTGCCCTCCGAGAAGCCCAGCCGCAGGTAGCGATGGACCACCTCGGGCATGTCTCTCTCGTCAGACGCACAGGCGAGAAGAACGCGCCGCGCGCAGGTGGTACCACAGCGTTTCTCGAAGCCCGTATACACTCGCTTGGCTAGCGCCACAACGGAGTCGTCATCCTCGTCTCCAAAAGCCACGGTCTTCTCGCCTATGCGAACCTGAGCTGCATCAATGGCAACCAGCCGCACGCGATGGGGCTCGGCGTGCGCGAGGTACGTTACGCCCACGGCCGCAAGCACGGATTCCGTGGTTCGTTCGCAGCACATGGCAACGGCCTCACCATGCGCGAGCGCCGTGGAGACATCTGTAGTTGCGCGCTCGACAGCACTGCCTGCCGCAGTGGCCTCGCGCGTGCTAGAACAGGCTAAGTTGCCCCTCTGCCTGGCGTCTGGTTGCGTTGTACTTGCTCCTTGCGGCATCGCTCACCACCTTCTGCCTAATAAGTTCCGGATCGAGCGGCGCAGCAAGGTCTCGCTTGCCGCCGCACGTCACAAAGTAGCGTGCCCGCTTGAACGCAACGCCAAGCCCCTGCAGGTCATCCACACAGAGGCGCCTGGTCCGCCTGGCTGCGAGGATGCGCCTTGCCCCAACTGGCCCAATGCCGGGAACGCGCAGCAGCGTCTCGAGAGATGCGTCCATGACCTCGACGGGGAATGCGTCCATGTGCGCGAGCGCCCAGGCAAGCTTTGGGTCCACGTCGAGGTCGAGCCAGGGACGGCTGGGCGTTGCCAGCTCGTCTGGCGTGAAGGCGTAGTAGCGCATGAGCCAATCGGCCTGGTAGAGGCGATGCTCGCGGCGCAAGGGCACGGGGGTCTCGCGGTCTGGAAGGCGGTTGTCCTCGACCATGGGCATGTACGCCGAGAAGAAGATGCGTTTGAGCCCATAGTGGTCGTACAGCGACTTCGAGAGCTGCAGGATGTGATTGTCGTCCTCGGGGGTGGCCCCCACAATGATTTGCGTGGACTGGCCTGCCGGTACAAACTTGCGTAACGCGTTGGGAACGGTACTTGTGGGCCGTCCAAGCGTATAGGGTGCCCCAACCGAGGTGACTTGCATGCCCTCGGAGACGTGGCTACCCTTTCCCCTGTGCCTTCTCGCCAGCGCCTTCTTGCCGGCGGGGGAGTCGAGCAGCGCCTGCTCCTCCGCGTGGCGCGTGGTGGCAATCTGCGCCATGGGAGCCATGACGGAACGAGCGTCCTTATCCGGGCAGAGCGAGGCGAGAGACGCCCTGCTGGGAAGCTCAAGGTTCACGGAGAGCCTGTCTGCAAGGCGTCCCAGACGGTCCACAAGCTCTGGAGAGGAGCCAGGGATTACCTTTGCGTGCACATAGCCGTTAAAGCGAAACTCTCCGCGCAGCGCCTCCAGGCAGGCAATCATGCGCTCCGTGGTGTTGTCCGGGTTTCCCAAGACGGCTGACGAGAGGAACAAGCCCTCGATGTAGTTGCGCTTGTAGAAGTCCACCGTGAGTTCTGCCAGTTCCCGAGGCTCGAACGTTGCCCGGGGGCAGCTGGCTCCCCGGCGGTTGACGCAATAGGCGCAGTCATAGCTGCAGGCGTTTGACATGAGCACCTTGAGCAACGTGATGCAGCGTCCGTCTGCCGAGAAGGAATGGCAGAGCCCGCTCGCGCAGGCATCGCCCACCATGCCCTCACGCGGTCCGCGCGTGACGCCAGACGAGGTGCAAGCCGCGTCAAAGCGTGCCGCCTCGGCCAGGATCCCCAGCTTGGTGAGCTTGTCCATGGCACCTCCCGGATGACTCGATAATAGAACGAGTGTTCCAACAAAGTCTACATCACCCTCATGACTAGCACAAGTGTTCTAAGATGATGTCATTGCAACGTTCACCCCTGAATTACGTTCCGTTTCGACCTCATGGTTTCGTCGGCACTGCCATGGATCAATGCCCCTATCTAGCTGGCTTTTCCTAAATCTGTGACAGCCGTCTGCCTGTGAGTGGTCCGAAGAATGACAGAGAAGTGCAAGTACGTCCTGCTACCCTCTCCGACAACCGAGGAAAGGGGCTGGCATGGGGCTGTACTTGGGACATGAGTCTGCGTTGCGCTATTGGCTAACGAAGAGAGGGGACGAGTGCCTCCCTGGTTGTTCTCCCGATTCGACCCTTGCTCATGCGACGGCTAACAGGAGTGATACCATCTCAAGCCCGCTGCCGTTCGACTACTCTGACGACCGTCCTCTCCACCTGCTCGTACCGGGGAACGGCGGACGGAGGCGGACACCCGGAGTGAGGGAGCATCAGCTCTCTCCGATGCTGCCCCGAGGCTCCTTCCGGACGTTGGCCGGTGCGGTGAGGGTGGCATCTCCCGAGCTCACCTATCTATTGATGGCTCAGTGCAGAGGCATTCAAGAGCTTGCTGTTATTGGGTGCTATCTCTGCGGTGGCTTTTCTGTCTCTGCCGAGGGAAGCGGGTACACCGGAGCGCGAGACCCCATCACAACACCTGAGGAAATCGCCGCGTTTCTCGCCCTCATCCCCGGAGCCCGCGGGATTAAAAGGGCGCGGCGTGCTCTTCAATACGTTGTTCCAAATACCGCTTCGCCCATCGAAACCCTCCTTGCGCTTACAAGCTCGCTTCCTCCAATGCTCGGTGGGAGGACGATGCCTCAAGTGGCTGCTAATCAGCGGATCCTTGTCCCGGAAAGACTTCAGAAGCTCATATCGGCCGATGAACTGTACGGTGACCTGTACTTCGAGTCGGTGAGGGGAGACATCGAATACGACAGCTATGACTTCCATACGGGCAGGTATCGCCTCGACCACACGAGTACGCGTCGAAATGTAATCGAAGCGGCGGGGATAAAAGTAGTCTCTGCGACGTGGGGGCAGATAAAGACGTTCGGGCTGTACCAAGACTTTTGGTGGCTCGTTGAGAATAATTTTGGGATTAGACATAAAACATATAATGAAAAACAGCTTTTAGCTCAAGAGACGCTATATTGCATGCTCACAAACCCGGAATTCCGACTCTTCTGATGGCAGTCGTAGGGGATGTCGAGTGCCATCCCTCTGCCCAAAATTTGCGGTTGCCGGCCCTTTTCGGGCGAATCGACGAGTACGAAGACTCTAACTTTTTGTGGAACCGCAGGTAGGGAAATGGCACTTGTGGGGTGATACTAAGCGGAATCCCTATTTTTGACCGGCAACCGCAATTTTTGGGTAGCGACCCCAGTCGGGAGCCCTCAACTCTCTGTTGCGAGATGAAGAGGACGCTCTGAAAGACTTGATTCGCTGTTCCAAGGTATTGCCGGGTACCCAAGCTGAGTAACAGGGTGCGAAGTGGGCCTATGAGCCGGGTTCTGTCGTGGACGATCATTTATCTACGAACGTCGTTACCGACGTCCTCTAGCGCGCAACCCGAGCGCGGTGCGGGCCACACCATGGCGCTCCTATTTGCGTTTGCTCCGGAAGGGGCTTGCCAAGCCGCCGTGTTGCCACGACGCTGGTGGTCTCTTACACCACCTTTTCAGCTTTTCTCTCACCCGCCGAGGCGGGCAGCGGGAGTCTTCTTTTCTGCGGCGCTTTCCGTCGGGTCACCCCGCCTGGCCGTTAGCCAGCTTCCTGCCCTGTGGAGCCCGGACTTTCCTCATGGCCTGCGGCAAGCCGCCGGCCCCGCGATCGTCTGGCCCACTTCGCAGGGGAGATTCTAGCACGATGGCACCCGTCGTCGTGCAGCGCAACTACAATGACGAGGTATCCTGCACAAGGTTTGAATGAATGATGGGCGTGTTGCCCGGGAGGTTGCTTTAATGGGAATCTTTGACAGGCTCTCGCGTGGGAAACGCGCAGCGAAGGTGGAGACACATTGTGCTATTGCGGCCGCTGCGGAACCCGGTAGCGTCCTTGCTCCCGTTGACGGCGTGGCAACGCCGCTCTCCGAGGTGTCAGACCCAGTCTTCGCGCAGGGGATGCTTGGCCCTGGCATGGCGGTAAAGCCTTCTGGAGATGTCATATATGCGCCGGTCACGGGTACAGTTGCTGCGGCGGTAGCAACCGGGCATGCCATTGGCATCACGTCCGATGACGGCATGGAGGTCCTCATCCACGTGGGTGTCGATACCGTCGAAATGCGTGGTGACGGCTTTACCGTGCTGGTTGAGCAGGACGAGCGCGTTGCTGCTGGTACGCCCCTTATTGTTTTCGATCGGGAGAAAATCTGCGCCGCCGGGCACGACGATATTGTTATGACATCAGTTACAAATGCGTCTGGAGAGGTTTTTCCTGCGGCTGCACCTGGTGCAGACGTTTGCGCCGGTAAGCCGCTCTTCAGGCTTGGCGGTAAAGCATGATGCTAGGGGAGCCATCGCAGAATAGCTACCTCACCCTCGCGAACGACGCTGAGGTTACAGGCGAGTTCGAGGACCGTCGCAGCCGCTTTATCGCGCAGCTCACGCACGTGTCGACCGAGGGAGAGGCAAACGCCTTCATCGAGAAGGTTCGCTCGCGCCATCACGACGCCCGGCACAACGTTCCGGCCTGGGTTCTTGCGGATGGACGGGAGCGTTGCTCGGACGATGGCGAGCCAAGCCGCACGGCAGGCATGCCTACCCTCGAGGTGCTCCACGGTGCCGGCCTCAAGGACGTGTGCTGCGTGGTGACTCGCTACTTTGGCGGGACGCTTCTCGGGCCAGGCGGCCTTGTCCGAGCCTACACTGCAGCCACGCAAGCGGCGGTCGAGGCAGCCCACGCAGCAGGCAGTATCGTCGAGATGACGCTGGTGACGCGCGTAGTGGTGCAGATTCCCTATTCTGCCTACGACCGCCTCACACGCATGGTGGCAGACGCCGGCGGGCGCGTTCGCGACTCAGTCTTTGCCGAGGACGTGCAGCTTACCTGCGTTTTCCGCACGGGAGACGAGCGGGCGTTTGTCACCGCTGTGACCGAATTCGCTAACGGCGATGACATCTGCCACGTGGGAGAGCCAGGTTTCGCCGAGTTCTAGTATGCACAGAAGCGCCCCTTGGCCATGCGGCCGAGGGGCGCAGTTGAATCGGTTGGGTGTGGCAGGCTGCGAAATTGGCTCAAAACCCGAGGCCATGCTCTTTGAGGTAGCTTTCTAGCTCCTGTGCGCTTGTGAACTGGTGTGCCTGCATACCGGCGACCCTGGCGCCTGCTACGTTGTCTGCGTTGTCGTCCACAAAGAGGCAGCTTGCGGGCTCAAGGCCATAGTGTTCGCAGAGCACCAGATAGATTGCCGGATCAGGCTTCATGATGTGCTCGAACGCCGAGACCACCCAGCCGTCCATAAGGGGAAAGGAGGGAATGCGGTCCTTCTGTCTCCAGAAGCGCGTACCCGCGTTGGAAAGCACGTAGCAGCCATAGCCTGCGGTGTGCAGCCTCTCGACGAGCGTGTTTGTCTCTGCAATCACCGGCTGATGCTCGTGCCAGTGCGTCATGCACTCGTGCAGGTTGGGCCAGAGCCTCTCCGGAAGTCTCGCCTTGGCCATGCGCTCGATGGTGTCCTCGCTTATGGCACCTGCGTCAAGCAGCGGCCATGCGGGACTCGCGAAGAGCGCCGCGTTAAGAGCTGCGGCGTCCTCCTCGTTGGTGGTAAAGACGTGTGAGAAGAGCGGACCATTGAAGTCGAGAAGTACGCCGCCCATGTCAAAAACGATGTTTTGAACGGGGGTGTCCTGTGATGTAGCCATATCTCCTCCAGTGGTCCGCACTGTTCGCATTGCGTGCGAGAAACCTCGCAGCCCTACGACCTCACGCCGAGACCGGCCGCAACGCCGTCCCACGGCTCGACGTCGACTGCCTCCGCCTTGTCCCATAGCTCGAGGACGTCTGCGGGCACGAACTTACGCATGACTGTCACGGCTCCTCCGTAGGTACGGAACCAGTCGGCGCTCATGTAGAGGTAGCCGTCCTTGCAGGAGTCCTTGCCCCAGCTGTTCTCGACGCGCCAGGCAACCGGCTTGCCCGCGTCGTCCAGCTCCACGCCCTGGAAGGTCATGGCGTGGGTGAGGGAGGTCTCGCGCACGTCGAGCATGTCCTCGCGGCTCATCTTGAGGCCAACGCCAAAGAGGCCCTCGAGGTCGAGGCCATCGGTTGCCAGAACGCCGGGGAAGTCCTCGATGTGGCGCGGGAACTCCTGCATGACGTCGGCGTCCATGCCCACAGGCACGCCTGCCTTGAGACTGGCGATGGCTGCCTGCTCGAGCACCTCCTGCGGCATGTTGAGGAAGCGGTTGGGGGTGCCGCCCACCATGGGCTCCTCGAGCAGGACGTGCCACGCCGTCTTCCAAGGGCGAGTGGCGCCTGGCATGCAGACCAGCTGCACGTAGTCATTGGGGTCAAAGGGAACATAGCGCTCGACGAACTCGCGCGGGGTGATACCAGCGTCGCGAAGAAGCATGCGGGTATCCTTGTCGGCGCCCTTCTCGTCCTTGGAGTCTGCGACGCCGTCGTTCTCGGTGGCGTCCTTGGGTAGGATCGGCGTGAGCTTGGCAGCGTCGACCTTGGCCTTCTTGCCAACCTTGACCTCAAGGTCGAAGGTCGCGGGTGGCTCGCCCAGGCATACGGAGAGCATGCGGTAGACATCGGCCATGCAGGCATCCTTCTTGGCCGCGAGCTCCTCGGAGCCTGCGCCTGCGCGATGGGCGCGGCGAATGTCCGCGGCGGCGCGGCGCAACAGGCGGTCGAGCTGGGCGTCCATCTCGGCGGAGCTCTTGGTGCAGGCGGTCTCGGGCATCACATCCTTGGGAACAAGGCCCCACTTGGCGATGAGGTCCATAGCCTCGAAGTAGTAGCCACCGTCGCTCATGCCCCACTCAAGAACGTGGTCGAGCTCTCGGTCGTTGTCCGGACGGTCGACCAGCGCAATCACGTGGTCGAGCATGGCGTTGGCCTTCTCGAGCTTGTCGTAGAACATGCCAAACGCCTGCGAGAACTCGAAGGAGTCCACGTCGAGCAGGTCCATCGTGGCTGCGCGCGCTACGTTGAAGGCCGAGAACATCCAGCAGCGACCGCTCTGGCGCTGGTTGGTGACCTCGCCGGTGCGCTTGATGGAGACGCCGTAGGTGTCGTGGTAGGTCCGCATGCGTGTGTAGTCGCGCGCGGCGGCCATCACGTTCATGGAGGTCACGGCGTTTCTCGCAACGTGGTTGGCGCGCTCGGCCCCAAAGGCCGCCCCCTGCTCGCGCGCCCAGCCGGTATCAATGCTTCCCATGTTGTTCCTTCCCGGTGAGGCAAGGGGCTCCTTGCCTCGTTCATTAGTGACTGGTGAGGTGGTGCTTTTGTATATCGATTGCCCACAATGAGACAAAGGGACTGTCCCTTTGTCTCACAAAGGCGGACGAGCGGGGTGTACCCTACGCCAGCGAGCCCATGGGGTCCCATGGCGCGAGGACCGTGGGCTCCTCGGTCTCGTAGGTGTGGCGCTCCTCCTCGGTGAGGTACTTCTTGTCAACGACGACCTGGTAGACGTACTCGTCAAACCATGCGTCGGAGAGCGTGTCAAAGCCGTCGCGGCCATGGTCCTTGCCCCAGGAGTTCTCGACCTTCCAGAGCTCCGGGTTGCCATCGGCGTCCAGGCGCACGCCCTCGAGCACCATGGCGTGGGTCATGAGGCTCTCGCCGTAGTCCAGACGCTCGGCCTTGTCCATGTTGCCCTCGACGGGGAAGCCAAAGAGCGCGTCCACGTCGAGCGCGGCGGTATCCATCATGCCCTCGTCACGCAGGTAGCTCTGTGCCACATCGCACCCAAACCACACGGGCAGGTTGTCGCGCAGCTGCGCAATCGCCACGCGCTTGAGCTCTGCGGGCGGGAGGTTGAGGTAGCGCACGCCGTGGTCCTCCCACACGTTGCCCAGCCTGCTCACGGTGTAGGTGTGGCCAAAGGGCTTGTCGGCCGTAGGTGCGCTGATGAGCGAGACGTAGGAGTCCACGTCCATGTCGACCGCGGTCGAGAAGAACTCCTTGGGGGTGAAGGTGCCGACAAGCACGAGCTTGTCGTCCTTATCGCGCAGTCGTACGGGGAAGCTCGCGGGCGGCTCGCCCAGGCAGGTTGCCAGCAGGTGGTAGACCTCGTCCATCATCTCCTTCTTCATGGAGCGAAGGTCGCCCATCTCGACCCCGGCCTCGTGGCTCTGGCGCAGGCGCTTGGCGGCGCCGCGCAGGTAGCGCGTGAGGTAGCGATCCATGTCGCTGGTGTTTCTCGAGCAGGCGGTCTCGGGCATGGCCTCCTTGGGCACCACGCCGTACTTCTTCACCAGGCTGCGGAACATGTCCCACTGCCCGCCGTCGCCGATGGGGTCGGTGAGCAGGAACGACACCAGGCGACCGTTAAGCGGCTCGTCGAGGGTGTCGAGGATGTTCTCGAGGAACCAGTTGCTCTTCTCGAGCTTGTCCCAGAAGAGTGGGTAGGCCTGCGAGAGCTCGAAGGTCTTGAGGTTGTACTTCTTGATGACGCGATAGCGCATGGTGTTGAGGCTTGCGAACATCCAGCAGCGGCCGGAGCGCTCCTGGTTGCACCTCTCGCCCTGCGTGACCTCGATGTCGAAGCCCAGCGCGTTGGCGGCAACGCCCTCGGGGCGGCGCGCGGCGGCGCGGATGCCGTTTGCGGTGACGGCGTTCTTCGCGACGATGTTCACGCGCTCTGCCGAGAAGTTCTCGTGCGCGGCGGCGAGGTCGTCAGCGGTGATGCTGGTCAGGTCGTCCATTGTTCCTCCTAGTGACTTGTGTTTGCGCGACGTAATCCGCATCGAAGCATATCACGCGCGTGTGCGTACCTGAAATTGGTACCCCGTGTGGAGCCATTCTCGACAGCTATTAGTCATATGTATATGACTTTTTGCGTGGGTATCCTTGCACCAACGAAGGACGGCGTTGACCGCGCGTTGGCGCCAAAGTCGAGAGACCAGCAACGAGGAGGCAGCAACATGGACAGGCTCAAGGGCAAGGTTGCGGTGGTCACGGGTTCTACCAGCGGCATTGGCATTGGGATTGCGCATGAGTTTGCCGCCGAGGGCGCGCACGTTGTGGTGTGCGGCAGGCGAGAGGCTCGCGGCCAGGAGGTCGTGGGCCGGATTGTGGCCGACGGCGGCAGCGCGAGCTTCCACAGGATGGATCTCACGGATCTCTCCACCGTGGATGCGCTTATGGCAGACACGGCGCGCGACTATGGCAGCATCGACGTCTTGGTGAACAACGCCGCAGGCGTGGGGCTCAAGGACGGCCGCGTGGATGAGATCTCGCTCGAGGACTGGGATGCGATGTTCGCATCTGGCGTTCGTGGCACGTTCTACGCGATCAAGGCGGTCCTGCCGTACATGCGCGCCGCGGGCGGCGGCTCGATTGTGAACATTGGGTCCATGGCGTCCATCTCGGGTGATCTGGGATCTACTGCCTACGCCTGCAGCAAGGCGGGCGTGGACATGCTCACCTCCTCCGTGGCCCTGCAGTATGGCAAGGAGAACATTCGCTGCAACTGCGTGCGACCGGGGCTTATCGTGACCCCGCAGAACGAGGCGCACGTTCCGCAGCAGCTCAAGGACGTCTTCCTGAGCAACATCGAGGTCAACCGCTACGGAAGTCCCGCGGACATCGCGCATGCTTGCACGTACTTTGCCTCTGACGAGAGCGCCTACGTTACCGGACAGGTTATCAACGTGGATGGTGGCTTGAACTCGCACGCCCCCACCGTGGCACAGTTCCGCTCGGCCGGATCGAGGACCTGGTAGATGTCTGAGGGCGGACTTGGCGTGGCCGGCGCGACGAACGCCGGCCTCTCGCCAGCGTATCGTATGCGCGTCGTGTTCGAGGGCAAAGTCATGGCGCCGTACCGGGACACGTATCGCGGTGAGCTTGGCCAGGCGCAAGTGGAGCTACTGGAACTGCTGTACATGCGCGGCACTATGCACCAGTATGAGCTGGTAAACGAGCTGCGCACTTCTAAGCAGCACGTTTCGAAAATGACCTCACGGCTGGAGCAGATGGGCTACGTCGCGAGGAGCGTGGATGACGCTGACGCTCGAGGCCACACTGTTGCGCTGACCGACGCCGGTCGAGCGTATGTCGATCGGCACATCGCAGAAGGCTCCAAGCGGGCGCGCGAGCTGTACTCGCACCTGAGCGTTGCGGAGCGTAGAGAGCTCGACCAGGCAATGCTCACGGTCGCGCGGCTGCTCGAGAAGGCATAGAGGGCGTGCGCGCGCCGCTCTGCTCCATAACCTCACACGTGTTGTTTCTTATTTTATTATTTCTGATGCACAACTGGGATTTTCTTGCCATTGATAAAACAAGAAACAACACGTGTGAGGTTCTTTGGCCAAACGGCAAACGGCCATTTCGCCGTCGCGCGCTATACTCGGTGAGTAAGAAACCCAGCGCCCAGAGCAGGGAGGATGCGTATGCGGACCGTGCGAGTCGTACCCGCATACCCCGTGCCGGACTACGGCCTGCGTGTTCTGCGCGTAATCGAGGACGCTGGCTTCGAGGCGTGGGTCGTTGGCGGCTGGGTGCGCGACGCGCTTCTCGGCGCGCCGATGCATGACGTAGACGTGACGACTTCCGCACCCTGGCAGGAGACGGAGCGCGTGCTTCGCGCTGCAGGTATCGAGGTGCATGAGACGGGCACTGCCCACGGCACCGTGACCGCTGTTGTTGAGGGGATGCCCGTCGAGGTGACCACCTATCGCGTCGAGGGTACCTACTCAGACCGCCGCCACCCCGATGAGGTGCGCTTTGTTCGCGACGTACGGGAAGACCTTGCCCGTCGCGACTTTACGGTGAATGCCATGGCCTACCACCCGGATCGCGGGCTTCTCGACCTCTTTGGCGGGCGAGAAGACCTCACGCGCGGGGTGGTGCGCGCGGTGGGGGATCCGTACCGGCGTTTTGAGGAGGACGCGCTGCGCGTTCTTCGCGCTGTGCGCTTTGCCTGTCGGCTGGGGTTTGAGGTCGAGCCACGCACGCAGGCAGCGCTTATGGCGTGTGCTCCAGAGCTCGACGGAATTGCGCGTGAGCGCGTGGGCCAGGAGATGGACGGCATCGTTGCCTCCGGGCGCGTCTCATGGGCGCTGCGAAACGAGTTTGACGTGCTCGCCCGTGCTGTGCCAGCGCTCATACCCATGCGAGGCCTGGACCAGCGGAGCCCCTACCACGCCTACGACCTTCTGGAGCACACCGCTCGCGTGTGTGCCGGCGTCGAGGCGTTTGCCGGTGGGGTCCCCACGCAGGCGCTCAGGTGGGCGGCGCTTCTCCACGATGCGGGCAAGCCCATGTGCGCATCCGTCGACGAGAACGGCCGCGGGCACTTTCGGGACCACCAGCGTGCGGGTGCGGTCCTCTGCAGGGATGCGCTTCTCGGCTTGGCTCTCCCACACGAGGTTGCTAGCCGGGCGGCGGCTCTCGTTAGGTATCACGACCGACATCTATCGTCTTCTCCGGCTGGCGTGCGCAGGCTCCTGCGGCGGCTTGACCAGGCGCGGCCCGGCGAGGCGCCTGCGCTTGCCTACCAGCTGCTCGACCTGCAGCACGCCGACGCCATCGCAAAGGCGTGGCCCTGTGCTCAGCGTGCGGTGGAACTGGACGTGTTCGAACGAGCCCTCTCTGGGGAGCTTTCGCGCGGGGCGGCGTTTCGTGTGCGCGACCTGGCGGTTGGCGGGGGAGACGTGATGCGCGCGCTGGGCGTTGCCCCTGGGCCCGAGGTGGGCCACGCTCTCTCGACGCTCCTTGACGATGTGATTTACGGACGTGTCGAGAACAGCCGGGAAGCCCTTCTCGCCTGGCTGCGTGAGAAAGAGTAGGCCGTCGAAAAAAAGTTTGAATTGAGGGTTGCAATACCGTGAGGTATGCCGTAAAGTATCTTCTCGCGTTGAGACAGGACAGACATTAATTGGGATGTCGTCTAGCGGTAGGACAGCGGATTCTGGTTCCGTCAACGGGAGTTCGATTCTCTCCATCCCAGCCACTGTCCTCACAACTGAATATGGCCCGTTCGTCTAGCGGCCTAGGACGCCGCCCTCTCAAGGCGGAGATCAGCAGTTCGAATCTGCTACGGGCTACCAAGAAATCGCAGGTCGTCGGCTATGTCGGTGGCCTGTTTTCGTGTCTAGAACAGACGTACGCCAACGAGCGCCAACATGAGCGTTCGCTCATATGAAGACACAAGGCCTTAATGTTCAGAAATGCCCTCCCCGGCGCACAGCCTCTGGTGCCGTCACAGCACCCAAGTGCCCCACGCCGGCTCTGGCCCCTACGCGCATGCGCCGCAGGCGCCGCACCCTCCACGCGCCGTGGGTGTGGCAGCAAGCCCGCCCTCTGCTGTCTCGCGCAGCGTTGGCGGAAGCGCTGCCCCAACTGATGCCATCGCATCCACGACCTCGTCAAACGGAATGGGACATCCCACGCCCGAGAGCGCCAGCTGTGCCGAGCTCATCGCGCACGCCACGCCCATCGCGTTTCTCGCCTGGCAGGGGAACTCCACCATGCCGCCCACGGGGTCGCAGACCAGCCCCAGCGTGTTCGCGATCGCAAGCGACGCAGCATCCAGGCATTGCGCGGGCGTGCCGCCGAGAAGCTCCACCAAGGCGCTTGCGGCCATGGCAGAAGCCGTGCCAACCTCGGCCTGGCAGCCGCCCTCGGCGCCCGCGACCGTCGCGTTGGTCGAGACAAGCGCCCCCACGGCGGCGGCGTTCCACAGCGCGCGCCTGATGGCGGCATCCTCCGCGCCCGTGGCCTCCGCGCAGGCGAGAAGCGCTCCGGGCACCACGCCCGCGCTTCCGGCCGTGGGAGCGGCCACAATGACGCCCATCGTGGCCGAGCGCTCGAGCGTTGCCATGGCAAACGCCGTCGCTCTCGTGAGCGCGGTTCCCAGAAGCGCCCCAGCAAGTCCGTCCCCGCCTGCGCAGGCAGCAACACTTGCTGCCTGCCCGCCGAGGAGCCCGCCCAGCGATGCCTTGGGCCGCGCGATGGCCTCGGTCGTCTCGCTGCGCATGACCTCGAGCACGCGGGCCATAGCGGCGTCGGGGGAGAGGTCGGCCGCATCGCCAGCCAGCTCCACCTCGCGCGCACGCATGAGCTCGCCAATCGAGAGCTGTCGTGCGCCGCAGGCAGCAAGCAGCTGAGACCCGCTCGCAAACGAGAGCCCCGACTCCACAGGCGCGCTCGCGCCAGCCGCCCCGGGGACGTTCACCTGCGAGGCAAACTCAACGTGCTCGTTGGAGCCGAGAAGCTCGAGGAGACGCGCCCCCACGGGCTCGTCCACCTCGAAGACCGTGTACGCCCTCCCGCCGCGCTCCTCCCTGAAGGTGCTCATGGTGGCTATGTTCACGTTGGCCGAGGAGAGCGTCCGCGTGAGCGCTGCAAGCACGCCCGGCAGGTCGCGGTGCTCAACGAAGATGGTCGGCATTTCTCCGGTGATGCTCACGCGTACTCCGTTGATGCTGCTTACGCGCACACGTCCACCGCCAAGCGACTCGCCGGTGACCGAGATGGACGCGCCACCCTCGCATTCCATGCGTATCTCGACGGTGTTGGGGTGCAGTCCCTCGTCCCGGCCACCCTCGGTGATGGTGAAGCCAAGGCCGGCCTCTCGAGCCAGCTCGAAGGAGCGCCTTACCCGGATGTCCGCCGGCCCAAGCCCCAGGATGCCAGCGACAAGAGCGCGGTCGGTTCCATGACCAAGGTGCGTGCGCGAGAACGAGTTGTACAGGACAAAGTCAACGTGGCTGATGGGGGCGGGTGCAAGCGAGCGCGCCACCAGCGCAATTCTCAGTGCCCCAGCGGTGTGCGAGGAGGACGGACCCACCATGATGGGGCCAAGCACCTCGAACGCTGACATCGTGACCATAGCCGCTCCTCTCGCCTCTAATGTCCCTCACACCCATGCGTCGCCGACGGAGGCGGCGCCGAAAACGACGTGCGCCCGGGGCGAGCAATCGCTCCGGGCGCACCGGTCCTACTCTGCTGCGATGCCCTCCGCACGCCTGAGCCGGGCAAGCGTGCAGTCGCGCCCGAGAAGCTCGAGCGACTCGCCCAGCGGGGGAGAGACCTGGTTGCCGCAGGCGGCCACGCGCACTGCCCCAAAGAACTTGCGCTTGGAGGCGCCAAGCTTCTCGGGCAGCGCCTCGAGCGCGGCGTTGATGGCGTCGGCGTGCCACGCGGCACTGTCGAGTGCCTCGAGCGCCTCGGTCGCAGCGGTCACAAAGCCGCGAGCGCCGGCCTTGGCCAGGTTCTTCTCGACGGACTTCTCGTCCAGCTCGACCTCGTTGCCCTGGTAGAGGAAGCGAGCCTTCTCTACCACGTCTGGCGCCACCACGGTGCGGGGCTTCAAGATGGAGGAGAGCAGGTCGTACCAGGCGTCATCGTGCGCTAGGTCGCCCTCGGCAGCCTCGAGACCCGCGGCGCGAAGCTCCGGCACAAGCACGCGATTGGAGAACTCGTGGTCGCTCATGGCCAGGTAGTAGGCCTGGTTGATGGCGTCGAGCTTCTTGGGGTCAAACGTCGAGGGGTTCTTCGAGACGTGGTCGAGCGAGAACTCGCGTGCCAGCACGTCGCGTGGCACGATGGTGGTCTCGCCGTCGAGCGACCAGCCGAGAAGTGCTAGGTAGTTCACGAAGGCGTCGGAGAGGTACCCGGCGTCGCGGTACTCCTCGACCGAGGTCGCACCATGACGCTTGGAGAGCTTCTTGCCGTCTGGCCCAAGGATCATCGAGATGTGCGCGAAGGTAGGCACGGGTGCGCCAAGGGCCTCGTAGACCATGATCTGGCGCGGCGTGTTGGAGAGGTGGTCGTCGCCACGGATCACGTGCGTGATGCCCATCATGGCGTCGTCCACCACGGTGGCAAAGTTGTAGGTGGGGGTGCCGTCAGAACGGAAGATGATGAAGTCGTCCAGCTCGCGGGCGTTGAAGGTCACATCGCCGTGGACCGCGTCATGCACCACCACGTCGCCGCGGTCGAGAGGGACCTTGATACGCAGGGTGTAGGGCTCTCCCGCGTCGATGCGGCGCTTGGCCTCTGCGGGGTCGAGGTCGCGGCAGGTACGCTGGTAGCCCTGGAAGGGGTCGTGGCGCGCCTCTGCGGCGGCCTTGTCGGCCGCGAGCTTCTCGGGCGTGCAGAAGCACGGGTACGCCTTGCCCTCGTCCCACAGGCGCTGTGCGGCGTCGCGGTAGAGCTGCATGCGGTCGGTCTGGCGGTAGGGACCGTAGTCGCCGCCCACCTCTGGGCCCTCGTCCCAGTCGAGCCCCAGCCAGCGCATGGCCCGGAGGATGATCTGGGTGTTCTCCTCGGTCGAGCGGGTTGGGTCGGTGTCATCGATGCGCAGGATGAAGGTGCCGTGGTTCGCGCGGGCAAATGCCCAGTTGTAGATTGCGGTGCGAGCGCCGCCCACGTGGAGCTTGCCAGTGGGGGAGGGCGCAAAGCGCACGCGCACGTGTTTGTCGTCTGCCAAGGTGGTGCCTCTCGTTAGTCTCTTGCTGCCGTGCATTCAGCGTCCCAGTATAGACGCAGCCGTCCGTCGCGTGCCACGCGGCCACGGCTATTGCCTACATGATCTTTGTGGACTCGAGCTTCTCGTTGATCCAATTGTTGAGACGCACGACCGGCTTGCGCAGCAGCAGTCCCAGGATAAGAGAGAGCACCACGTAGATGCCCAGGATCGACATCTCGATTGCCCAGGTGAAGCCGTAGAACCCGCCTATGCACTCGTGCAGGGCGGCAATCCCGTGCACAAAGGGGAGCGTGGGATAGAAGGTCTGGAATGCCTTGGGCAGCATCTCCACCGGGAAGGTGCCGCCTGAGCCCGCCACCTGAATCACCAGCAGGAACACGCAGATGGCTTTGCCCACGTCGCCAAACGAGACCGTGAACGCATACATGATGTTCACGAAGACCACCGACATGAGGCAGCACGTAAGCACAAACACCACCATGTCGGCGCACTGCACGCCCAGGTAGAAGAGGTCTCCAAACGAGACGAGCAGGGCCTGGAAAACGCCGAGCAGATCAAAGAGGAGAAGGCGACCCAGGTAGCCGTGGCGCGGGCGGGCATCTGCCTCGGCAAGTTCGGCGTCCGAGACCTGCGCCTTGCACATGGCGACAAGGACGACGGCACCCACCCAAAGCGCGAGCGTGGTGTAGAAGCCCGCCATTGCCGAGCCGGTGTTTGCGATGGGATAGACGGCAACGCGGTCGAGGCCCACGGGCTGCGAGAGGAACGTCGCAAGGTCGGTGGGGTTTGCCGAGAGGATCTGGCGCACCTGCTGGGCGTCGCCGGACTCAAGCGCCGCGGTGAGGCGCGCGGAGAGGTCGTCGAGGTCATCGGCCATGCCGTTGACCTGTGCGGCGGAGGAGTCGAGCAGGCTCTTCATGTCCGCGAGGTTGCCAGAGGTGAGAGACGCCGCCTCACCCACGTCGCTCACGGTGTTCTCGAGCTTGATCGAGACGGTGTTTGCCGCCGTGGAGGCGGAGTCGATGGAGTTGGCGAGGTCCGAGAGCTGCGTTCGCAGGTCGGAGTCAAAGCTGCCCTTTGCATCCTCGATCTGCTGCGCGTCCTGCTCAATGAGGGCCTTCACGTCCTCGTGGTCCTGCTCGGCGTCGCTCGCGCCGTTCTCGAGGTTCGTCGCCGAGGTGCGCAGGCGCTCGGCCATCGCGCGCTGCGTGGAGATGACCCCCTCCACGCGCGAGATCGTGGGGTCGAGGAGCGACTTCGCGCTCTCTGGGAGAAGTCCCTGGAGCGAGGTGAGGCTGTCATCGAGCTCCTGGTAGGCGTCGGCATGCGCGTCGATGCGCGTCGCGATGTCGCGGAGCTTGGCCGCGCCATCCGAGGCGTCGGTCTGCGCAGTGTCGAAGGCGGTGTCCACCGCGTCAGAGACCGAGTCAAAGCTCTCCTTGCTGGTGGAGAGCGCCTCGTCTATGGCGGCAGACGCCGTGTCCACGGAGTCGCCCACCTTGCGCACGCCCTGGGCAGATTCCGCCAGCGCGTTGCGCACGTCCTGAGTCGAGGAGTCGGTCCCCGAGAGCAGGGTTGAGGAGGAGTCTATGATGGAGCCCGCCGAGGAGAGCAGGCTCGAGTAGACGCCCATGTGCGACGAGACGGTGCGCAGGTCGGTCGATGCCTGCGAGATGGCGTTGTCCAGGTTCTGGCTGATTTCCATGAGCTGATCGTCGTTCACGTAGCCGGAGATCTCGGAGAGGGCGCCTGCGCCCATCTCGCCCAGGCTCTGCGCAAAGTCTGTCTGGATGCTGTTCTTCACGGAGGTCGCTGCCTTGTCGGTCACGATGGGCGCGATGGCGTTCTCCTTCTGGTTGCTGTAGTAGACGATGGTCGCCTGCTGGATGTCGTCCGAGAAGACCGTGAGCATGTCCTTGGTGAAGTCCTCGGGAATCACGATGGCCGCGTAGTACTTGCCGCTTCGCACGCCCTCGACGGCATCGTCCTCGCTGGTAACCACGTAGCCGATGGTTTTCTTCTGCGAGAGGTTCGACGCCACGCGCTCGCCAAGGTTGATCTTCACGGGGATGGCGTCGCTCTGGTAGCCCTCGTCGCTGTTGGCGACGGCCACTTTGAGGTTGCCGGTGTTGCCATAGGGGTCCCAGCTGCCCGCGATGTTGAACCAGGCGTAGAGCGACGGGATGACCACGAGGCCCACGCACACGATGAGCGAGATGATGTTCTTGGTTGCATGCTTCACGTCAAGGCAGAAGATGCGCCAGATCTTTCTCATGCGCGGTCTCCCTTCTTGCCGTGCTTGTGCTTGCGGTCCTTGTCCTCACGCTTGCGGTCCTTGTCGCGGTCCTTCTTCTTGTCCTTCTTGCGCTTCTTGCTCTTGTCGGCCTTGTGCTTGTCGTGCTTCTTGTGGCCGTGGTGGTCCTTCTTGGCTTTGGGCTTCTCTTGCACGGTAACGTCGGCGGGGGAGTCCTCCGCCGAGACGGGCTCTGCCTCCTCGGCTGCGGGCGCCGTCACAATGCCGCCGCGCACGATGGTGGGCACCTCGACCTCGGGCTCGGCGTCGTGTTCGTTGATGAGACGCCTCAGCACGAGCGTCGTCTGGGTACCCGTTGCGCCACTGGCCTCAGTGGTGCTGGCGCCAGGCTTGGCGTCCGGCGCAATCTTCGCCTGCGCCTCTGCGACCACGTTGCTCACGCGCTGACGCAGCCGCTCGATGGACGAGGAGAAGTACTCGCGGTCCAGCTGGTCGCCCAGGAGCTCGTACATCTCGTCCTTGGAGAGGTCAACCATGGCGGTCTTGCGGTTGAGCGACTCGTGGAAGTACTCGATGATGATGAGCGCCGTGCACAGTAGCACCAGGCAGACAATCCACACGATGAACCACGGCAGCTTGTTGCTTACGGAGAACATGACCACCGAGAGGCCCAGGGGCAAGGCCAGCAGCAGCACAAAGCCCACGCGGATCAGACGCGGGTAGGCGGCGTTGAACCGTGCGGCCCGGTGCAGGATCTGCGCGCGGTACTCGTCGTTGTGCATGAGCGCCTTGATGAGCGAGGAGAGTCGGTAGTGCTCGACCTCGATGCCGTCGCGCTCGCAGATCATGAGGTCCGTCTCGGCGAGCTTCTTGTCGAAGAGCGAGTTGATGTTCAGGAGGTGGCGGCGCCAGCCCACGCCAATGAGCAGTGCCGGAATCACAAAGAGCAGCAGCATGAAGATGTTCTGGCCAAAGTAGTTGCCGTAGTAGCCGGCGATGGTCTCGCGCATGGCGCGGATGCCGTAGGTGAACGGAAGCCACGGGTTGAGGGCACGGAAGAAGCCCGGCATCATCTCGATGGGGTAGGTGCCCGAGGAGCCCGGGATCTGCAGGATTACGAGAAGGACGCAGAGCGCCTTGCCAATGTGCTTGAACGCCACGGCAAAGGCAAAGATGATGTTCACGTAGACGAAGGACTCGACCATGCCTGCGAGGATGAACGCCTTGGGGTCAAGACACTGGATGCCAATCACGAGGTCGCCCACCGTGCAGATGACGCCCTGGAAAACGCCCAAGAGCAGGAAGAGCAGCAGGCGGCCAAAGTAGCCCTGCCAGGGGGCAAAGCCGCCCTCGATGCCCTCGTCGTCCACCTCTGCCTTGTAGATGGCGATGAGGACAAAGCCGCCCACCCACAGGGCGAGGTTTGTGTAGAAGGGCGCCACGCCCGAGCCGTAGTTGGCAACCGGGAAGACGGCCTCCTCGTCCAGCTCGACGGGGGAGGACATGAACGACGCGATGCCGTTTGCGTCCAGGCCGAGAAGCTTGTTCACACGATCCATGGCCTCCGAGCTCTGGATTGCCGAGAGGTCCGTGGCCACGTTGTCGAGGGTTGAGGACATCTCGTCCAGCGAGTCGGTGGTGACCGAGAGCGCGGTCGAGGTCTGCTCGAGCGTGTCGTCGAGCTGCTCGAGCACGGCCTTTGTCTGCGCGATGGTGGGGGAGAGCCCGCCGAGGGACCCCGAGAGGCTCTGCGCGGCGCCCGAGAAGTTGTCGAGCGCGCCATAGAGCTCGGGCAGCGTGTTCTGGTTGAACGAGGAGTTCACGCCCGAGAGAGACGTGGTGCCGGTCTGAATGGCGTCGTTCACTGACGAGGAGAGCCCCGCTACGGCATCGTTAGTGGCGCCGATGTCACTCGTCGCGCGTGAGAGGTCGTCGACCGTCGCCTGCTCCTTGTCCACCTGCGTGCTTATCCTGGCAACGGCAGCGTCAAAGGTGGGGCGCGCGGACTCGGGGATAGAAGACGAGAGACTCTGGAGCTCTTGCACCAGCTGTCGGTTCTGGTTCACGAGCGTCTGGGCGGTTGCCAACGCGCCCTCGGCCGTTCCCTGCGCCTGGCCAATCTTGCCCGAGATGCGCCCTATCGCTTGGTTGGTTGTGCCCGAGATGGACGAGAGGCGCGTGGACCCATCGGTCACCGCGCCGGCAACAGAGGTCGCCAGCGATGTCGCGTCATCGCGCGAGGTAAAGAGGACGCCCGTCGCGTCTGCGAGGCTCCCGCTCGCCTTGGTCGATATGCGGTTAAGCTCGTCGAGGGTCGACTCGGCGTCCTCGATGGTCTGGCGGGCTGCAGCCACAGTGCCCTGGGCGTCCGACATGCTCGTTGAGAGGTCGTCCACCGTTCCCTTCACGCCCCGCACGCGGCCCACGATGCTCGTGGTGGCATTGTCGGCGTCGCCCTTCGCGGAGATGATAACGTCCTGCAGCTTGCCCACTACCACGTTCGATACGGTCGAGACGAAGGTCTCGTTGATTTGCGTCTCGACGGTGGAGGCGCCAGTGTCGGTGACCTTTGGCGCGATGGGGTTGACCTTCTCGTTTACATAGTAGGTGAGGTCAGGGGAGACCAGGTCGCCGGTAAGGACCGAGGTAAGGTCGCGCGTGAAGTCGGCGGGAATCACGATGGCCGCATACGAGCGGCCCGAGCGAACCTCCTCGAGTGCGGTCTCTTCGTCGAGAAAGACCCACTTGAGCTGGGTGTTCTTTCCCAGCTCCTCAACAACCATGTCACCGGCGTTGATATAGCCCAGGTCTCCGCCGGCATCTGCCCCCTCGTCGAGGTTCACCACGGCAACGCGTACGTCCTGGGTGCTCTCGTAGGGATCCCAGTTGGCCAGGATGTTAAACCAGGCGTAGAGCGACGGGATAACGCAGACGCCCAGCGTGACAATGACTGCCACGGGGTTGCGCAGTATCCTCTTGAGGTCGCGCCAGAAGATTCGAAATACTTTGCCCATGCTCCTCCGCCGTGGGTTGTGGCTTCTCGATGGCGGGGCTCGAGGTCCCGCATACTACAAAGAGTGCATTCAGCTTCAATCATATCTTTCTACACCTGTTGGTATCCCACGGGACTGGATTTTTAGACGTCGCAGGCAGTTTTTTTGAAAACTGCTCAAAAATCTGAGCCCAGATGGTAGAATCTCGTCGTAATACATGAGTCCTGAGGCGCGAAGTGGGGCGCAAACTGCATGAGTCTGCTTGACGAGAAAATGACGTCCGAGCTGGCCAATAGCCTGAAGAAAGCGAGCGGCGCGGCACGTACGTCGCTCGAGGAGACGGTAACCCGGCAGACCACAAGGCTGCGCAGTAGCACCAAGACACGCAAGAGCGCCGCGACGCGCGAGCGCATCATGGCGGCCGCAACGTCGCTCATGGTCGAGCGCGGCAACACAGACTTCCAGATGAGCGAGGTCTCCTCTCGCTGCAAGATGTCCAAGGGCGCCCTCTACTACTACTTCGCTGACAAGGACGCGCTGGTTGAGGCAATCTTCGACCGCTCCATTGACGAGCTTGTCGACTCTGTCGAGGGTGCCGTGGCCGGTGCCTCCTCCGCGCTCGAGGCGCTCGTGAGCCTCACGCGCGAGCTCACGTGCCGTATGAGCGTGGGAAGCCCGCTCGCGCTGGCCATGACCCGCGAGGTCATCGACGCCAACAACAACGTGCTTCCCTCCATGGAGACGCACTTCGCGCGCATCATCTCCATCATCAGTGCGCAGCTCGACCGCGCCAAGGGCGAGGGAATGGTGCGCGAGGGCGTGAACAGCCGCTTGGGTGCCGTCACCATCTCTGGCGCGTTCATCTTTGCCGCCCTCGAGGTGGCAAGTCTTGGCAACGACGCGCCTACGGGCGACAGTCTCGCCCGCTCTCTCATCGACATCGCGCTTAATGGCATGGGCACCGAGGCTGCTCACACGGCGCTTGCCGTAGCTGGATGCGGTTCCTCTCTGTCTGCGTCAGGGGTTGAGAAGGCTGCACACCAGCTGTCCGAACAGGGGTGACGAGACGCAGCCAGCGCGTTACCCTTGTGCGGGCGATTTCCTCGCCCAGGCGATGAGCCGTTACACCTCTCAGTCATAGTCGAGCGCCGACGCGGCGGTCGCTGTTGGCACGGGCCCGCCCGTGCGGAAAGGATATTGGAATGGCCCACAAGAACTATTACTTCACCTCGGAGAGCGTCACCGAGGGCCACCCCGACAAGATGTGCGACCAGATCTCCGACGCCATCGTCGATGCTATTCTCAGCAAGGAGGCCAAGCTCCAGGCTGCAGGCTACGTGGACGCCGACGGCAACCCTGCCAACGTCGACAACGTGCGCTGCGCCGTCGAGACCTTCACCACCACCGGCACCGTCGTGGTCATGGGCGAGGTACGCACCGAGGCTTACGTCGACGTGCAGAAGATCGTGCGCGAGACCGTGCGCGGCATTGGCTACGACCGCGCCAAGTACGGCTTCGACTGCGACACCTGCGGCGTCATCAACATGATTCACGAGCAGAGCCCCGACATCGCGCAGGGCGTCGACGGCACCTATGCCCGCGCCGAGGACACTGACCCGCTTGACAAGATCGGCGCCGGTGACCAGGGCATGATGTTTGGCTATGCCTCCGACGAGACCGACGTGCTCATGCCTATGCCCATCTACCTCGCGCAGCGCATGGCCGAGCGCCTGGCCGCCGTCCGCAAGTCCGGCGAGGTCGACTACCTGCGCCCCGATGGCAAGACCCAGGTAACCGTGCGCTACGAGGACGACAAGCCCGTCGAGGTCACGGCCATCGTGGTCTCTACGCAGCACGACGCCAAGGTCGAGCATGACCAGATCGAGCACGACATGGTCGAGCACGTGATTGCCCCCGTCCTGGACGAGGTTGGTATCAAGTGGCGTGACGCTGACATCTACGTGAACCCCACCGGCCGCTTTGTGGTGGGTGGCCCCATGGGCGACACCGGCCTCACCGGCCGTAAGATCATCGTCGACACCTACGGCGGCATGGGCCGTCACGGTGGCGGCTGCTTCTCCGGCAAGGACTGCACCAAGGTCGACCGTTCGGCCGCCTACGCCGCTCGCTGGGTTGCCAAGAACGTGGTTGCCGCTGGGCTTGCCCACAAGTGCGAGGTCGAGCTGGCCTATGCCATCGGCGTCTCCCACCCGCTGTCCATCATGGTCGACACCTTTGGTACCGGCGCGTATGACGACGAGCTCATCGAGAAGGCCGTCGAGAAGGTCTTCGACCTGCGTCCTGGCGCCATCATCCGCGACCTCGACCTTCGTCGCCCGATCTTCCAGAAGACCGCTGCCTACGGTCACTTTGGCCGCAAGGACCCCGACTTCACCTGGGAGGCCACGAACCGCGTCGACGAGCTCAAGGCCGCCATCGCCGAGGTTGCCGAGTAGTTTCTCTCGTCGCTTCTTCTCGCCCTACCAGCCCCTTCGGCCCCGAGCCGGAGGGGCTTCTCTTGCCGTAACCCCTCCCCCGTCGCCCCTTCCCCCGACTCCCCTGCTCCCCGTCGCCCCTGCTCCCCGACTCCCCCTGCTCCCCGACCCCCCTGCCCGCGTTCTTTATCGGTTTTTGAGAACTGGAGGTCACGTTTCCGCAGGTCGCGGGGAACCCGATTCTCAAATACCGCTAAAGAAGGGGTGCGGGACGAGGGGGAGATGACTGTGGGTGGCGAGGGAAAGGGGTGCGGGGGCGAGGAGGTGCTAGGGTAGAGGGACCCAGCCTTGGAGCGGGTCCGTTCGGGGGATTTCGTAGCTGTCAAGAAGGCGCTCGAAGTAAGGCCTGTCGCCAACCTGAGCCGGCGTGAAGCGCACGACGCTCCGCCCGCCGATGGTGAGGCGGGATTCCCTCTGTCGCTCGCGGACAAACGCACCAATCGTGTCGCCGCCGGTCATGCTCTCGTCTGTGTACTTGATGAGGCCGTCCATCTCGCCCAAGACTGTCTTGCCTTCGGGGAGTGCCCAGGAAAAGTCCGCGCGGAACGTCATGCCAGAGACTGGGTCGAAATAGGGGGTCTGTAGTTCGGGAACAACAAACCCCAGGTCGATCATTGCGGCCCGTGCGATTGATTCTCCCCAGCTCTCCGCTCGTCCGTCCGCGTGGCTTGCGACGATTCGCGCGTTCCTAATGCCCCGCGTTCCTTTCCGTGGTTGCGATACCATCGCCTGCAACTGGCCAGATGACTTGCCGGTTGCCCGGAGGTAGGAGTCCGCCACGGCGAGTGCCTCGGGAAACTCCAGCTGGCGCATGCAGTCAATGACTGTTCGGTCCAGGGTTGTCGCGTGCATGCCGCCAACCAACATTACCTTGCATGGCGAGACGACCGTTCGCCTGGAGCGCGCGTTTGACTCGCAGGTTCCGGCACCGAGTTTCGCAATCTTGAGTGGCCACGTTGCCTTTGGTGGAATAGCAAGTCCGTGGGCGACGGCCGCAGAAGCGCCGACAAAGACCCAGTCCGGATGGATGCGCGCAACCGTGCGCATGATGCGACGCACTCGTTGGCTTGGATATAGTGCATTCCACATGTCAGCACGCGCATAGATTCCTGGGTAGGGAGACACAAGCTCCCCCGTACGCTCGAGGTAGCGAAAACGGCTGCGCTCCGTCTCGTTGGTTGGGACGGCGCAGCGAGAGCTACTCTCGGCATCTGCCAAGAGCTTATCGCAGGCGGTTCTGGTCGACAAACTCATAGGCGCTCCGACAGTCAAGCGTGTTCAGTCGGATGAGCATAGCCTATGTTTTGCCTGTTCAGAGCCTAAATTTCCGTCAGAAATGTGACAGGTTTCAGGAAGAAAGCCGAGAAGTGACACCCGCTGTTATTCCGATCCCTCCCCCTTGTCTCCCCCTCGTCTCCCTCGTCTCCCTCGTCCCCCACCCCTTCTTTAGCGGTATTTGAGAATCGGGTTCCCCGCGACCTGCGGAAACGTGACCCCCAGTTCTCAAAAACCGATAAAGAACGCGGGCAGGGGCGACGGGGAGCAGGGGCGACGGGGGAAGGGGCGACGGGGGGAGGAGGGGAGCCGATGGTCTAGCTGTGGCTCGACTCAACCAAGCGGAGAAGCGAGAAGAGCTCGCGGTTCACGTCGTCGGGAGCGCACTTGGGCAGCACGTGGTCGGCGCCGGGGACTACCACCTTGCGTGCGCCGGGGATTGCGTCGACAATCCGCTGCGTCTCGGCGGGAGAGATGCAGTCGAACTCGCCGGTCATGATCGTAGTAGGGCAGCGTATCGCACCCAGCGACTCGGCGGGGATGTGCGGCTCGTCAAGCATGAGGCGCATGAGCTCGGCAGTTGTGCGAGCCTCGCTGGCGCTGGGTGTCACAATCGAGGGGTCCACGCCTTCGGGCTTCCCCTCCAGCCATGCAGCCCACGCGTCGCACTGCTCGGCCGTACCCTCCATGTCCCAATCGTCTTCCGCAAGGACGCCTTCGGGCGTGAGGTTTGCACCCATCGAGAGAACCGAGGCCACGCGCTCGGGGTGGCTGCGGGCAAGGAGTAACGCCTCTATTGCCCCGTCCGAGAAGCCCACAACGTGGGCGCACTGCACACCAAGGGCGTCGAGCACCTCGAGCGCGTCTGCGGCCATGAGCTCGTAGGTGAGCCGGGCGCGCCCGCGCGTGGAAGCGCCCTGGGCACGGGAGTCCACGCCTATCGCGCAGCGACCGTCGCCCACAAGCCCGTTGATTTGAACCCCAAAGATCCCGTGCTCCTCACCATTGCCATGTAGGAACAGCACGGGATACGTGCTCTCTTGCCGAGCCCCATCCGCGCCGTACACAAACGCCGCTATCTGTGCGCCATCGGCAGTCCGCACCCTGCGCGCAACGCTCGGCGCGACGGTGGGGCGCAGGTAGTAGCTGGGAAAATGCGGCTGTGGCGGTACGGGGGCAGTGACGCGCGGCATGGGGTTCCTCTCGGTAGGTGTGTTTCGACACCCAAGCATACAGGCAATGCGGGCGGCGTTTGGCGAGACGCGCCGACCATTCTTACGCCACAATGGGCGCGTGACCGCGGTGCCAAAACTGCTATCGTGAGGGACGCCGTCCAACCAGAGGAGGAGCCCATGGAATCACCCGTGTTGCCAGGAAGCGCCGATGCCAGCAACCCCGTTGACCTCTGGGACTGGGCATACCTCTACTGCTGGAAGGACTGGCTGGCCAAGCTGGCCGAGACGGCGCTGCCGGAGAAATGGGACTTCTCGCCCAACGACCGAGACGAGAAGGACGACCGCCCGCGCCACGCCATCCTCGCGAGCTACCTCAAGTACACCTTCTGGCGGCTCGAGTACGAGGAGAAGGTGCGCGAGGACCTCGCCTCGGGCTTTGCCGCGTTCAACACGGGGCTGGTCAACCGGTCCTACGAGCCAATCTTCGCGTGCTTCGGGGCCAATGACCGCGATGGCGCCCGGCAGAAGTGGGTACTTCTCGGCTTCTACGGGGCAGGGGAGGGCCGCGTGGGCGATCGCCTGGTGCGCACGTTCAATCCCCTGCCAAAGAGGGCCCGCTACCTGCGGCGCCTTGAGGACGTGCTGTACGACGTCGACCAGGTGCCGTTCCTGGACTACAACCACATCCTTCTCGACAACGTCGACCGGCTGCCGCGCAAGCTCCTCGACCGGGAGCTCGGCGACAGCCCGGAGTGCATCGCGTGCGTGTCGGCGGCGTTTGACGGCGCAACGAGCGACGAGAAGCGAGAGAAAGCCTTCGACAAGCTGCGCGGCCTTATCGCGAGCGACCGCGTGCACTGGCTTCGCCTGAAGAACGCGCTGGACACGGCGGTCGACCTGGCGCTCGAGCGCGTCAAGTGGAGCTATCGCACCGCCGTGCCCGCCTACTACCCGCGGGTGAACTCCGTGAACCTGCTGCTTCCGCTTGACCTTACAGAGGACGAGGAGCCCGACATGGCGCTGGTGCTGGAGTGCACGGACTCCGGCTCCTACATCGGGCAGACCATCCTCACCACGCAGATGGCCTACTGCGACGCGCGGCTCATATGCCGGCCGGGGGTCGATTGGCTCGAGGCGACGTTCGAGGGCTAGGCCGAAGCGCGCCGGCAGGCTCCAGCCAAGCGGCCCTACTCCAGCACCGCCGCGGCCTTCTTCAGCCACGAGGTGATCTGGATTCCCTGAGGGCAGGCGCCCTCGCACTGGAGACACCGCACGCAGTCGCTAGCCTTGCCACGCTTGGCCACTGCCGACTCATAGTTGCGCTTGGCGCCGGCAAGATCTCCGTACACGAGGTAGCGGTTGTACGCCGAGAAGACCGAGGGGATGTCAATCTCCTGGGGGCACCCGCCGGTACAGTAGTGGCATCCCGTGCAGGGGATTTGGTCGACGGTTGCCAGCGCCTTGCTCGCGTGCTCCACCGCGTCCTGCTCGATGGCGCTCAGCGGCGTGAACTCGCGCATGTAGGAGAGGTTGTCCGCCATCTGTGCCACGTTCGACATCCCCGAGAGCACAACCATCACGTTCTCCAGGCTTGCCACAAAGCGTACCGCCCAGCTTGCAATCGAAGCGTTCGGGTTGGCCGCGCGCAGGATGTCCTGTACCTGCTGCGGTGGGTTGGCGAGAAGCCCGCCCTTGACTGGCTCCATCACCACCACGGGCTTGCCGTGTGCCACGGCCACCTCGTAGTTCTCGCGCGAGCAGACGCTGGGGCTCTCCCAGTCGCCGTAGTTGAGCTGCAGCTGCACGAACTCCGCCTCGGGGTGGCGCGTCAAGATGTCATCAAGGACGTCCGGGCGGTCGTGGAACGAGAACCCCACATGTCGTACCAGCCCCTGCTCCTTGGCCTTGCCCGCAAACTCCCAGATGCCGTAGTCCTCGTAGTAGCCAATATTTCTTGCGGAGAGCGCGTGCAGCAGGTAAAAGTCGAAGTAGCCGGCACCGGTGCGCTCGAGCGACACCGCAAGCTCGCGCTTTGCCTCGTCTGCGGACTTTGCCGCCCACGGGCTGGCGTTGACCTTGTCGGCAAGGTAGAAGCTCTCGCGGGGGTGCCGCTCGACAAGGAAGCGCCGTGTGGCCTCCTCGCTTCCCTCGTAGACGTAGGCGGTGTCAAAGTAGCGCATGCCCGCGTCGAGAAAGGCGTCGGTCATGGCCTCGCACTGCTCGATGTCGATGGTCTTGCCGTCTGCCAGGCGTGGCAGGCGCATGAGGCCAAATCCCAGCTTGGGCATGGTGGTCCCAAAGAACTCGTTCACGGCGGCTCCTCTCTACGAGAATGAGACAAAGGGACAGGCCCTTTGTCTCATTCACAGTATGGGCTATGCGCGGCCGTTGCCGTCTGGCTTCTCGGTCGCCGTCGCGATGAGACAAAGGGAAACTCCCTCTGTCTCATTTCTGTTGCGAAGCCAACAGAATAGCGATGCAGGTTTTTATATCGTTTTGCCATTATGGAGCTAGGGATATGATGGACGAGAAGATCCCAGCGCCACCAGTCTGTGCGGGAGGGACCATGCTCCAGAGAAGAGAATTCCTGCGCCTCTCGGTGCTCCTTGGTGCTGGCATCCTTGCCGGGTGCGCTGCGCAGCCAGATGCGAGTGCCTCCTCGACGCAGTCGGAAGGCGCGTCGGACGCATCCACCTCGACCGATGCCACAAGCACCCGCGTTGTCGCTGCGTCCCGCTCGCTTGCCCAGATGGCAATTCTTGCTGGCATGGCGCCCGTGGGTGTGACCGAGGACGCCACAGACCTCGACGGCCTGCCTGCAGACGTGGAGGCCGTGGGCACCCCCGCCAAGCCCAGCCTGGAGAAGATCGTCGCGCTTGAGCCCACGCTGGTGCTTATCACTGCCGAGGTCCCCACGCAGAAGGAGCTTGAGTCCAGCCTGGACAGCGCCGGCATCGCGTGGCGCGACGTTGACGTGAACAACTTCGACGACTACGCAACCCACATGGCCGCACTCACCGAGATGAGCGGCCGAGACGACCTCTACCAGGCAAACGTCACAGACGTCTCTGACGCCATAGCAAAGGTCGAGGAGAGCGCCGCCGACCTTCCGCAAGTAAGCTACCTGGCGCTTCTCATCTCGTCCACCAAGGCAAAGGTCGCGAAGAGCGACTACTTTGCCTGCGAGATCTTCGACAACCTGCAAATGGCAAACGTCGCCGAGGACGACAGTTCGCTCGACGACCTCTCGGTCGAGGCCATCGTGGCTGCGGACCCCACCTACGTCTTTGTCATCCCTCGCGGCGACGAGGACAAGGCCAAGGAGGTCTTCGAGCAGGGCTTCCAGGCGCAGCCTGCGTGGGCGTCGCTCTCGGCGGTGCAGGCCGGCAGGGTCAATGTCCTGCCTAAGGACCTCTTTGAGTACAAGCCCAACGAGCGCTGGGCAGAGGCATACTCCTACATCCTCAACCTCCGAGAGCAAGAGGGGTAGCCACATGGCCCATGGGGGAGAGAGAACAAGCGAGAGGAGCCGCTGGGCGTGCGTCTTAGGCGCCGTTGCGCTCGTGCTCATCTCGTTGGCCTCGCTCCTTGCGGGCACCACAGCCTTGGGCACGCGCGAGGCGCTCCAGGCGCTCGCGACCCTTGCCTCCGGCGGCACCGCAGACGCCACTGCCACACTCGTCCTCCTGAGCGTGCGCCTTCCCCGTGTGATAGCGGGCGTGTGCTGCGGCGCAGCGCTTGCCTGCTCCGGTCTGCTCCTGCAGGCCTCGCTCGACAACGATCTTGCGTCGCCTGGCGTGATGGGCGTCAACTCCGGGGCGGGCCTGCTCTGGCTCGTGGCGGCACTCTGGATGCCAGGACATCCGGTGCTCCGGCAAGCCATGGCCTTTGTCGGCGCTCTTCTCGCCACGCTTCTGGTCTACCTGGTATCGCGCCGTGCTGGTACCAGCCGCGGGACCGTGGTCCTTGCGGGCGTCGCCGTCTCGAGCCTCATGAGCGCTGCCATCGACACCATTGTGGTCGTGTGGCCCGAGTCTGTTACGGACCGCGTGTCCTTCACGCTGGGCGGCCTCTCGGGCGTTACCTACCAGGGCCTGGCGCTCTGCGTGCCCGCCCTCTTGGTGGCGCTTGTGGCGGGTGCATACCTCGGTCGCGGCATAGACCTCCTTGCGCTGGGGGACGAGGCCGCACACGGCCTTGGCCTCGACGTACGCGCCTGCAGACTTGGTACCATCGCCTGCGCGGCGCTTCTGGCCGCCTCGGCCGTCTCGATCTGCGGCCTTCTCAGCTTTGTGGGCCTCATCGTCCCCAACCTGGTGCGCATGTGGGCGCGTCCCACAACTCGTCAGGGGCTCGCTCTCTGCGCCCTGTGGGGAGCTGCGCTCTTGGTTGCGTGCGACCTCGTGGCGCGGACCATTGCGTTTCCCTACGAGCTGCCGGTTGGCCTGGTTCTTGCGCTTCTCGGCGCGCCGTTCTTCATGGCGCTCCTGGCACGGCGCGGGCGCAAGCACGGCTCGCACTCCGTGGCGGCGGGTCGTGGGGGTGAGGCCGCGTGATTGGTGTGAAGGGGCTCTCGTTTGTGCGCGACGGCGGCTTTTCTCTGGCCGTGGACTCGCTCGAGCTCAATGACGGCCAGGTGAGCGCTCTGGTGGGAAAGAATGGCTGTGGCAAGTCCACGCTCCTTCGCTGCCTTGCGGGCGTGCTCCCGCATGGCGGGAGCATCCTCCTGGACGGTGCGGAGCTCGGAAGCCTTGGCCATAGGGAGCGCGCCCGGCACCTGGCCTACCTGCCGCAGGAGCTGGGGTGCCCGCAGATGGACGTCTACACCCTTGCCTGCCACGGGCGCTTTGCCACGCTTGGCGCCGTGAGGACCTTAGGCGAGAGGGACCGCCGCCTGGTGCGCCAGGCCATGGAGCTCACGGGCGTGTGGGGTCTTCGCGACCGACGCCTCGCAGACATCTCTGGCGGTGAGCTTCAGCGCGCCTACCTGGCCATGGTTGTTGCCCAAGATGCGGGCACGCTCCTTCTCGACGAGCCGTCGGCGCACCTGGACGCCCACAGGCGCTGGGAGCTCGCAGGCCTGCTGCGCGGACTTGCGGGAGAGGGACTTGCGGTGGTTGTTGCTACGCATGACGTGGAGTCGGCCTTCTCGTCCGCCGACAAGGTCTGCCTCATGGCGGACGGCCGGGTGGCTGCCCAGGGCCCGCCAGACGTCGTGGCGGCAAGCGGGGCGGTGGCCCCGGCGCTTGGGGTTGGCGTGGCCGAGCAGGACGACCCCAAACTCCTGTGGCGGTATGCGCTCACACGCGCGTGAACCTGCGCGCGAGACAAGAAAGGATATGCGCCCTCGGGCGCGGAAGAGAGGGGAGACCATGGGATACGTGCTTGATGGGGAGGGGCTTGACGGGCTGGTTCGCGAGCTTGCCCGCGACTACCTCGTCTTTGCGCCGGTCCGCAAGGTGGGCGCTGGCCGCTTCACCGACGTGGACCAGGTGATCTACGACTTTGTGGACAACGCGTCGCAGATCGAGCTTGACGCCAAGAGCGACTACTCCTTCAAGGAGCTGCTCACGCCGCTCTCGCAGACGCTCTTCTACTACACCGAGGACCAGGTGCGCGAGGCAGGGGGCATTGGCTCCGCCGGCGACCCCGCCCGCGAGGGGGACGCGCGCGACGTCCTTGTGCTCATGCGTGCCTGCGACCTGCATGGCGTCAAGCGCCTCGACGCTATGTACCTGCACAACGGCCCCGAGGACAGCTTCTATCGGCGCATCCGCGACCGCGTGCACTTTGTGCTTCTCGGCTGCCCCCAGACCTTCGAGCACTGCTTCTGCGTGGACATGGGATCAAATGTTGCGCCGGACAACTGGGAGTTCTCGCTCGAGCGCTCGGGCGAGGGCTATGCGTGCGCCGTTGCCAACGAGTCCCTCCTACCGCTCTTCGAGCGCTACGCTACGGCCAGCCGCGACGTGGTGCCCGCGCACGTCATTCAGAACGAGGTACACGTGCGCGTTCCCAAGACGGTGCCGCTCGAGCTCCGCACCAGCCCCGTGTGGGACGAGTACAACCACCGCTGCATTGGCTGCGGCCGCTGCACGCTGGTGTGCCCCACCTGCACCTGCTTCACCATGCAGGACGTTGCCTACACCGAGAACGGCCGGGTGGGAGAGAGGCGCCGCGTGCAGGCCAGCTGCATGATTGACGGCTACTCCACGGTGGCCGGCGGCGCGAGCTACCGCAAGCAGCACGGCGAGCGCATGCGCTTCAAGGTGCTTCACAAGGTGTACGACTTCCGACAGCGCTTTGGCTACGACATGTGCGTGGGCTGCGGCCGCTGCGACGACGTCTGCCCCGAGTACATCAGCTTCGCCGCGTGCGTCAACAAGCTCTCTGACGCCGTGGACGAGTGGGACGCCCAGCATGAGGGGAGCGTGGCCCGTGATGCCTAGCAACAACCCGTACATTCCTTTCTCCTCCAAGGTGCTCAAGGTCATCAAGCACACCGGGAAGGAGTACACCTTCCGCATGGCCTTTGGCGGAGAGGTTCGCCCCGGCCAGTTCTTCGAGGTCTCCGTCCCCAAGTACGGCGAGGCCCCCATCAGCGTGAGCGGCATCGTGCCTGGCGAGTCGGTCGACCTTACCATCCGCCGCGTGGGCGTGGTGACCAACGAGGTGTTCGAGGCCTACGAGGGCCAGTCGCTTCTCCTGCGCGGCCCCTACGGCAACGGCTTCGAGGTGGAGCGCTACGCGGACGGCGAGTGCGTCGTAGTGGCCGGCGGAACGGGCGTGAGCCCGGTGCGAGGCGTGGTAGAGGCACTGGCCGCAAGTGCCACGCCGCAGGACAAGCACGTAATCGTGGGCTTCCGCAGTCCCAACGACCTGCTCTTCCGCGACGACCTTGCGCGCTGGGAGAACCTCGTTGACCTCATCCTCACGGTGGACGGCGCGCCCGAGGGCTACCAGGGCAACGTTGGCCTGGTGACCAAGTTCATCCCGGGCTTGCCGCTGCGCGACCCCTCCACGGCGCAGGCCATTGTGGTGGGACCGCCGCCCATGATGCGCTTCTCCGTGAAGGGCCTTCTCGAGCTGGGTCTTGCCGAGGAGAACATCTGGGTGAGCCAGGAGCGAAAGATGTGCTGTGGCCTGGGCAAGTGCGGCCACTGCCGCATAGGCGAGAAGTACGTGTGCCTGGACGGGCCCGTCTTCAACTACACCCAGAGTAAGCAGTTGCTGGACTAGGAGGCCGCCATGATTCAGGACATCGACGTCAAGGCCATGAAGAAGAACGCGTTCCGCGTGAGCAAGGAGCGCGGGATGACTGCCAGCCGCGTGCGCGTTCCCGGCGGCCTGGTGAGCGCCAAGAGCATGGCGCGCATTGTGGAAATCGCCGAGGAGTACGGCAGGGGAGAAATCTTCCTCACCAACCGACAGGGTGTGGAGATCCCGGGCATCCACATGGAGGACATGCCCAAGGTCAACGAGAAACTCCAGGCCAGCATTGAGGACACCAAAATCAACCAGGAGGACACCTCCCAGGGCTACCTGGCAAGCGGCACGCGCAACGTGGTAGCCTGCCCGGGCAAGCGCCTGTGCCCGTTTGGCTGCTATGACACCACGGCCTTCGCTCAGCGCATGGACCACGAGATCTTCCCCAACAACCGCCACGTGAAGGTGGCCTTCACCGGCTGCTCAAACGACTGCGCGCACGTGGCCTTGAACGACTTTGGCATCATTGGCATGACCGAGCCCCAGTACGACCCCAACCGCTGCATTGGCTGCGGCCAGTGCGTGGACTGGTGCCAGCGCCGCTCGGTGAGCGCGCTCAGGCTGGAGAAGGGCAAGGTCGTGCGCGACGAGGACCGTTGCATTGGCTGTGGCGTGTGCGTGGTCTACTGTCCCACGCGTGCCTGGACGCGCAGCCCCGAGCACTACTTCCGCGTCAAGATCATGGGCCGAACGGGCAAGCAGAACCCGCGGCTGGCGCAGGACTGGCTGCGCTGGGTGGACGAGGACTCCATCGTGAAGATCGTGAAGAACACCTATGCCTTCATCGAGGAGTACATCGACCCCAACGCGCCTGAGGGCAAGGAGCACATTGGCTACATCGTCGACCGTGTTGGCTTCGACGAGTTCTGCGAGTGGGCGCTCAAGGATGTCGAGCTTCCCGAGAAGTGCCAGCGCGCCACGCGTGTGTACTGGGACACCAAGCGCTACGACCGCGACAACAACCTGCGATGAGACAAAGGGACAGTCCCTTTGTCTCACCTTTGTCTCATTCAACAAGAGGGGCGCCTGCGCGGGCGCCCCTCTTTTTTCTCGTCCTATTTCTGGCTCGGGTGCTTCTCGAAGAAGTCGAAGCGCGGCGGTAGCTCGGGCAACGCGTGCTCGGCGGGATTCTCGCCCAGCGCCCGTGCCAGCTCGCCGGGGGTCTCGAACGCATGCTCCCAGGAGAAGAAGTCCTCGGCCGCAAAGCCCAGGTGCTCGCAGATCTTCTCGCAGCCGGCAGGCACCGCGGGGTGCATGAGCAGCGTCACCGTGCGCAGAGCGGCAAAGGCGTTTGCCAGCGCGTGCTCGTAGGCCGCGTCGTCGCCCTTGGCGGCCTTGGACTCATCGCCCCAGCGGCGGTTGGCGTCGCGGCAGAAGTCCTCGGCCACGGCAAGCGCACCGTGGGCGTCGAATGCGTGGGCGCAGCGCTCGTAGGCAAGCGTCGCCTCTCGGCAGGCGTCCAGTACGTCGGCATCCGCCTCAACCGCAGGCAGGTGCCCCGCACAGACGTTCTGCGCGCCGTAGATGCAGCTCCTGGCTAGGCGGTTGAAGATGTTGGTGAGGAAGGCGCTCTCCTTGAGGGCGGGGTCCACCACGCGCGGGTCGTCCTTCACCAGAACGTCCTCGCCGGTGGCCTTGTCCTTGTGGCTCACGGAGGTGTCGTAGGGCTTGGGCGAGAAGCTCACGGCCTTCTGGTCCAGGCCCAGGCTCAGCCAGTGGCAACGCAGCTGCTCGGCGGTATAGTGGTCGAGAAGCTCGGCTGCCATGGGCGGGCGGATCTTGCCCGAGCTGGAGGCCTTCTTGTTCATGAACAGGATGTGGTAGTTGGCCACGGGCGTGTCCTGGAAGAGGCCCCAGTCGAGCGCGTCCCACAGCGCGGGCTGTGCCACGCAGTAAAAGTAGATGTTGTCCTGGCCAATGAACTGGTAGACCTTGGCGTCGTCCGCGCACCACCAGTCGCGCCAGTCGTCGGACGAGAAGCGCGTGCCGCCGGCCTTCTCGTCCAGGGCAAGCGCGGTCTGCGTGAAGCTGATGGGCGCCCAGAGGCTCTCGGGCCAGCACCACACGGTGAGGCCACTCGTGTCCTCGAGCTCCGGCGCGGGCACGCCCCACTCAATGTTGCCGGTGATGCGGAAGGGCAAAAGCGTCTTGCCCGTGCGGAAGCGCACGCCTGCCGCCTCCAGGATGGCGCGAGCGTCGTCACGGTCGCGCCAGTTAGCAAACTCAACCGAGAAGGACTGCTGGCCCTTCTCGGCCTCGTGGAGCTGGTGGGCGGGGAGCTTGTCCTCAACCGCATTGAAGCTCTCGCGGAACTTGTCCTGGATGTAGACCACGGGCGGCACGAGGGACTCACGCACCGTCTTGGTGACGATGGGCCTCACCTGCGGGTCAACGTCCCACTCGTCCATGAGCTGCTTGAGCTGCGACTCAAAGGCGGGCAGGTCGAAGTACCAGTTGTCAACGGGGCGCAGCTCGGGCGTGGTGCCGGTGAGCGCCGATACGGGATTGATGAGCTCCTCGGGGTCAAACTGGTGGCCCAGGTCGCACTCGTCGGCGTAGGCCTTCTCGGACTTGCAGCCGCGCACGGGGCAGCGCCCAATGACCTGGCGCCCGTTCAGGAACTGGCCGGCCTCGACGTCGTAGAACTGACGGGTGCTCATCTTGTGCAGGTAGCCGCGCTCGTGGAGGCGGCGCAGGACCTCGGCGGTGAGACGGGCGTGGAAGTCGCGCGCCGGCTCGAGGCCGGAGCCCGCAAAGAGGTCGAGCGAGATGCCGTAGGCGTCAAGCGCCGCCTTCTGGGCGTCGTGGTTGGCCTGGACGTAGTCGGTGATGGTGCCCTGGTAGCCCTCCTGCTCCACCTTCTTGCGGTAGCCCTCCATGATGGGCGAGCCGTAGCAGTCCGTGCCCGAGACAAAGATCACGTTCTTGCTGCCAATGCGGTCGCGCAGGAAGCGTGCGAAGAAGTCCGCGGGCACAAAGACGCCGCCGATGTGGCCAAAGTGCAGGTTCTTGTTGCCGTACGGCATGCCCCCGGTAATGACGGCGCGGGCGGGGAAGCTCGGGCGGTCTTGCTCCGGGACGTTCTGGGAATTGTCTGCCATGTGGGACGTGCTCCCTCTTGGTCGTGGTGGTGCAGGTGACGCCCGCTGACGTGGCGCGCACGCCATGGGCCACGTGATTATCCCACAATGCGCGTACGCGCGGGTGGTCTGGCGGGTACGTTAAAGAGTGCGACCGAGTGTGACTGCCCCTGCCCCTCCCCTCCGCGTTCTTTAGCGGTATTTGAGAATTGAGGTTCTCGTGACCTGCGGAAACGCGGGTGCCGATTCTCAGATACCGCTAAAGAACGTAAGGGGGTGGGGGCTAGAGGCGAGAGACGGTGGGGGCGAGAGGCGAGAGGGACCAGGGTCGAGAGAGCAGAGGAGGGGATATGAGCATCGAGAAAGTCATAGTCGCGGAGCCTCTGCTGTGGGGCGGCCAGGGCTTCTCCATGTTTGGCCACTGGCACCTGCTCTGGCTTGCCATCTGCGCGACGGTCATAGCGCTTCTCGTCCATAGCTACCGGAGTCTTCCCGCAGACGACTCCTGGCACGGCGGCAGGCGCTGGCTCGTCCTTGCCGCTGCCATCGTTCCCAACGCGCTGCTGCTGTGGGGAGACGTGCTCAAGGTGCAGACGGGGACCTTCTCGCCTAACTGGTGGCCGCTCCACCTGTGTAACATCGCCGAGTACATCTGCCTGTGGCATGCGCTCGCCCCGTCGCGCGTGACTCGCGAGCTGCTGCTCTGCTTTGGCCTCACCGGCGGCCTCTGCGCCATGCTCTTCCCTGGTTGGACGTACTGTCCGCCATACACGCTGCCCTGCATCAGCGGCTTCATGGAGCATGCGTTCATCTTCTCGGTATCGCTCATGGCGCTCGACGACCCGCACAAGGCACCCAGGTGGCGCGACGCGTGGATTTCGCTGACGGGCTCCGTGCTCTACCTGGTCTTCTTTAGGTGGTTTAACGGTATGTTCGACACCAACTTCGGCTTTGTGACAAGTCCCGCCGTGGGTTCGCCGCTCGAGTGGTGGGAACGTGCCTTTGGCAACCCCGGCTACCTCGTGCCGTACATGGCGTCGTTCGTCGTGACGGTGGTCCTGCTGCATGTCTGGCAGGCCGCACGGCGCCGCGGCCTGGAAGGAGGCGCGTCGTGAGGAGCGTTGCGCATCTCGACATCCTGGGCGACACGCCGCTTGCCCGCCACGTGGTGACCTTCTCGGTGGTGCTTCTCGTCGTGGGCCTTCTGGGCGAAATCTATCTTGTGGAGACGCACGGGTGGGGCATGGGCATTGGGGCGTGGATGGCCGTCTACGTGGCGGCGACGGTTGCGGCGCTGCCCGTGCACGAGCTTGTCCACGCAGCGGCGTTTCTGCTGCTGGGACGCGGTCGGGTGCGCATTCGCTTTGGCTACGAGACAGGGATGCTCTACACCCGTGCCGAAGGCGACCCGCTCACTCGAGGCCGCTTTGTGGCGGTGCTGCTTGCACCGTCAGTGCTTGTCACGGCGGCGTTGGTCCTGGTGGGCAATGCGGTTGCCGGGCCGGCTCTTGCCTGGGCGCTTGCGTGGACGCACCTCTCGGGGTGTGCCGGCGACCTGGCCATGGTTGCATGCATTGCGCGCACGCCCGGCTGCACGCACGTGCGCGATACGGATACGGGCGTGGAGCTTCTCACCAATGACGACGAGGGCGCGCACTAGTGGTTGCGGGTTGCCATCTCTTGCGGTGGCTTTCGGATCCTGCAAAAGCCGATCGGTTAAGGTGTTCTAACCAATCGAAAAATGCAGGTATGAGAAGGCGAGAAGGAGGTTGCGACTCCAACGCCACGGCGTTCCAACCCCTTACGCCCTCTTTGCGTACTTCTCGCCGTAAGCCTACGCCGACTCCACCACGTCGCACTATGGTATGCGAGACGATTGGGATGACAAGGATACGGGGACGGTATGGTAAAGGCTAACTTCCACACGCACACGACGCTCTGCGACGGCAAGAACACGCCGCAGGAGATGGCCAAGGCGGGCTTTGACAAGGGGCTTCTCGCCCTTGGCTTCTCGGGTCACATGGATCAGGACGTCCATATGGACTGGGACGCCTATGTGACAGTAATACGCCAGCTCAAGGACGAGTACCGCGGACGCATGGACATCCTCATGGGTGTGGAGTTGGACACGCTCTACGATCCCGCGTGCTGCCCCGGCGCGGAGTACCGGATTGGCTCGACGCACTTTCTTGATGTCGACGTGCCGTGTGACACGGCGGTCGACTGGTCTGTCGAGAAGCTCGAGACCCTGTGCCTCGAGGCGTTTGGCGGCAACTGGATGGCGCTTGTCCGTGCCTACTACGAGCTTGAGGCCACGACGCACGACCGTACGGAATGCACCTTCGTTGGCCACTTCGACCTGGTGAGCAAGTTCAACGAGGGCGGAAAGTACTTTGACGAGACGTCCAAGGAATATCTTGACCCGGCGCTCGAGGCCATGGAGTACCTGGTGGGGGAGGGCGTGCCCTTCGAGGTCAACTGCGGTGCCCTCGCGCGCGGCATTCGCAGCCAGCCCTATCCGCGCCGCGAACTCCTCAGCGCACTGCACGAGATGGGCGGTCAAATCCTTGTGAACTCCGACGCCCACAGCGCGGATGCGCTCTGCGGCGGGCTGGACGATGGCGCGCACTTTGCAACGTCATGCGGATTCACGAGCGCGCTCGTCCTCGGGCATGACGCGCGCGGCGAGGTCGTGATGCGCGAGGTGCCGCTGGGGGAGGGCGCTCAGTGATGGGAGAACCCCAGAGAAACGTGGTCGACCTTGTCGTCGACGGGGTGCCCTGCCGGGTCCCCTTCTCGGAGCAGACCATTCGCCTCTGCCACGACCTTCTCGCCAAATGGACTTCGCGCCAGCGCGAGTTTGGGCGCCGCATGGTCGTATTTCTCGCCGCCCCTCCTGGCGCCGGGAAGTCCACCCTTGCGAGCCTTCTCGCGAAGCTCTCCTGCGAGGAAGAGTCATACGAACAGCTGGTGGCGCTGCCGCTCGACGGCTTTCACTACCACGCCGATGTGATTGCCAAGAGCATCGTTTGCGTAGAGGGGCGACAGGTGCCCATGCGCGAGGTCAAGGGTACGTTGGAGACCTTCGACCACGCCCTCTTTGCCGAGAAGTGCAGAGAGCTCTGCTCGGGCACGGCCGTGTTGTGGCCGCGCTATGACCGCAACATCCACGACGTCGTCGACGATGCGATCGCGGTTCCGGCCACCGCGCGCCTGGTCCTCGTTGAGGGGAACTGGCTCCTCTCGAACGAGACTCCGTGGGACGAGACGCGCAGCCTGGCAGACCTGTCGTATCTCCTGGTCGCCGACCCTGACCTCCTTCACCGTCGGTTGGTTGCGAGAAAGGCTCGCGGCGGGCTTTCGCCCGAGGCAGCAGAGGAGTGGTACAGGAGATGCGACGGAATGAACGTGCGTCGTGTACTTGCGTATTCCTCGGCAGACAATATGCTGGTAGAGGACGAGAAGGGCAGCATATGGCCTTCTGGGGGAAAGATTGTGGGGAGCGGTGCCGATGCAATTGCACGGGGATGACAAGAACGGCAGCGGGTTGGGCTCGAGCGTCCGTACGCCGCTCTTGCTGCACGCCTGCTGCGGTCCCTGCTCGATAGAGCCCGTGGAGCTTCTTCGCCACGAGGGCTTTGAGCCAACCATCTGCTGGACCAACCCAAACATCCAGCCTGTGGCCGAGCACGACCGTCGCCTTGCCACGCTGCGCGCGTGGGCGGCGGACGTCGCACACGTTGATGTGATAGTTGCCGGAGACAACCGTTCTGCATGGGAGACAGGCGTTGCCCCGCATGGCTTCGACCGCGCCGCGCGCTGCCGCGCCTGCTACGCCCTGCGCCTGGCAGAGGCTTGTCGCATCGCCCGCGACCTGGGCTTTACTCACATCTCCACCACGCTTGCGGTCTCGCCCTACCAGCTCTTCGAAACCTGCGGCGACGTGCTTGCCAAGACGGCAGCCGCCTATGGCCTTACGCCGGTTTGGCGCGACTTCAGGCCCTACTATCCCGACGCCACCCGCACCTCCCGCGACCTGGGCATGTATCGGCAGAACTACTGTGGCTGCCGCTTCTCGGCCGCCGAGGCCGCCGTCGAGCGCCACGAGGCCCGCGACCGCCGCAAGGCCGAGCGCGAGGCCGCACACGCTGCAGCCAACGCTGCCGCAGCCGCGCGCTAGCCTCGCCGTCGCTTCTTGCCGCCACGCGCTAGAATGGGCGGCCGGCGCACAACGCGCCGCATCTCACCTCATCACACCAGCCCTAGGGCACGAGGAGAACCACACACATGCGCACCGACGACTTTGACTACCCGCTCCCAGACGAGCTCATTGCACAGGCACCCGCGGAGCCCCGCGACTCCTGCCGCCTTCTCGTGCTCAACCGCGAGGACGGCTCGCTTGAGCACCGCCGCTTCACCGACGTGATCGACTGCCTTGACCCGGGTGACCTTCTCGTTGCCAACAAGACGCGCGTCATGCCGGCGCGCCTCGTGGGGCACAAGCGCGGCACCGGCGGCGTGGCCGAGACGCTCCTGCTCAAGCGCCGGGAGGACCTCGATCCCCTGGGACACGTGTGGGAGTGCCTCGTGAACCCCGGCAAGCGCCTCCGCCAGCCCGGTATTGTCATCGAGTACCGCGCGGGTGGGCTGCACGCGCCCCTCTCCGCCGAGGTTGTGCTCACGGGCGAGATTGTCGACTTCCTCGAGGACAACCGCGGCGGCCGGTTGGTGCGCTTCGAGCCGCAGGGCGGCCGCACGCTCGATGCCGCCATCCACGAGGCAGGGCATGTGCCGCTTCCGCCCTACATCACCAAGTACGAGGGCGATCCCGAGAAGTACCAGACGGTCTACGCCATGCACGAGGAGCACTCCGCGGCAGCACCCACGGCTGGCCTGCACTTTACGCCGGAGCTCATCAAGAGGATCGAGGACAAGGGCGTTGGCTGGAAGACGGTCGAGCTCGAGGTGGGCATCGACACCTTCCGCCTGGTCACCGAGGACGATCCAACCAAGCACGTGATGCACACCGAGCGCTACCACGTGCCCCAGGACGTGGTCGATGCCGTCCATGCCACCAAGGCGGCGGGGCACCGCGTGGTTGCCGTGGGCACCACGGCGGTCCGCTCGCTCGAGAGCGCCTGGGACCCAGAGGCGCCTGCGTCTGTGCCGGCAGTCACGGCCCGTCGCTTCGAGGACGCGCCGGACTCTGCCGCCGTCACGGGTCGTGGCGACATCGTCGAGCGCCGCGACGCCACCACCAACCTCTACCTCATGCCGGGTTCCACCTACCACGTGGTGGACGCCCTCATCACCAACTTCCACGTGCCTCGCTCGACGCTCATGATGCTTGTCTCGGCGCTTGCTACGCGCGAGCAGATCATGGCCGCCTACCAGGCAGCCATTGACGAGAGGTACCGCTTCCTCTCGTTTGGTGACGCCATGCTCATCAGGTAGCGCCCAGCCGCCCGTACCCGCTATGCCCCCGTGGAGACCGTGCCTGTGGTGGTCACACTTGTCGACGCGGCCGCGCCTGCAGCGCCGCCGCCCTGCCCAAACAGCATGGAGGTGACGAGAACAACCACCACTACCACGATCACGGCGAGAATCGCCAGCACGGTGACGCGCTTTGCACGGGTGCGGCGGCGCAGCTCTTGCTCGGTGCGTCCAAGCTCCTCCACCTTTGCACGCTGTGCCGTTAGTGCCTGCTCGCGTTCGGCAATCGAGCGGCGCAGCTGCTCTGTCGCCTGCGGCGTGTCGTGAATGCTCTTCGCCTCGCTGAGAAGGTCGCTTGCCTTGCCCGCGTCCGTCCGGGCGTTGTCGCGCAGACGGTTCGAGCGGTCTATCTCTGCCTTGTGACGGTCGATGTTGTCCGACAGCTTCTTCTGTCGCGCCTCCGCCTCGGTGCGGAGGTGGTCGTACTCAGCGCGGCGCTCCTTGGCCTCGGCCTGCATGGCGTCGGACTCGCGCTGCGCGGTCTCGAGCGACTGCTTCTGGGTCCAGAGATGCGTTTGGGCGTTGTCGACGGAGGACTGCGCGTCTGCGGTCGACCTGGTTACGGCAGCCTCGGCGGCGCTCACGTGCGCGGTCTCGGCGGCGAGCTCCTGGCGAACCTGCGCGATGGCGTCTCGCTTGGCAGACGGGTCGGCAAGCAGCTTGTCAAGCTCTCCCTGGACCTTGCGCTGGCGCGCCTTTGAGTTGTCGAGTGCGCGGTTTGCCGAGGCAATCGCCTGCTCGCGGCGATCCGTTGCGTCCTTCACCTGGCCCTCTGCCGTGCGCACGGCGCGCTTGGCCTCGGCGACGGTGCGCGTGGCGTCGTCTGCGCGGCCCTTGGAGGACTCGGCGAGCTGCTTGTAGGGGCGCAGAGCCTGCTCGTCGTCGGTGCGCATCTTGGCGAGACGGGCCTCGAGGTCCTGCAGCTCGTGGGTGAGGCGCGCCGCGCGCTGCACCGCGTCGGCCGCGCGCTTCTGGGCATCTGCGAGTGCGGCGCTCTGGGCAGCCACGATGCCTTCGTAGCCGCCTTCGATGCTCTCGCGGTGCTCAAGGGCAGCGCGCTGCGCCTCGAGCGCTTTCTCCATGGAATCCATCTGCGACTTTGCGGAGGAGTGCTGGCGCGAAGCGTCCCTCACGTCGCGCAGGGCGGTGAAGCCGGCTGCTATGCCCTTGCCTGCCCCACGGGCGGCTCCTGCCGCTGCACCTGCGGCCGCGCTGGCGGCTCCTGCGGCTGCGCCCGCGGCTTTGGACGCGACCTGGGCGGCATCGTCCTTCGCGCCTTTGCCGTCGTCCTTGGGAGTGGCGGCGTTGCCCCTGGCCCCCGCGGCCTTACCCTGTGCGTTCGTGGCGCCCTTCTCGGAAGCGCTCTTCTCGCCCTTATTGCCCTTGCCCCAAGCCATGGAGGCTCCTTTCGAAACCGCGCTACATCCGCGCGAGACAATTGTTGTGGTTGCAACGCCGTAGCCGCTCCAACGGCTGCTGCGCCTTCTCCATTTTGCCGCAAGCAACCGCACGTGGGGATAATCGTCTCGTATGAGAAGAGTTTGTCCGTCAGCTGTCCATGATGTGTGTAAACTATACGAGCGTTTGGTACGATATAAGCGATTCGGGGAATTGCTCCCCGAGCCTAGTCAGGGAGTCTAGAAGGGGAGTTCTAACATGGTTTCCAAGCAGACTACGATCATCAACGCCACCGGCCTTCACGCCCGTCCCGCGTCCGTCTTCGTGACCGAGGCCAAGAAGTACCAGTCCAACGTCACCATCAAGAACGTCGACAAGGACACCGCGCCTGTCAACGCCAAGTCCATCATGATGATCCTGGCCGCTGGCCTTGGCACCGGCACCAAGATCGAGATCGCGTGCGACGGTCCCGACGAGCAGGAGGCCCTCGACGCCCTCGTTGCCCTCGTCGACTCCGGCTTCGGCGAGTAGGCTGCGCAAGTACATGTGCAAGCTGACGGCCCGGGTCTCCCGGGCCGTTTTCATGACGCAAGAGGAGCACGTGATGGAGCCTGAGTGGTTCACATACGACATTGTCGCCGAGGATCCTGCCACGCACGCGAGGGCGGGTGTCCTGCACACCCCGCACGGCGACGTGCCCACGCCCATCTTTATGCCCGTGGGTACCAAGGGCACGGTGAAGGGGGTCCTGGTGCCGCAGCTCAAGGAGCTTGGCGCCAAGATTGTCCTTGCCAACACCTACCACCTGGCCATGCGTCCCGGCGCAGACCTTGTTGCCGAGATGGGTGGCCTGCATGGCTTCACCCGCTGGGACGGCCCTATCCTCACGGACTCCGGTGGCTTCCAGGTCTTTAGCCACGAGGAGTTCTGCAAGCTCTCGGCTGACGGCGTGCGCTTCCGTGCGGTCGACTACGACGGCCGCTGGTTCACCTGGACGCCCGAGGAGAACATGGACATCGCCCAGAAGCTGGGTGCCGACATCGTGATGCAGCTCGACCAGTGCGTGGGCTACCCGGCCCCGCGCTCGAAGGTCGAACGCGCCGTTGACCTCTCCGCCATGTGGGCCGAGCGCTGCTGGAAAGCGCACACCCGACCCGACCAGGCGCTCTTTGGCATCGTGCAGGGCGGGATGGACCTCACGCTTCGCAGGCGCTCGCTGCAGCACCTTCTCGACGTGGGAGACTTCCCGGGCTTTGGCATTGGCGGGTATTCGGTTGGCGAGGACCACGAGACCATGTTCGAGAGCCTTGCGCCCCTTGCCTCGCAGTACATGCCGCGCGAGAAGCCCCGCTACCTCATGGGCGTGGGCAACCCCACCACGCTCGTGCGCGGCGTGTCATACGGCATCGACATGTTTGACTGCGTGCTTCCCACGCGCACGGCGCGCATGGGCACGGCCTTTTCGAGCGAGGGCAAGCTCAACCTGCGCCATGCGCGCTTTGCGCACGACGCCGGACCGCTCGACCCCGCGTGCACCTGTCCCGTCTGCCAGGGAGGATACACGCGCGCCTACCTGCACCATCTGGTGCGACAGAAGGAGATGGTCGGCTCCATCCTGCTGTCGATGCACAACTTGTACTTCCTTCTCGACCTCATGCGCCGTGCGCGCGAGTCGATCATCGCGGGAACGTACGGGGAGTTCGTCTCGCGCTGGATGGACTCGCCGGCCGCAAAGGATTGGTAGCCTGCCTGTTCTACGCCAATTTCGTTCTTTAGCGGATATTAAGAACATTGCCCCCAAACTCGCGCAGAAGCGCAGCTAAATTCTGTCGCGCCTCCGCAACGCACCCGCTCCCGTTGGGCGGCGGGTCCGAGGAGGGGTGTTGCATCTCGATTCCGGGAGATCGGGCCTTATTACCGAGCCGTCGTGATGCCCGAGCGTTCTCCCAGATAGCAGCGGCGACCTCCCAACGGGCCGGTGACAGCGGCGGCAGCGAAGCGCGCGGTATTACCGGTCCGTGGCTTCCGTCAGTCCTTACCTGCGGAAATGATTTGGTGCCAAGACGGGCCGGTAACAACGGGCGGGCGCGCAGGGGGCGGGGCAAAGGCCCACTCAGCGACGTTGCGGAGCAAACCCTATAATGGCTTCGGAAAATAACCGCAGCCGTGTGTCTCTCACGCGGTCGGCATGCTTGCCAATAAACGGAAGGTTTGCACATGGCCCAAAAGCAAGACCGCGAGGCCCCCAAGACGGGCCTCGACCGGTGGAACGCTACCGAGTCGAAATCGCGTGGCTCGAAGGGTGGGCGCGCCGCTCGCCCCGGCCGCTCCAAGCGCCGCCGCATGAACCCAACCGTCCGCCGCTACGTCTCCACGATCGTGGTGACTGCAGTTCTCTGCGTGGCGTGTGCGTTCTGCTTCACGCCGCTTGGCGAGCGCATCACCACCGGCCTCGACATCCAGGGTGGCGTCTCGGTGATTCTCACCGCCTCAAAGCAGGATGGCTCTGCGCCCTCGACGGACGAGATGAACACCGCCAAGACCATCGTCGAGAAGCGCGTCAACACGCTGGGCGCCTCTGAGGCAACCGTGCAGATCCAGGGCAACAACTCGATTCTGGTCCAGATTCCCGGCGCCACGGACGCGGATGCCGCGGTCCAGACAATTGGCCAGACCGGTCACCTCGAGTTTGTCCGCCTCGATGATATCGGTGACGCGGACGCCCTCGCAAAGATAGAGGCCGGCGCCTCCAACGTGATGCTCGAGCAGGGCACCTACACCTCCTTCCTCGACGGCTCCTATATTGAGTCCACCTCCGTCGCACAGTCCTCCACCTCGGTGGGCACCTATGCGGTGAACATCACCTTCAACTCCGAGGGTGCGGACATCTTTGACAAGGTGACCAAGGAGCTTGCCCCCACCAACGGCCAGATCTGCATCGTGCTCGACGGCGTGGTTCAGTCTGCCCCCGCCGTGCAGGAGGAGATCTCTGGCGGAAAGGTCTCCATCACCGGCAACTTCACGAGCGACCAGGCGCAGGAGCTCAAGACCGTGCTCGACTCTGGCTCGCTGCCGGTTAGCCTCAACTACTCAGAGAGCCGCGTGGTTGGCCCCACGCTTGGACAGGACTCGCTCAACCAGGGCATCCTCGCCCTTGTCATCGGCGTGGCCATCGTGATTGTCTACCTGTTCTTCTTCTACCGTGGCCTGGGGCTCCTCACGCTTGGCTCGCTCGTGGTCTTCGCTATTCTCTACCTGGGGCTTCTTGCGATTCTCTCGCACTATGGGATGTTCTCTCTGTCGCTGCCGGGACTTGCGGGCATGGTCCTAACCACTGGCTCTGCGGCCGACTCCTCGATCCTCGTGCTCGAGCGCTTCCGCGAGGAGATCCGCATGGGCCGCACCGTCAAGAACGCCTCCGTCTCGGGTGCGCGCCACGGAATCATGACCTCCCTCGACGCCGACATCGTGACCCTCGTCACCGCCCTTGCGCTCTTCTTTGTGGGCACTGGCACCGTAAAGGGCTTTGGCCTCACGCTGGCGCTCGGCGTTGCCTGCGACATCGTGACTATGTTTGGCTTCAAGGCACCCGCGCTCAGGCTCCTTGCCGCCCACGTCATCCCGTCGCACCCTGGTTTCTGGGGTGTCGACCAGGACATCGCCGAGGCGGAGCGCAAGTCCCAGGAGGCTCAGAAGGCGAGGGGCGCAAAGGCGCCCGCCTCGTCTGCGAGGGGGGGTGAAGCTCGTGCGTAGCCACTTCTCCCACGAGATCTCGTTCATCGGCCACCGTAAGCAGTTCCTCACGCTCTCGTGCATCCTTGTGATTCTGTCCATCGTCGGCCTTGCCGTGCGCGGCCTGGTCTTTGGCATCGAGTTCACGGGCGGCACAGAGATAGACTTCTATCAGACGGGCGACATCACCATCGAGCAGATGCGCGACGCCCTCGCGGCAACGGACGAGGGCACGGCTACCGTCCAGACCACCACCACGCAGGGCGAGGCGGGCTTCCTCGTTCGCTCTGACACCACCGACCCCACCACCGCCAACGCCCACGCACAGGCGGCCGCCGAGTCCCTGGGCCTCACGAGCGACAACTATACCGTCACGACCATCGGCCCCGACTGGGGCGCAGATACCACGCGCTCGTCGCTCATGGCGTTTGGCGTGGCCATTCTGCTCATCATTGCTTATGTCTCGTTCCGCTACGAGTTCAAGATGTCCATCACGGCGGTGGTCGCGCTCATCCACGACCTCGTGATCACGCTGGGCGTCTACGCCTGGTTCCAGATTGACATCTCGCCCAACGTCATTGCCGCACTTCTCACCATCATGGGCTACTCGCTCTACGACACCGTGGTCGAGTTCAACCGTATGAACGAGAATGCCAAGCAGCTCCGCGATGGCGTGCACCACACCTACTTCGAGATCTGCAACTTCTCGATCAACGAGGTCATCGTCCGCACCATCAACACCACGATTGTGACGCTCGTGCCGGTTATCTGCATGCTGGCCATTGGCGGCGCCACGCTCAAGGACTTTGCCTTCGCCATCCTGGTCGGCGAGATCTTGGGCACCTACTCCAGCTTCGCCGTGGCGTCCCCGCTCCTGGCCATCTGGAAGACGCGCGAGCCCAAGTGGGCAAAGCTCGAGGCAAAGTACGGCAGCGCCGCCAAGACCACGGCGACCCCCGCCGACGGCGCCGAGAAGAACGAGTCCAAGGAAGGCTAACGTGCCTGGCCTGCTTGACAGTCGACGCTGGGACGTCCTCGACGCGGATCCGCGCGCCGAGGCGTCCCTTGCCCGTGCCCTGGGCGTGCCGCCGCTAGTGGCACGGGTCCTTGTGGCCCGTGGCTTCACCAGCGCCGAGGAGGCACGCGCATTCCTCACTCCCTCGCTCGAGCGCGACTGGGCAGACCCTCTCCTCATCCCCGGGATGGCCGAGGCGGCAGACCGCGTCGAGCGCGCCGTGAGGGCGGGGGAGGACATTGCCGTCTTTGGCGACTTCGACGTCGACGGCATGAGCTCCACCTGCATCCTCGCGCTGGGCCTGCGTGAGCTGGGCGGCCGTGCCCGTGCCTACATCCCCCACCGCTTTGGCGAGGGCTACGGCCTTACCAAGGCCGCGCTCGACCGCGTGCTGGCAGACGGCAAGCCGGACCTCATCGTGACCGTCGACAACGGCATTGCGGCGCAGCATGAGGTCGACTGGCTCCGCGAGCAGGGCATAGACGTGGTTGTGACCGACCACCACGAGCCTGCGGACCTTGTTCCCCAGGGAGTTCCCGTGACGGATCCCAAGCTCGCTGCAGAGGGGCCCTCTCGCGACCTTGCGGGTGCGGGCGTGGCGCTCAAGCTCTTGGCTGCGCTGGGACAGCGCCTGGGGAGGCCGGATGTCTGGCGCTCCTACACCGACGTTGCTGCCCTGGGCACCCTCTCGGACATGATGCAGCTCACGCCCGAGAACCGCGCACTGGTGGCTGATGGCATCGGGCGGCTGAGAAGGACCTCGCGTCCTGGCCTGGTTGCCCTTGCTGCCTGCGCGGGGCAGGAGATCTCCGAGGTCACGGCGGACTCGCTGCCCTTCTCGATCATCCCGCGCCTCAACGCGGCAGGTCGAATGGGCACCACCGACGTGGCCATCGATTTGCTCATGACGAGCGACCCCGCTCAGGCTCCGGTGCTTGCGGGGCAGCTCGAGGAAATCAACCGCCAGCGCCGCGAGATTGAGTCCACCCTCACTGAGGAGGCGCTTGCGAAGGTCGCCGCCACCTGGCACGGCGGCCGTGTGATTGTCGTTGGCGGCGAGGGCTGGCACGAGGGCGTGAAAGGCATCGTGGCAAGCCGCATCGTGAACCGCTATCACGTGCCCACGATCCTCTTCACCATCCAGGACGGTATCGCGCGCGGGTCTGGCCGCTCCGTTGGCTCGGTTGACCTGTTCCGTGCCGTCGAGCAGTGCTCGGATCTGCTCGTTCGCTTTGGCGGCCACGCCGGGGCAGTGGGTGTGACCTGCGAGGCGTCGCGCCTCGACGAGTTCCGCGACCGTCTGGAGTCGGTGCTCGACGCCCTTCCAGCCGAGGAGTTCGAGTCGCGCGGCGAGGTCACGGCGGTCGTGCACCTCTCCGAGCTAACAATCTCCTCGATTGCCGCGCTCGAGGCGCTGCAACCCTTTGGCCAGGGCAACAAGAAGCCGCTCTTCGCCGTACGCGGCGTCACCATGAAGAACCGCTCGCGCGTTGGGGCCGATGGCGCCCATCTGCGCTTCCTTGCCACGGACGGCGTCTCGTCCGTGCCTGCCATCATGTTCCGCGTGCCGGACTGCCCGCGCGCCTGCGCCACGGACAGCGTGGTCGACCTTGTCTTCGAGGCCGTTGACGAGACCTGGCAGGGCCGCACCAAGCCCAAGCTCATGGTCAAGGACATCCTCTATCGCGACGGTGGGGACGAGAAGCCCTCTGGTCCCAGCTTCGTGGACGAGCTCTTCGCGCGCGAGGAGGGCGCAGAGGGCGGGGCCGCTGCCGCCTGCTCCGTGGCGGCATGTGCTTCCGAAGGGTCCGCGGCGTCCACGCCCGCTGCCTTGCCCCAAAGCTACGATGCCCTTACGGCAAGCCTGGTGCACGCCCTCATCGGCGAGAATCCGCTCCTCCCTGCGCAGCGCGAGGCCCTCTCGCGCCTTGAGGCCGGCCGATCCACCCTCTGCGTGATGGCCACGGGGCGCGGCAAGTCGCTCGTCTTCCACGTCCATGCGGCACGCACGGCACTCGCACAGCACCGTGCCAGCGTCTTTGTGTACCCGTTGCGCGCACTTGTGACCGACCAGGCGCATCACCTTGCCGACGAGCTTGTGCCCCTCGGCGTGGGCGTGGCGGTGCTCACGGGCGAGACGCCCGCAGACGAGCGTGCCCGCGTCTACGAGGCGATGGCCGGCGGCCAGGTGGACATCGTCCTCACCACGCCCGAGTACCTTGCCATCCACGTGGACGACTTCGCGAGCTCCGGGCACGTGGGGTTTCTCGTGGTGGACGAGGCGCATCACACCTCTCCTGCCGGCTCGGGGTCGCGCGACGCCTATCGCGACCTGCCCCGCGTTCGTGCTGCGTTGGGCGAGCCAACTGTCCTTGCCGTAACCGCCACGGCCTCGCCCGAGGTTGCCCGCGACATCTGCGACCTCTGCGGCATTGGCGCACAGGACGTGGTCGTGGACCCCTCCGTGCGCGACAACCTCCGTCTGGACGACTGCCGCGGCCTGCGCGACCGCGACGCGGCGCTTGTCTCGATTGTGGCCCAGGGCGAGAAGTGCATCGCCTACGTAAACTCCCGGGCGCGCTCGGTGACGCTGGCCAGGCTGTTGCGCCACCAGGTGCCGGAGCTTGCGCCCAGGGTCGCCTTCTACAACGCCGGCCTGCCGCATGCGGACCGCACTCGCGTCGAGCGCGCCTTCCGCACGGGCGAGCTCTCCTGCATCGTTTCTACCAGCGCCTTTGGCGAAGGCGTGAACATCCCCAACGTGCGAAGCGTGGTGCTCTACGACATGCCGCTGGGGCGCGTGGAGTTCAACCAGATGAGCGGCCGAGCCGGGCGAGACGGGAACAGCGCCTGCGTGCACCTGCTCTTTGGCCAGCGCGACCTCGCCTCCTCGCAGCGCATCCTCGACCAGGTCGCGCCCACGCGAGACGAGCTCGCCTCCCTCTACCGGGCACTGCGCGGCATCTCCAGGGGCGCCGCAAGCGTGGGCCAGGAGTCCTTCTCGGCACACGACTCGCAGCTTGCGACCATGGCCACGGTGAAGGGCAGACCGCTCACCGAGGGCGCCGTCTCCTGCGGCATCCAGGTCTTCTCGGAGCTGGGCCTGCTCTCGGTTGCGGGCTTTGGCGACGCGAGGCTCATAACCATGACGACAAACCCAGGCCATGTGGACCTCGAGGGCTCTGCCCGCTACCTCGAGGGCATTCGCGAGCGTGAGGCGTGCGGCGAGTTTGGGGAATGGGTACTCTCATGTACTGAGGAAGAATTGCTCTCTGCGATAAACAGGCCCATTGCGCCCGACTTTGGCGTGCGCGTGGGCGAATAGGAGGAGGGGACCATGGGCGACGACGGCACGATGGCCGAGAAGGCCCAGGACACACTGGCTGCGGCTCAGACAGTGCCCACAGCTCCCGCTGCGCCTACGGCGTCAGCACCTACGCCCGCACCCGCCAAGAAGCCCGCCATCCCCGACGCGGCCAACTTCCGCGTGCTCGAGGAGGCTGCGCGCGCCTACCTCAATGACGAGGAGTGGGCGAAGATCGACCGCGCCTACCACTTTGCGGCCGACTACCACCGCGACCAGCGCCGCCGCTCCGGTGAGCCCTACATCAACCATCCCGTCGAGGTGGCTCTCATCCTCTGCAAGGACCTCCACATGGACGAGGACACCATCTGTGCCGCGCTCCTGCATGACACAGTGGAGGACACCCCTGCCACGGTCTCGCAGATCTCCTCGCTCTTTGGCGAGACGGTGGCGGAGCTCGTGGACGGTGTCACCAAGCTCACGTCCATCAAGGTGACCTCGATGGACGAGAAGCAGGCGCTCAACCTGCGCAAGATGTTCCTCGCCATGTCCAAGGACATCCGCGTGGTCATCATCAAGCTGGCAGACCGCCTGCACAACATGCGCACCCTTGCGGCGCTACCGCCAGACCGCCGCCTCTTCAAGGCGCGCGAGACCATGGATGTCTACGCCCCTCTCGCCGACCGCCTGGGCATCTCGTCCATCAAGTGGGAGCTCGAGGACCTCGCGTTCTTCTGGCTCGAGCCCGAGGAGTACCAGCGCGTTGCCCGCATGGTGCAGGACTCGCGCGCCCAGCGCGAGGACGATACCGAGGCGGCCATCAAGACCCTGGACGACGAGCTCAAGCGCGTGGGCCTCAAGAACTACCAGATTACCGGCCGCCCCAAGCACCTCTGGTCCATCTACCAGAAGATGACCCGCAAGGGTCGGGACTTCTCGGATATCTACGACCTCATCGCGCTGCGCATCATCACCCAGACGGTGGGGGACTGCTACTCGGCGCTCGGCGCCGTCCACACGCTGTGGCACCCCATGCCCGGCCGCTTCAAGGACTACATCGCCACGCCCAAGGCCAACCTCTACCAGTCGCTCCACACCACGGTGGTTGGCCCAGACGGCAAGCCCATCGAGATTCAGATTCGTACGGTCGAGATGCACGAGGCGTCCGAGTACGGTGTCGCCGCCCACTGGCTCTACAAGAAGGCCGGCAACTCCCAGGGCAAGATGTCAGCCGAGGACCGCTCGATTGACTCGACCATCAACTGGATCCGCAGGAGCCTCGACTGGGCCGTCGAGGACGACATAGACGACCCGCATGAGTTCCTGAACAACCTGCGCGTTGACCTTTTTGAGCACGAGATCTTTGTCTTCACGCCAAAGGGCGAGGTCATGAGCCTGCGCCGCGACTCGACGCCGCTCGACTTTGCCTACGCCGTCCACACCGAGGTGGGCAACCACTGCGTGGGCGCCAAGGTCAACGGATCGGTTGTGCCGCTCACCTACAAGCTCAACATGGGCGACCGCGTGGAGGTCCTCACCAACAAGAACGCCAAGCCCAGCCGCGACTGGATGAACATCGTAGTCACGCCCTCGGCGCGCGCCAAGATTCGCAAGTACTTCTCGGTTGAGACGCGCGCGGATGACGCCGAGCAGGGCAGGAGCGACCTCGCCCACGAGCTGCGCCGCCGCGGCTACGGCATCTCGACGCAGCGCACGGTCAAGGCCATCGAGCGCGTGTACCCGCAGTTCGACTATCGCTCGGCCGACGACCTCTTTGCCGGCATTGGCACGGGCAAAGTCTCGGCCAAGCAGGTGGCCAACCGCATCGAGGAGATTCTCGAGGAGGGCTCGCCCGAGCAGCTTGAGGCCGCGCGCAAGGAGGCAGAGCGCCAGGCCAAGCGCGAGGAGGCCATCAAGGAGAACAAGCCCCTCATGCAGTCCTACGCCATCACGCAGACTGCCAAGGGGGCCAGGCGCCGCAGCAACTGCGGCGTGGTCGTGAAGGGCGACGCCGACCTTCTCGTCCACCTCGCGCACTGCTGCAACCCCGTGGCCGGCGATGACATCGTAGGCTTTGTGACGCGCGGCCGCGGCGTCTCTGTGCACCGCGCCAACTGCCCCAACGTGTGCGACCTCATGAACCACCCCGAGCGCATGATCCCGGTGGAGTGGGACACCTCCGGCGCCACCGAGTTCAGGGTCGAAATCGTGGTCGAGGCCACGGATCGGATGGGGCTGCTCAAGGACGTCACCATCGCCATTGGCGACGCGGGTGGCAACATCCTCTCCGCCGCCACGCAGACGGGTAAGCAGGGCATCGCGCGCCTGCGCTTCATCGTGGCCATCTCGGACGCGAGCCTCTTGGACGCGCTTCTCGCCAGCGTCTCTCGCGTGCCCTCGGTCTACGACGCACGCCGCATCATGCCCGGCGAGGGCGCCAACCAGATGAAGCAGCGGGTGTAGCGATGGGGAGCTTCTTTCGCGATGCAGGGTCTTTTGCGGCGTCCGACGCCGGTGACGTGGTGCGCGTCTTTGTCGTTGGCCCCATCCAGACCAACTGCTACGCTTACGTCTCTGCCGGCGAGGCCCTGGTTGTGGACCCCGGAGCCGCAGGTGTGCGCGTGGCTGCGGCACTTGCTGGCGAGAAGGTCGTGTGCGTGGCAGCGACCCACGGCCATGGCGACCACGTGGGCGGCGTGACTGCGCTTGTCTCGGCAACGGGCGCGCCGTTTGCGCTTGCGGCGGCAGACGCCGAGATGGCCGAGCACGCCGGAGACCCGTCGTACTCCGGTTCGGGGATTGCCTACGATGACGATGCGCCGGTGCCTTCTCGTCTGCTTGCCGAGGGCGACGTCCTTGCGGTGGGAACGGCGCGCTTCCGCGTGATGGAGACGCCCGGTCACACGCCGGGCGGCATCTGCCTGGTAGGTGAGGGCACGGCCGAGGGGATTGCCTTTGTGGGCGACACGCTCTTCCCGGGGTCGTGCGGCCGTACCGACCTTGCCGGCGGCGATCCGGATGCCATGCGCCGTTCGCTTGCGCGCATGGGCCGCGAGATAGCCCCGCAGACGGTCCTTCTCTGCGGGCACGGGCCCGCTACCACAATGGCGGAGGAGCTGGCGAGCAACCCCTTTGTGCGCTAGGGCGGCATGCAACTTTTTTGCCCGGCAACGGGATTCCATTACCGGGTAACTCAATCCCATTGCCGGGCAACTCAATCCCGCCCCTGCGCCCGCAAGACGCCAACCGCTCTCGCTGCATCTGGTATAGTTCTCTGGTGCGCACGGTGCGCCCGAGTGGCGGAATGGCAGACGCGGAGGTCTCAAAAACCTCTGAGGGAAACCTCGTGTGGGTTCGACCCCCACCTCGGGCACCAGTTGTTTCAGCGCTTTTCGGCTACGTGTTCCCCGTGTTGTCTCGGTGGAGACGCGCGTCTCGAAAAATGGTCGTTGCGCCGGCCTGGCTGCTGAGGTATTATCGCACCTGCGTGAACATGCTAAGCGGGGCTTCTCGCCCCCACCTGAACGGCGCCCACGCGGCAGCTGTCTGGTCAGACAAAGATTTCTCACCACCCAGGCATGGGTGGTCATTGTCTCCCGGCGGCTGTGTGTCATCGGGAGTTATTTTTATCGCGGCGCCAAGCGCCGCAGAGAGAGGAAGGTGTAGAGAGATAGCCAGGAACGATGGTCCTCGCGTCAACGGGGAAATCACCTCACGCACGTGCCGCCTCATTGGCGTTGACGGCTCGCAGCTGGGCCTGTTCGGCGTGCGTGACGCCCTGCGCATTGCGCAGGAGCAGGGGCTTGACCTCGTGGAGATTGCGCCAAACGCGAACCCCCCGGTGTGCAAGGTGCTCGACTACAGCAAGTACAAGTACGAGCAGGATCGCAAGGCCAAGGCTGCGCGCAAGAACCAGGCGCGCGTCGAGGTCAAGGAGATGAAGTTCCGTCCCAAGATCGACGTGGGCGACTACGAGACCAAGAAGGCCCACGTGATGCGCTTCCTCAAGAAGGGGGCAAAGGTCAAGATCACGATTATGTTCCGCGGTCGTGAGATGGCTCACCCTGAGCAGGGACGCATCGTGCTCGACCGCCTTGCCGAGGATCTCAGGCCTTGGGCCACCGTCGAGCAGCAGCCCCTCATGGAGGGTCGCAACATGCACATGCTCATCGCCCCCATCAAGGGCGCGTTCGATGTAACGCCCGAGGGCGACGAAGCCACGAGCGAGAAGAAGGAGAAGTAACATGCCCAAGATGAAGACGCACAAGGGTACGGCAAAGCGCTTCCGTCGCACCGGTACCGGTAAGATTATGCGCGCCAAGGCGTTCAAGAGCCACATCCTGTCCAAGAAGTCCCAGAAGCGCATCCGCAACTTCCGCAAGGAGGCCGAGCTCGCCCCCAGCGACGTCAAGGTTGTCTCCCAGCGCATGGGTTCCAAGTAGGCGCCTCGCGCGTCCCGATTTTCCCTCAACGAGGAGTTGATTAGATATGTCTCGAGTCAAGCGCGCAGTCGCCGGCCGCAAGAAGCGTCAGACCCTGGTCGAGCGTACCAAGGGCTATTACGGAACTTCCTCCCGCACCTTCCGTGGCATGAAGGAGCAGGCCCAGCACTCCGGCCAGTACCAGTATCGCGATCGTCGCAACAAGAAGCGTGACTTCCGCAGCCTGTGGATTCAGCGCATCAACGCTGCCGCCCGCATGAACGACCTCTCTTACAGCACCTTCATGCACGGCCTCAAGCTTGCTGGCGTCGAGCTGGACCGCAAGGTCCTCGCCGAGATCGCCTACAGCGACGAGAAGGCCTTCGCCGACCTTGCCAACGTTGCCAAGAAGGCTCTTGCTGACGCCGAGTAGCGTCTAGCCGTTGGTTTATCGCATTGCCTGTGGCGGCACCGGGAACCCCGGTGCCGCCATTTTTTCCGCCGCGGGATTGAGTTGCCCGGTAATGGAATCCCGTTACCGGGCAATGGAATCCCGTTACCGGGCAACTCAATCCCATTCCGGGGTAGGGCGAGAAAACGCCACACATTCGTGCTTCGATTGTGTGGCAACCTGCGCGGGTCACAGATTCGTTTCCGAATGTGTAGCGTGCTCCGCCCTTCTCGCCACACATTCGTGCTTCGATTGTGTGGCAACCTGCGCGGGTCACAGATTCGTTTCCGAATGTGTAGCGGGAGCCATCCCAGCGACCCGGGACCGAAACCAGCAGCAAAGAGTCCTACTGGTGCTTCTCGCTCTCGTCCTTGCCCTCCGGGCGAATGCCGAGAAGCTCTTCTCGCCTCTCTTCCCGGCGCTCGCGGGCTTTCTCGGACTCTTCGGCAAAGGCGGGGTCATCTGGCCCCACAAGCTCGTCATCTCCCGTGCGGGGGTCCTTGTGGTGGCGCAGCACGGGCTCGAAGAGGTGTAGGTGCTTGGCAAAGGCTCCCGAGGCAACCAGAAGCACAAGGAAGATGCAGATGCGCGGCACTGTGGTGACCTGTGTCATCACAAGTGCGCCGCCGCACAGGAGCGCTGTCCAGGCGTACACAACAAGCACGGCTTGCTTCTGGTCGAAGCCCTCGGCAAGCAGTCGGTGGTGGATGTGGCCGCGATCTGCTCGTCCCACACTCACATGCGCTCGGGTGCGCCTTACGATTGCGGAGAACGTGTCGATGATGGGAATCCCCGCGATCACCAGCGGCACGATGATCGTTGTGAGTCCCGCGATTCTCGTCACCGAGAGAAGCGAGATGGTGCCCAGTGCAAAGCCCAGCGTGAGCGAGCCCGAGTCTCCCATGAAGATGCTCGCGGGGTGGAAGTTGTAGTGGAGAAAGCCAAGCGTAGAACCAGTAATGGCGCAGGCAAGCGCCGCGGCGTCCAGGCGGCCGGCCCAGATCGAGAGCACGAACATGGTCACGCTGGCTATGCATGAGATGCCCGCGGCCAGACCGTCAAGCCCGTCGATGAGGTTGATGATATTCACGTAGGCAACCAGGTAGATGATGGTCACGGGGTAGGTGAGCCAGCCAAGCTCGATGAACTCGCCAGGGTCGAAGGGGTTTGCAATAACGCCAATGACCAGGCCACCCATGGCTGCTACCGTGGCGGCAAGCACCTGCCCCAGAAGCTTCGCGCGAGGCTTGAGGGTGTACTTGTCGTCAAGCATGCCAGTTGTAAAGATGATGACAAACGCAAGGACAAGCATCCAGTAGTTTACCGAGAGGCGCGGTGACGGCACGAGAACAACTGGCCATCCAAAGTGTGTGGTGCCAATGTACTGCACTACAAATGCAGCGACGATACCCGCAAAGATGGCAATTCCGCCCATGCGCGGTACGGGAGTTTTGTTCACGCGTCTTTTGTTGGGGTAGTCAACTGCTCCAACGCGGATGGCAATCTTTCTTGCGAGGGGAGTCACGGCCAGTGCACAGGCGAGCGATGCGGCAAACAGGCAGAGAAACGATAGCCAGTACCTGGGCACCGTCTGACACCTCCTCCTTCTCGCCGTTATTTCCTAGCGAGACATAATACACAGAAACGTGGGAAAACGTGCTGCTTAGCAGCGGAGATGAATGAAGGGGATAAAGCAACAAGGCCGAATAGCTGCGGCTCATTTGAATGGCTATTGAATGTTGGCGCAAAAAGTGCCTAATACATCCATTATGTGGCCACCGCTCGCCATGTCAAGACTGGCATCGGGGTGCGAGTTCGCCTACATTGGATTTGTCGTCCCCCTGCGGTACAAACTGGGTGAACCGACAAGCGTTACTAGGGAGTCCGACATCTCGTCCTGGAAGGGGATCCTCCGTTGCTGGGGAAGCCGGAATGGACGATGAGGACACCCACCTTATGAAGGTGGGTTCATAATCGTATCCGCAGGGGGCGGCTTTTTTCGCTTGCGAGTAGGTTGCCGGCTGGCCACCGGAAGGTCGCGGTTTGTCGCCGGAGGGCCCATTTTGGCGGCAAGTGCGTACAAACCGCCCGTCTGGCACGGCCCGGCTCGCGGAGGTGCCGTGCGTTGACGCTCTGCCGTGGCACCCTGTGATGCTCTTTCGCAAATCCCGCACTTTGACGTTGACACGGGCGCGGCAAATTGCGACAATGGCTCCCGCGCATGCGCGCCTGGGGATGTAGCTCAGCTGGGAGAGCGCTGCCTTCGCAAGGCAGAGGCCGAGGGTTCGAATCCCTTCATCTCCACCATGGAATTTGTGGGGCCCGGGCACAAAGCTTGGGCCCCTTTTCTTATCTCGCCTCCAAGTCCGATGGGAGCATGGCAGGGATGGAAGGTCTTCTCGCCAAGCTGGACGCATCCTCCTACGACGCCTGCGGGCTCTGCCCGCGCCGCTGTGGTGCCGCGCGCTCCCAGGGCAAGGCCGGTGTCTGCGGCGCCACCTCCACCCCGCGCGTCGCAAAGGCCGCGCTCCACTTCTGGGAGGAGCCGCCCATCTCGGGTGAGGCAGGCTCCGGCGCCATCTTTTTCACGGGCTGCCCGCTGCGCTGCCGCTTTTGCCAGAACCACCAGATCTCCCAGGAGGGCTTTGGCCTTGCCGTCTCCACCTCGCGCATCGCCGAGATGATGCTCGAGCTTCAGTCACAGGGCGCCCTCAACATCAACCTCGTGACGCCCCTGCACTTTGCGCCCACGGTGCGCGAGGCGGTGCTTCTCGCACGCGAGAACGGCCTTGCCATCCCCACGGTCTGCAACACCTCCGGCTACGAGCTGCCCGAGGTCGTCCGCGCAATGTCCGACGTCATCGACATCTGGCTCACCGACTTCAAGTACGCAAGCCCCGCGCTTGCGGGCTCGCTCTCGGCTGCGCGCGACTACCCCAGCGTTGCCGCGGCGGCGCTGGTTGAGATGGTCTCCTCCGTAGACGCGGCCGGCGGCCGACTGGTGGGGGAGGACGGCGCGATGAAGCGCGGCGTCATCGTGCGACACCTGGTGCTTCCCGGACACGTGGACGACTCCTGCGCGGTCCTCGACCGCGTGTGGGAGACCTGCGGCAACGCGGCGGACCTTTCGGTCATGAACCAGTACACGCCCAACGACACCTGCCGCAAGGCCGGCGGCGACCTTGCGCGCGCGGTGACGGACGAGGAGTACGAGATTGTCCTCTGCCACGCGGATGACCTCGGCTTCGAGAACCTATGGTGGCAGGAGGGTGGCACCGTCTCGGAGAGCTTCGTGCCCGCCTTCGACGCCACAGGTGTCGAGGGTCCGGAGCTTCCCCGCACCCAGGTAGCGGCACCATCGCTGCCCAGCGGTCGCAAAGGGGTATAGACTCACATCTGTAGGCAATCGCGCGCCTGCCGCGCGCCCACCATGGAGGTTCCATGCCAGAGAACACGCCCCTCTCCGACGAGGAGAGGTCAGAGCTCGAGAAGCTTCGTGCCGAGAAGGCCGCCCGCGACAAGGCCCAGGAGGCTGCCCGTGAGCGCGCTGAGCTCGAGCGCCTGAAGGCAGAGAAGGCCGCAAGCGAGAAGGACGCCGCCGAGCAGCGGCGCATTGCCGAGGCGCGCGAGAAGGGCCGCCAGCTCATGGAGCCCGATGACGATGACCTGCGCATGTCCAAGGGCCAGAAGATCGTCATCGCGGTCATAGTCGTCGTGGCGGTGGTGTGGTTTCTCGCCATGGCGCTCGGGTAAGGCATACTGCAGACAGTGCCCGGTGCGGGGCGAGGTCTCGCGGCGGGCGCCTCAACACAGGAGGAAGTATCACCATGTCGCTCACGGACCGCACCAAGCCAACCGACGTCTCGCTCAACACCGACCTCTACGAGCTCACGATGGCCCAGGGATTCTGGGAGTCGGGCCTTGTGGACACGCAGGCGACGTTTAACGCCTTCTTCCGCGAGAACCCCTTTGGCGGCGGCTACGCGGTGGCCTGCGGCATGGGCCAGATTCCCGACCTGGTAGAGAACTTCGTCTTCGACGACGAGGAAATCGATTACCTGGCCAGCATCCCAGCACCCGGCGGCGGCTCGATGTTCAAACCCGCATTCCTCGAGTATCTCCGCAACCACCACCTTGACCTTACGATTCACGCCGTGCCCGAGGGCGACGTGGTCTTCCCGCGCGAGCCCATGGTTCGAGTCCAAGGTCCACTCATCGACTGCCAGCTCATCGAGACTGCCCTGCTCAACCTCGTGAACTTCCAGACGCTCGTGGCAACCAAGACCTCGCGCGTGGTCCGCGCGGCCGAGGGACATCCCGTGTCCGACTTTGGCCTGAGGCGCGCCCAGGGTCCCGACGGCGGCCTCGCCGTTGCTCGCGCATCCTATATCGCCGGTGCAAGCTCCACCTCCAACTTGCTGGCGGGCAAGATATACGGCATCCCCGTCTTTGGCACGCACGCGCACTCCTGGGTCATGGCGTTCCCCACCGAGCTCGATGCATTCCGCGCCTTCGCAAAGTCGAGCCCCAAGAACTGCGTGTTGCTTCTCGACACCTACGACGTCCATCAGGGCATCAAGAACGCAATCACGGTCGCCAAGGAGATGGAGGCTGCGGGCGAGCGTCTGGCGGCAATCCGCATCGACTCGGGCGACCTGGCAAAGCTCACCAAGGAGACCCGCAAGGCCTTCGACGACGCAGGCCTGCCCTACGTCAAGATCTCTGCCTCGAACGACCTGGACGAGTACACCATCCAGTCGCTCTACGCCCAGGGCGCGCCCATCGACTCGTTTGGCGTGGGCACCAAGCTCGCCACCTGCGATCCCCAGCCTTCGCTTGGCGGCGTCTACAAGCTCTCTGCCGTACGCGACTCGGCTGACGCCCCTTGGAACCCCGTGATCAAGCTCTCCGAGCAGGCCTACAAGCGCACCATCCCGGGCGTCCAGCATGTCCTGCGCTTCCTGGACGACGACCACTGCCCCGTGGGCGACATGATCCTCGACGACTCCTACACGCGCGGGGATGCTGCGGCGGCCACGAGCATGGAGGACATCCTCGATCCCTTCTCGTCCTACGGCCTCTCCGGCACCCCTCGCGAGCTCCTCACCTGCTACGTTGAGCACGGCAAGCGCGTGGGCGAGCCGGTCGACATCGAGGAGTCCCGTTCGCGCTGCCACAACGCGCTTATGCACCTCGATCCGGCAATCACCCGCTTCCTCAACCCGCAGGCCTACCCCGTGGGCCTGGAGCAGGGCCTTGCCGCGCTTCGTCGCGACCTTGCGGCGGAGGAGCGCAGCGGCTCATCTCGCGTGAGGCGCTAACACGTCAGCGTCCCACCTCGGCGTCTGCCAACGCCTCTGCTACACTGCTGCACACGGGAGCGCGCCAGGGGGCGCGCGGGTATCACGGAAGGACGGGGCACATGCCCGAGAAGATTGAGGAGCTCGTCAGGAAGGCCGTCGCGGACGCACAGGAGGCGGGAGACCTGCCTGCCTTCGAGGTTGGGGATCTTGGCCTCGAGCGCCCCGCAGACGCCGACAACGGTGACTGGACCACCACGCTCGCCCTGCGCTCCGCTCGTCTCGCCCACATGGCGCCCCGCGCTATCGCCCAGGCAATCGTGAATCACATGCAGAAGGACCCCGGCATCTCCAAGGTCGAGGTCGCCGGTCCCGGCTTTGTGAATTTCTATCTCTCTGCCGCTGCCAACAACGAGGTCTTCCGCACGGTGCGCGAGCAGGGCCATGACTTTGGGCGCTCCAACATTGGCGCCGGCGAGAAGGTCCAGGTCGAGTTTGTCTCGGCCAACCCCGTGGGGCCGCTCCACATTGGTCACGGCCGCTGGGCCGCCCTTGGCGATTCGCTCTGCCGCGTGATGGAACACGCCGGCTATAACGTGGAGCGCGAGTACTACATCAACGACCACGGCAGCCAGATGGACGTCTTTGGCAACTCCGTCGCCGAGCGCTACCTGCAGCTCGCCCAGGTGGTCTCCGAGCGAGGCTGCTCGCTCGACGAGGCAGTGCAGGTGCTTCTCGACGACCGCAAGGCCTTTGTGGGAGACGAGGAGGACGCGCACCCCGAGCTTCATCCCTACATGGACTCCTTCAACACGAACCTGGGCGGCAACGCCTACGGCGGCGACTACATCATCGACGTCGCCCGCCACTTCATGGATACAGATGGCATCCGCTGGGTCGACGCGGATCCCCAGCAGCGCATGCTCGAGTTCCGCGAGCGCGGCTACAAGCTTATGCTCGAGTCCATAAAGAGCACGCTTGACGAGTCCCGCTGCCGCTTTGACGTGTGGTTCTCCGAGCGTTCCCTCTACGAGAAGAACGAGGACGGCACCTCGGCAGTCGATCGCGCCCTCGCACGTCTGGACGAGATGGGCTACCTCTATCGCGACGAGGACGGTGCCCTGTGGTTCCGCTCCACCGCGCTTGGTGACGACAAGGACCGCGTGCTCATCAAGACCAACGGCGAGTACACCTACTTTGCCTCCGACGTGGCGTACCACTGGAACAAGTTCCAGCGCGTAGACCACGTGATCGACATCTGGGGTGCCGACCACCACGGCTACATCCAGCGCGTTGACTCCGCCTGCGCGGCGCTTGGCTACCCCGGCAAGCTGGAGGTCCTTCTCGGGCAGCTCGTGAATCTGCTGCGCGACGGCGTGCCGGTGCGCATGTCCAAGCGCAAGGGCACCATGATTCCCTTCAAGGAGCTCATGGACGAGGTCGGCGTTGACGCCACGCGCTACACGCTCATCTCCAAGTCGAGCAACCAGATGATCGACTTCGACATCGAGAAGGTAAAGAAGCAGGACAACACCAACCCCGTCTACTACGTGCAGTACGCGCATGCGCGCATCTGCTCGATCCTGCGCAAAGGCGCAGGCGTGACGGCCGAGGAGGCCGAGAAGCTCGGCATGGACGAGGTAGCCAGGCGCGCGGTGGGCGAGGATTACGACCTCTCTCTGCTCACCGATTCCACCGAGGCGACGCTTGCCCGCAAGCTCTCTGAGTTCCCGGCGCTGGTGGAGGGCTGCGCGCGCGACCGCGCCCCCTTCCGCCTCACGCACTATGCCGAGGAGCTGGCAGGCGACTTCCACTCCTTTTACACCGTGTGCCAGGTGCTGCCCAGCAAGGGACGCCCGGTGGACGAGAGCCTTTCCAAGGCGCGTCTCGCCGCCGTGGACGCCACGCGCAGGGTGCTCGCCCTTACGCTCGAGTTCTGCGGGGTCCATGCGCCGCAGAGCATGTAGCTTTTTTCGCCCCGTCCCCCTTTCGTGCTGGCGTCACAGCGGCAAAAAGCAAGGATATGCAGTTGTTTCGGCGATTTACACCAACTAAGATATAAAGAGGGCCGCGGGTTAGCAACGGGTGCGCGGTGCATCTGGTACTACTACGTCGTCCCATTCGTCGGGGTGCGGCTAGAGACAGAGGTGGGGCTCGTGGACTTGCGCGAGTATATGTCAGTACGCAGAGCGTACAACCTCGTGCGTCAGTCACAGCCTGCGCGTGACAGACTCACGTTCGAGGAGTTCGCGGTTCTCTGCCGCCTTCAGGTGGCAGGGGAGCCCATGAAGACTTCTGCCATCGCCGAGTACCAGGGCGCGCTGCGGCCCACCATGACGCATCGGACGAACCACCTGGCCGATCTTGGGTATATCTCTCGCGGCGAGGGGGGCGTGGACCGCCGTAACGTCGTGTGCATCATCACGCCAGAGGGAAGCAGCTGTGTTGACAGGCTTTCCGAGCTTACCTGCAAGGAGATTTTGCCTGGCCAGCCGCTCTCTCGCACGCTGCCCGAGCGCATTGTCAAGTACGTTGACGCCATGGGTTCGGTCTTTGCCAAGGCGGGAGACCTCGTGCTTCTCGCCATGTATGCCGAGGACGCGCAACCGGTCACGGTCACAAGGCTCGTCGAGTCGCTGGGGCTCCTGCAGCCTACGGTTTCCATGTCCGTCTCGTCCCTTGTGCTGGAAGGGCTTGTCGAGCGCGGGCCGTCTCGGGCGTCTGGCCTTGTGCTTACGCCTCAAGGCGGCAGGCATGCGGCACTCCTTGCCGCTCGCATTGCAGAGGTTGTAGTCAAGCGCCGTCCCAGGAACCAGAAGTCTGAGGGACAGACGGAAGAGTAGTGCCGGGTGGGCGGTAGCGTTACCTTGGGCTCGTTTTGTGGCCTCAACGTGCATGGTTGCGCATGTCGTGCTATAGTGACCCCAACGTGGCGTCCCATATGGCAGCCCCTGCTGTATGTATGCACGTCGCAACAAACCCCTCCTTGCATGTGATGGACGGTTCCTCCGTGGCCGTCTCGGAGCCGTGCCGAGGGGATTCACCGAGTAACACGGTCTCATCGAAGCCCATCAATCAATTATTTTGCACGACGGCTTGGCGCACCACGCGTCCCGCGTGAGAGTGAGAGGTAAAACAGCATGACAGACGAGACGCCCGCGGATTCTATGGGTGCTACCCCGGCGGAGATTCCCGAGGAGGCGCCCAAGCCCAGGCGTCGCCGTCGCACCCGCGCAGAGATTGAGGCGGACAAGCTTGCCAAGGCAGCTGCCGCCGAGGCCGCGCTTGCGGATGGCAAACCAGCCGCGGAGGAGGCGCCCAAGCCCAGGCGCCGTCGGACGTCTAAGAAGAAGGACGAGGGCACTGGCACGGCACAGGGCGAGCTTCCTCTTGAGACCGCCTCTTCGGCTCCTGCGTCCGCGAAGTCTCCCGATGCCGTTCAGGAAGACGCCCCCAAGCCCAAGCGCCGCCGGCGTACTCGCGCCCAGATAGAGGCAGACGAGAAGGCAAAGGCGGAAGCGGCCGCAGGTGTCTCCAGCGCTTCCGCAAAACCGGGCTCGCCAGAAGCAGCGGGTCACGATGCGGAGGAGCAGCCTGCGCCAAAGCCCCGTCGTCGCCGTCGTACGCGTGCCCAGATCGAGGCGGACGAGCGTGCCAAGGCAGAGGCAGCCAAGAGCGAATCCGTCGCACCCGAGCACCAGGAGCCAACGCCCGCAGAGGCTCCCGAGCACGTCGATCGCGTTGAGCACGAACACCCGAGCTTCTCAGAGATGACGCGGCTTACGCAGGAGGCAACGCAGGCAAGCTCGGTGCCTGCCCCCATGCCCGCGGCAACGCTTTCCGAGGCAGATCACGCGGGCGAGCAGCAAAACCACTATCAGAGGCAAAATCGCGAGTACGGCCAGCGCTCAGAGCAGCAGGGTAGGCGTAGGCGCGTAAACTACAACAACTCCGGCAACAACCGCTTTAACAACGGCAGCGGAGAGGGAAACGGCTTCAACCGCCGTAATCAGCAGAACCACAAGCAGCATAACCGCCACAATGGCCAGCAGACCCAAACCCAGCCCTCGCTCACCCGTGACGAGCTGCAGGTCATGAAGGTGGCAGACCTTCGTGCCAAGGCAGCTGAGCTGGGCGTCGAGTACGTTGGGGTCCACAAGTCAGACCTGGTCGAGGCCGTGTACCAGGCCGCAGCCGCCGCCGAGGGCTTCCACCCTGTGGATGGCATCCTTGAAATTGGCAACGCCGGCGCAGGCTGGATTCGTACTGGCAACTACATGAAGGGCGACAACGACGCCTACGTGAGCCAGCAGTTCATTCGCAACTACTCGCTGCGTCCGGGTGATCGCGTCGAGGGGACGGTTGGTCCTGCTCGCACCAACACCAAGTACCCCGCCCAGTATCCGCCCCTCATCTCCATTGCTCACGTGAACGGTCGCGACCCCGAGTCGATGAAGAGCCGCCCGCGCTTCCGCGACCTTACCCCCATCTATCCCAACGAGCGCTTGGTCATGGAGTGCGGCAAGGACTCCATCACCGGTCGTGCTATCGATCTTGTCGCCCCCATCGGCAAGGGCCAACGCGGCCTCATCGTGAGCCCGCCCAAGGCAGGAAAGACCACGGTACTCAAGAAGATCTGCCAGTCCATCGCCGCCAACAATCCCGAGGTGCACCTCGTCTGCCTGCTCGTGGACGAGCGCCCCGAGGAGGTCACGGACATGCAGCGCTCCATTCACGGCGAGGTTGTGGCGTCGACCTTCGACATGCCGGCCGAGAACCACACTGCCGTGTCCGAGCTGGTCATCGAGCACGCAAAGAGGCTCGTCGAGCTTGGCGAGGACGTTGTGGTTGTGCTCGACTCCATCACGCGCCTGGCCCGCGCGTACAATCTCGCGCAGCCTGCGAGCGGCCGCATCCTCTCTGGCGGCGTTGACTCTGCAGCGCTCTACCCGCCCAAGAAGTTCCTGGGCGCCGCTCGCAACATCGAGAACGGCGGCTCACTCACCATCATCGCCTCTGCGCTGGTAGACACCGGCTCCAAGATGGACGAGGTCATCTTCGAGGAGTTCAAGGGCACCGGCAACATGGAGCTTAAGCTTGACCGCGAGCTGGCCGACAAGCGCATCTTCCCCGCAATCGACCCGGTCTCTTCTGGCACGCGCAACGAGGACCTGCTCCTGCCTGCCGAGCTCACGCCCTTCGTGTGGGGAATCCGCCGCGTGCTCGCCAACATGAACAACACCGAGCGCGCCGCCTCTGCGCTGGTCAAGGGCTTGAAGGCCACTAACTCCAACGAGGAGTTCCTCATCCGCTCGGCCAAGAAGGCTGCGCAGAGCGAGTATGTGATGTAAGTCTCGGCACCGAGTGGCTATAACTCACGTGCCGTGAGGGCGTGTCGCCGGAGAGCCATTTTTAGCAGAGAATGCCGCTGGAACATGTCTTCCGGCGGCATTTTGTCGCCGGAGAAGCAGTTTTGGCGGCGTTTGCAACATATGGCCCGCTCCGGCGGCATTTGGTGCCGGAGCGGGCCGTGGTACTCCCGCCGCAGCGCGCCCCCGCCCTACTCGCCTGCGCGCGCTGTGAAGAGAAGGTCTTGGGCACGCATGACCCAGCTTGCGGGCAGAACCTTCGCCACGACGCTGGCCGCCAGCATGTCCGGCGAGGTCACACAGGTGGAGCGGCCCAGCACTGCCGCATGCAGCGCCTTTCTCACCACATCGGCGGGCTTCTCGTAGCCAATGGTGGTCATGCGACGCACCTCGCGAGCATCACCGGGGTTGGCGAGAAAACCCGTCTCCATGAACTTGGGGCACACGGCGCACACGTGAATGCCCACGGGTCCAAGCTCGTAGTCGAGGGTACGCGAAAGGTCCACCACAAAGCGTTTGGTGGCCGAGTAGGTCGAGAGGCCCGGTTGGGGGATGAGCCCCGCAATCGAGGCCATGTTCACCTCACGCGAGCCGGCAACCATGTGCGGAAGGCAGTGATAGGTGATCTCGACCACGGCAAGGCAGTTGAGGCGCACCATGTTGCCCTCGTCCTCCTCTGCAATCTGGCCAAAGTCGCCAAACTTGCCAAAGCCGGCGCTGTTCACAAGCCACTGCACTGTGGGGGCTTCCTCTTCCAGAGCGTCGCGCAGACACTCATAGGAGGAGCGCTTGGTGAGGTCGAGCGCAAACACGCGCACGGGCGTTGCAGTTTGCTCCGCGATCACCTCAAGCGCCTCGGCGTTTCTCGCTATGACCCATATCTGGTCGAGCGGACCGCCCGCCCCACGGTCGAGTTGGCGGACAAATTCGCGCCCAACCCCCGATGAAGCCCCCGTAACCACCGCAATGTTGGCCATTTTGCCCTCCCCGTAACAATTCCCTGCTTGCATTTGGCGTGGTGAAAAGTATAGTCTGATACGTAGTTTTCATGACACGTGAGTGTCGCGACGGCACATGCAGCCAAAGACGAACAACGCCGTTGTCCACCTGCTCGTATCCGCCCTCCGGGCGGTGCGTCTTAGGTCACAGGTAGCCCTGTTCGTCCAGCGCTGTACGGCCTCGAAGCAATGGGCATCGGAGGTGCAGCAAGATGACGTGCAGGAGGAGTCCAGCGGTTGTCGCAGGCCTTCTCGGCGCTGCCACCCTTGGCACACCCGTATCTGCCTTTGCAGCGGAGGGTTCCCCTCTTGATGTTCTTCAAGACATTGGCCTTTCAGGCATCGACCTCTCGGGCATAGACGTCGAAACTGCCGGTGCGCTTGGCGTGAGCTTTGCCGGCGGCGTCCTTGTCACCATTGGCACCTATGCGCTGATAACTGCCGTCGCGCGCAGCCGTGCGGCCGCAAGGCAGCGCGATGCCAGCCAGGTGGACGAAGAGACTGCAGAGAATGGCGAGCAGAACGATGCTCCTCGCGCCGTGCACACGCCGCGCCACATGCGTCCGGAAGACTGGGAGCGCATGGGCCGCCTCAGCTCTGCGGAGAAGGCTGAGGAGGTCTTGGAGGCCTCTACCGGCAGCAGCGCCCATGGTCGGCATGCCGCCCACGACTACGAGGACATCGCCGAGAACTACGTGGGCAAGCAGACCTTCCGTCAGCGTATGGCAACGCGTGCGCAGGGCGTGGCCGCAACTCTCTCGGCGCGCATAGACGCCAACCGCATGGAGGGCCTCCCCGTGATCGAGCGCGCGGACGGTTCGGTGGGAGACGTTGGTACCACGTGGTGGACCGCTACCGTTGGTCCATCCATCTCTGGGCCCATCAACATGGGCGAGGCTTCTGAGGACGCAATTCCCTCCGAGTTTGGCTCCAAAGGCATCGACGACCTGCAATTTATGGCTGCTGGCCCACGCGACATCTCGCGTCGCGTTGCCCCCGTGGAGGAGGACGCCTACCCGGAGAAGCGAAGCGTCGAGGACGTAACGGAGGACGACTGGGATCGTGCGCTCAAGGCCATGGACGAGAAGATCCATGGCGGTGAGCCCGTCTCGCCAGCGCCTGTATCTGCGCCTGCGCCCTTGCCGGTCGAGCCCTTCTCGGACTGCGTGGGCGACGAGGACTCGCTTGACGAGCCGGATGGCATCGAGCAGGACACGCAGTTCCTCTACTTCAGGCCGCCTGCGGGACACCCGGAGGTCGTGGACACCGAGACCTACGTCGACTACCTGGTTGCTGAGGAGTTCTCGCGCAACCCCTCTGCCGCCGTTCGCAGGTCCTCTCGCGACTATCTGCGCGTCATCGAGGGCGGCACCCAAACCTCTGCGCTGCGTGCCGCCGCTTGGCACATGGCATCCGCAAGGCACGGCAGCGCCACTGCCGGTGGGTACCGGCCGCGTCACTTTGCTGGTGAGACGCCCGTCTCGCACGTCGAGGCGCTGGAGGCGTGATGCGAGAAGGGATGGGGGAGTCCTCGAGATCCGCATATGGACGACTCGGGACGAGCACCCACCAAAAGAGGTGGGTGCTCGCCTTTTGCCTGTGGGTGGCCTTTGTGTGGGGGCACTCGCTCGTGCAGGGGCCGGAGTCATCGCTTGAGAGCTCGCGCGTGGTTGCCGTTGTGGCGCCGCTTCTCAACGCGCTGGGCATCACGGGCGAGGCGGCCATGAGCTTTGCCGTGCGCAAGACGGCGCATTTTCTCGAGTATACGGTCCTCGGTTGTCTGAGCGTGCCCGCCTTCCTCCGTCCGGCAATAAACGGGCGGCTTCCCCGCTGGCTTGGCCCCCTGGTGGTTGCCCTCATCCCTGTGGCAGACGAGACGATCCAGCGCTTTGTGCCTGGCAGGGAGTCCTCTCCCAGAGACGTGCTCATAGACCTTTGCGGGGCGGCGGTGGGCATGCTCTTTGCCCTTCTCGTCTCTCGTAGCAGGGAGTCGCGCCGCACGGAAGACAGTGGTTCTAGCCGATAGGGATCCGAGCAAACGGTGTATTCCCAGCTTGCGCATGTTACAAAGCTGGTTCATGTGTTACGTCTCGAATAAGCTTTCAGGTGCGGCGCGCCTGCTTCTGCTGCCCTTTCATACAGTTGTCCACAACCTCCGCGCGGGATGTTCGCGCGGCCAAGACAAGGGAGGGTACGTATGAACACCAACATTTCCAGGCGCAACTTCGTCAAGGCCGGTGCTGTCGCGGGCATGGGCCTTGGCCTTGCTGCCTGCGGCGGCAACTCTGGCTCCTCTAACGGCTCCAGCTCCGACACCATCAAGATCGGCCTCATGGGCCCCTACACCGGCGACGTTGCCCAGTACGGCCTCGCCTGCCGCTACGGCGCCGAGCTCTACGTCAAGCAGGTCAACAGCAACGGTGGCATCAACGGCAAGCAGATCGAGCTTGACACCCAGGACGAGAAGGGCGACGCCACCGAGGCTGTCAACGTCTACAACAAGCTCGTCGAGGATGGCGTCGTGGGCATCATCGGCGACGTGACCTCCACCCCCACCATCGCCGTTGCACAGGCCTCCGTTAAGGACAACATGCCCTGCGTGACGCCCTCTGCTACCGCAGCCGATGTCATCTCCTATGGCAAGAATTACTTCCGCGCCTGCATCACCGACCCGTACCAGGGCAAGCTCATGGCCGACTTTGCAGCCGACCAGGGCTACAAGACCGTTGGCGTGATCTACAACCAGGGCGGTGACTACGAGCAGGGCGTTGCCGACGCCTTCAGGGAGGAGGCCGGCAAGAAGGGCATCACCGTGAGCGACTCCGAGGGCTATCCCTCTGGCGCCACCGACTTCAACTCGCAGCTTACCAACATCATCGCAACCAACCCCGACGCGATCTTCTCGCCCAACTACTACCAGGACGACGGCAAGATCGTGACCCAGGCCAGGAAGCTCGGTTACACCGGCGTCTTCATGGGTGCCGACGGCTGGTCCAACATCGTGGGCGGTGACGAGGAGTACGCAAGCGCCGAGGACCTTGAGGGCTGCTACTACGACTGCTCCTTCGTCTCCGAGAACGAGGACGAGAAGGTCCAGGACTTCATCAAGGCCTACAAGGACGAGTACAACGACACGCCCTCCAACTTCTGCGCCCTTGGCTATGACGCCGCGATGATTCTTCTCAACGCTGTCGAGACCGTCGAGAAGGACGGCAAGGCTGCCTATGGCTCCGATGACTACAAGCAGGCCATCGTCGATGCCATCGCCTCCGGCACCGCCAACGGCGTGACCGGTGACATCTCCTACTCCGGTACCGGCGACCCTGTGAAGTCCACGCTGGTCATCACCTTCAAGGGTGGCAAGCAGGAGGTCTTCAAGACCGTCGAGGGCAAGTAGGACAGTTTAGAGTGTATTTGAGGGAAGCGCCGGGTGCGCACGCAGCCCCCGGCGCTTCCTCGGTTCTACAGGACCCGTGTTCTAGAGAGGAAGTGTTGTGCCGTGACGATACTGACGCAGGTGCTCAACGGTCTCCAGCTGGGCAGCATCTACGCGCTGGTCGCCCTGGGCTACACGATGGTGTACGGCATCATCCTGCTGCTCAACTTTGCCCATGGTGACATCATCATGGTAGGTGCCTACATTTCGTGGATCGTGATGAGCCAGCTGGGGCTGAGCCCTGTCCTGGCCATCATCCTTTCGATTGCCGGATGCGCGGGGCTTGGCGTCCTTATCGACAAGGTCGCCTACCAGCCGCTTCGCGAAGCGCCACGCATGAGCCTGCTCATCACCGCTATCGGTGTCTCGTACTTCCTCGAGAACGGGGCGCAGCTGGTGTTTGGCGCTGACGCAAAGGTCGTTCCCGACTACTTCGACCTGCCCAGCCTGAGCGTTGGGGACGTGTCGCTCTCCGCGAACGCTATCATCACCATTGCCGTGACGGCCATCTCGACCATCGTGCTCACGATCCTCGTCCAGAAGACCAAGCTCGGCAAGGCCATGCGTGCCGTCTCCGAGGATATGGGTGCCGCGCGCCTCATGGGCATCAACGTGAACAACACCATCTCGTTCACGTTTGCCGTGGGCTCTGCCCTTGCCGGCATTGGCGCCGTACTCTACAGCATGGCGTACACGCAGGCCACGCCCACGATGGGCATCATGCTGGGCACCAAGGCCTTCGTTGCTGCCGTCCTGGGCGGCATTGGCTCAATCCCCGGTGCCGTCATAGGTGGGCTTCTCGTTGGCTTTGCCGAGGTGTTCGTCTCGGCCATCGGCCTGTCCGTCTGGCAGGACGCCGTGGTGTTCCTGCTCCTGATCATCGTCCTCGTGGTGAGGCCCACCGGCATTCTGGGTCGCCCGATGACGGAGAAAGTCTAAGGAGGAAGCCGTGACTGCATCTAAGGCAACAACTGCGCAGGCAGGCACGCCGTCTGCCTCCGGCTACCGCAGCCTTTCCATGCCCATGCGCTACCTGATTAACGCCATTCTCGTGGTGGTGTTTCTCGTCGTGGGCGAGCTCATGATTGATGGCGGCGTGGTGAGCCGCTACCAGACCGGCGTCATCGAGCAGATTGGCATCTACATCATCCTGGCCGTCTCGCTCAACATCGCGACCGGCTACCTTGGCCAGCTCCCGCTGGGCCATGCCGGCTTTATGTCGGTGGGCGGCTACTCCTGCGCCATCTTCATCATGCGTATGATGGACGTTGTGGGCGTAACCACGCGCGACTTCACCACCGGCAGCCCCGCTGCCGTGGGGCTCTTTGTTATCGGTATCATCTTTGGCGGCGTGTGCGCGGCAATCTGCGGCCTCATCATCGGCGTCCCTGCCCTGCGCCTCAAAGGCGACTACCTGGCCATCATCACGCTGGGCTTTGCCGAGATCATCCGCGTGGTCATGCAAAACATCGACAGCGTCCTTGGCTTCACGCTCACCGGCGGCGCCAAGGGCCTTACGGGCATCCCCTCGTACACAAACTTCCTGAACACGTTCATCGTGGTGGCGATTTCGCTCTTCCTGATTCACACGATGATGAAGTCGCGCCACGGCCGCGCCATTCTCTCCATCCGTGATAACGAGATTGCCGCCGAGTCTTGTGGCGTCAACACCACGTACTACAAGACGCTCGCTTTTGTTGCGTCGGCGTTCTTCGCCGGTGTTGCAGGTGGCCTGTACGCGGGCTGCATTGGCGTCATGGCGCCGGCAAAGTTCGGCTTCATGAAGTCCATCGAGATCCTGGTCATGGTCGTTCTCGGCGGTATGGGCTCCATGCTCGGCTCCGTCATCTCCGCGACCGTCCTCACAATTCTGCCCGAGGCCCTGCGTGCCGTCTCCGACTACCGCATGGTTGTCTACGCCGTCGTGCTGATCCTGGTCATGATCTTCCGTCCCGAGGGTCTTCTCGGCGACTACGACTTCTCGATGTCCCGCGTGATCGAGCGCATCATGAACCACGGCAAGCGTCCCGAGGACCTTGCCCCTGCTACGGCGCCTGCCGCTGAGGCCGTGGCAGCCGCTCCGGAGCCAAGCACGGTGACTGCGGCAACCGAGAAGGACACGGGGAAGGAGGGCCACACCCATGAGTAGCGACAACACCACGAAAGCCGAGACGACCGTCGAGGCAGCCCCCTCGGCATCTCCCAAGCGCCACCGCCCGGTGCTCGTGCAGATGGAGACCCCCAACCTTGTCCCCGAGCGCGAGCTTGGCAAGATGCCCGTGCTCCAGGCAGAGCACCTCGGCATCGACTTTGGCGGCCTCACTGCCGTTGATGACTTCAACATCGCCATGGGTCGCACCGAGATCTCGGGCCTCATCGGCCCCAACGGCGCCGGCAAGACGACCATCTTCAACCTGCTCACCAACGTGTACAAGCCCACGCGCGGCACCATCCTGCTCGACGGCTACGACACGGCGGGCAAGAGCGTTGTCGAGGTCAACAAGATGGGCATCGCCCGCACGTTCCAGAATATCCGCCTCTTCAACAAGATGACGGTGGAGGAGAACGTCCTGGTGGGGTTTGGCAACTCCATGTCGACGCACCTCCTCACGGACGTGTTCCGCCTTCCCAAGCACTGGAAGCAGGAGGAAGAGTTCCACGACAAGGCAATGGACCTTCTCGGCATCTTCAACATGCAGGGTCTGGCGCACGAGCGTGCCGGCAACCTCCCGTACGGAGCCCAGCGTCGCTTGGAGATCCTGCGCGCGCTTGCCACCAACCCCAAGGTCCTGCTCCTGGACGAGCCCGCGGCCGGCATGAACCCTGCCGAGACCGAGGAGCTCATGGAGAACATCGAGAAGATCCGCGACGACTTCCAGATTGCCATCCTGCTCATCGAGCACGACATGAACTTCGTTATGGGCATCTGCGAGGTCATCGGCGTCCTGGACTACGGGCGCATAATCGCTAAGGGCACGCCCGAGGAGATCCAGAACGACCCCAAGGTCATCGAGGCCTACCTCGGCAAGCAGGGGGTGAAGTAGATGGCCATGCTCTCCGTCAGCGACCTCGCCGTCTCGTACGGTGCCATCAAGGCCGTCAAGGGCATCTCGTTCGACATCGACGAGGGCGAGATCGTGACCCTCATCGGCGCCAACGGCGCCGGCAAGTCGACCACGCTCAACACCATCGCCGGGCTCATCAAGCCGGACACCGGCAGCATCAAGTTCAGCGGTGAGGAGCTTGTGGGCATCAAGCCGCACAAGATTGTCGAGCGCGGGCTTGCCCTGTGCCCCGAGGGACGTCGCGTCTTCACGCACATGACCGTCTCCGAGAACCTCGACATGGGCGGCTACACCCGTACCGACGCCGAGAACAAGGAGACCCTCGAGCTTGTCTACGAGCACTTCCCTCGCCTCAAGGAGCGCATGAACCAGGTTGCTGGCACGCTCTCCGGCGGCGAGCAGCAGATGCTCGCTATGGGCCGCGCCCTCATGAGCCGCCCCAAGCTCCTCATGCTCGACGAGCCCTCGATGGGCCTGGCACCCATCCTGGTGGACGAGATCTTCGACATCATCCAGGCGCTCAACAAGAACGGCACCACGATCCTCCTGGTCGAGCAGAACGCCAACATGGCGCTTAAGGTTGCCGCGCGCGGCTACGTGCTCGAGACCGGCAAGATCGTGAAGACCGGCACCGGCGCTGAGCTCCTCGTGGACGACGACGTCCGCAAGGCCTACCTCGGCGGATAGGGGCGAGAGCCCTTCTCGTTCTGCTGTAAGCATCTAGCTGAGAAAATGCGCCCTCCGGCGAGAAATTGACGCCCGAGTCACCGTTATCGACGTGATTGCTTCGATAACGTGTGCTCGGGCGTCTTTTTGGCGCCGGAGGGCATGTCTCGTACGCAATGGGGGTGCGGACGATTCCTTGGACGGCCTAGGCGGCCATCCCCATAGACTCAC